>JAZODA010000029.1:0-21335 GCA_045596745.1 Acutalibacteraceae bacterium
TCCTTCGGCTGGGAGCCGAAGGGGGTGCTGTCTGTGTTGCCGCTGGCAGGGGAAGAAAATGCCGTGGAGGAAATTCTGTTTCGGGAGGGCATAAGATGGCCGCCGTCCTCATAAAATGAGAAAAAGTAAAAAAACGGAGGAGCCACATGAACGTATTTTACCCTGAGGGGGAATTGTATCCGACCAAGGAGAATCAAATGGCGATCTCGACGCTTGCGGGATTGGAAAAGGCAATGGAGGACGGGACGCTTTTAGAAGCAAAAAGCACCCTTTGCGATCGGGATCTTTCCTTGATATTTGATCTGGGAGGGGTGAAAGCCATCCTGCCAAAGGAGGAGGTCACCGTTACCGAGGAGAATGCTCCCGTTCGTGACATTGCCGTGATCACCCGTGTGGGAAAGCCCAGCGTTTTCGTTGTGGAACGGATCGAATACGAGCCTGTTCCCATTGCTTACCTATCCCGAAAAAAGGCGCAGGAAAGGTGCCTGAGAGAGTATCTGGATCAGAAGGAGGAAGGGGACGTGCTGGAGGCAAGAGTGACGCATTTTGAGCCCTTTGGCGCGTTTTGCGATATCGGCTGTGGTATCATTTCCCTTCTTTCCATCGACTGCATTTCCGTTTCCCGCATTTTGCATCCCTCGGACCGATTTCGCATCGGTCAGCGTATCCTTTGTGCCGTGAAGGCACGGGACGACGTGCGTTTGGGAAGCCGCGGCAGAATCAGCCTTACCCACAAGGAATTGCTTGGCACGTGGGAGGAGAATGCCGCTCGCTTTGAAGTGGGGCAAACGGTGGTGGGAGTCATTCGCAGCATTGAGCCATACGGCGTTTTTATCGAGCTTGCCCCCAATCTGGCAGGGCTTGCCGAATGGCGTGGGAACGTGAAGGTAGCGGACGGAGGTTCCGTCTACATAAAAAACATCATCCCTCAAAAAATGAAGGTCAAACTGGTGCTGATCGACACCTTTCCCGCATCTCCCGACCAAATCAAAACCGAGTATTTCATCACCGAGGGTAACGTGCGTTCCTTCCGCTATGCCCATCCCTTATCGGGAAAATAAGAAACCACCCTGTAAAAACCTAAGTTTTTACAGGGTGGTTTTCTGCATTTCCTGTCGCAATTCATCAACACACAGTGTTGCATTTCATCAAGCCGCAGGAGGATACACGCTGACGCGTGATGATATACAGCCCCAAAGGGGCTGATGATATGCACCGCACTTCGCGCGGTGATGATATACCAAGCCTGCGGCTTGGATAAAAAAAGAAGTAACTTTTGGTAGACAAAAGTTACTTCTTTTTTGGTGGACGTTAACGGACTCGAACCGCTGACCCTTCGCACGTCAAGCGAATGCTCTACCAGCTGAGCTAAACGTCCATATCCCACGCTTGCGGAACATGCTGTATTATACCGAAAAGCGCGGTGGTTGTCAAGAGGTAATTGCGGAAATTTTGCAAAAACTTTTAAAAGGTCAGAAAACGCGCCACAAGGCTTCTTCCAATGTGTCGCCAACCACCTCGTAGGTGTGTTCATCAATGACCGTCATATACGCTTTGCCGTCTGCTTTGGGGAGCGGATGGTTCGTGTGGCACTCCAGACGAATGCGTACCGGCTTTTCCACAACGTGAATACCTGTTTTTCCGGATTTAAGCGCTTCCACAGCGGCTTTCACGCCGACGCGCATACGCTTTTCGGATTCGGCAGGGGAAAGCAGAACCGCTCCGGTATCGGCGGCATCCTGCTTGACTTCAACCGTGGTGACCCACGGCAGGAACTGCTTCGCCTCTGCACAGGCACGGGCGCTGCCGGACACCATAATTACCGGTACGTGATAGTCGCCGAGGATAGCGGAATCGATGCCGATTTCACCAAACGGCGTACCATTGACTTTGAAACGACGATAGGCGTGGCGAATCATCGTGTGTTCAAGCAGTGCGTCTTCAGCGCCCGCCATAGCGTGGTAGCCAAGCAAAATCACGCCGTCGCAATCGCCAAGACCAACAAAACGATTGGTGCCCGTCCAACCGCTGATCACCGCGTCAACGGCGGGGGAAAGCTCATCCCAGATAACCGTGTAGCTGCCGCCGTGAACGTCGCGGACAAACACCTTGTCGACACCTGCCGCCTTGCAGCATTCGGCGCAAAGATTGATTTCACGCGTCATCAGCCGCCGTCCCTCGTCAAAGCGAGACATGGAAGGCCCGATTTGTTCTTCGGTGTAAATGCCGCTGATACCCTCAAGATCGGCCATAATGTAGATGTTCACAGTCCTCATCCTTTCGATGTGGTGTCAGTTCTATTAAACGGCAAAACAGGTGATTTGTCAAGCGTCTCCGCTTTCACATGCTTCCAGTTCGGTTTGTGCCGCTTCCCAGTCGAGCATCAGCTCTTCCAAGCGTTGGTTCTCCTGCTCCAAAGCGGCACTGAGTTCCACAACCTTGTCGTAATCGGCTGCCACATCGGGTTGCTCCAGTGTGGCATTCGTTTGGGCGATGCGCTCTTCGCAGGCGGCAATTTCTTCCTCACAGCGGCGGATTCTTGTTGTCAGCTTCCGCTTTTTCGATTCCAGTTCTTTTCGCTTCTGGTAAGTATTTTCCTTTACAGGCGCAGCCGCCGTTTCTTTGACCACCGCTTCGGTGACAGCTTGGCAACGCTCAATGTAATCGTCGTAGTTACCGGGGTAGCTTTCGCAGCCATCGGTGGAAAGCTTCAGAATGCGCGTTGCCATACGGTTGATAAAGTAGCGGTCATGCGAAACGACCAGCAGTGTGCCGTCGTAGTTTTCCATCGCGGCTTCCAGTGCTTCTCGGGAGGCGATGTCCAGATGGTTGGTCGGCTCGTCTAACAGCAACAGGTTGTCGTGTGCGAGCATCAATTTAAGCAGTAGCAACCGCGCACGCTCGCCACCGCTGAGTTGGCGGATGGGGCGGAATACCTCGTCGCCGTAGAACAAAAAGCCTGCCAAGGCGTTGCGAAGCTCGGTTTGTGTCAGTGATGGATATGCATCCCACAGCTGATCAATCGCCGTTTTGTCGTATTCCAGATGCGCTTGTACCTGGTCGTAATAGCCGACAGAAACACGGGAACCGAAACGAATGAAGCCGTCGTCCGGTGTTTGCTCGCCGGTGATAAGACGAAGCAAAGTGGTTTTGCCGCAGCCGTTCGGGCCGAGCACAAAAACACGTTCGCTGCGGCGCAGCTGGAACGAAACGTTTTTAAACAGAGGATGGTCAAATGCTTTGGCAAGATTTTCGGCGTTTATCACTTCGTTGCCGCTGGTGGTTGCCGCGGTAAAGCCGAATTTCAGCGTGGCGTCACTGCGTTCGAGTTCGACCTGTTGTTCTTTCAGACGATCCAGCCGCTTTTCGCGACTTTCGGCGGCGCGGATGGATTTTTCGCGATTCCATTGCTTCAGCAGGGCGATGTTTTCTTCCAGCTTTTTGATGGCGCGCTCGGTGGTTTTATGGTGCCGAAGCGCAATTTCCGCATCTTTTTCGCGCTGTTCTTTGTGGGCGGTATAACTGCCGCCGGTGATGTACAGTTTGCCGTGTGAAAGCTCCATGGTGCGGGTGGTCACACGGTCAAGGAAATAGCGGTCGTGCGAGATGACGATAACCGCACCGGTATAGCTGCGCAGGAAGGTTTCCAGCCACTCCACCGAAGCGATATCCAGATGGTTGGTCGGTTCGTCCAACAGCAGCAAATCCGAGCCGGAGAGCAACAGCCGTCCCATTGCCAGCTTGGAGCGCTGACCGCCGCTGAGCGTTGTGACAGAGCGGTGGTGGAACGTTTCGTCAAAGCCGAGACCAATCAAGGTGGAGGCAACGCGGCTGCGGAAATACAGACCACCATCGACTTCAAAGCGCTCCTGCAGCTGTGCCTGCCGCTCGATGAGGGCTGTGTCACTGCTGTCAGCAAGCAAGCGATTGATCTGCTCCAGTTCTTTTTCCATACGGCGCAACGGCTCGAAAACACCCTCCAGTGCTTCCCAAACGGTGATGTCATCCGACAGCGTATGCTGCTCAAGATAGCCGATACGCGCCCCACGAGAGGGGAGAACTTCGCCGGAGTCCGGTGTTTCATCTCCGGTCAGTAAACGGAAAAGCGTGGTTTTACCGCATCCGTTGTTGCCGATGAAGCCGATACGGTCGTGTTCGGCGACATCAAAAGACAGACGATCGAATAAACAACGGTCGCCAAAGCTCTTTGTTAAGTTGTGGACGGATAAAACAGCCATAACCGAGTTCCTTTAATTAAAAATTTATATAATTATAACAGGAAACTGCTTGTCTGACAAGCAATTTCCTGCTATACTAAAAATAACAATGCGATTTTTTAGCCGGAGGGCGATTTGTATGATGAATTTTAACGAAGAACGGATGTATCACATCGGTCTGACACCGGCGGACGGAGCGGAGTATGCCATTATCACCGGTGACCCCGGACGTGTGGAAAGTATCGCCCGCTTGATGGACAATCCGGCCTTTGTTGCTTCCAATCGCGAGTATACCACGTGGTCGGGTGAACTTGAAGGTCAGCGTGTGTTGGTGACCTCTCACGGTATCGGTGGTCCCTCGACGGCGATTTGTCTGGAAGAGCTGTATCGCTGCGGTGTACGCACCGTTATTCGCATTGGCACATGCGGTGGTATGGATTTGTCGGTTTGCGGCGGCGATGTGGTTGTTGCCACCGGTGCTATCCGCGCAGAGGGCACGTCTCGTGAATATCTGCCGATTGAATTCCCGGCGGTTGCCGATTTGGATGTGACAGTGGCACTGAGAAGCGCTGCTAAATCGCTGGGATATACCGTACATGCCGGTGTGGTGCAGTGCAAGGATTCGTTTTACGGACAGCATTCTCCCGAAAGCTCGCCTGTCAGCTACGAACTGAAGAACAAATGGCAGTCCTGGATTGAGGGCGGTTGCCTGGCGTCGGAGATGGAATCCTCGACGTTGTACATCGTGGCGGCGGCTCGCAAAATGCGTTCGGGTTGTGTGCTGCACGTGGTGTGGAATCAGGAACGAGAAGCTGCCGGACTTCCCAACAAGAAGGTAGAGGATACCACCTCGGCGGCGCGTACTTCCGTAGAGGCAATTCGCCGTTTGATTATTGATTCTAACGCATAAATGTGATATACTGTTCTGTAACGCAAATGAAGGGGGTGTACCAATGCGGATTGTCGGAATTGACCCCGGTTATGCCATTATCGGCTGGGGTGTTTTGAATTATGAACGTGGACGCTTTTCGCCGATTGATTTCGGTGCTGTGACCACCGAAGCGGGTACACCTTTTGTTGAGCGGTTGCAGACCATCTACACCGACTTGTCGCTGATTCTTGAAAAGCATCAGCCCGATGCGTTGGCGATTGAAAAATTGTATTTTCAGAATAACCAAAAAACGGCGATCGAGGTCGCCGAGGCGCGCGGTGTGATTTTGCTGGCAGCACAGAATGCCGGTATCCCGATTTTTGAGTACACACCGCTTCAGGTGAAAAGCGCGGTCACCGGTTACGGACAAGCACAAAAGCCGCAGGTGATGGAAATGACGCGGCGCCTGCTTCGCTTGCAGCAAGTCCCGAAGCCGGATGATACCGCCGATGCGCTGGCGATTGCCATTTGTCACGCACAGATGGGCGGTACGGCGCTGAAACAAAAGATTATGAGAGGGGTTTGACGGATGTATTACAGTGTGCGCGGAACGCTCATCCACCGTGAATTGAATTTGGCTGTTGTGGAGTGCGGCGGTGTGGGCTACGGCTGTTTTATCACCGCCAACACAGCGCGTCAATTGCCGAATGTCGGTTCCGAAACGATGCTGTACACCTATCTGAACGTTCGTGAAGATGCTATGGAGCTGTTTGGCTTTGCGGATCGCAGCGAGCTGAATTGCTTCCGCTTGCTGACGTCGGTTAACGGCGTTGGTCCTAAAGTGGGTCTGGCCATTCTTTCGGAACTGACGCCCGAACGTGTGGCGCTGGCTGCCGCTTCGGGAAATCATAAGGAATTCACCAGAGCGCAGGGCGTTGGCCCCAAGCTGGCACAGCGCCTGGTGCTGGAACTCAAGGATAAGGTTGGCCTGCCGTCTGCAACGAGCGGTGTGGTCACGCAGAACGATATGCCGGTTGGTGTTATCAGCGTGTCGCAGGGTGCTGCCGAAGCGGTGAACGCACTTACGATGCTCGGATTCAGCAGCGGCGAAGCTTCGGCGGCTGTCGGAAAGCTGGATAGCTCGCTGTCGGTCGAAGAAATGGTTCGCCAGGCGCTTAAGCAGCTGGGAAAACGCAGTTAAGGAGGGGTGAAGATGGACGAGATGGATTTTGAAAATCGGATGATGTCTACCGAATACCTTCCCGAGGATGACGGCGATAACCCGCTTCGCCCGCGGACGATGAACGATTACATCGGTCAGGAAAAGGTCAAAGAAAACCTGTCGGTGTTTATCAATGCCGCCCGCCTTCGCGGCGAACCGCTGGATCACGTGTTGCTGTATGGCCCTCCCGGTCTCGGTAAGACGACGCTGTCCGCCATTATCGCCAATGAAATGGGCGTGAATTTCCGTATTACCTCCGGTCCTGCACTGGAACGTGCGGGCGATTTGGCGGCGCTGCTGACCAATCTGGAGGAAGGCGATGTTCTGTTCATCGACGAAATTCACCGCCTGCCGCGTACGGTAGAAGAGATTTTGTATCCCGCGATGGAGGATTTTGCCATCGACATTATCAACGGTAAAGGTCAAGGCGCTTCGTCGATTCACCTGCCGTTGCCGCGCTTTACGCTGGTTGGCGCAACAACCCGTGCAGGTCAGCTGTCGGCGCCGCTGCGTGACCGTTTCGGCGTAATTTGCCGCCTGGAGCTGTATACTCCCGAAGAGCTGGGACGCATCGTACAGCGCAGTGCGGATATTCTGGGCATTACCTGCGACCACGACGGTGCGCTGGAGATTGCTTCTCGTTCCCGCGGTACGCCGCGTATTGCTAACCGTCTGCTCAAGCGTGTGCGCGATTTTGCGCAAGTGCTGAACCACGGTTCTATTACAGCGGACGTTGCGCGTGTGGCACTGGATCGTCTGGAAATCGATGAACTCGGTCTGGATATGGTTGACCGTCGTATGTTGCTGGCTATGATTCAGCATTACAACGGTGGCCCTGTCGGTCTGGATACATTGGCAGCGGTTATCGGCGAGGAAGCCATCACTATCGAGGACGTATACGAGCCGTATCTGATGCAGATCGGTTTCATCAATCGCACACCGCGCGGCAGAGTGGTTCTGCCTGCGGCATATGAACATCTGGGATTGGAACATCAGATGACGTTTTAAGGAGCAGCACGGTTATGAGAACGGCTGAAAACTGGAAAGATTATGAATTGCTGGATGCCACCAATGGCGAACGGCTGGAGCGTTGGGGCGATGCGTTGCTGATTCGTCCCGATCCGCAGATTTTGTGGGATACCGGTCGTCAGCATCCGCTGTGGAAAAAGGCTCATGCCCGCTATCATCGTTCTTCGACGGGTGGCGGTCATTGGGAAACCTATCGCCAACTGCCGGATGTGTGGGAAATCGGCTACAACAGCCCGGACGCCGGCATTGAAGGCTTGCGTTTCCGCCTGAAGCCGATGGGCTTTAAGCACACGGGTCTGTTTCCGGAGCAGGCGGTAAACTGGGATGCAATGGCGCAGATGATTCGTCGTGCCAATCGCCCGATTCGCGTGCTGAACCTGTTTGGGTATACCGGCGGTGCTACGCTTGCTTGTGTGGCGGCCGGGGCACACGTGACCCACGTGGACGCTTCCAAAGGTATGGTCGCATGGGGAAGAGAGAACGCGACGAGCTCCGGCTTGTCCGATCGTCCGATGCGCTGGCTTGTAGATGACTGTGGAAAATTCGTACAGCGCGAACAGCGCCGCGGCAACACATATGATGCGATTCTGATGGATCCTCCGTCTTACGGTCGCGGCCCCGGCGGCGAAGTGTGGAAGCTGGAAGACCAGATTTACGGTCTGGTTTCCGAGTGTGTGAAGCTGCTGTCGGATAAACCGCTGTTTTTCCTGATTAACTCCTACACGACCGGCTTGTCTCCGTCGGTTATGCAGTATATGCTTGCTTCGCTTGTAAAGCCCCGTTTTGGCGGTGTAACGCAGGCGGATGAAATCGGGTTGCCCGTCACGCAAAGCGGCCTGGTGCTGCCTTGTGGCGCCAGTGCCTGGTGGAAATCGGAGGAATAAGCATGGATATGATCACGGTTAAGGATCTTCGCTTTTCCTACGAGGACGAAGAAAGCAAACCGGCGGTTGTGTTGGATCACCTCAACTTAAAGATTCCCGAAGGCAAGTTTGTTGCGCTTCTCGGTCATAACGGTTGTGGAAAATCAACGCTGGCAAAGCATTTTAATGCGATGTTGTTGCCGCTCGGCGGACAGGTGCTGGTTCGTGATATTGATACCTCAAACGAGGATTGCAAATACGATATCCGCAGCACAGTTGGTCTTGTTTTGCAAAATCCCGATAATCAGCTGGTTTCCACCATTGTGGAAGAGGATGTGGCGTTTGGCCCCGAAAACTTGGGTGTCCCGCCCGAAGAAATCCGCCGGCGCGTGGATAACGCCCTCAAAGCGGTAGGTATGTATGACTATCGCGGACACGACACGCACAAGCTTTCCGGCGGTCAGAAGCAGCGTGTGGCGATTGCCGGTGTGCTGGCTATGCAGCCGGATT
Organism: Acutalibacteraceae bacterium; assembly: GCA_045596745.1. Taxonomy (GTDB): domain Bacteria; phylum Bacillota; class Clostridia; order Oscillospirales; family Acutalibacteraceae; genus RGIG3009. The sequence goes on from JAZODA010000029.1 coordinate 8,713, forward strand.
GCCTGGTGCTGGATGAACCGACCGCTATGCTGGACCCGCGTGGCCGTCAGGAAGTTATCGATACCATTTGCCGTCTTAATCGCGACGAGGGAATGACGGTTGTGCTGATTACGCACTATATGGAGGAAGCTGTTCTGGCAGACCGCGTTGTTGTGATGAACAACGGCGAGGTGGTGCTGGATGGTGCGCCGAACGAGGTGTTTTCTCACGTTGAGGAATTGCGGAGTATGGAATTGGATGTGCCGCAACCCACGGAGTTGTGTTATCGCCTTCGTGGTGAAGGGGTCGATTTGCCGGAGGGTATTTTGACCATCGAAGAGTGTGCCGAAGCGATTGTGGCGTTGTGGCAGAAAAAGTAAGGTTGAAGTTTTATGGCAATTATTGAAACCAAAAACTGCAGTATTCGGTATTCCGTCGGAACACCGTTTGAAAAGGAAGCTCTCTCGGATGTGTCTGTTTCCATTCGGGAGGGTGAGCTTGTTGGCATCATCGGCCACACCGGCTCGGGTAAATCCACCTTTGTGCAGTTGCTTAACGGTTTGCTGAAGCCTACTGAGGGAACGGTATTGCTGGATGGCAAGGATATTTGGGAAAACCCCAAAGAAATCCGCAAGGTTCGTTTTCAGGTGGGTATGGTGTTCCAGTATCCGGAATACCAGTTGTTTGAGGAAACCGTATATAAAGATATTTCATTCGGTCCTAAGAACATGGGACTTCCGGAAGAAGAAATCAAAAAGCGTGTACTACGCGCGGCGAAGCGCGTCGGCTTGGACGAGGCGCTGCTTGAAAAGTCTCCGTTTGAGCTGTCGGGTGGTGAAAAACGCCGTGCCGCCATTGCCGGTGTGATGGCAATGGAGCCGCGTGTTCTGATTCTGGACGAACCGACTGCCGGCCTGGATCCGCGGGGCAGAGAGCGTATTTTGCAAATGATTCGTGACTATCGTCGTGAGAATAATACGACCGTGTTGCTGGTATCCCACAGTATGGAGGATATCGCTCGTGTAGCGGATCGTGTGTTGGTGCTTAACCACGGCGAGGTGGCGATGCTGGAGTCGGTGCAGGATATTTTTGCGCGTGCCGATGAGCTTAACGAAATGGGGTTGTCCGTTCCGGCAATCACCAAGGTGTTTGACCTGCTTCGCAGCAAGGGTGTTCCCGTGTCGGATGCGGTGTACACGCTGGATCAGGCGCAAAGCGAGCTGCTTCGTTTGCTGAAAGGGGGCGAGCCGCATGTTGTCTGATATCACCATCGGCCAGTTTTTCCCCGGCAAGTCCCTGTTGCATCGGATGGATCCGCGCGTAAAGTTGTTGCTCACCTTTACCTACATCATTGTCATCTTTTTCCCCGACAACTGGGTTGGTCTCGGCGCGGCAACCGGTTTCCTGGTTGCGTGCGTACTGCTCTCGCGTATCCCCGTGAAACTTATTGTAAAAGGTCTTAAGCCGGTTCTCCCGTTGCTGATTTTCACCGCCTTCTTCAACATCTTTTATGCGGAAGGCACGCCGCTTGTGGAGTTCTGGATCATCACCATCACGTGGGAAGGCATCTATCGCACAATCTTTATTGCGATTCGTATTCTGTGTCTGATTGCGGCCAGCTCGTTGCTGACCTATACGACATCGCCGACAACGCTTACCGATGCGCTGGAGCGGCTGATGAGTCCGCTTCGTGTGATTCGCGTTCCGGTACACGAGATTGCGATGATGATGACCATTGCGCTTCGGTTTATTCCGTCGTTGATTGAAGAGACCGATAAGATTATGTCGGCTCAGAAATCGCGTGGTGCGGATATGGAAAGCGGAAGCCTGTTGCAGCGTGTGCGGGCGTTGATTCCCGTATTGGTGCCGCTGTTTGTTTCTTCGTTCCGCCGTGCATACGATTTGGCGACGGCGATGGAATGTCGCTGCTACCACGGCGGCGACGGACGCACACGAATGAAGCAACTGCATATGACGGCTGACGATTTCGTTGCGATTTTGGTTATGGTAGTATTCACGGCGGCACTGCTTGTCAGCAATCAGTTTATGCCCGCTGTTGTTTAATGAAAGGACGGTGATACCGTGGAAAAGTTTTTACTGACATTGCAATATGACGGAACACGGTATCACGGTTGGCAGGTACAACCCAACGGTATCACCGTGCAGGAAACGCTGCAGGACGCGTTGGAGCAGGTCTGCGGTGTTCGCTATGGTGTAACCGGTTGCAGCCGCACCGATACCGGCGTTCACGCGCGTCGGTTTTGCTGTACGGTGGATCGTCCTGCACGCTTTACGGAACAATCGCTTTTGAAAGCGCTTAATGCCGTATTGCCCGAGGACATTGCGGTTTTGGAGTGTCGGACTGTCCCCGAAGAGTTCCATCCCCGATATTCCGCCCGTGGCAAACGGTATACGTACCACATGTGGAACGGTGCGGTACGGTCTCCGTTTTATAAAGGTCATTCCCTTTACATGCGAGCGCCGCTGGACGTCGAATCGATGAACCGTACGGCGGCACTGTATCTGGGAACTCACGATTTTTCGGCGTTTTGTTCCGCAGGAAGCTCTGTGGAGGATAAGTGCCGAACCGTAAGCCGCTCCGAAGTTACCCGCGAAGGGGATATGGTGACGTTTACGGTGGAAGCCGACGGATTTTTGTACAATATGGTTCGTATTATGGTAGGGACATTGCTTGATGTACAAGCCGGTCGCCTCTCCAATGATGATGTTGCACATGCTCTGGAAAGCGGTCAGCGCTCCTTTGCGGGCATTACCGCGCCGCCTCATGGCTTGTTTCTGGACGAAGTATTTTACGATGCGGAGGTGTTCGTGTGAGTAATGATAACACTTCCCAAAGAAAGCGCAGACGCGGTTCTCGCACCAATTACTGGCCGTGGATTCGTTTGCTGATTCGTCTGGTAATTGTCGGTGTAATTGTTCTTGCGGTGTTTCTGCTGGTGAACAATTGGCGAAAAATTATGCCGATTTCTTTCCTGGATTGGTATGATCAGACGTTTGATGTGGCGGAAAAAGGCGAAGAATTCCCGTATACGATTGATGGTTCTGCCGTTATCGATATGATAGAGGTTAACCCCCATTTGGTGGTGCTTGATAAATCTTCGGTAAAATTCTTTACCGATAACGCTTCCTGTGTGGTTGAACGCGCACATCCGTTTGCCGATCCCACGCTGGACAGTGCCGGAGAGTATGCGCTGATTACCGAGATAGGGGGAAGCCGATTCCAGCTGGAAACCCGCCGCGAAACCGTATACACAGGGGAGCTCGCCAACCGAAAGATTTATGCCGGTGCAGTGACTGCTGATGGTGTGATGGCGTTTGTGCTTAACAGCTCTTCACAAAGTTATCTGTCGGAAATTCGTGTGGTAGATGTGGATGGCAAGACGATTTTCGAGCATCAAAGCAGCAAATATCTGCTGTGTGATGTCTCGCTGTCGCCCGATGGTTCACAGCTGACGGCGGTTGGTACGTCATCCGAGGGCGGTATGCTGAAATCGGCAGCACTGATCGTCGACCTTGAGGAAAAGTCCGTTGTGGAACGCACCGGTTCCGAAGTGCTGATTCACACGGTGTCGTATCTGTCTGATTCCGTTGTTCTGGCGGTCGGCGATCGTGAGGTTTGGACTATCAGCGGTGACAAGCAAACCCTCGTAAAGACGAACTGTGATGGTGTTATTCCTGTGGGATACGCCTTTTCCGAAACGCTTGCCTGTGTGGCCCTTCGCCGTGACGGTGCTACCGATTCCGGCGTTATCTGGCTGTTTGACGGCGATGGCGAGTTGGTGAAGCAAGCGGAGTACAACGGTACGCTTCGCTCTGTCACGGCATATGGTGGTGAAGTGCTTGCACTCACCGATTCGTCGCTGTATCGTTTGACGAGCGCAGGTGTTAAGGAAGAGATATCCGTTCCGTCGGATTGCCTTTTGGCTGTAGCTTACGGTGAAGAACCGATGGTGCTTACGTTCGGCGAACTGAAAAGATTGGAAAAATAACCCTGTTTTTGTTGTTTATTTGTTTTAGAAGTGCTACAATACTTGTAATCGCAGTGATAAGGAGGAAACAAGATGTCATTTGTTTTGGATCTTATCGTGGTTTTGATTGTTACCGCTACGGTGATTTTGGGATACCGCAGAGGATTCCTGCAAACGGTAATTCAGCTGGCTGTTTGGGTGATTTCTTTTGTGCTGGCACTCACACTCAGCTCACCGATTGCCAACGCCGTATTTGACAATATTATTGCCGAAGGTATGAAAAGCGGGCTGAGCGAATCAATGCAGGATTCCGTAATCAACAAACCTGTGGAAAAGCTGGAGCTTTTGCTGGAAGAGTTACCCGGTCCGATTGCATCGGCGCTTAAGGAGAGCGGAACGCTCAAAGAGGCTCTGAACGATCTTGGTGAAGAGGGTGCTACCACGGCGGACAGCGTTGCTGAAGCGGTAACTATGAATGTTGCACGTCCGATGATTCTTCCTTTGGTTCGCTTTGTGGCATTCCTGCTTCTGTTTGTTGTGCTGCTGTTCGTTTTGCGGTTGGTTGCCAAACTGCTTAAGCCGCTTACTTCGGTACGGATTCTCCGCCGCATCAATGGCACACTCGGTGCGGTGCTTGGCGGCATCAAAGGTTTGGTCTATGTATTGCTTTTCGTTTCCGTTTTGCAGGTCATCGCTGTGTTGGCCTCTTCGGATTCTATCGTATCACAGCAGGTTATTCGTGAAACGTGGCTGGTCAGCTTTGTTGCTGAAATCAACCCGATTATGAACATATTCTGATTTTGATTGTAGGGACTTGATTCAATGGGACGCTTAAAATTTGTATGGAACATTCCGAACGTGTTGTCACTGGTGCGGCTTGTGCTGTTGCCGGTGTTTGCCGTGCTGTATCTTACCGGTTATTTTGAACTGTCGCTGGCGATGCTGGTGCTGTCCGGTCTGACCGATTTGTTTGATGGCTATATCGCCAGAAAGTTTAATCAGATCACCGAAATCGGTAAGCTGCTTGACCCGTTCGCGGATAAATTGACGCAGATTGTTGTGCTTATCTGCCTGACCATCACCAATCCCGAACTGACGGTGCTGGTTATCATCTGTTTTTCCAAAGAACTGTTGCAAGCCATCGGCGGTTGGATTTTGTTCTCCCGTAAGGAAATCATCCGTGGCGCGAAGTGGTTTGGAAAGGTGTCCACCTTTACATTCTACATCGTGATGTCGGTGATTGCTTTCTGGCCGAATATGCCGGCCTGGGTGCTGACAACATTGATTGCATTGGTTGCCGCTACCATGATTTTTTCGTTCTTTATGTACCTGGCTGTGTATTTCCAGCTTCGCCGCGAAAACGGCCTGTCCAAGAAACACTCTGCCACCGAAAACGGTGAATAACAAAAGGAGCGCTTATGCTTTGTTCTCGTTGTAACAAACGTCCTGCCGTTGTGTTTGTCACACGAATGGAAGGAAATGAAACCAAAAACGAAGGGTTCTGCCTTACTTGCGCCAAGGAACTCGGCATCCAGCCGGTAAACGATTTGCTCAATAAATTCGGTATCGGTCAGGAAGAACTCGAGGCGATGGATGAGCAGTTCGGTGAGCTGATGGCCACGGAGGGCGAGGATGGTGCCGAAGGGTTTATGCCCGGTGGTGCCGCGACGTTTCCTTTTCTGCAGAACCTCTTTGGTAAGCAGGCGGGCGAGGAGACGGCTGCATCCCACGAAGAGGGAAAAGAGCCTCAAAAGGATAAGAAAAAAGAGAAGAAACGCAAGTTTCTGGATACCTATTGTACCGATCTTACCAAAAAAGCCAGAGAGAATATGCTGGATGCCATTATCGGTCGCGATCGCGAAATCTATCGCGCAACGCAGATTTTGTGCCGTCGTAGCAAGAACAATCCTTGCTTGATTGGTGAGCCCGGTGTCGGTAAGACGGCGATTGCCGAGGGACTGGCACTGCGTATTGCCGCCGGAGACGTTCCGTATAAGCTGCGCGATAAGGAACTGCACCTGCTGGATTTGACCGCTTTGGTAGCGGGTACGCAGTTTCGCGGTCAGTTTGAAAGCCGTATTAAGGGCCTTATCGAAGAGGTTAAGGCACAAGGCAACATCATTTTGTTTATCGACGAGGTACACACGCTTGTCGGAACGGGTGATTCCGAGGGCAGTATGTCTGCCGCCAACATCCTGAAGCCTGCGCTTTCTCGCGGTGAAATTCAGGTGATTGGTGCTACGACCTTCAATGAATATCGTAAGCACATTGAAAAGGATGCCGCTTTGGAGCGCCGCTTCCAACCGATTCGCGTGGAAGAGCCTTCTATCAGCGACACAGTGGAAATGCTGTGCGGTATTCGCACGTATTACGAAAACTATCACGGTGTATCGGTCAGCGAAGCTGTACTGCGTCAGGCGGTTGTGCTTTCCGAACGGTATATTACCGATCGCTTCCTGCCGGATAAGGCTATCGACCTGCTGGATGAGGCGTGTACCGCCGCATCGCTGCAAAATACCAAGGCGGATGAATTTGCTAAGCTGCTGATTCGTGCCGACGAACTGCGCAGCAAGGAGACGGAGCTGATGGCGGAAGAAACCATCGACTACGAAAAGCTTGCCAACGTTCGTGCCGAACTGCTTAAAACCGAGCAGGAGGTTGACGTTATCCGCCCCGAAGCGGAAAGCACGCCGGTTACCGAGCAGCATTTGGCTGCGGTTATCGAGTTGTGGACGGGTATCCCGGCTTCCAAGATTCGCGAAAACGAACTGGAAAAGCTCGCCGATTTGGAAAGCGAACTGAAGCGGCACATCATTGGTCAGGACGAAGCGGTTTCGCTGGTTTCTGCCGCAATTCGCCGCAGTCGTGTTCAGATTAGCCCGCGTCGTCGCCCGGCTTCGTTCATCTTTGTCGGACCTACCGGCGTCGGCAAAACCGAGCTTGTCAAAGTGCTGGCAGCACAGCTGTTCGATACACCGGATACGCTGGTGCGTCTGGATATGTCGGAATATATGGAAAAGCACGCGGTTTCCCGCTTGATTGGTTCGCCTCCCGGTTATGTTGGGTATGACGAAGCGGGTCAGCTGACCGAAAAGGTCAGACGCAAGCCGTATTCCGTTGTGCTGTTTGATGAGATTGAAAAAGCGCATCCCGATGTGCTTAACATCTTACTGCAGATTCTGGATGAGGGTCGTGTAACGGACGCTCAAGGTCGCGTGGTGAATTTCGAGAACACCGTGATTGTGATGACCTCCAACGCAGGCAGTCAGTTCCGTGAGAACCTGATGGGCTTTGGCAAAACCGATGCCGAGGCTTCCAAAGAACGCAGCGAAAAAGCGCTTTCGGATTTCCTGCGTCCTGAGTTTATCAGTCGTGTGGATGAGATTATTCACTTTTTGCCGCTTACAGAGGAAAACCTCGGTGCCATTGCGGTATTGATGTTGGATGAGCTGAAAGGCTCGCTTGCGGAAAAGGGTATCACGCTGAAATGGAGCGAGGATATCCCGGGTTGGCTGGCTCATCGTTCTGCCGGCGGCAAGCGCGGTGCTCGCGATCTTCGCAATACGGTTCGCCGCGAAATCGAGGATCGTCTGGCGACCATTCTCGTTACTCGCCGTAATGAGACGCTCTGCGGTCTTGCGATTACGCTGGAAAACGACGCACCGCTTGTTCAGGCACTGTAATATCAAAGAAAAAGACGGACACTCCGCAGAGTGTCCGTCTTTCTTTTTCGGTAATTATTCGCAGATGATCTTTGCCACGCGCACGGCCGTGTTGCGACCATAAACGAAGGGCGGCGTATGCACCGTAACCTTGCCGTTTGCCTGCTCGAATACCAGCGGCTCGTTGGTATCCAGCCAAGCGACGGAGCGAACCGTATCCGGCAGCTCAAAGGTGCTCTCGTAAGTGCCTTTTTCTGCGGCGATGGTAACGTTCTCGTCAGCGCTGGGACGCAGGTGATCGCAGAAGAGGTAATAGCAGTTCTCGTGCTTGAGCAGGAAGTTATCCGGCTTGTTTTCGACATCGATGTAGGTAGGACGAGGGAGGCGAATCGCTTCCTCGAACAGAGTGACCCATTCACCCATCAGCGCCAGGAACGCCGCATCAATCGGGCGAATCGAGCCATCGCCCATCGGGCCGATGTTAAGCAGCAGGTTGGCACCGTAGCGACGGCAGCCTGCCAGCATACGGATGATGTCGGCAGGTGCTTTGTAAGCGATATCACCGGCAGCATAGCCCCAGTGGCTGTTCAGCACTTCGCACATCTCACCGGCGAGATACTTCGGAGCTTCTTCCGGCATCTTGGTGGGCATACCGCGCTCGTAGGTAACGCTGTCCAGCTCGATGTGACCGGCTTCGCCGCGGGCGTTCAGACCGGTGTTGTTGATAATTATGCACTGCGGCTGATACTTACGAATCAAGCCGTACAGCTCGTCTTCCTGCCAATCTTCGTTGGGTTTGTCCCATTTACCGTCAAACCACAGACCGCCGATTTTGCCGTACTTGGTGCAAAGAACTTCAATGCTGGCACGCAGATACTTCAGATACGTCGGGAAGTCCTCTTTGTAGCTGGGCTCACGCCAATCCAGCAACGTGTGATAGAAGAAGGGAATGATACCGGCAGCATTACAAGCATCCACAAATTCGCGCACCAGGTCGCGACCGCAGAAGTGGGGGGCATCGTAATCGTTCAGACCGCACGTATCGTACAGCGAGAAGCCGTCATGATGGCGAGTTGTCAGCGTAATGTACTTACAACCGGCGTTTTTGGCAGCGGCAACCAACTCGGTAGCCCAATCGGCTTTCGGGCAAAATGCGTGCGCAAAAGGCTCGTAATCGGCATGCTCGATTTTGTGAGCGAACATAGCCCATTCACCCTTCGCCATCAGGCTGTAGGCACCGAAATGCACAAACATACCAAAGCCGAGGTTTTCGAAATCTTTTACTTCTTGACGGATAATCATACTGTTCTCTCCTTTATTTGATGTTTAAAAGAATAGCGTGTGCGGTCAGGGGTTGCATAGGATCTATCACCAGTTGTCCGTTTTCCACGGAAACCTTGACATCGCCGAACCGGTTTTCAACCGCGACGTCGGCGCCGAGGTCAATGCGAAGCTCTTTTTCAAGCGGCTCGCGGAATGCGTGGCAAACGACCAAAATCTGTTTGTCCGTGCGGCGTACCACTGCTTGCGTACCGGTGGGGTAACGGGTGTTGTTTCCGCGGTTGCCGTACAGCTTGGTGTCGCCGTTAATGATAACGTCTTCCAACTGCTTGTAGAAGTCCATCGCCTGCTTAACAACGGCGCGTTGCTCGGTGTTCAGTTCGTTCATCGGACCGGACAAGCAAACACGACCGAGGAAGGTGGCAGCAAGGGAATACACCAAACGATTACGGCTGTCATCGCCGTGCAGCGTAGCCCAGATAAGCTCCTGAGCAGGCAGCATCAGCTTGTGCAGGCTGGCGGCGATGTAGGGGATCTCGATGGCTTCGTGAGCATCCGAGAACGAGGAAACCGCGCTGACACCCATCATCGAAGGCTCCAGGCGATGTCCGCCGGAAGCGCAGTTTTCAATGATAAGGTCGGGAATCTCGGTTTTCATAAGCTCGAAGAACTCGCGTACCGCTTGCAGATGCTGACGAATCGCTTCCGCACCCGACTCCGCGCCGTCGGCACGAATGCCGGTGTTGGCGTTATAGTCCACCTTGATATACCCGAATCCGTACTCCTTCAGGTAAGCAATCACCTTTTTATACAGATGCTCGCGTACATCGGCACGACGGAAGTCCCAGTAAGAGCGGATGCCGTTGGTCTTGATAACCTGACCGTCGCGCTTGAGCTTCATATCGTCGTAGTCCGGCTCAAACAAGCGAGAACCCTCGGTGGTAACTTCGAACTCAAACCAGAGACCGGGAACCATTCCGTTTGCACGGATTTCCGCGTTCATCGCCTTCATATCGGGGAAGATGGCAGGATCGTGTTCCCACTCGCCGTTACCGGCCTGTTCACAACCGGCTTTACACCAACCGGCATCAATCACAAGGTACTTCACACCAAACTCTTTCAGACAGTGGCAGAAGTTCAGCATTTTCTCCTGCGTCGGCGTGCCCCAGGTGGCACAATATTCGTTAAACGAAGTGGGAATACCGACCTCGCCATAGGCGCGATACGCAGGCTTTTGCATATCCGTTACCGCAGCACAGGCTTCTTCAACCGTACCGCAAACAGCGGCTACATATGCCTTCGGCGCGGCAAAACACGTGCCGTTCGGAATCACCTTTTTCCAGCCGCAACGGTTTTCATCACCGAGTCCGCCGCAGAAGGTCATATAGTTACCGAGACGCGCCAGTTCCATCTGCCAGGTGGCGTTATGCGCAATCTGCGCCGCCCACAGGGTGTGATGCTCGGTATCTTCAAAAACCGCCGTGGGGAAGTAGCGTTCAACCGGATAGCTGCCAAAGCTGCCGAAGCGTTCGGTGTTGTCGTTCACCATCCAGCTAATCCACGATTTTTCAAGACCGAGGTCTTCAATCGTCTGGCATTGATGTTTGCCTTCCAAGCTCCAACCCGCCATAAAGCGGTGGAAGCGATACACGTTGGGAGCATCGGTGAGCTGGAACGGGCTGAGGCCATCCAACACAAAGCTGGACAGCATATCCAGCTCCACATCTGCGCCGCTTTCGTTGATAAAGACGGTTTCAATCTCAAAGCCGCGAAGTCCGTTGTGATAGGTCAGACGATGTTCCGCACCGTAACCATCATCATTTTTCAATACCGTGACGATGGTGGTTTTATCGGACTCGGTTTCCACCGTTTGCTCTTTGAGCTTGAACGATTTGTCAATAACGGAGGAACGCATGGTCAAACCGGGGGAGACAATAGGCAGGTGCGCCAGATGAATATTGACGAGCGTGCCTTGTTGCCAGTTGTGGGTGTAGTCGGCGCGCGGATCAAAATCCGGCTGCGGAATCTCCCAAGGGGATTGCTCTTTAGACTCCATACCGACAGGAATCAGGCGAAGCGCCACGTTCTGTTGTTCATCGACAAGATATTGAACAATGGTGCTGCCAAAGCGAAAATCTCTGCTCTCCATAATCGCCCTCCTTTTTCTGGTAGATATTTTACCATATCACTGTAACATTTGCAATAAAAAGAAGTATGGGAAATGCGAATTACAGAAAAGAAAAAATCCGAAAGCATTTGCTTTCGGATTTTTGTGTGGTGCGGGTAACAGGACTTGAACCTGCACAGCCTTGCGACCATTAGAACCTGAATCTAACGCGTCTGCCAATTCCGCCATACCCGCATATATCAGTGGCGGCAACGTTTGCTATTATAACCTCCAAAGTTCGGATTGTCAATAGGTTTTTTAAAAAAGTTTATATATTTTTCCCCGACCGATACAGCGCGTACCATATCGGTCGGGGAAGCACAAATCAGAACAGGATTTCGAACGTGCCGGCAGTGGGCAAATCGAAGCAAACAGCGTTTCCGCTCTTCGCAAAAGCGAGATCTTTTCCGTTTTGCACAATGCGGGAAACCTCACGGCTGAACAGCATTTCGACACCGGTCAGCGCATAGTCGGCTTCCAGCACGAAGCGGTCGTCAAGGCGGGTGATAGCATTCAGGCGGATGTTTGCATCGTCCAGACGGAGTTCTTCCGGTGCACTGACCGCATACAGGCGGCTGGCATGCGGTGCCAATTCCACGCTGAACGAACCGTCCGCTTTGAACTGCTCTCCGCTCCACACATTGGTAAGGATGTACTCGCCACGCGGCAAGTCGAGCTCTTCCACCGACACGTTGAAGGTGCGCTGCTCGTCAGCAAGGTTAAAGATACCCACCGTACGAAGCGGCGTGCCATCGGTATTTTCCAGACGCGTAAAGTGCGGCGTTTTGAAATACAGGATTTCGGGCGCGCGCTGCGTGTGGTCGCGGTAGTCAAACTGGGCGAAATAGACATCCTGACCGTTGTTCGGGTTGCAGGCCGCTTTGCGAAGCACGCGAAGCTTTTCTTTGTCGGTTGCCCGGCTGAGCTTACCGGCAATTTCAATCATCGAATGCGATACCAGGCAGTAGTTGATGCAGAACATCGCTTCGTCCTCGGTCAGACCCGGGAACAGACCGATGGCATCGCTGTTCGGCGGGAACAAATCACCGGTATGGGTAGCATAGCACGCCGCGCCCCATTGGAAGCTGGTGCGGACATAATCCCAGTTACCGCCACCGATGTCGATGCCGTAGCGATAGTTGGTAAAGAATTCACCAAGGAACGGGTTGCCCATAACAATGTCACAGCCCGTCTGCAGATAGCCGTCGCGCGGCAGATTGTTACGAATGGTATTCAGCCACCAGCGACGATTCTCGTATCCCGACCGATCGTGGTTTTTGTACAAATCGTGGCTGTCCTCAAACGCATAGCTCCAGAAGTCGTGCTTAACAGCGTCAAAGCCGTATTCACGGCACAGCGTGTGCATGGCCTTTTGGATATACTCACGCACAATCGGCTGGCTGACATCCAGCGGCTGGGTGTACTTGACGCGGTAGGTGTAGTCCATAAACCATTCGGGATGCTCCTGATAAATCTTGGAAGCAACCGGACAGAAGCCGCCAATCCAGATAGCGGGGCGCATACCCATTGCACGCAGTTTATCCG
>JAZODA010000030.1:0-3412 GCA_045596745.1 Acutalibacteraceae bacterium
AGGATGACTGTAAGCATGAGTCACAAGTATGTCTACCTGTTCAAAGAGGGCGACGCTTCGATGCGTGAGCTCCTCGGCGGTAAAGGTGCGAACCTGGCGGAAATGACCAAGATCGGTCTGCCCGTGCCCCAGGGCTTCACCGTTACCACGGAGGCCTGCACCCAGTATTATGAGGACGGCCGCAAGATCAACGATGATATCCAGGCGCAGATTATGGAGTACATCGACAAGATGGAAGAAATCACCGGCAAGAAGTTCGGTGACAAGGAAAACCCCCTGCTGGTTTCCGTTCGCTCCGGTGCGCGCGCTTCGATGCCCGGTATGATGGACACCATCCTGAACCTCGGTCTGAACGAGGACGTGGTGGAGACCATGGCTGCCAAGTCCGGCAACGCTCGCTGGGCGTATGACTGCTATCGCCGTTTCATCCAGATGTACTCCGACGTCGTTATGGAAGTCGGTAAGAAGTACTTCGAGGAACTCATCGACAAGATGAAGGAAGAAAAGGGCGTGACGCTCGACGTCGACCTGACCGCTGAAGACCTGAAGAAGCTCGCTGAGCAGTTCAAGGCTGAGTACAAGTCCAAGATCGGCAAGGATTTCCCCTCCGATCCCAAAGAGCAGCTCATGGGCGCTGTCGAGGCTGTGTTCCGTTCCTGGGACAACCCCCGCGCCAACGTGTATCGCCGTGACAACGATATTCCCTACTCCTGGGGTACCGCTGTTAACGTGCAGATGATGGCTTTCGGTAACATGGGCGACAACTGCGGTACCGGCGTTGCGTTCACCCGTGACCCCGCTACCGGCGAACCCGGCCTGATGGGCGAGTTCCTGACCAACGCTCAGGGCGAAGACGTCGTTGCCGGCGTGCGTACTCCCATGCCGATCGCCGAAATGGCGGAGAAGTTCCCCGCTGCTTTCGACGAGTTCAAGAAGGTTTGCGCGATTCTGGAAGACCACTATCGCGATATGCAGGATATGGAGTTCACCGTTGAAGACGGCAAGCTGTATATGCTGCAAACCCGTAACGGCAAGCGTACCGCTAAGGCGGCGCTGAAGATCGCCTGCGACCTCGTGGACGAAGGTATGATCGACAAGAAAAAGGCTGTTGCGATGATCGATCCTCGTAACCTCGACACCCTGCTGCATCCCCAGTTCGACCAGAAGGCTCTGAAGGCAGCTACTCCTGCCGGCAAGGGTCTGGGTGCTTCCCCCGGCGCTGCTTGCGGCCGTGTGGTGTTCACCGCTGAGGACGCTGTGGCTTGGAACGACAAGGGCGAGAAGGTTGTTCTGGTTCGTCTGGAGACCTCTCCCGAAGATATCACCGGTATGAAGGCTGCTCAGGGTATCCTGACTGTCCGTGGCGGTATGACCTCTCACGCGGCCGTTGTCGCTCGCGGTATGGGTACCTGCTGCGTGTCCGGCTGCGGCGAAATCAAGATGGACGAGGAGAACAAGAAGTTCGAGCTCGCCGGTAAGACCTATGTCGAGGGCGACTACATCTCCATCGACGGTTCCACCGGTAACATCTACGATGGCATCATCCCGACCGTCGACGCCGAAATCGCGGGCGAGTTCGGCCGCATCATGGCTTGGGCTGACGAGTTCCGTACGCTGAAGGTCCGCACCAACGCTGACACCCCCGCCGATGCCAAGAAGGCTCGCGAGCTGGGTGCTGAGGGTATCGGTCTGTGCCGTACCGAGCATATGTTCTTCGAAGCCGATCGTATCGCTGCTTTCCGCGAGATGATCTGCGCCGACACCGTCGAGGAGCGCGAAGCCGCTCTGGCGAAGATTCTGCCCTATCAGCAGGGCGACTTCGAGAAGCTGTACGAGGCTCTCGAGGGCAACCCGGTTTGCATCCGCTTCCTGGATCCTCCGCTGCACGAGTTCGTTCCCACCGAGGAAGACGATATCGCTGCGCTGGCTAAGGCTCAGGGCAAGACCGTTGCCGACATCAAGGCTATCATCGCTTCTCTGCACGAGTTCAACCCGATGATGGGTCACCGTGGCTGCCGTCTGGCTGTCACCTATCCCGAAATCGCCAAGATGCAGACCACCGCTGTCATCCGTGCGGCGATCAACGTTCAGAAGGCTCATGCCGAGTGGAACATCGTTCCCGAAATCATGATCCCGCTGACCGGCGAAGTGAAGGAAATGAAGTTCGTCAAGGATATCGTTGTGGCTACCGCTGATGCGGAAATCGCTGCCGCCGGCATCGAGCTGAAGTACGAAGTGGGTACCATGATGGAAATCCCGCGTGCTTGCCTGACTGCTGATGACATCGCGAAGGAAGCCGAGTTCTTCTGCTTCGGCACCAACGACCTGACCCAGATGACCTTCGGCTTCAGCCGTGACGATGCCGGTAAGTTCCTGTCCGCTTACTACGACACCAAGATCTACGAGAACGATCCGTTCGCGAAGCTGGATCAGACCGGTGTTGGCAAGCTGATGGATATGGCTGTTGCGCTGGGCAAGAAGACCCGTCCGGAGCTGCACTGCGGTATCTGCGGCGAGCACGGCGGCGACCCTGTCTCCGTTGAGTTCTGCCACAAGATCGGCCTGGACTATGTGTCCTGCTCGCCGTTCCGCGTGCCGATTGCCCGCCTCGCCGCCGCTCAGGCTGCTATCAAAGAAAGCAAATAATTTAATTTGCTGACTTTTAAAACAAAATTATCCGCCCGAAGAAATTCGGGCGGATTTTTATGTATTATTTTTGGCGCAAAAGCAGTAAACTTGTTTGGACCGATTGACACTTGATTTCAGCGGTAGTATAGTGAGCCTATAGTAATGCAAATAGATTGGGAGTAAAAGCGATTATGGAATTAAAAAATTTAACAATTAATTTTCTGGGTGACAGCATAACCGAGGGGCACGGGACAACCGCGCCGAGTAAAGTGTTTCACCAAATAATTAAAGAAAAATATAATATGAAGCATGCGTATAATTACGGTGTGGGTGGAACGAGAATTGCACGCCAGATTGTGCCCACAAAGGAGAATACCAAATGGGATTTAACTTTTGAACTGCGTTCGGAGATTATGGACCGAAATGCAGATGCTATTGTAGTGTTTGGCGGCACAAATGATTTCGGGCACGGTGACGCGCCTTTCGGAACGGTTGACAGCGAGGATAAATATACATTCTGCGGCGCTGTGAATTCTCTTATAAAGACCTTGAAGAAGAATTTTCCGCAGGCTAAATTGATTTTTATGACACCTATTCACAGACTCTACGAGGCGCAGCCTGCGATGCCCGATTCAAAAAAATTGGAAGACTATGTAAATGCTATTCTAACAATATGTAAAAACCACAAGGTGGCAGTAATAGACTTGTTCAAAATAAATCCTCTTGACCCAACTGATAAAGAAGTGGTTCCCGATGGACTCCATCCCAATGATAAAGGTCACGC
>JAZODA010000031.1:0-19483 GCA_045596745.1 Acutalibacteraceae bacterium
TATCATTGAAAATACTATAATTTTGTGATATAATATACACAAAGGCGGTGATAAGATGTTTGGAGCAATTTATGGTGATGTGATAGGGTCTTATTATGAGGTTCATTGCACCAAAAATTATGATTTTGAATTTAACAAAGAAAGCTCCTTTACGGACGATAGTGTTCTGATAGCCGCAGTTTGCAAAGCTATATTGAACAACCCGTCAGAAATAACTCGATGGGATGTTCGTAATCGTTCAAAGGAATACGCCGCTCAATATCGTCAGTATTATTCATATCACCCGCATGCAGGATTTGGCAATATGTTTGCAGAATGGGCGAGGAATCCCAATGCCAGAAACGGACATAGTTACGCCAACGGAGCATCTATGCGTGTTATTCCTATTGGTTATGCTTATTCAACGCTGGAACAAACTCTATTGCAAGCGAAAGCCAGTTGCATACCAACGCACAACCAGCGAGAAGCAATTAAAGGAGCACAAGCTGTGGCATCAGCTGTCTTTTTGGCAAGAAAGAATGAGAGCAAAGAAGGAATAAAAGCCTTTTTGGAAAAGACCTTCAAGTATGATCTCTCAATACCGCTTGCCACGATCAAAGAAAACTACGTGTTTGATAGTAAAACCTCCTACAGTGTCCCTCCTGCAATCATTGCCTTTCTTGAATCCAGCGACTATGAGAGTGCAGTTCGTTCCGCAGTTTCTTTGGGCGGCGATGCTGATACGCAAGCTTGTATTGCCGGCGGAATTGCTGAAGCATTTTATAAAGAGATTCCCGAACATATTAAACGATTTTGCGATTTAAGGATCGATCATTCCATAAAATCTGTGGTGCGAGAGTTTTGCATGAACATCATTTAGAAAAATTCCATAGTATACTTTTTAAGTATCGCACTCCACCGAATGTAACTTTTGGTGAAAATAACACAACAACAAAGCCCTTTGTCCTTCGACAAAGGGCTTTGTTGTTTAAGAGGAATGTCAAATGATTGTCTGTTTCACCTTGATTTGGTATATGAGGTATGCTATAACCGGGGACGGGAGCGGAGGTGCGCTTCCGTCCTTTTTGCTGACGCAAAACATTCCACTTATTTTGGGAATATGGTTGAAAAAACGCGGGCGGGACTATATAATGTAATATAAAGGGCGGTGAGGGGATGAGAATCGCGATCATAGGATACAGCGGATCGGGTAAATCCACCTTGGCGCGAGAGCTTGCCGAAACGCATCGGCTGCCGGTGCTGCATTTTGATGCGGTACAATTTTTGCCCGGCTGGGAAATTCGCTCCTCATCGGAAAAAGAACGGCTGACACGGGAGTTCTTGGACGCGCACGATGAGTGGGTGATTGACGGCACGTATTCCAAGCTGTTTTACGAGCGGCGGATGGCGGAGGCGGACGTGATTTTCTTTTTGTGCTTCAATCGCTTTGCGTGCCTGCACCGTGCGTATCGGCGGTATAAAACATTTCGCAATACAACACGCCCCGATATGGCCGAGGGGTGCAACGAGAAGTTCGATTTTGAGTTTTTGAAATGGATTCTTTGGAAAGGGCGTACCCGAGCGGTGAAGCGGCGGTACAAAGAGCTTATCCGCACATACGGCGACAAGGTGGTTGTGGTTCGCAACCAGCGACAACTGGACCGGTGCAAGGAACGGGTTGCGAACGGCAATAAAAATTTCTAAAACTTTTTCTTTTTATAAAACCTGAGCGCGGTTTCGAACCCCTTATGTATTGTCAGGGGAGAGAAAAGCCCCGAAAGAAAAAGAAAGAGGTAGAGGGTTATGAAAAAGTGGATGGCAGTATTGGTAGCGATGTTGTTGGTGGTTTCTTTGACGGCTTGCGGAGACAGCAAGAAGCAGAAGTCGAAGAACGACGATGACGATGACAACGGTTCGCCCGACAGCACGGTGTCGCAGACGGATGTGGAATTGGCGGAAGAGTGCTATGAGGATGTGTTGAACGCCAAGTCTGCGGGGGAACTGGACGGCTTGGTGACGGACAACTACGATGGTTATTACGCTAAGGTGCGCGATGCGTTTCCCGAAAGCAGCTATGCGGCGTCGCTGGAAAAGGTGTGTGATTATGAGGAGTACGAAGTGTATTCCTGTGAAATCAAGGATTGTGTGAAAGACGAAGTGCTTGTCACCGGTTACGAAGTGTTTAAACGCAACGGAGATCGCTATCTGCTCGTCAGCGAGGATGCCGTGTTGCAGGCGGTTTCTACGAAATTCCGCTGTGGCGTGTGCGCCGGCTCCGGCTCGCAGATGACGCAGGGTAACACGTGCGCTATCTGCGGAGGAACGGGTGTGCAGTATCAGGCGAACGCGTATTACGATGCGGCGCTGCAGATGTGGATGGGTCAGACGACCGCTTGTCCCGGTTGCGCCGGCTCCGGCAAGGTGGGCGCGGTTACCTCCGTTTGCTCGAACTGCGGCGGCAGAGGACTGGTGTTTCATTGAGCAGCTGCGATTAAGCAGCGGCAGACATATTTTGGCGGATTGTGAAAGGAAGAGGCTTCGATGGTATCCATTGCATTTACGGGTGATATTGCATTTTCCAAATATTTTGCCGATACGTGGCAACGGGATGACCTGATTCACCCGGAAATTGTGCGCTTTTTAAGCAGTGCCGACAGCACGGTGCTGAATGTGGAAGCGCCGATGACAGCCGGAGCGATTCAAAGCGATCGCTTGTTAAATCACGCAAATCCGCCGCAGGCAGTGGACTGGTTTCTTCGTTTGAACGGCAGGATTTGGAATCTGGCAAACAACCATATCTACGACTGCAAAGAGCCCGGGATATTGGATACGTTGGCATTGGCAGAGCAGCACGGATGCCGTACACTGGGCGTGGGCCGCAATGCGGAAGAGGCGCTGCGCCCTGTCGTTATTGAGCAAGCCGGTGGTATCGCGTTGCTGAGCGTGACGTATCATAACAATAAGAACTTTATGCGCGCGGGCGAGAAAAAGCCGGGATGCGTCCTTTGGGATGAGGATGCGCGCATTCGCGAGGCGATTCGCCGTGCCAAGGCGCAGTATCGCTGGTGTGTGATGGTGGTGCACGGCGGCAGCGAGTTTTCCGATATGCCGCTGCCGTTCATCCGCAAGCGCTATCATCGGTATTTAAAGTGGGGCGCCGATGCGGTAATCGGTCACCATCCGCACGTGGTGCAAAACTATGAGCGAGTAGGGGGGAAGACCATCTTTTACTCACTCGGCAACTTCATTTTTGACACCAACTACCAGCGCATCCAAAAGCATTCCGAGTTTGGTGCGGTGGCGAAGCTGAACTTCACCGAAACCGAGTACACGGTGGAGCAGCTTCCCATCCTCATCGACCGCGAGACACAGCGCGTTGTGCCGTGCGAATGTCCGGCGGTATTCCGCCACATCGGTGCGAAAGAATATCGCCGTGTTTATCCGCTGATGGTGTCGGCATTTACGAAAAAATCCCGCCGTGCCGATGTGTTCTTGGAGGAGGAGCACAAGAACTACACAGAGTGGCAGTGGTTCAAAAGCTCGAGGGATTTTCAGGGGCTTTGGCCGGCATTGTGGCTCGTTTTCGGGCGGGTTCGCTATCGACTGGGATGGTGGAAAGCCGATGACGCCGCGCTGGAGGCATATATTCGCGAATAATTGCCTTTTTTCAAAAAAAGGCTTGACAAACGGCACTGCGGTGCTATAATGTACACATTCCAATTGAATATAAAGGCTATGACGAAGACGGCTTTGAGCAGGCGTTCACAGAGAGTCGGTGGTTGGTGTAAACCGATAACAAGTGTTCAAAACAGCCCATCACTTCCGAGCCGGAGTTTTGAAACGGTGTTCCGGATTAGAGGCTCCCGTGATTGCTGCGTAAAGGCATAGGGGCTGTTTGGCTCTGATAAGTGGTCGCTTCGGCGGCAATTTGAGTGGTACCGCGGATGTGTTTTTACACACTCGTCTCAAAATGTTGAGACGAGTGTTTTTTTATTCTGTAACAAGGAGGAAGAGATTATGTCAACTGTTGCAACCGAGAAGCTTTATGAGGTGGCTCTGCGAATTAAGGAGATGCGTGAAATTGCCGGCTATACGGTCGAGCAGATGGCACAGCGCGTGGAACTCAGTGTCGATGAATACGTCGCACTGGAATCCGGCGAGCAGGACTTCCCGTTTTCGTTTATCCATAAATGTGCGCAGGAATTCGGCATTGGTATGTCGGATCTGCTGGAGGGTACAACGAGCGCCCGCCTGTCTTCCTACACGGTGACCCGCAAAGGCAAGGGTCAGCAGACTGCCAAGGAAAACGGCATCAGCATTGCTAACCTTGCACCGAAGTTCCGTGATAAAATCGCTGAACCGTATTGGGTGCATTACGAGTACGACCCCACTGCACAGAACAAGCCGATTCAGCTGGCTACCCACAGTGGTCAGGAATTCGACTTGGTTATCAGCGGTAAGCTGATGGTGCAAGTCGGCGACCACACCGAAATCCTCGGTGAGGGCGACAGTATCTATTACGATTCCTCCGCACCGCACGGTATGCGTGCTGTGGACGGACAGGATTGCGTGTTCTGCGCGGTGGTTCTCCCGGGCGAAGACACCAAAGAAGAGGTAGTGCGCCGCAGTCTGGTGTCTTCCACGGCCTCTCAGCCGCTGGTTTGCGAGCGGTTTATCGAGGTGGAGGAAGACGAGCACGGCTCGCTGCAGCACATCGAGTTCAAAAACACCGACGTGTTCAACTTCGGTTTCGATATCGTGGACGGCATTGCCGAGAAGTATCCCGACAAGCTGGCGATGTTGCACCTGGATAAGAACAAAACCGAGCGTCGTTTCACATTCAAGGATATCAAGCAGTGCTCTAACCAGGCGGCAAACTACTTTACGTCGCTCGGCATCAAGCGTGGCGACAAGGTTATGCTGGTGCTGAAGCGTCACTACCAGTTCTGGTTTGCCATGGTGGCACTGCACAAGCTGGGCGCGGTGGCAATTCCTGCAACCAACCAGCTGAAAGAGCACGATTTCGAGTATCGTTTCAAGGCGGCAGGCGCGACGGCAATCGTGTGTACCGCCGATGGCGATACGGCTGAAATCGCGGCAGCGGCAGCCAAGAAGTGTCCGCAGCACATCACGCAGGTGATGGTCGGCGGCGCACGCGACGGCTGGCATGATTTTGACAACGAATTCAAGCTGTTCTCCCGCAAATTCGAGCGTCCCGAGGATGCTTCGGCAGGCGACGAGACGGCGCTGATGTTCTTCACTTCCGGTACGACCGGCAACCCCAAAATGGCGGCACACAAGCACACCTATGCGCTGGGTCACTTCGTGACGGCGCGCTATTGGCACTGCTGTGAGCGTGACGGCCTGCACCTGACCATTTCGGATACCGGCTGGGGCAAATCGCTGTGGGGCAAGCTGTATGGCCAGTGGCTGTGCGAGGGCGCGGTGTTCGTTTACGACTTCGATCGCTTTGATGAAAACGAAATCCTGCCGATGTTTGCCAAATACAACATCACCACGTTCTGCGCACCTCCGACGATGCTGCGTATGCTCATCCGTGGTGATTTGAGCAAGTACGATTTGTCCTCCATCCATCATATGACCACCGCCGGTGAAGCACTGAACCCCGAAGTGTACAAACAGTTCAAAGCGGCTACCGGTCTGGAAATCATGGAAGGCTTCGGTCAGACCGAAACCACGCTGGCAATCGCCAATCTGGTGGGTACTGTTCCGAAAATCGGTTCGATGGGCAAGGCGTCTCCGCAGTTCGATTTGGATATCGTTGATCCCGACGGCAACAGCGTTGCGGTGGGTGAGACGGGCGAAATCGTCATCCATACCGACAAATCGGTTCCCTGTGGCTTGTTCAAGGAATATTACCTCGATGAAGAGAAGACCACCGACGCCTGGCACGACGGTTTGTATCACACCGGTGATACCGCATGGCGTGACGAGGACGGTTACTTCTGGTATGTCAGCCGTGTGGACGACGTAATCAAATCCTCCGGCTACCGCATCGGGCCTTTCGAAATCGAAAGCGTCATTATGGAACTGCCGTACGTCGTGGAATGCGGCGTGTCTGCTGTCCCGGATGAGGTGCGCGGTCAGGTTGTCAAGGCC
Organism: Acutalibacteraceae bacterium; assembly: GCA_045596745.1. Classification (GTDB taxonomy): domain Bacteria; phylum Bacillota; class Clostridia; order Oscillospirales; family Acutalibacteraceae; genus RGIG3009. Next base: position 6,100 of record JAZODA010000031.1, read on the forward strand.
AGCATCGTGCTGACCAAGGGTACCGAGCCTACCGAAGCGCTCAAGAAAGAGATTCAGGATTACGTCAAGCAGCATACCGCACCGTACAAGTATCCGCGTGTGGTGGTGTTCCGTGACGAACTACCCAAAACCATCAGTGGTAAGATTCAGCGCAACAAGCTGTAATGTCAGGTTTTGAAACACAATCCTAAAAAAGTGTTGACAGCCGCTGATTGGGTGTGCTATAATCCCCTATATATTAATATATAAAGGCGCTGACGAAGAGGGCGCTCGGAAATCATACTTCAGAGAAGTGACGGTTGGTGCGAGTCACGAGTATGGGCTGAGCGTTTGTAGCTTCCGAGCCGGAAGGAAGAACCCCTGCTGTTGCAGGTCAGTAGAACCTTCCCGTGATTGCTGCGTAAAAGCATAGGGATTGTTAGATCCCGAAGAGCGGTTGTCTGCCCCAAGGCAGATGGCAATTTGAGTGGTACCGCGGGTGACTTATCGGCACTCGTCTCAAAGTCATAGCTTTGGGACGAGTGCTTTTATCGTCCTAGGAAAGAGGAAAGAACATGGAACAGATTACAGCCTTGGATTTCAAAATCAAAGAAATGGCCGGCCGTATTCGCGCACTGCGTGAGTCGGAAGGACTTTCTGTGGAAGAGATGGCGACGAAGACCGGTGTCACCGTCGAGGCGTATGTGGAATGCGAGTCGGGCGAAAGCGACCTGAACTTTGCGTTCATCTATCGCTGTGCGATGGCGCTCAACGTCAACGTCACCGATATTATCGAGGGTTACAGCCCCACGCTGAAATCCTATACCGTTACTCGCTTCGGTGCCGGTCAGAAGGTGTCGCAGGCGCACGGTATGACGTACTATAACCTTGCCTATGCCTTCCGTGATCGTATTGCCGAGCCGTTGTATGTGCGCAGTGTGTACGATGAGGATGCACAGCAGAAGGACATCGAACTGACGACCCACGCCGGTCAGGAATGTGACCTGATTATCAGCGGTAAGCTGAAGGTGCAGGTGGGTGAGCATATTGAGGTGCTGGGCCCCGGTGACAGCATTTATTTCGACTCGGACACGCCGCACGGTATGATTGCTGTGGGCGGCGAGGATTGCGTGTTCTACGCCATCGTGCTGAACCCGACCGGTGAGCCGATTCCCGAGCTCAGCGCCGAAAAGGCGGTGGCAGAGCGCACCAACGCGCGCAAGGACACCAAAGACCGCCTGTACAAGAAGTTTATCGATGTGGAGGAAAACGAAAAGGGCACACCGACCTCCATCAAATTCAAGAATACCGAGAACTTCAACTTCGCTTTCGATTTGGTGGATGCGCTTGCCGAGCGCGAGCCGGAAAAGCTCGCTATGCTGCACATCAGCCGCGATCACATCGAGCGTCGGTTTACGTTCAAGGATATCAAAAAGATGTCCAACCAGTGTGCCAACTACTTTAAGTCGCTCGGCATCAAGAAGGGCGACCGCGTGATGCTGATTCTCAAGCGTCATTACCAGTTCTGGTTTGCTATGATCGGTCTCAACAAGCTGGGTGCTGTGGCAATTCCCGCTCCCAACCAGCTGCTTGAGCACGATTTGGAGTACCGCTTCCAGGCCGCCGGCGTCAGCGCCGTGTTGTGTACCGCCGACGGCGATACCGCGGCTCAGGTGGATTTGGCTGCGGAGAAATGCCCCGTTCTGAAGCACCGCCTCATCGTCAACGGCACCCGCGAAGGCTGGCGCAGCTTTGACGAAGAGTTCACGCTGTACAGCACGCATTACAACCGCGCGGACGATGCGCCCGGCGGTGACGATTTGATGCTGATGTTCTTCACCTCCGGCACGACCGGCTATCCCAAGATTGCGGCGCACAACTACAAGTACGCGCTGGGTCATTTCCATACCGCCCGTTACTGGCACGATGTGGATCCCGATGGTCTGCATTTCACCATTTCGGATACCGGTTGGGCAAAGGCGATGTGGGGTAAGCTGTACGGTCAGTGGCTGTGTGAAGCGGCGACCTTCGTGTACGACTTCGATCGCTTTGATGCGGCGGATATTCTGCCGATGTTTGCGAAGTACAAGATTACCACCTTCTGCGCACCGCCGACGATGCTGCGTATGATGATTAAGCAGGATATTTCCAAGTACGATTTCTCGTCGGTGAAGCATATGACCACCGCAGGCGAAGCGCTCAACCCCGAAGTGTACCGCCAATTCGAGAAGGCAACCGGCCTGCAGATTATCGAGGGCTTCGGTCAGACTGAAAGCACTATGATTATCGGCAATATGGTGGGTGCATCGCATAAGATTGGCTCGATGGGTAAACCCGCTCCGATTTACGACGTCTCCATCGTGGATGCCGACGGCAATCCGGTGCCGGTGGGTGAGACGGGCGAAATCGTGGTTAACGTGCAGGACGGCGCACCGTGCGGCCTGTTCACCGGCTACTACAACGCCCCCGAAAAGACCGCCGAAGTGTGGCACGACGGCTTCTATCATACCGGCGATACCGCTTGGCAGGATGAAGACGGCTTCTACTGGTACGTTGGTCGTGTGGACGATGTTATCAAGTCTTCCGGCTACCGCATCGGACCGTTCGAAATCGAAAGCGTGATTATGGAGTTGCCCTACGTGCTGGAATGCGGCGTTTCCGCTGCTCCCGACGAGGTGCGCGGCCAGGTCGTCAAGGCGAGCATCGTGCTGGTGGGCGGCACCGAGCCGACCGAAGAACTCAAAAAAGAGATTCAGGATTACGTCAAGAAGCGTACCGCTCCTTACAAATATCCCCGTATCGTGGTCTTCCGCGACAGTCTGCCCAAGACGGTGAGCGGCAAGATTCAGCGTAACAAGCTGTAAGGTGAGCGTTATGGAAAATCAAAAGCGCCTTACCATCTTGTGCGGCCACTACGGGAGTGGCAAGACCAACGTGGCGGTAAACATCGCCTACGCACTGCGTGAGCACTGCGAGCGTGTTACCATTGCCGACTTGGACATTGTCAATCCGTATTTCCGCACCAAGGACAGCAGCGAGGATTTTGCTGCACGCGGTATCGGGCTGATTTGTTCGGAATATGCCAACAGCAATGTGGATATTCCGGCACTGCCGCCCGAAATGTACGCCATTACCGATGATACGACACTGACCGTCGTGTTGGATATCGGCGGCGACGATCGCGGTGCCTTGGCGCTGGGACGGCTTGCACCGCAAATCAAAGCGGAAGACAACTATGCGATGTGGATGGTTATCAACCGCTACCGCCCGCTGACCCCCGATGCGCCCTCGACGTACGAGGTGATGCGGGAGATTGAGCAGGCCTGCGGCATCCGCTTTACCGGATTGGTCAACAACTCTAATTTGGGTGTGGAGACCACGGCGCAGCATGTGTTGGATTCGGTGGCATATGCCCGCGAGGTGGAAGAACTCACCGGTGTACCGCTGGTGCTTACCACCGTGAGAGAGGATTTGCGCGGCGAACTGGAAGGGAAGATTCCGAACCTGTTTCCGCTGGAATTACAAGCAAAAATCGGCTTTTCATGCTGAGAATCAATAAAGGGAGTAATGAATATGGCAAAGCTGACATTCAAGACCGACAACTGCAAAGGCTGTGGGCTGTGCGTTGATGCCTGCCCCAAGAAGCTGCTGCAGCTGGCAAAAGACAAGATTAACAAGAAGGGTCACCATCCCGTGGAGATCACCGACCAGGAAGCCTGCGTCGGCTGTGCATTCTGCGCGATGATGTGCCCGGATTGCATCATCAAGGTGGAAAGGTAAGGTGAGCGATATGGCAGATAAAGTGTTGATGAAAGGTAACGAAGCCATCGCCGAAGCGGCGATTCTGGCCGGTTGCCGTCATTATTTCGGTTATCCCATCACGCCGCAGACGGAAATTGCCGCTTATATGGCGAAGAAAATGCCGAAAATCGGCGGTTGCTTCCTGCAGGCGGAAAGCGAAATCGCGGCAATCAATATGGTGTATGGCGTTTCCGCAACCGGTAAGCGCGTGATGACCTCGTCCTCCAGCCCCGGAATTGCGCTCAAGAGCGAGGGCCTTTCCTATCTGGCAGGTGCCGATTTGCCGGCGTTCATCGTTAACGTGCAGCGCGGTGGCCCGGGTCTTGGCGGTATTCAGCCCAGCCAGTCCGACTATTTCCAGGCAACTCGTGCCGGCGGTCACGGTGACTTCCGTATGATCGTTCTGGCGCCCGCTTCGGTGCAGGAAATGGCAGACCTCACGGTCAAAGGCTTCGATTTGGCGGACAAGTATCGCATGACGGCGATGGTGCTGGCAGACGGTACGATGGGTCAGATGATGGAGCCTGTCAGCCTCGAGTTTGACAGAGAGCCGGCTGTGGAGAAGCCGTGGGCGACCACCGGCACCAAGCTGGAGCGTGAACATAACATCGTTAACTCCCTGTTCCTGGCTCCCGAAGAGCTGGAGAAGTTCAACTTTGACCGCTACGAGCGTTACAAGTACATCGAAGAGAACGAAACGATGTACGAGGAATACCTCGTCGACGATGCCGACATCGTTATTGCGGCGTTCGGTATTGCTGCCCGTGTGGCGCGCAGCGCGGTCAACGAAGCCCGCAAGCAGGGTATCAAGGCCGGTATGATTCGTCCCATCACCCTGTGGCCGTTCCCGAAGGCTCCCTTTGCCAAGGCTGCTGAGCACGCAAAGGCGTTCATCTCGGTTGAACTGTCGATGGGTCAGATGATTGAGGATGTGCGCCTGGCTACCGAATGCAAGGTGCCGGTCACGCTGTGCAACCGCGCCGGCGGTATGATTCCCTCGCCCGAACAGGTTCTGGAAGCTATTAAGTCCGCTGCGAACGGAGGTGCCAAATAATGGTCGTCTTTGATAAACCCCATGCTCTTAACGATATCCCGATGCACTATTGCCCCGGCTGCACCCACGGTATCATCCACCGTCTGGTGGCCGAGGTGCTGGACGAGCTCGGCATCGAAGGCCGCGCTATCGGTATTGCGCCGGTTGGCTGCTCCGTTATGGCATACAACTATTTCAACTGCGATATGATTGAAGCCGCGCACGGCCGTGCTCCGGCTATTGCGACCGGTGTTAAGCGTGCCGATCCCGAGAATCATGTGGTCTTCACCTATCAGGGTGACGGCGACTTGGCTTCCATCGGTATGGCGGAAACGGTTCACGCCGCTGCCCGTAATGAGAACATCACCGTTATCTTCGTTAACAACGCGATTTACGGTATGACCGGCGGTCAGATGGCTCCGACGTCGTTGCCGGGCCAGGTCACCCAGACCTCGCCCTACGGTCGTGACGTCAACCACTGCGGTTTCCCGATTCGTGTGTGCGAAATGCTCTCGCAGCTCGAAGGTCCCGAGTACCTGGAGCGCGTGACGGTCAACAGCGTCAAGAACATCCGCGCGGCGAAGAAGGCCATCAAAAAGGCTTTTCAGAACCAGCTGGACGGCAAGGGCTTCTCGCTCATCGAAGTGGTGTCCACCTGCCCGACCAACTGGGGTATGACGCCGCAGGCGGCGCTGAAATGGGTGGATGACAATATGCTGCCGTACTACCCGCTCGGCGTGTACAAGGACCGCTCCGCGGCAAAGGAGGAAGCATAATGAGCACCACACAGTTTTTGTTTTCCGGCTTCGGCGGTCAGGGTATCCTGTTTGCCGGTAAGTTCCTGGCATATAAAGGTCTGATGGACGGCAAACAGGTCAGCTGGCTGCCCTCCTACGGCCCGGAAATGCGTGGCGGCACGGCCAGCTGCGGTGTTATCCTCAGTGATGAGCCTGTCGGTTCGCCCATCGTTGCCAACCCCGACATTCTGGTGGCAATGAACCTGCCGTCTTTGGACAAGTACGAGTCCGCTGTTGTGCCGGGTGGCATCATCTTTGCAGATTCTACCCTGATTGAGCGCAAGGTCGAGCGTGACGACGTGACGGTGTACTACGTTCCCGCAACGCAGCTTGCCAACGAAAACGGCACGCCCACCCTTGCCAATATGGTGCTGATGGGCAAGATTCTGAAGGTAATCGGTGAATTCGAAGAAGACAGCCTGCGTGCAGCGCTGGGTAAGGTCATTTCCGCAAAGCGTGCGGATATGCTGGAGACCAACCTGAAGACGATGCAGCTTGGCGCGGATTACGAATAAGGAGCGAAGAACCATGGAGATCAAAATCACCAAAACCACCTGTCCCAAAGAGAAGCCGGAGGCTTCCACGCTGGGCTTTGGTAAGTATTTTTCCGACCACATGTTCGTGATGGATTACTCCCGCGAGCAGGGCTGGCACGATGCCCGCATTGTGCCGTTTGCCAATCTGTCCCTGCATCCCGCCGCTACGGTGCTGCACTACGGCTCCGAAATTTTCGAGGGCCTGAAAGCGTATCGCCGTGCCGACGGTAAGGTTCAGATGTTCCGTCCGTTGGAAAACATCCGCCGTATGAATCGCTCGGCAGAGCGTATGTGCCTGCCCACCATCCCCGAAGAGGATGCGCTGTACATCCTCAAGGAGTTTGTGAAGTTCGAGCAGGAGTGGACTCCCTCGGCTCCCGGCACGTCGCTGTATCTGCGCCCCTTTATGTTCGGTAACGACGAAACGCTGGGCGTGCACGCAGTGCACAACGCGACCTACATCGTGATTGCTTCCCCTGTGGGCAGCTATTACAAAGAGGGCATCAACCCGGTCAAGATTATGATTGAGGATCAGGATGTCCGTGCGGTGCGCGGCGGTACCGGTGAAGCCAAGTGCGGCGGTAACTACGCCGCCTCCAACCGTGCCGGTGAGCGCGCGGAGCAGAAGGGCTATTCGCAGGTGCTGTGGCTGGACGGCGTGGAACGCAAGTACATCGAGGAAGTCGGCGCGATGAACGTTATGTTCAAAATCGGCGGCGAAATCATCACCCCGATGCTCTCCGGTTCCATCCTGCCGGGTATCACCCGCAAATCCTGCATCGAAGTGCTCAAGAAGGCCGGTTACAAGGTCAGCGAGCGTCTGTTCAGCATCGATGAGCTGGAGCAGGCTATGCAGGACGGCACGCTGGAAGAGGCGTGGGGCTGCGGCACCGCCGCTGTCGTGTCGCCCATCGGCGAGTTCTGCTACAAGGGCATTCAGCACTCTGTCAATGACGGCAAGATTGGTGAAGTCACCCAGATGCTGTACGATACCCTGACGGGTATCCAGTGGGGCAAGACCGAGGACGCCTTCGGTTGGACCTGCCCGATCGAATAAGTACAAAGCACCCCGGTCAAGTCGGTCGGGGTGCTTTTTTGCGAAAAAAGAGTTGACAAACCCCAAAGCGTGCTATATAATGATAACAATATTTTCAAATGCGCTGATGGAGATTTCCTTGTTCCGCAAGCCGTTTCAGAGAGCCGCCGTTGCTGTGAGGGCGGTACGGTGGGGATTTGGATTCTGGCTCCTGAGCAGAGTGGCTGAACGGGTTTCTCAGTAGGCGACTACGGCATGCTCCGTTATCATGGCAAAAGACTTGATGGAGTCTTCAGAGATGACCGTTTTATAACGGTAATCAGGGTGGTACCGCGGAATTGTTGTTTCGTCCCTGAGGTCACTTGGCCTCAGGGCTTTTTTATGTTAATTCGCACACAGTGCAAAAAGGAGTCGATTGTTATGAACCACATCCAAATCGCCGACACGACGCTCTGCCCTCAGAGCAGTGCTTACAGCTTCAAAGAGAAGCTGGAAATTGCGCGTCAGCTGGAAAATCTCCATGTGGATATCATTGAATTGCCGCAGATTGCCGGTGGAAAAGCGGATACGCTGCTCGTGCGTACCATCAGCGCTTTTGTCAAGGAGAGCATTTTGTCGGTTGCTGCCGGTCTGACGGCAGAGAGCATCGACGATGCCGCTGCGGCTCTGAACAACGCGGCTCACGCGCGTATTCGTATCGAGCTGCCGATGTCGGCTGTGGGTATGGAATATACCGCGCGCAAAAAGCCTGCCGCTATGCTGGATTGGGTGGGCAAAGCGGTTGCTGCCGCTGCTGCCAAGTGTGCGGATGTTGAGTTCTGCGCGGTAGACGCCACCCGTGCGGACAAAGTGTTCCTGAAGCAGGCGCTTACCGCAGCCGTGGAAGCCGGTGCAAAGACGGTCAGCCTGTGCGACAGCACCGGCGAGATGCTGCCGGATGATTTTGCCGCTTTTGTGGCGGATATGACCGCGGATGTCAATGTGCCTGTTGCGGTGCGTTGCGACAACCAGAACGGTCTCGCCATCGCCCAGGCGATTTTGGCGGTGCGCGGCGGTGTGGCGTGCGTCAAGACGGACGTTCCCGGCAACACCGTTCCGCTGGAAGGCTTTGCTGCGATGATTAAAAACTGCGGCAATACGTATGGCTTCTCCAGCCGCATTCGTTATACGCAACTGCACCGCACCATCAACCAGATTAACTGGGTGGCGGATAAGTCTAAGTCGGCAACCTCTTCGGTGGCGGGTTCCGCTGCTGAGGACGCGGGCATTCATCTGGATGCCAAGGACGACAAGGATGTCGTTGTTGCGGCGGCTGCCAAGCTTGGCTACGATTTGTCCGACGAGGACCAGACCAAGGTGTACGAGGAATTCTGCCGTGTGGCGGAGAAGAAAAACGTTGGCGCCAAGGAACTGGATGCCATCATCGCCAGCGTGGCACTGCAGGTGCCGGCAACCTATAAGCTGGAAAACTATGTTATCAACACCGGCAGCGTGATGGCTGCCAGCGCGCAGATTACGCTTGTTCACAACGACAAGGTGGTGCAGGGTATTGGCACCGGCGACGGCCCGATTGATGCGGCATTCCGCACCATCGAGCAGATTATCGGTCAGCACTTCGAAGTGGATGATTTCCAGATTCAGTCGGTTACTGAGGGTCGCGGCGCTGTGGGTAGCACGCTGATCAAGCTGCGCTCCGGCGGCAAGCTGTACTCCGGCAACGGTATTTCCACCGACATCATCGGCGCGAGTATCCGTGCCTATCTCAGCGCTGTTAACAAGATCGTCTACGAGGAGGCGTAACCCATGAAATTCTCTTTTTCAACTAAGGGCTGGCATAACAGCACCTTTGAAGAGTTCTGCGATATTGCGCAGGATATCGGATTTGAGGGTATCGAGCTTCACAACATTCACAACCGTCTGTTCACCGAAAAAGACGGTGCGTTTCACGATTATGCAGCGGCCGCAACCATGCGCCGTTTGTATGAGAAGAAGTTGCAGATTCCCTGCATCGATGCCATCGGCGACATCGCCGATGCGGCGTCTGTTGCCGCTTGCGAGGCCGAGATTCTGCAGTGTATGGAAATCGCCCGCAACCTGAAGATTCCCGCTGTGCGCGTTCGCGCCGAGGCGAAAGCCAACGAGGAAGAGGCCGTGGAAACGGTGTACGCGCTGCTTTCCAAACTGCTTCCTGCGGCCGAGGAAAACGGTGTATCCATTTTGGTGGAAACGGCCGGCTTGTTCGTCAGCACTGCCAAACTGCGCGATTTGCTGGGTCGCTTTGCTTGCGATCATCTGGCGGCACTGTGGAATATGGCAGCGGCGTACCTCGGTGCAGGCGAAGACCCCGATGATATCATCAAAAACCTCGGTGCGTATGTGCGTCACGTGCATATCAACGATGCTGTCAAACGCGATGGCACCGTGGAATATTGCCTGCTCGGTGAGGGCGAACTGCCGATTGCCGATATGATGCTGGCACTGCGTTCCGTTAACTACGACGGTTTCATTTCGCTCGTGTGGGATCCCGCCTGGTGCGAGGAACTCGACGATATGGAGATTATTTTCTCCCAGTTCGTATCGTATATGAAACCGTTCGGCGATACCTCCCGCAACAAGAAAGCGCTCTATTACAACCGCGCACATACCGGTAAGTACGTTTGGGAAAAGGACCGCCTCATCGATGCGACCTTCTCGGACGTGCTGGATCGTATGGTGGAGGAATTCCCCGACCAGTATGCGTTTAAGTACACGACGCTGGACTACACGCGCACCTACAGCGAGTTCCGCGACGATGTGGATGAATTCGCCCGCGTGCTGATTGCGATGGGCGTTAAGGCCGGTACTCATGTGGCAGTGTGGTGCTCCAACGTGCCGCAGTGGTACATTGCGTTCTGGGCAACGGTGAAGCTTGGTGCGGTGCTGGTTACTGTCAACACGGCGTACAAGATTCACGAGGTTGAGTACCTCCTGCGTCAGTCGGACACCCATACGCTGGTGATTACCGAGGGCGCTAAGGATTGCCACTACGGCAAGATTATTGCCGAGTTGTGTCCCGAACTGGATACGCTCAAGCCCGGCAAACCGCTGCACACCCGCCGTCTGCCGTTCCTGCGCAACGTCATTACGGTCGGCTTCCGTCAGAAGGGCTGTCTGGAATGGAACGAAAGCCTCGCGCTGGCAGAACAGGTTCCGGTGGAAGAGGTTTATCGTATGGCCGCGGCGGTGAACAAGGATGATGTCTGCAATATGCAGTACACCTCCGGCACCACCGGCTTCCCCAAGGGCGTTATGCTGACGCACTACAACGTCGTTAACAACGGTAAATATATCGGCGACCATATGGATTTGTCCACGGCAGACCGTATGATGATTCAGGTGCCGATGTTCCACTGCTTCGGTATGGTGTTGTCGATGACGGCGTCTATGACGCACGGTACGACGATGCTGCCGTTGCCGTACTTCTCGCCGAAACCGGCGCTCGCTTGTGTTCACAACGAGCATATCACCGCGTTCAACGGCGTGCCGACGATGTTTATTGCGATGATGCAGCACGAGGATTTCGAAAAGACGGATTTCTCCTATATGCGTATCGGTATTATGGCAGGCGCCAACTGCCCGGCTGACCTGATGAAGAAGGCCACGCAGGTTATGAATATGAAAGAAATCGTCTCGGTGTACGGTCAGACCGAAGCGTCTCCCGGTTGCACGATGAGCAGTTACTACGATTCGCTTGAAGTGCGTACCGAGACGGTCGGCAGCGCGTTTGCTCACGTGGAATGCAAGATTGTCGACCCCGAGACGGGCGAGGATTGCCCCGATGGCGTCAACGGCGAATTCGTGGCGCGTGGCTACAACATTATGAAGGGTTATTACAAGATGCCCAAGGCCACGGCGGGTGCGATTGATGAAAACGGTTGGCTGCACACCGGCGACCTGGCTTGCCGCACGCCGGAAGGCAACTACCTCATCACCGGTCGACTCAAGGATATGATCATCCGCGGCGGTGAGAACATTTATCCCAAGGAAATCGAAGAGTTCATCTACACCTGCCCGAAGGTCAGCGACGTTCAGGTTATCGGCGTGCCGGACGAAAAGTACGGCGAAGAGATTATGGCTTGCATCATCCTGAAAGAGGGCGAGACCATGACCGAGCAGGAAATGAAGGATTACGTCGGCGCCAATATGGCGCGTCACAAGGTGCCGCGTTACATCGATTTTGTGGATAGCTTCCCGATGAACGCCGCCGGTAAGATTCTCAAGTACAAGATGCGCGTAGCCGCCGAAGAAAAAATCAAGGCGATGAACGCGAAAGGCTAACAAAAAAGAAGCAACGCGCGAGCGTTGCTTCTTTTCTTATTGGCAGATAAATTCGAAAAACGGGAGCAGCGTATCGTCCGGTTCGGGATGGAACTGTACGCCGATGCCTTGCTTGCCGTATTCGATGATTTCGATGGTGCCGTCCTCGGCATAGCCCGAAACGGTGAGCTTGTCCGACGGATTCTCGGCACGATAGCGGTGTGCGGTTACGGCGTGGATGACATCCTTGCCGAGAAGCTCGTGAGCGTAGGTGTTCGGCACAATCTTGACAGGATGCTTGCAAGACTCCAAATCGTCACGCAAAAAGCCTTTGGCGTGGCCTTCTACCCCGTTCAGGGACACGAAATCCTCACCCTGATGAGCAGCGTATAACTCCGCAATGTCACCGACATAGCCGGTCTTTTCAATGTAATCGGCCAGGCCGAAATACCGATACATCAGCTGCATTCCCATACAAATACCGAGATAGCGCTTGCCGTGAGTGAAGGCATATTCCGCCACCTGGTAGTGATACGGCCACATTTTGGTGCCACCGCACACCAAAAAGGCGTCCATCTCGTCCAGCACTTCTTCGGGAATCCGCAAGCCGTCCTTCGGCAGCAGACCGAACGGCATACCGCCGCATTCGTAAATGCGTTTGGCGTAGCTGTTTCCGAAATGGTAAAAGTCTTTGTTGGTCTGGTCGGTATCCCACAAAAAGGCAGGAGAGACGATGCCAATCTTTTTCATTGCATCACACCTCGTTTAAGTGAATATGGCTATATTATACAGCGGAAAAGGCAGAAAATCAATAGAAAATACCCTCTTGCTTTTTTGAATATTTTGCAGTACAATATGTCCGTTTGGTAAATTTATTGTAAAAGGAAGTATCGTTGTGCTGTTATCTGTTTCTGTAGCACTGTTGGCAGGTTTGCTGATGACGCGGTTGTTCAAACCGATGAAATTGCCGTCGGTGACGGCGTATCTGATTGCCGGTGTTCTTGTCGGTCCGTATTGTCTCGGCAGCTTCGGCATCTCCGGTTTAGGCTTTGCGAACGAAGAAGCTGTCGGCGCGCTGTCGCTGGTTTCCGAAGTGGCACTTGGTTTTATCGCTTTCGCAATCGGTAATGAATTTCGTGTCAGCGATCTGAAAAAGACCGGTAAGCAGGCGCTGGTTATCGGTGTGGCACAGGCGTTGGTGGCAACGCTGCTCGTGGATGTGTGCTTGTTCGGTGTGCATCTGCTGATTCCGGATAAACTGACGATGCCGCAGGTTATCACGCTGGGCGCAATTGCGACCGCGACAGCGCCTGCCGCAACGCTGATGGTCGTTCGCCAGTACAAAGCGAAAGGTCCGCTGACAAAGCTGCTGTTGCCCATCGTGGCGTTGGATGACGCTGTGGGTCTGGTGGTGTTTGCCGTGTCGTTCGGTATCGCCAAAACGATGGTCAGCGGTAATTTGGATATGGTGTCGGTGCTTGTCAACCCGCTTATCGAGATTGCCTGCTCGTTGTTGCTCGGTGCTTTGATGGGTTGGGTGCTGACGCAGCTAGAAAAGCTGTACAACTCCAATACCAACCGTTTGAACTTGACGATTGGTATCGTGTTTCTGACGGCATCGCTGTCGATGCTGGATTTCCACATCGGTGCGGTTCACATTCAGTTCTCTTCGCTGCTGGTGTGTATGATGCTGGGTACAGTGTTCTGCAACATCTGTCCGCTGTCGCACGACCTGATGGCGGCTTCCGACAAATGGACGTCTCCGCTGTTTGCGCTGTTCTTTGTTATCAGCGGTGCGGAACTGGATCTCGGCGTGTTCACCGACGTTGCGATTGTGGGTATCGGTGTGGCATACATCATCTCTCGCTCGCTCAAGTCGGAGGCCAAGCGGTCTTAGGAAGACAAG
>JAZODA010000032.1:0-27765 GCA_045596745.1 Acutalibacteraceae bacterium
GCCGCACCGACCTGATATCCGGAGTACGGCGCGTACGCTGTGTTTCTTGCCGCCAACGCGGCATCACAAAGCTGACGATGTGTCATACCTTTCACCTCTGCACTTCTTTGGCAAACGACCGACCTTCGCAAATAAACGGCACCGACAACCACTCTGCCACGGTGGCGGCAACGTCGGCAAAGGTTTGCCGCGTACCGAGTGCTATCGGTCGCACCTGCTTACCAACCACCAACAGCGGCACGTGTTCGCGCGTGTGGTCGGTGCTGTTGTCGCCGGGGTCGCAGCCGTGATCGGCGGTAATAATCAACGCGTCATCGTCGCGCAGCTGCTCAAGAAACTGCGGCAAAAAGCGGTCAAACTGCGCCAGTGCGGCGGCGTAGCCGTCAATATCCTGGCGATGGCCGTACAGCATATCAAAATCCACCAGGTTGATAAAACAAAGGCCCTCAAACTCCTCACAAACGGCACGAAGCGCTTCCGCCATACCTTCTTCGTTTCCGTGGGTGGGTGCGCTGTGGGTAATGCCGCGCGCGGCGAAAATATCCGCAATCTTGCCAACACTCCACACCGTTTTTCCTGCGGCACTCACCGCGTCCAGCAACGTTTCCGTCGGCGGCTCGAGCGAAAAATCACGGCGGTTCGCCGTGCGCACAAACGTCGGTGCTTCCCCCGTAAACGGTCGCGCGATTACACGACCCACGGCGTGTTCACCGACAAGCAGACTGCGCGCGGTGCGGCAAATGTCATACAGCTCTTCCGTCGGCACTACCGCTTCGTGTGCGGCAATCTGGAACACACTGTCCGCCGAGGTGTACACAATAAGCTTGCCTGTCTCACAGTGCTCGGCACCGTAATCGCGAATCACGTCCGTGCCGGAATACGGCAGATTGCACAGCGTACCGTGCCCCACCGCCTGCTCAAACGCACGGATCACTTCCTCCGGGAAACCATGCGGATAGGTCGGCAGCGGCTGTTTTGATACCACACCGGCAATTTCCCAGTGCCCGATGGTGGTATCCTTGCCGCGCGAACGCTCCTGCATCCGCCCGACAGCGGCACGCGGCGCGGCGGCAGAAGGTAAATAGTCAATCCCCTCGATGTTTCCAAGTCCGAGCGAGCACAGCGTTTCTGCCGAAAACCGAGCGGAAGCGGCAATGCGGCGCAATGTATCGGCACCGCTGTCGCCAAACGCGGCGGCATCCGGCAGCGCACCAATACCCAAAGAATCCAACACCAGTATAAAAACGCGTTTCATACAAGCTCCTTTGTCGCCGATAAACAGCGGCGATGCTTACAGTTCGATTTCCGTCACATAGGGACGATGATCCGACGCGACCACCGCCGGAATGTCCGCGGACAGCACGCGAATATCGCGGGAAGTAAACATATAGTCGATTTTACGGTTCGGCTCATCCGACGGGAAGCTGAACAGTTCCTTTTCGAACATATCCGCCGTATCATACATCTTTTCACGGATGGGTGCGAGCACGGCGTTGTCGGGTTTGACGTTAAAGTCACCCATCAGCACGCACGCCGTATCCTCCAGATTGGCGCTCACCGTGGCGGCGGCGTTAATCTGCTCGTCGGGTTCAAGGCCGAAGTGCGTCACGCACACCGTCAGTTTCTGACCGACATCGATGGTAGCTTTCAGCAGGCAGCGCGTCTCGTACCAACCGCCCTCACGCGGATTCTCGGGATCGGGAATCATAATGGTCTCGGCGGACAGGATGGGATAGCGCGAAATCAAAGCATTGCCGTACGGACTCGGCACATCGAACACTTCGATGGCTTTAGCGAAATAGTAATGGTATCCCAACTTTTCAGCCAGAATCTGCGCCTGCGGCTCAAAATATTCCGCTTCGCCCGCGCCGTACATTTCATTCAAGCCAACAATATCCGCGCCGCAATCGCGAATCGCCTTCACCATGACATCGTAATCGATTTTCTTGGTGATGTAATTGCAGCAATGCTGGGTGTTAAAGCTCATGACAGTTACTTTCATTTTCTCGTCCCTCCGCTAAGTTTATACGGTTTTTACTATGGTAGCACAAAGAAATCGACTGTGCAAGCACCTCGCCCACAATTCGACAAAATTATCAAAAAAGGCTTTACTTTTTACTCGTAAAATGATATAGTAAAACCAATGTGAACCATCTTTAACAAGCGGCACCGCGAGGCCGACAAGAGGGTGTCAAATGGGGTCGTTGCGTGATCTTGTCGGGACTTGCCGGCAGGATCATTTTTTGTTTTGGGAGATCGTATGGAGACACTCAAGGCTGTGCTGATGGACGAAGCCACCACCAACCGTACGCTGATGCGTATGGCGCACGAAATTACCGAAAAAAACAAAGGTGTCAGCGATGTTTGTCTGGTGGGTATCCGCCGCCGCGGTGAGCCTCTCGCCCGCCGCCTGCAGGAAAACATCGCCCGCATCGAAGGGGTTACCGTCCCCTGCGGCGAAATGGACATCCGCTTTTACCGCGACGATATCGACGGTCGGGAAACACCTGTTGCCGAACCGTCCGCTCTGCCCTTTGATATCGTCGGCAAAAAGGTTATTCTGGTGGATGATGTGCTATTCACCGGTCGCACGGTGCGCGCCGCTATCGAAGCCATCTTCACGCTGGGCCGTCCGCGTGCGATTCAGCTTGCCATTTTGATTGACCGCGGTCACCGCGAACTGCCGATTCGTGCGGATTATGTGGGCAAGAGCATTCCGACCGCCCATTCCGAGCGCGTGTCGGTCAAGCTGCCGCCGATTGACGAAGAAACCGGCGTATTTCTTTACAGTGGGAATCAAGGCTGACGCCTTCATTCATAAGTGTTAATAGGAGGAAGAAAAATGAACCTGATTTACGACGTCAAAGACAAACCCAAGTTCGGGCAAGCCATTGTGTTTGCCATCCAGCAGCTGCTGGCGATCATGGCGGCTACGCTGGTCGTGCCTGTCATCATCGGCAACGGTATGCAGCCTGCTGCTGCTCTGTTTGGTGCCGGTTGCGGTACGATTGTGTACCTGCTGTTCACCAAACGCCGCAGCCCCGTGTTCCTCGGCTCGTCCTTCGCTTTCCTCGGTTCGATGGCCGCCGCTTTTGCCGGCGCTGTGACTATCGAGCTCGGCTACCTCGGCCTGATTCTCGGTGCCGTGTTCGCCGGCCTGGTCTATGTTGTCATCGCTCTGCTGGTTAAGTTCGTCGGCGTGGGCTGGCTGAACAAGCTGATGCCCGCTGTCGTTATCGGTCCCACGGTTGCTATCATCGGTCTGTCCCTCGCGGGCAACGCTGTCGGCGATCTGCAGTCCGGCGGCCTGGGCGGCGCCCATCCGCTGATTTGCGTGCTGATCGGTGTTGTGACCCTGATTGTTACCACCGTCGTCTCCACCTACGGCAAGAAGTTTGCGAAGCTGATCCCCTTCATTTTCGGTATCCTGGCCGGTTATGCGCTGGCTGCTATCCTCACCGTCATCGGTAACGTTGCCGACGTGGAAGCTCTGAAAGTCGTCGACTTCTCCAAGATTTCCGTGCTGTGGGAAGGCGGCGTTTCGCTGAAGACCTTCTTCACCGTTCCGAAGTTCACCATCCTGACCGCTGCCAAGGGCTTCGACGATATCAGCCTGAGCTACATCGGCACCATCGCCGCGGCTTACCTGCCGGTTGCTTTCGTTGTGTTTGCGGAGCATGTGGCTGACCACAAGAACATCTCCTCCATCATCGGCAAGGATCTGCTGGAAGATCCCGGCCTGTCTCGCACCCTGCTGGGTGACGGCGTCGGCTCGATGGTCGGTTCCTTCTTCGGCGGCTGCCCCAACACCACCTACGGTGAGTCGGTTGCTTGCGTGGCTATCACCCGCAACGCTTCGGTCATCACGATCATCTTCGCCGCTATCGGCGCGATCCTGATTTCCTTCCTTGCTCCCTTCGTGGCTTTCGTCAACTCCATCCCCGCTTGCGTTATGGGCGGTGTCTGCATGGCTCTGTACGGCTTCATCGCTGTCTCCGGTCTGAAGATGCTGCAGAAGGTTGACCTGGGCAAGAACCGCAACCTGTTCACCGCTTCGGCAATCCTGATTGCCGGTATCGGCGGCCTGTCCCTCACCTTCGGCGAAATCACCATCACCTCGATTGCTACCGCGCTCATCCTCGGTATCATCGTCAACCAGATTCTCTCCAAGGAGAAGGACGAAGAGTAATCTTCCCCTCACAAACGCAACCCGGGCGGCTGTCAAACAGCCGCCCGGGTTTTTGTTATCCATCTTTCCTTTGAAAAAAGAAAAAGAACGAAGTTTCCTTCGTTCTTTCGTGTGAAAGAGCGACCAAAAGGTGTATAAGTAAGGGTAAGAACGACTAAAAGTAATGCACCTGCTCTGTTCAACAAATTGGAATTTGTTTAACCATTATCAGAAATCCATTTCTTTGACCAAACAAGTAAGATTTCGGACTGTGGCAAGAAATCAACCGCACCGCCTTTTTTGAAACTTATAAAGTTATCAATAATGGCTCGTTCATCAGGCGAAGCAACTTGGAGCAATTCTTTCTTGTGTTTAATATAATTCCCCGTCTGTTTAAATACGATTGCCTGCACAACGAAAGAGGCAGATTTGTATAGTTCTCGCAAAATGTCCTCACTTTTTTCATACAGCATATTGTGAACACATCCGTGGTATATATTGCAGGCGCCGATTTTAATTGCTCTGTTCACGGCACTCTCGTCAATAACAGCCAAAACTTCGTCTAGACTTCCCTGAATTGGTGTAGTGTCATAATAAAACTGAAATAGGTCGGAGGGTTCCCAATTCAATATTTCCTCTTTACCAGAGAGAAAACCACAAATCAGTTCTCTGTGAGGCAAGACATCCAACATAGCATTATAGACTTCGATATCCTTGGCAGATAATGTATCCAGTATTACAGCAGTATCAATATCGCTTGTTTCTGTTGCTTCGCCACGAGCGAAACTTCCCTGTAAGCCAACAAACCACACACGGTTTCCAAATGTACTATTTAATTTCTGCAAAAAGTCATTCATCCAAGCCGTAATATCTATCATCCTAATCACCTCGTCAAATTCTTATTGATTGAACTAATCATACCACAAAACTATGATTTTTCAACAAAATAAAAAAACCTCTCTTGCATTGGTAGACAAAAGAGGTTTTTTACATGGATCCGCACACGGGAAGCGAATTGGATATTGACACCATTAAAAAGATGATGGATGCGCTTATTGAGGCACACGGCGATTATCTTCCGAAATTCAATTAACGAGAAAGAGCAGCGAAGCAATACTTCGCTGCTCTTTTAATTGCTGTGGTTTTTCAAAAAATCCCGTGGTGAATAGCCGGTGAACGCTTTAAAGGTCTTGGAAAACTGCGAATAATCGTCGTATCCGCATTGCTCTGCAATGCGCGAAAGCGGCCGCGTGCCACGATAGGTTTCCAGCAAAAAGCACGCGTGCTGCATACGAAGCGCGGTTAAAAACGCCAGCGGCGTCTTCCCCGTTATTCTTCTAAAGCAAGCACGGATATAATCCACCGCATAACCACTCTTGCTAAGTACCGCCGTTACGTCGCATTGAGGGTTATGGTATGTATCCGACAGTGTTTGTACGCAGCCTTGCACCGCCTGATACACGGCGTCCTCCGTGTGCAACTGGTTAACCACCCACTGCAAGCAAGCGTGGCATAAAGCGTTCACGTAATTGGGAGAATCGAAGCGGTGCCTCAAAATAAGCTCCAAAAGCTGCCTGCATTCACCATTTTCTTCAACTTGGAACACAAACGGCGTATCCGTGGGAAATACCGATCCAAAATCCCCCTGCAAACAAATGCGCTTGCCTTTCCCTGCCGTTTCGGAGTGATGCTCCGTATACGGCGGAACGACCACCATCGTCCCCGCTCGGAAAGGATACGCTTTGTTGGCGATCGTGTATGTACCCGTACCCTCCAGCATGAGTATAAGTTCAAATTGCTTATGCGTGTGGGGCGGAAATATCGTCGCTTCCATCATAGAACAACGCATCTGATAATCCATACCACCACCTCCTTGAGAGTAGCATAACACAAATCTATGTTTTTCACAAGTTCCTTTATGAAATCCACTATTGTTTTTCTAAAAACTGTGGTATAGTGTAAATTGTCTTTGGGGGTGTGAAATATGTTATTCACAAGAAAAGACATTGTCAAGATCGTAATACCGCTTATAATCGAGCAATTGCTCGCCGTTACCATCGGTATGTTCGACTCGATGATGGTATCACAAGCCGGTGAAGCAGCCATTTCGGGTGTGTCGCTGGTAGATTCCGTAAACTTGTTGCTTATCAACCTGTTTGCGGCGTTGTCGTCCGGCGGCGCCGTGGTGGTATCGCAGTACTTGGGAAAAAAAGATCCTCAAAAAGCGTCCGATTCCGCCAAGCAGCTGGTATTAACCGTAGTTATCATTTCCACCTTGACAGCGGTAGGCGCCATTTGCTTCCGCGTTCCGTTGCTGAAGCTCATTTTCGGCAAGATCGAAGCCGACGTTATGGCCAACGCCCGTGTTTACTTCTTGATCACGGCGATGTCCTATCCGTTTTTAGGCTTGTACAGTGCCGTTGCCGCCACGTTCCGTTCGATGGGCAACTCGAAAATCACGATGCTTGTATCGATGATGATGAACGTCATCAACGTATCGGGCAACGCGTTCTTTATTTTTTCGTTATCCATGGGTGCGGCCGGTGCCGCTTTGGCAACGCTGATTTCCCGTATCGTCGGTTCTGCGATAATTCTTTCTTTGCTGCGCAATAAAAAGCACATTGCATGCATCCGTGGCTGGACAAAAACCAAACCCGATTGGGCTATCATCAAAAGTATTTGCCGCATCGGCGTTCCCAGCGGTATCGAAAACAGTATGTTCCAGTTTGGTAAATTGATCACACAAAGCATCGTTTCCACGTTCGGTACGATGTCAATTGCTGCCAACGCCGTCGCTAATACGCTCACAAATTTGCAATTCCTTCCCGGCACAGCCATCAACCTAGCCATTATCACCGTTGTGGGACGATGCATTGGTGCCCGCGAGCTGCAGCAAGCCAAGTCCTATTCCAACCGACTGTTGCTCACCGCTTACGGCGCTATCACCTCTATTTCCGTTATTATCGCAGCCCTGCTGCCGGTACTGCTGAGTATCTACGATCTTTCCCCTGCCTCCACGGAGCTGGCACGGCAGCTTGTTTTAATGCACAGCGTAATGGTATGCATATTCTGGCCGCTGTCGTTCTCTACGCCCAACACGTTCCGCGCCGCAGGAGATGTAAAATACACCATGGTGGTTTCCACGCTTTCCATGTGGATCTGTCGTGTAGGTGCGGCGTATCTGTATTCCTACACATTAGGTTTGGGTGCAATGGGTGTATGGCTCGCTATGTTTACTGACTGGGTGTGCCGCACGTGCTTCTTCGCTACCCATTACTTCAAAGGCACGTGGCTCAAAAAATTCCGATCGGTATAACTTGCTTTTACGGTAAATGTTAAAAGAAGCCCGCTTTTGTCAAACGGACAAAAGCGGGCTTCTTTGTTGGAGCGAGAGACGGGAATCGAACCCGCACAGTCAGCTTGGGAAGCTGAAGTTCTACCACTAAACTACTCCCGCGCAACACTGGTATGATAGCATATCCCATAGTGAAAATCAAGAGATTTTTGTCGGTTTGACAAACGGCACGGAAAACGGATATACTGTTATTGAAAGGGCGTGAAATGATGAGCCAATCCGTGTTCGAGCGCATTTACGAGGTGGTCAGAACCATTCCGAAAGGGCGCGTTGCTACCTACGGTATGGTGGCGATGCTGGCAGGAAATCCGCGGTGGGCGCGGGTGGTCGGCTATGCGCTGCACGTCAATCCCGAACCCGGTGTTATCCCCTGCCACCGCGTTGTCAACCGCAACGGTGAAGTTGCGCCCGGCTTTGCGTTCGGCGGCGGAGGACGGCAGCGCGAGTTGTTGGAGGCCGAAGGCGTCGAGTTCGACGAGAACGGGCGTGTCAATCTTTCCGTTTACGGCATCTTTGCGAAAAAATAACATTCAAGCACAAACCGCGGTTGACATTGTCCCCCGCGGTTTTTATAATGGAACAAAGACCCATTACGACGAAAACGGTGGTATCACAACATGAAACTTTACGAAATCGCGATTCTTATCCTTTACGCCATCACCATTATCATTACCGCATACGACAAATGCATTGCCGGAAGCCGTCGGCGCCGCATCCCGGAAAAGACGCTCTTCCTCCTTGCGCTGTTGGGCGGCTCGTTTGTGATGTATATCACCATGTTGCTGATTCGTCACAAGACCCGCCACAAGCGCTTTATGCTGGGTCTGCCGCTGATTATGGCGGTGCAAATCGCGCTATACTACATACTGGTATAAAAAGAGGCGCTGCCGACGGCAGCGCCTCTTCTCTGTTATTTCACAAACTTCTTCAGTTCTTCCACCAGCTCGGGATCGGCGCCTTCCGGCACATACGTTACCGTATCGACGCTCTTGCCGGTAAAGAAGCAATACCAGCAAAGTGCCACCAGATAGCGACCGTAAATCAGATGCAGATGGAAGCCGTCGCGATACAGCGACTGTCCGCCCTGAGTAGCATCGAACATCGGCTGCTGACCGGCAGTATATACCGCGTTGCCCGCCGCGATGGTCGGCAGGTTGTGAGCCTCTGTCATCTTGGTGGAGGCATCCACAATCGCTTCAAACATCGCGGTGCGGTCGTTACCGTAGTTCGCAAAGCCGGGATGTTCGGAGCCGGTCTCGTACGGCCAGGTGCGATGGAACACGATTTTGGCATTCGGGCACTTTTCGCGAACATACGCCAGCACTTCGGTCAGATACGGCTCGTATGTTTCCACCTTACCGGAGGCGCTGCTGACCTGCTGCACCGTCACCCAATCCCAATCATCGCGCGTCAGCGCATCCGACAGTGCCACAGGCTCTTCCTGCATCCTAACGCCGTCTTTCTGGTACTCGTATTCCGCCGCGTCCGCCACGATGTTATCGTAGTGTCTCTTCAGACTGCAACCGCCAATGAAGCAGTTGCGAACATACAATTCCCCATCCGCCATCGCGCTCAGATAGCGCGTCGCGTCGGTGGAAAAGCTGTTTCCGATGCACAAAATTTTCACAGGTCTCTTCTCCTTGTTCTTAGGCGGCCACACCAACCAGACGACAGCAGCTACAAGCAGCACCGCGCCGATGGCAAATGCCCACAACGCGACCTCTGTCATACGGTCAACAATGCCGTTTACAATCCCTTCAATGTACAACTTCAGCGGCGTATCGCCGCCAACTGCCAGCTTGTCCGCCAGGTTATACCGCTGTACCAACCACAGCGGCACCGCCACAAACGCACTGCCGACAAACAACGCTCCTGCCGTGGCGTATACTCTGCGGCGCAGCGTACTGCCAAACCACAGCAAACTCAGCACCACAAACAGCACGGTCGCAGCAATCGCCAGCCCCGAAAACGAAGCCACTTTCTTCACGGTGGCGTTCCCAAAAAGCAAGCGATGCGCCGCCGGGACAACCTTTTCCACCAAACCGCTTTGCAGCACTCGCGCTGTACCGGCAGCCAATTCCTCTGCCAGTTCCGCAGACACGGCCTCATCGGGACGCTCGTCCGCAGGCAAGGTGGCGAAAAACGCATCAATCGCTTCGCGATACCGTGTGGAATCAACCGTGAGGTCACGAACCTCACCGCCGGTGGTCATCGCCTCATACAGCGAATCCGCATACTGCACTGACAGTTCCTCTATCCACTCCGCCGTTACAGCGGTTTTGACCGAATCGTACGGCAAATCCAAAAACAGGCATTCGCTTTCCAAATCGCTCAGCACATAGCCGGTCATCGCTTTCACAAAAGACGGCTCGCTCGGCAGCTCACGATACACCGTTTCCGACAGTACAATGCCACGCAAGCAGCAAAGAAGCACCGATGCCGCAAGCAACACCGACAGCGCGATAAACGCCACAGTGTGCCACAGCGGCAGGAACAGACGCTTAACCATACGTCGCCCACTCCTTTCCGCTGACCATTGTGCACACAAGCGCAATACGCTCGGTCTTGGTCTGGTATCCGTTCTCGCGCGGGTAGCAGGTGTACATCACCAGCGTGTTTTTGCTGTCATCCGGCAAAATTAAGGAATTGTCCTTGTAATCAAACACCTTGATTTCAGAGACCTCGTACACATATCCGCCGTACACCGTATCCATCGTAACACGCGTACCGACAACGGTATCTTCAATCTCGTAAAAATGGCGGGTTACGTGTGCCGACAGCACGGTTTTTCCGCCCTGTCCGCAAAAGCGGGAGTTAAACCACATACCGGCGCCCTTCTTGAGAATCGCTTTGCTGTCACCGAAAAACACCGGAATATCCCGTTCTTCCCAACCGTCCACATTCAGTGTCGCCCACTGACTTTCAAACGGGATGGTCGGAATATGCCCCTCATCCGGGACAACGTCTTCCGGCTTGACAACCGTCACATTGGAAGAAAAGCTATCAGCATTACCGGTGACCACTCGGAAATAGGCAGACGGTTCGATTACCTCTTTGTAGAGCAAAACCACACTGCACACGATGACCGCAACTACCAAAAAGAATGGCAACAACAAGAAAAAGCCCTTGTAAAAAGGGCTTTTTCCGAGTGCCTTAAAGACACGTTTCATCGTATTTCGACAATCAGCGGGCAGCAGCCAGCTTCTTACCGTAGACAGCAGCACCGGCAGCAGCCAGAGCAAGCGCGCCCAGCGCAACGAACAGAGCCACATTGGTCTCTGCCACGTCGGTCTTCTTCACGCCGTCACCGTCAACAGCGCCAACCTTGGTGCCGTCAGCCAAGTAAACGATGCAATCAATGTCGCCCTTGTGGTTGGGATCTTCCGCATCCTTCAGCTCGTAGGTCAGACCCAGGGTGGTGCAAGCCGCGCCAAAGTTATCCAGCACAGCGTTGACTTCTTCCGAAGAGTACTCGGACAGCGAAGCGCCCTTATCTTCTTTGATGGCAGCCTTGGCAGCATCGATGTAGCCGATGACTTCCTCCGCCTGCTCAGCGGTAACTTCGATCTGGCTCAGCACGTTCTCAACCATGGGGAGATAACGCTCCTCATACTTGTCGGGCATAGCCTCTTTCACAGCAGCGACGATATCTTCTTTGGGGGTAGCAGCGGAAACCGAGAAACCGGAAACCGCCATCATGCCGACGAGCAGCAAGCAAGCGGCAAACAGAGAAATAGCCTTTTTCACGAAAAACATCTCCTTGTTTCGTTCAAAATTCGGACTTGCTACAAAGCATCCGTTTATAGTGTACACCATAACAAGACGATTTGTCAACCGCAAAAACCCATCTTTTTCTTATTCGACAGAATGTTCTCTTTTTAGTTGATTTGCGCACTTTCTTTTGATAAAATATATAGTACAATCTATAAGCAAAGGAGGGGTTGCTGTGCTCCGATTTATCATCGGTCGCTCCGGCTCGGGAAAAACGCACACAGTCTATCAGGAATTGAAAGAGCGCGCCGTCGGTGCCGCTCCCCTGTTTTTGATGGTTCCGGAACAAGCCTCGTTCGAAAGTGAGCGGCGCTTGCTCGAAGATCTCGGCCCGGTGCTGTCGCAGCGCGTTCGCGTTTTGAGCTTCACGCGCCTTGCCGAAACCGTGTTTCGCGAGCTTGGCGGTATTGCCGGCAAGCGGATGGATACCACGCTGTCTCTGCTGATGATGAGCGAAGCGTTACACGGTGTGGCGGACTCTTTGTCGCTGTATCACGACCACATTGACAACCCCGAATATCTGCATTCGGTGCTGGGGATGTTGTCGGAATGCAAGCAGTGCACTATCACTCCTGCGAAGTTGGAAGAGACCGCTGCCGCGCTTCCGAACGGATCGCTGAAAGACAAAATCACCGACCTGTCGCTGATTTTCGGTGCATATGAGGCGCTGGTGACACAAGCGGAACTCATTGACCCGCAGGATGATTTGACACTGCTGGCAAATCGATTGCCGGAGAGCGCTTTGTTTGACGGTGCCGACGTATACGTTGACAGTTTTAAAGGCTTTACGCAGCAGGAACTGCTGGTGCTCGAACGCATCCTCCCCCGCTGTGCAAGCGTTACCGTCACGCTGTGTGCAGAGGATATCGCCGAGCGCGAAGGGATGGAGTACGACCGTTTTGCCAACGCCGTCCGCACCTCCCGTCAGCTGCGCGAAATTGCCTATCGCAACCATATCACAGTCGCCGCACCACTGAGACTGACAAAAAACCACCGCACCGCCGACCCCGCCTTGCTGGCTCTGGAAGCCGGTTGCTTTGCGGCGGACAGTGTGCCGTACGACGACGACGTCAACTCGGTTTCCGTTGTCTCCTGTACAGACCGCGCCGAGGAATGCCGTTACGTCGCTCGCTTGATTCGCCGCCTTTTGCGCGAAAACGGAGGGTACGCCCGCGATTTTACCGTTGTCGCTCGCGATATCGACGGATATACCGATTTGCTGGACAGCGCGCTGCGCCGCGAGGGACTCCCCTGTTGCCGCGACTATCGCGAACCTGTCCTGACGCAACCGCTCATCACCTTGATTGAATCGGCTCTCGCCGCCGTGTGCAACGGCTGGAAAGCCGACGATGTGTTGCGCCTGCCCAAAACCGGACTGCTCGGCTTCTCCACCGCTTCCGCTTCTCTGCTGGAGAACTACGCTTTTGTGTGGAACCTGCGCGGTCGCGCTTGGCTTTCGCCCTTTGAGCAGCACCCGGATGGCCTCGGCGGTGAAATGACCCCCGAAGCAACACGGCGTATTGCGTATTTGGAACTGTTACGCCGCCGATTGATTCGCCCGCTCGAAACGCTTCGTGCCCGCCTCGGCGAAAAACTTACGGGCTCCGAGTTCGCCAAAGCGGTGTTCCGCTATCTGGAAGATGCTCGAATCGCACGGATGGTTCGTTTTCAGGTGGCACGTCTGGATGCTGCCGGCGAACACGCGCTTGCCGATTATCAAGCGCGACTGTGGGAATACACGATTTCCCTGCTTGATAAGTTTGCACTATCGCTGTCGCACACCCGCCTGTCTGCAGCCCGCTTTGCGGAGCTGTTTCACCTTGCCGCCGCTTCGAGCGATCTTGGTAGCATTCCGCAGGGACTCGACGGCGTGGTAATCGGTTCGGCAGACCGCATCCGTTATGCCGACCCCAAAACCGTTATTATCCTCAGTGCCAACGAGGGTGTTTTCCCTGCATACCCGTCGAGCGGCGGTATGCTGACCGACCGTGAACGCAAACAGCTGATTGCCGCCGGTCTGCCTATGACGGACGATGCCGACTGGGAAACCGCCGCCGAACGATTCTACGCTTACACGGCTGTCGCCGCTCCTTCCGAACGGTTGGTGGTAACCTATGTCAACCAGCAAGGCGGCGAGGCGGCACTTCCCTCCTCGCTTGTGGAAACTATCGGCAGACTGCTCGGCGGTTGCAAAACCACCACCGCCTCCGCGTATACCGACAGTGAGTCTGAAGCCGATGCGTTTGCAACACTGGCGGCGACATTCCGTCAAAACGACACCAACGCCGCGTCTTACCGCGAGGTATTCGGCTCACTCCCTGCCTACGCCGGAAAACTGGAGGCTATGCGGCGCGCCGAAGCGGGATTCTCGTTCCAAAACGCCGATTTGGCGCAATCGCTTTTCGGCAAAAATATGAAGCTGTCGCCCACGCAGGTGGATACGTTCCACAACTGCCGTTTCTCTTACTTTTGCAAATACGGCCTGCGCGCCACCGCCCGTGAAACCGCGGAAATGGACCCCGCCGAATCGGGTATTCTGGTGCATCATATTATGCAAACGCTGCTGCCCACCTACTGCGACGGCGACCTGAAATCCCTGACCCGCAACATTGTTGCCGCTGATGTCAAGAAGTGCGTCACGACGTACATCGAAGAGTATATCGGCAGTGAGCGTGACGCCCATCTTGACGCACTTATCGGTCGACTGACCGCGCTGTGCGAGCATTTGATGTGGCGTGTTGTCCGCGAGCTGCAGCAAAGCCGTTTCCTACCGGTGGACTATGAGCTTCCTGTCGGTCGCCCCGACCAAGAAAACAACGTTCCGGCATGGACAATCACTGCGCCCGACGGCAGCACCATCTCGGTGCGCGGATATATCGACCGCGTGGATGCGTACCGCCGCGATGGCAAGACCTACCTGCGCGTTGTTGACTACAAAACCGGTAAAAAGGAATTCAGCCTGTCCGATGTTCTGGAAGGATTGAATCTGCAAATGCTCATTTATCTGTTCTCCCTGCAGGAGAACGGCAAGGAGCGTTATGGCGATATCGTTCCTGCCGGTGTGCTGTATCTGCAGGCGAAGCACCCTGTGATTCAGGATGCACGCGGTCTGTCGGAAGAGGAAATGGAGAAAAAACGTCTTGCCGCTATGCCGACCTCCGGTCTGCTGCTGGATGACCCGATTACGTTGCAGGCAATGGAGGAAGAGCTGCAGGGCATCTTTATCCCTGCAGGTCTCGACAAAAAATCCTCCAGCGGAGCACTCAAGAGCTCGTCTTCGCTGGCCTCTCTGCAGCAGTTCGGACAAATCAAGCGGCGCATTCAGAAGCTTCTTACCGAAATGGTGCAACAGCTTCACAACGGTGAAATCGAAGCGCTGCCCAAAATCAAATACAATGCCTCGGTCGCGGAAATGGCCAAAGCCAGCCCGTGCCGCTACTGCAGCTTCCGTGACATTTGCGGACGCGAGGACAGCGACAGCTGTTACACCATTGCTTCCGCCTCGCTGAAAGAGGCGCTCCGTATATTGGATACCGAAGAGCAGGAGGTGGAGACCCATGAGTAACGCCTCGAAGACTAAGTGGACACCGGAACAGGAGCAGTGTATCTACTGCCACGACGGCACACTGTTGGTTTCTGCCGCCGCCGGTTCGGGAAAAACCTCCGTGCTGGTACAGCGCATCATCGAACGCATTACCAGCAAAGAAAATCCGTTGGATGTCGACCGCCTGTTGGTCGTCACTTTCACACGTGCCGCCGCCGCGGAAATGAAACACCGCCTGTCCAAACGATTGGCGGAGCTTCTTGCTGCACACCCCGGTGATATCTACCTGCAGCGCCAGCTGTTGCTGTTGCCGCGTGCTTCCATCGAAACCGTCGACAGCTTCTGCGGCAAACTGGTGCGCGAAAATTTCCATCTGCTGGATATCCCTCCGCAATTCCGCGTAGGTGACAAGGAGCATTTGGCACTGATTAAAAAGGAAGCTCTGAGCGAGGTGCTGGGCGAATTTTACGCCGACGGTCACCCCGACTTCCGCGAGCTCGCGGCCATGCTCAGCAACAGCCGCAGCGATGCCAAGCTGATGCAAACCGTGGAGCGGCTGTATGACTTCCTGCAGCCACACCCCTATCCCGACCTTTGGTTGGAAAAACGCGCGTCGGTGTACGAAGAACCCGACAAGCTCGCCGAGGGCGAATGGGGCGCGTGCGTACTCGATCATATCGACGATAACCTTGCCAAAGCGGAGCGGATGCTGAAAACCGCTCTGCCGCTGTCCGAAGGCGAGGACAAGCTGTACGAAAACTATGCCCCCGCACTTTCCGGTGCGCTTGCGTTTGTGGAACGCGCCCGCGACCTGTGCCGGGCAGGCGAATGGGACACGCTTTTAACGGCACTCACAGCCTATACGCCGTTTAACCTCGGTCGGAAAAAGGTGCTGGACAAAGCACTGAAAACGCGTGTCAAGCAGCTGCGTGACGACGCAGACGCCATACTCCAAAAGCAGGCCGCCTTTATGTGCGGCAGCGACGCCGAATGCCGTGCCGATTTGCGGGATACCCGCCGTCTGGTGCTGATGTTGTACGAGGTCACGCGGCGTTTCTCGCAGCGGTATATGGAAAAGAAAAAAGAAGCCCGTATGCTGGAATTCTCCGATGTGGAGCATCTGGCTTTGAATCTGCTGACCACACTGGACGAGAATAACGTCGCCCATCCCACACCGCTGGCTAAAGAGCTTTCCCGGCAGTACGCCGAGATTTTGGTTGACGAATATCAGGATACCAACGCCTTGCAGGATGCCTTGTACGCCGCTCTGTCCCGACAGGAGGAGAATCTCTTCTTCGTCGGCGACGTCAAACAAAGCATCTATGGCTTCCGCCAGGCGATGCCGGAACTCTTTTTGGCGCGTCGGAATAAATACGGCAAGTTCGAAAACAACCGTTATCCCGGCACCATCACACTGGGCAACAATTTCCGCAGCCGCTGTGAGGTTACCGAAAGCGTCAATGCGGTATTCCGTCAGCTGATGACCCACAAAATCAGCGGTATGGACTATAACGACGACGAAAAGCTCGTCCCCTCTGCCACGTATCCGCCTGCAAACGGTCACGAACCCGAAATGCTGATTGTGGATACCTCGAACGCCGCCGATGCCGACACCGCCGAAGCACAGGCGATTGCCAAGCGCATCAAAGAACTTGTCGGCACGCTTCCTGTCGGTGGTGTGGACTCGCAACATCCGCTGCGCTACAGCGATTGTTGTATTCTGCTTCGCTCCCGCCGCCCAACCATCGCCGCCGTGCTGGAGAAGAACGGTATCCCGGTAGCCTCTGACGATGCCGGCGCGTTCTTTAACACCGCCGAGATTCGTCTGGCGTTGTCGCTGCTTCGTTGCATCGACAATCCGCTGCAGGATATTCCGCTGGCTGCGTGGCTGATGTCGCCGTTGTGTGGCTTTACACCGGACGATATGGCCGCTGTGCGCCTGTGCCGTCCTCGCACCGCTTTGTACAACGCCCTGACCGCCGCCCGCAAGCTCGCCGAGCCGTCGCTTGCTGAGCGTTGCCGCGACGCTGTGGCGTTTTTGGAGCGATATCGCACACTGGCCTGTCAGCTAACGGTCGACCGCTTGTTCTTGCGGCTTTGCGAAGATACGGCGTTGCCCGAACTGATGAGTTCCCGTGCCGACGGCGAACGCCGCCTTAAGAATCTCCAGCTGTTACAAGAACAGTGCTGCCGCTTCGACCAAAGCGGCTTCCGTGGTCTGTCCTCCTTTATCCGTTATATCGATCGCCTGCAAGCGCAGGGTGTCGAGCTGCCGGGTGCTGTTTCCACGCAAACCGGTGACGCGGTACATCTGATGACGATTCACGGTTCAAAGGGTCTCGAATTCCCCGTTGTCTTTTTGGCAGGTCTCGGTCACGAATTCAACCGTATGGATTTGATGGACGATTTGCTGCTGCACGCCGATATGGGTGCCGGTATCAAGCGAAGCGACCCTGTTACCTGCAACCGTTATGTCACCCTGCCGCACCGCGCGCTGACGATGAAAATCGTTGACGACAGTTGTGCGGAGGAACTGCGTGTTTTGTACGTCGCTATGACCCGCGCCCGCGAAAAGCTGTGCCTGAGCATTGCGACCAAATCGCCCTATAACAAACTGTCCGCGCTGGCCGCCGCACTGGACGAACACGAAGCGTTGCCGAGCTATGTGGTTCGGGATGCCAAGTCGATGGGCGAGTGGCTGATGGCGGCACTGCTTCGCCATCCCGGTGCTGTCGAATGGCGCAAAGCCATCGACCGCGAGGATTTGCCGTTGCTTCCCGACGAAACGCCGTGGCAGTTCCGCGTGGAAACACCGCAAAGCGAGACTGCGACGGATTGCATCGACGAGATTCCTGCTGAAGCCGACCCTGCCGTCACCGAGCAGATTCTCGCGCGGATGAACTACCGTTATCCGCACGAGGCACTGGCTCGCGTGCCTGTCAAGCTGGCAGCCTCACAAACCGCAGGCGGCACAGTGGAACGCCGCTTTGTGGCAACGGCGCGTCCTGCCGCGGCTTCGGGACTGACCCCTGCCGAGCGCGGCACGGCAATGCATAACTTTATGTTGTTCGCCGACTACCCCTCCGCCAAGCAGGATGCAGCCACCGAAATCGATCGTCTGGTTCGCATCGGTATGCTGACACAGGCACAGGCGAACGTCATCGACCGCAAGGCGCTGACGGTATTTTTCGCAAGCGAATTGTACCAAAGATTGTCGCACTCCTCGCAGTGCCTGCGCGAATTCCCCTTCACCGCTCTGTTGCCCGCCACACTGGCGGACTCCACGCTCGACGAAAATGAGCAGGTGGTGATACAGGGTATTGCCGACTGCGTGTTCTACGAGGATGGCGAGCTGGTGATTGTCGACTACAAGACCGACCGTGTTCAAACGGATGCAGAGCTGCTTGAGAGGTACTCGCATCAGCTGAACATCTATCGCACATCGCTTCGAAAAGCACTGGGAATCCCTGTGCGAGAATGCTTGCTATATTCTTTTGCACTGGGTCGCGCGATTACCGTGCCCGATCCTGACGCGTAAAACTGAAACACAAAGCCGGGATGAACATCATCCCGGCTTTTGTTATTTCAGAAGTGCCCGACTGGTCAGTTCCAGTTTCGCTTGCACCGTAAAACGGCTTTTTGTAAGCATCTCCTGCGCCGCGACCTGCGTGACACCCTCGCTGCGGTATTGTGCGGCAGCGGTCCGTGCCAACAAAAGTGGGTCACTCCCACACTCGGTCACCGCCCGCCGCAGCGCCGCATTCACCTCAGCCGCCATCGCTTCTTCGGCACGCTTGACGGCCGCCTTCCGCTCGGCTTTCGACAGCGCCTGTCCACCCTCCACGATATCCGCTTGTGCCGATATCGTCACCGTAAACCAAAACGAATCGCCCTGACGCTTGATCGTCAAATCGGTTGCGATATCCTCACAACGCACCGTCATTCCCTCCGTCGTGTACACACAATAGTCAGGTGTATCCCCCGACAGCAACAACCCTCTCGTCTGTGACACACTCATCTCACCGACAAACTCTCCCGAACGAAACAGAGCCGTTCCTGCGAGCGTCGGCGTGTTTCCTTCCATCCTCAAAATCGGCAGTACCGCATCATACATTCCCGAGGAAGCACGCTCTATATCCGAGAGACATGTGCTAACAGATTGTCCGCGGCGGTTACCCTCTTCAAGCAGTTGTGACACGTAGTCGGCGGCTACCGCATCACTGCCGGAAACCGTACTGAGCAACGCCGTCGGGTCTCCGTCACACAGTATCACATCAACCGTCGCGTGTCCCTCCCGATTGCGAATAAAATAATCCAGCAATTCAAACAGCGACCGCTCGCGGCAAGCCTCGCCACCAAGCACAAGGATGCGGTTTTGCAGGATGTAGGTATTTTTACCCGTCTCGTTCAAAAACGCCTGCAACGCTTCCGCCACCGAACCTCCTTCAGCAGTATATACCGTTGTGGCGGCCTCGCTTTGTTCGGACAGACTGCCCGAGATTTTAAGCGCCTCTACCGCCTGAATCGACAGCAGATACCGCCCCTCCCGATAATCAATGCCGATGCCTGTCACGACCACCTGACTCGCCATATCCGACCCGAAGCGACAGCCACCCAGTAGCAGCATCGGCAACATCAAAAAAGCCAGCCATCGTTTCACCGCGTACCCCTCCGATTCCTTTGCAACAGCCACAGCAGCGGTGGGAGTAACACGCAAAAGGTAATCAAGCAAACCCAATACACCACCGTGATACCGCTCCAATCCGACACCGCAGAGCCGTTGCCGACCAGCCACACAAAGCCGCCGAGAAACGCCGTGGTAATTACCGCCGACGACACCCGCGCCCGTCTGCCAAACAGACGGCTTACCACTCGCAAAAACAAGGTGCAAAGCAAGGTCATTCGGATAAAAAACGTGCCGAGCCACACCGCAGTAACCAGGCTGTCCAACCGCTGCAAAACACCGAAATCCGCCGTCGTTACCGCCGCATAGTACGGATAAGCAACCAATAACGCAAAATCACCCAGTGCACCGACAGTGACCATACTGACCAGTGCGGTAAACACGGAAGACAACGCGGACAACCCAACCACCGCCGAAGCGCACGAGTGGTGAACGAACGGATACAACAGCCCAATCGCCACCATTTCGGCACTGCGCGGCAGCTCTCGGAGCGCACGAGTGAAAATCTCCTCTGCCCCACTGCCGACGGACGGCGAAAAATACATCGCGCGCATCTGCGGCAACAGCGCAACGCCAAACGCCACAAAGCACCCCACCGAAAACACCGCCACCGGCAAAGCGGCACGCCCCAATGCCTGCAAACCGTAAAACGACGCCGCAAATGCTACCGCCACCATCGCCACCGTCAGCGCCCCGACCGAAAACGCGGGGCGCATACTTTTTTCGGCGAAATCGTAAAACTGCACCACATCCAAGCACAAAATAAACACGCACAGAAAAAGATACACGACAGCGACAATCCGTCCCAGCACGCGGCTGTGCCGATACGCCAAATCCGTCAGCCCACAACGCGAAAAGCGCCGCAACACCAGTATGGTCGGCAAAAACAAAAGAAACAGCAACACCCCACCGACGAGTGAAACCAAGATACTGTCGCTGACGGTCATTCCGAGGTTGTCGGGGGTGAGCAACAAGCAAGCCGAAAGGCGTCCGCAAAACAACAGCGCGGTAAGTTGTCCCGCGCTGATACGCCCCGCTTTATTCACGCGGCTGTTCCTCCTCTCCCTCGGCAATGTCCGACCCTACCACATTCTGCACCAAAAATCGTTTGCGCGACAGCACCCGCCAATCCGAACGGATAAATACATCCCGCATCGCCGCCAAACTGAACGGCGACAACGGTGCGGTAACGGGAATGCCGCTGAGATTCAGTGAGCAGGTGCTGATAAGCAACAGCAGCGCGCCCAGCGTCACCCCATAAATCCCGAAAATACCGCCCAGCACGATAAACACAAACCGTAGTGTGGCGACACTGCCGTACAGGCTGGGAATCACGAACGCGCTGATGGATGTCAGCGCCACCACAATAATCATCGGCGCGCTGACAAGCCCCGCCCGCACCGCCGATTCGCCGATGACCAGCGCACCCACAATACTGACCGCGTGACCTACCGACTTGGGAAACCGCAGTCCCGCCTCACGCATCACTTCAAACACAAAATGAATGAGCAACGCCTCCGCCATCAACGAAAAGGGGGTTGAGCGAACCGAATTGATAAACGAAAGCAAAAATACCGACGGCAGCATTTCCGCGTGGTGTGTTCCCACCGCCACATACACGCCCGGCAACAAGAGGCTTATCACGAATGCGACGTATTTGATACTGCGGATAAAACTGGCGTACAGCGGATGCTGGGTATAATCATCCATCGACTGGAAATGCTCCGAAAAAAGATACGGCAGTACCAACGCAAACGGCGTACCATCAACCAACACCCCGATGCGCCCCTCCATAATTTTTCCGCAAAGCGTATCGGGCCGTTCCGTCGCATCCACACCGGTAAACACCGAACGGCGATGTCCCTCCAAAAACGGCTGGAGATATCCCGATTCCAGCACCGTTTCCAGCGGACAGTGCCGAATCTGCCGACGCACGTAGCGAAGCAGTTTCCGTGACACCCGATCCCGCATATAACAAAGGCACACCGCCGTACGGCTGGTGGTGCCTGCGTCTGTCATCTCAAAGGTCAGTTGTGCCGTTTTCAGTCGGCGGCGCACCATCGAAATGTTGACACGCACCGCTTCGGTAAACCCCTCGCGTGAGCCACGTACGCTCACCTCGGTGGATGGCTCGGATACGCCGCGTATCATAAACGCCTGCAAACCACCGAGCGACGCGCTCGCCACACCGTCGATGAGAATGGCCGCAAAACCCGAGATAATCAATTCAATCAGCTCTTCCACCGTTTCGGTTTGCAGTAAGTCCACAAACCCCAGCACGTGCTCACGAACCGCACGCATCAGTGCGGCAGCATCGCTGAACCGCTCTTTCAAGGTAAGCAGCGGCAACACCACCGCATCCGCCATCATATGGCGGTCAATCATTCCCTCGATGCTGACAACCGCCGCATCGAACCCGGCAACGCGTATCGTACGGATGACCAAATCGGAGCTGACACCAAACCGTTCCCGTAAAACGCCCAGGTTCTCGGCAAGCGATGCCGACAGCGGTGTTTTTTCGTTCATTGTTCCACGCTCCTCTGTCAACAGCATATCCCGAACTGCCAAGAATATCCGCAGAGAAAGGCGCGCATACTATCCCCGAAAGGCGGTGGAACTATGGCGATTACAGCGGTGCGTACGGTCATTATCTACATAGTGATTATTGCCGCGCTACGGTTGGCAGGCAAACGACAGTTGGGCGAGTTGCAACCGGGCGAGCTGGTTGTCACGCTGCTGATTGCCGACCTCGCCGCCGTGCCGATGCAGGACAACGGTACACCGCTCCTCAACGGCCTTGTCCCCATCGCCGTGCTGGTGTCGCTGGAGCTGATTCTATCGACACTGATGCTGAAATGCCGGTGGCTGTCCCGCCTCATCAGCGGCAACCCGGTTGTTATTATCCAAAACGGGAAACTGGATCAGGCGGCACTGCGCCGATTGCGGCTGACCGTCGAGGATTTGCTGGAGACAATGCGTCAGCAAAATGTTTTTGACATCCGCGACGTGCAGTACGCCATTGTGGAAACCAACGGCACCATCAGCCTGTTTCAAAAGCCCGCCGCACAGCCTGCCACTCGCAGCGATACCCAAGCCACTCTTTCGGACGACGGCGCACAGGTACCGCTCGTCAGCGATGGCAAATTTGTCACGTGGGGGCTGACGATGTGCGGATTGTCTGCCGACTGGGTGCGGCAAAAACTACAGGAGCGGAACTGCCCGTTGGATCGGGTGTTACTGATGACGGCAGACAAATCCCACAAGGTCTATATCGTTCGACGGGAGCTGGATTGAATGAAACGCGTCATTGCGGCACTTGTGCTGCTGCTCATCATCGTCGTTGGAAGCGCGGTATCGCTCCACAGCGGCAGTCGCCAGTTTAACTATCTGATTGGTCTGGCGGCGCGTGCGGAGGAATGCTACTGTTCGGGCAACACGGCAGGCGCGTTGGCTGCGGCGGAAACATTGGCGGAAGAGTTTCCGAAGCGCACCAAGCATTTTGCGATGTTTCTGCCCCATCAGGCACTGACCGATGTTGAAAAAAGCACCTCGTCGCTGCCGCTGATTTTGAAATACGGCGAACCGCGCGACTTCGCCGCCGAGGCACGGCGTTGTCGACTGATGCTGGAACGGCTGTGGGCACAGGAGTTACCGCTACCGCAAAATATCATCTAAAAAAGAGCGTACGCAAAAGCGCACGCTCTTTTTTATGCCATACCGTACAGTCCGGTACGCGGATCGCAAAACAGCGGAATTATCGGCGGCACAAACGTAAACACCACAAACACGATGGCAATGCCACACAATACCGACAACGCAAACAGCGGCGGAACGCGCCCTCCCCCACGGCGCAGGCAAACGCCCTCGGTGGCAAACGCCGCCGCATCGGCAATGAAAAAGATGGTGATATTAAACCAATCCGCCGACACCCCGAGCGCACCGGTATAGGTATAATACACCATCGGTATGACAAGTAATCCCACAAGCGTGCCGCACAGTTTGGCACACCAAAATAACGGCTGTCGCTTTTCGGCATACACGCTCTGTATCAACGCAAGCAAAAACAGCGGCACAAACAAGAGCTTCATATGCTCCCAAATCGATTCGTTCACCGCCGAAAACAAGGCGGCGACGCTTTTTTCCCCTGTCCATTCATACACGAAATGCAACAGCGTACCCGCCGCGCCAACAATCAAAAAACCGATAACCCCTGCCCGTATTTTCCGCAGCTTCATCCTATCACCCCACAAGCAGTATATGCGGTCAATCCCGCTGCAGATGAATCAGATGCGCGATTCCCGGTATGCTCTCCCCTTGCTGTGAAGAAGTCGGTGACATCATCGCCCCGGTTGCCATAAACAAGCCGTTTTTCCACACACCGCGCTCCATATTTCCGAGAATATACGAGCAAAGCACCGACGCCGCACACCCACAACCCGAACCGCCGGCATGAACATCCTGCGTTTCGCGGTCAAAAATCAGCATACCGCAATCCAGATGGTTATCTCCAAGCGGCCGTCCTTCACTCGCCAGTATCATTTTAAACAGCGCACTACCCTCGGCACCCAAATCGCCTGTGGCAATAAAATCGTACTCATCAGACGAGGTGTCGGTGTCCTCCAAAAACCGTAGCAGCGTATCCGCTGCCGCAGGTGCCATCGCCGCGCCCATATTGTTCATATCCCGAATGCCGAGATCCACAATACGCCCAATGCAGACCGACGCGATACGCACACCGCCGCCTCCCATACCGACCAGTACACTGCCGGCCCCTGTCACCGTCCATTGTGACGTAGGTGGACGCTGGCCGCCATATTCCAGCGGAAAGCGGAACTGCCGCTCGGCGGTACAAAAATGCGACGATGTGACCGCCAGTGCCACATCTGCCGCGCCACTGTCCACAAACAACGCTGCCAGACACAGCGTTTGCGCCATCGTTGAGCACGCACCGAACTGATTAAGAAGCGGAATGTTGGTCTCGCGCACCCCGAACGTGGACGCGATGTTTTGGTTCAGCAAATCGCCCGTAAACAGAACCTGTACCTGCGACGGCGAATACCCTGCCTTGTCCAGTGTGCGGTCAAGCGCCTCCTTTTGCAGACGGCTTTCTGCTTTTTCCCACGTTTTTTCGCCCAGTCGGGCATCGCTGAACACCGCATCAAACCCGCTGCCCAGAGGCCCGTCGCCCTCCTTTTTGCCTACCACCGACGCGTATCCCAAAACCCGCGGTCGCCCGGACAATACAATCGTGTACTTTCCCCGTCTTTCCGGCATATGCATCCCTCCGTAGGTTAGTATCACAGCCACACAAAAAAATATGCGGTGCATCTTCCCTTTCACGGCGTTTTATGGTATGCTGATATACCGAAAGGCGGTGAAACTATGCAGCAGGTGTTCCCCTCGTATTACAAAGCATTTCATTGTATCGGCAGCCGATGCCGTCACAGCTGCTGTATCGGCTGGGAAATCGATATCGATCCCGACACAGCCGCCGTTTACCGCGCGACAGAGGGCGCGCTCGGTCGCCGTTTGGGGCAGCACATAGCCTATACGAACGACACCGCACATTTTGTAACCGACGAACACGGGCGGTGTCCGTTCTTGAACGACCGCAATCTGTGCGACATCATTTTAGAACTTGGCGAGCCGTGTCTGTGCGAGATTTGCACCGACCATCCGCGCTTTCGCAACGAGTTGCCGGGCCGCACCGAAGTCGGGTTGGGGCTTTGTTGTGAGGAGGCCGCGCGCATCATTCTTGGAAATTCCGAACCGTCCGTGCTGGTTGATGCACCCGAAACCGACGATGAAATTATCCTGCTTCGCGACCGCGTCATTGGTGCACTGCAAGACCGTTCCCGTACGATGGAACAGCGTATTGATGAGATGTTGACTCTGTGTAACACTGCGTTGCCCGAAGCCGCACCGTCCGAATGGATACGCCTGCTCCTGTCACTAGAGCGTTTGGAGGATTCCTGGAGCGCTCGTCTGCTCGCCGCACAAACTATCGCGCCCGATTTTGACGGTTTTAACAAGCATATGGCCGAGCGGCAAACCGAGTATGAACAGTTCGTCGTATACGCCGTATACCGCCATTTCGCCAACGCCGCCGACGCCGAAGGCGTTGCCGCACGCGCCGCCCTTGCCGCTCTGTTTTTCCATCTTTTGCACCTGCTCGGTGCGGCGTATTGGACACAGCACGGTTCGTTTACGTTTGAGGATCAGGTCGAACTCGCACGCGGCTTTTCCGCCGAGATTGAATATTCCGACGAAAATCTCTACACCCTGCTGGATATGCTATAAACAAAAAAAGCGATGCTGTCTCGGACAGCATCGCTTTTTATTTAACTGAAGCGCAAGGTGTAATAGCAATCCTTGCCGTTTTCGTAATACCAATACTTGTAAGAGTATCTCTTACCCGTCTTGTTCAGCGCCTCGCTCAATATCGCCTTCAGCGAATTGCCTTGCGTTACATTTTTCACTCTGCCACGGAACTCCATAGTGCCGGTATTCGACCATTTGGCAGCAACGTCATTCGCAAACGCCTGTAGCGTATCGTACGTCGTGTTGGTGTAGTTGTAATAGTAAGCTATACCGCTGTTGCGGGCAATAGGCTCTACTTCCTTTTCGGGATCCCATTTAAACTCCTCAATCACATCCACACCGGCATTGAACAACCGATAGTTAATCTCACCGTCATTGGTATCGTCAAACGTAACGTCCACGACATACCATTCGTTGTTCAGATAAATGCTATTAACCGTATGCAGATCATTGGGGCAATAAACGTTCATACGCGATACCGTAAATCCTGCCATACTCGCCAACACATAAAACGCATCGGTGTAGCCCTGGCAGTTCGCCTTACCGTCGAGCAAAGCACCCACCACCGTCAGGAAACGCGGCGGGTTTTTCGGATCATCTACGCTGCGATCGGTATCGTAATAGGTAATATGTTTGCACAACATATCGTGCAGTTTGCGCTCCAACTCAAACGTGCTGTTCGTCGAGGCTTTTGCCTCGTTGACCATCTGTATTGCCTTGTTCATCGCCGAAACTTCAGCGGAATTCAGCGCCGATTTATCGCCACTGCGGTAAGCCTTAACGATGCGATCGCCCGGATACTCGTAAATCTGCACCGTATACGAATTGTTGCCATGATCCCAATACTGAATATAGCAAGCAATACTCATCTGCGCAATCAGTCGAGCCGTCAGCTTGGTACTGCCGGTATAGCGGAACGAGTATTTCGAAATGCCGGCCTTACGCTGCTTGGTAAAGTAGTCCCGAAGTGCCGTCAGCGTGGAGAATTGCGGCTGAGAGGCGGTCGTCGTTGTCGTATACCGTGTGGTGGTCGTCGTGGTGGTCGTCCGCGTGGTTGTGGAATACGAGGGATACGTATATTGCGGCACTCTCGACGAAGAGGTCGTATAGTAAGTGTAGCGTGTCGTAGTTGCAGTTGTCGTAGTTGTGGAATAGTCGTATGACGGCAACGACGGGATGGTTACCCGCGAAAACGCCGGTTCTTGCGTTTCATTCGAGTAATAGTCCTCGGACTCAGACTCGAAATCAAAATCATCCAACCAGTTATAGTCGATTTCGGAGCAACCGCACATCACAAACAGCATGACGGTTGCCAACAATAAACTAAGCCAACGTTTCACACAAAAGCCCCCATTCTTTCGTTACCGATTATAGCACCTCCGATTCGGATTTTCAAGAGAAAAAGCGGGTCCCTGTCGGAACCCGCTTTGGAATTACGCTTTTTTGAGTTTAGCACGTTGCTTATCCGGCAACCCGAATTTCGGAATGAACCGATCCCAACCGGTGAAGGACAGCAAGACAAGCGTGCCGACCACGATAAAGCTGAGGTAGTTCTTGCCGATAACATCGAACGGTGTGAACGCCTGCAACGGATACACCGCCGCGGCAATGTCCGCAAAGAACACCGGGAAGCAGTGCCACGGAATCAGCTGAGAACCGTAAATACCCATCGATGCGGTATACGTCGCCAGGCGCAGACGCAGCGTATAAGCGGCATCCTCATCGGCACACTCCACGTTCTTTTCGGTGATATCGCGGATGATCGGCGACATGGTGGCAACCTCTGCCGTTTCGTCAGCCAGCGCCACGTTACCGAGCAAGCTGAGCAGACCGCACCAACCCATCAGTTGATTGACGTTACGGGAAATACGCACCACCAGATGCGCCAACGGGTCAAAGGCGTTCATACTGTTCATAATACC
>JAZODA010000033.1:0-13281 GCA_045596745.1 Acutalibacteraceae bacterium
CGTATAGCCGCGGTTTTGCACGGTATAATCCTCGGGCGATTTGGTCTTGACGACACGGCGCTCGACGCTGCTGCCTACCGAGCCCATATCGTACTGCCCACGGTTGCCGCGCAGGTAGTAGCTCTCGGCAGTGATGACAACGGCCTTTTGCTCGTCGGTCATTCCCTCGGTCGACACAATCGCATCCGTCTTCGGCGCGGTCGGTGCATCCGCAGGCGGCGCGCTTTCATTCTTCGCGCTGCATCCGCCAAGAAGCATCACGCACAACAGCAGTGCTACCATTCGTCTCCACATCATCATTCGCACTTCCTTTACTTCGTACTACCCTAATCGTACTCGTTTTCCACCCTGTTTGTCAATAAGATATCCCGCCGATAAACAAAAAGACGGCCGCCGAAGCGACCGTCTTTTCACTTGCCATATTACTCTCTGTAACCCAACGTACCGTTGGCGGAGGCGGTGAGATAGGCGTTGATAAAGCCATCGATTTCGCCATCCATCACGGCGTTGATGTTGCCCATTTCGTAGCCGGTGCGGTGGTCCTTTGCCAGCGTGTAGGGCATAAACACGTAGGAGCGAATCTGGCTGCCCCACGCAATCTGCGCCTGGGTGCCTTTGATGTCCTCGATACGGTCCAGATGCTCGCGCTCTTTGATTTCCATCAGCTTCGCTTTGAGCATATTCATCGCGGTATCGCGGTTCTGGAACTGGCTGCGTTCCGTCTGGCACGCCACCACAATGCCGGTGGGAATGTGCGTCAGACGCACGGCAGAGGAGGTCTTGTTGATGTGCTGACCGCCCGCGCCGCTGGAACGGAACACGTCCATTTTGA
This sequence comes from Acutalibacteraceae bacterium, assembly GCA_045596745.1. Classification (GTDB taxonomy): domain Bacteria; phylum Bacillota; class Clostridia; order Oscillospirales; family Acutalibacteraceae; genus RGIG3009. Next base: position 833 of record JAZODA010000033.1, read on the forward strand.
TGTCTTCGGGGCGGATTTCAATCTGAATGCTGTCGTCCAGTTCGGGCAGCACTTCCACCGCGGAGAACGAGGTATGACGCCGACCGGCGGCATCAAACGGCGAGACACGCACCAGACGATGCACGCCTGCTTCGCCCTTGAGATAGCCGTAGGCATTTTCGCCGTTGACCTGAATGCAAGCGCTCTTGAGGCCTGCTTCGTCACCGTCGAGGTAGTCCAGCAACTTATACGTGAAGCCGCGCTTTTCCGCCCAATGGGTGTACATACGGTACAGCATTTCCGCCCAATCCTGCGCTTCCGTACCGCCGGAACCGGCGTGGAAGGTCACGATGGCGTTCTTCTTGTCATATTCGCCGGTGAGCAACGTGGCAAGGCGCTGAGATTCCAGTTCGCTTTCCACGTGAGCCACACCCTCTTCGCATTCCGGCAACAGGGAGATGTCTTCCTCCTCGTCCGCCAGTTCGATTAAGGTGAGGTTATCGTGATACGCCGTGACCAGGCGGTCGTAGCGTTCGATGCTGTCTTTCAGTGCCGCCGCACGCTGGGTAATCTTCTGGGCGTTTTCCATATTGTCCCAAAAGCCCGGTTCTGCCGCGCGCATATCCAGCTCGGCCAATTCTTTTTGCATTGCCGCGAGACCGATTGCCTCGGACAACGCTTCGATTTTCGGCAGGCTGTTTTCCAGTCGCAGCCGCAATTCTTCAAACTGAAGCATAGTCACAATCCTTTCAAAAGCGGGTCGCTGACACTATTATATGACAGCATCGTCTCCGGGTCAAGAAAATTTTTAAAAAAGACTCTTGACGAGTCGATAAGAGGTTGTTATAATATTATGGCGCTTTTCTGTAGAAAAGCCGCGTGAATATCCTTGCCCTTTCCGAAGAGAGAGGGCCATAGACCAAGAGGAGGTGCAAATTATGCCCACAGTTAAAGGTTCCTACGAAGCCGTCTTCATCTTCTCGATGAACCTGGGAGAGGAAGGCGTCCCCGCGATGGTGGAGAAGTTCAAGACTCTGATCGCGGAAAACGCTGAGATCGGCGAAGTCGATGAATGGGGTAAGCGCCGTCTGGCGTATCTCATCAACGATGAGGCTGAAGGTTACTACGTGCTGTACAACTTCGTCAGCGATCCGGATTTCCCGGCTGAGCTCGAGCGTGTCAGCGGTATTACCGAAGGCGTCCTGCGGTCGATGGTCGTCCGCAAGGACAAGTAAGGAGGCTGCATCATGAACGTTGTTTGCCTGCTGGGCCGCCTGACGGCGACCCCCGAACTCAAGACCACCCAGAGCGGTGTTTCGGTGACCAGTTTCTCGGTCGCCGTGGACCGCACCTATCAGCCGAAAGGCGCTGAACGTCAGACCGACTTCATCAACTGTGTTGCCTGGCGGAACACGGCAGAGTTCCTTTGCCGCTATTTCCAGAAGGGTCAGCGCATCGCCCTGCAGGGTTCTCTGCAGAGCCGTTCCTACACCGACAAGAACGGTAACAACCGTACCATCTTCGAAGTGGTAGTCGACAACGCGTTCTTCGCCGAGTCCAAAGGGGCTTCGGCTCCCCGCTCCGATGCTCAGCCCATGCCGGCCTTTGCCGAGTCCGCTCCCGCGTTCTCGACCGCCGCTGCCAGCGATTTTGAAGAAATCGTCGGCGACGATGACCTGCCGTTCTGAGTATCGCTGATTACATTCATCTCAACGAGAAGGAGGATTGCCTCATGTCCGATAAAATGGAAAAGAGCGAACGCTTCGAGCGTCCGCGTGGTGGCGCCCGCAAGGGTCGCCGCAAGGTCTGCAGCTTCTGCGTGGACCGCGTGGAGAGCATCGATTACAAGGACGTTGCGCGTCTGCGCCGCTATGTGTCCGAGCGGGCTAAGATCCTGCCCCGCCGCGTCACCGGCACCTGCGCTCGTCACCAGAGAGAGCTGACCGTCGCTATCAAGCGCGCCCGTCAGATCGCCCTGATGCCCTTCGTGAGCGACTAATCTCACAAACCGAAACGACCGATCACACGATCGGTCGTTTTTTGTTGCCTGCAGTGAGGCAATATGCTATACTGATGGCGGTGAAGTGTTATGACATTGCCTGTTCGCAAAGTGCATCGATTAAGAGAATTTGACTATAGCGGATGCGGTGCGTATTTCATTACCGTATGTACCAAGAATCGCAAGCCTCTGTTTTGGGAGACCGTAGGGGCGAGCATTGCTCGTCCGCAGGATATCCCCTTGTCCCCATACGGTATGATTGTTGACACCGCCATCCAAAATATCCACACACATTACCCGACAGTGCAGGTGGATAAGTATGTCGTTATGCCCAATCACATCCATTTGCTCCTGCGAATCACGGGTTCTGAAAACGGACGACCGATGGTCGCCCCTACAGTATCCACTGTGATACAGCAATTCAAGGGGATTGTCACAAAACAGCTTGGTTTTCCTGTGTGGCAGAAGCTCTTTTTCGACCACATCATTCGCAATCAAAGTGACTACCAAGAGGTTTGGAAATATATCGACAACAACCCACTCGATTGGGAGAGCGATCGGTTCTTTTTGGAAGAAAAGAATTGACAGAGCAGACGACGAATTTTATAATGAAAGCAAATACGGTGTGAGGTGTGGGATATGGAACTGAAAGGAAAGAAAATCGTCTTTTTGGGCGACAGCATTACCGCAGGCAGCGGCACCAGCGACATCAGCAACGTTTACTGGAACGTGCTTGCCCGACTGACCGGTGCTACCTGTGTCGGGTTCGGTATCAGCGGTCATCGTATTGCCGACCAGATTGCGGTGAACGTTGATGGCCGTGTCCCCTATGCCGACCGCGTGGACACCATGGACGCCGACGCGGACGTGGTTGTGGTGTTTGGCGGCACGAATGATTTCGGTCACGGTGACGCACCGCTCGGCAACTTCGAAGACCGCACGCTGAAAACCTTCTGCGGCGCGATGCATATCCTGTGCGAGCGTCTGATTAACCGCTACCCCACAGCGCAAATTGTGTTTCTGACGCCGCTTCATCGCCTGAGCGAGGACGATGGCCCGTACAACGAGTTTGGCGTTCGTCTGCAGACCAATCTGGAGGGGTATGTCAACCTCATTCAAAAAATCGCCGCCTACTACTCGCTCCCTGTGCTGGATTTGTACCGCACGGCAGGAATTCAGCCGCGCGTGCCGATTCAAAAGGAACGGTTTATGCCCGACGGCCTGCACCCGAACGATGCGGGCAACGAGCGCATCGCCCGCCGCCTGATGGCGTTTTTGCAGTCTCTGTAACAAAAGAAAAGAACGCTGACCGTTCGGTCAGCGTTCTTTGTTTTTACATCATACCCACGGAGTCCAACCGGGCTGGCGCGTCGTGGTCGTGCCGCCTTTGGTGGTCGTCGTGGTCTTTTTGGTGGTCGTGGTTGTGGGCTTCGCTGCGGTGGTGGTCGTCGTCTTGCCGGCGCTGCTGACAGTGGTTTTGCCCGTAGTCGTCGTGCCGTTGCCCGAAGTCGACTTCACCGTCGTGGTGGTCGGCTTTTTGGTAGTGGTGGTGACAAGCTCATCGGGATCGTCGTCCACAACAACATCCTCGCCCGGAACCACAACAATCTGCGTGGGTTTCTTGGTGGGCGTGGTGCTTTGACCATCTTGGTTGCCGACGGTGGTCGTGGTGGTCACCGTCTCGCTGCCGTCGCCGGCCGCTTCCGTCGTAGTAGTCGCGGCGGCTTTCGTGGTCGTGGTGGCTTTCGCGGTGGTGGAAGGCGCGGATTCGTCCTCCGATTTGCTGCTACAAGCACACGCCGTCACAAGCAACAGCGCCGCACAGCACACAAGTGCCAGTTTACGAACCATAGCGATAGTCTCCTCTCGTCCTCAAATTATTTCAGTCGGTTGACAGTCAAACCGGTGATGAGTTTCGGATAGAAGTAGGTGGATTTCTGCGGCATCTTCTCGCCGGCCGCCGCCACATCGCGGATTTCGGACACGCGGGTGGGGTTGAGCAGGAAGGTGGCCTGGAACGCGCCGCTGCGCACACCCTCAATCGCCTCGGTCAGGCTGCGGGTGTAGGTCAGGTTGATCTGCTGAGCCATATTCGCCTTGTCGATGCCGAGCTTCTGCTCCAGAATCAGCGTGTGCAGCACGTTGACATCCAGACGACGGGAAGCCTCCGACAGCGCGGGCAGTTCGGCATCCATCACCGACAAATCGCGCAGCACCAGCACCGCCGCGGTGTCGCCGCCGGTATAGAAGCCGAACGCGCGGCGGCCATCCAGATACGCCTGCTCCAGACGCTCGTCGATGGCGGAAAGCGGCAGGCCCTCTTCGATGTCGAAGCGGTCGGCACAGGCTTTCAGCAACGCGGCAGCGTCAAAGTCGGGCAGGTCGCGCAGCAGACGATGGGTCGGGAACACCACCAGACCGGGGTGATTCATCTCCACCAGCATCATCATAATGTAATCGGAATCCGCACCGACGGGAGTGCCCTGCTCACGCAGCCAGTTGCGGTAGTTGATGGCGGTCTCGTAACGATGGTGACCATCGGCGATGTACAGCTTGGTATCCTTGAGGCGAGCCTGGATAGCGGCAATCATCGCCTCGTCGGTCAGCGCCCACAGACGATGGGTCAGACCCGCTTCGTCGGTCAGCACGGAGGTGGGCTGCTCTTTCATCGCGATGCACAGCAGGTCATCCACCGAACCCTCGCCCTCGGTATCGTTGTACAGCGAATACACATCGCTGAAGTTGCAACCGGTGGCTTTCATCAGGTTCAGACGATCCTGCTTCGCTTTGGACAGGGTCTCTTCGTGCGGCAGCACGATGCCCTTGTCAAACTCTTCCAGATGCACCTGCGCAACGATGCCGTACACGCTGTAGGTGCCGCCGTACATAGCGCTGATGTCGCTCATACCATCCAGCGAAAACTCAATCTCATAGACGTACAGAGCCGGGGTGTTATCCTGCGCCAGAATGCCCTCTGCCAGCATACGGTTCAGCACTTCACCGGCGGTGGCATACGGATCGGCACCCTCACGCGGGAGCTCCAGACGGATGATGTTATTGGCGTTGCGGGCGAGATAACCCTGACGCTGTTCTTCGGAAATAATGTCATACGGAGGGCAGGCAACCTCAGCGAGAGGGCCGGCAGCCTCGGTAAAACGAAGGGCTCGGAAAGGACGAATCTCTGCCATATCAATTACTCCTTAAAATCGAATATACAGACATTGTAACACACTCTATCAAAAAAAGATAGTCCCCAGCGACAGAAAATTATTGCCTTTTTGCGATTTTTTGGGTACAATGGAAGCATGAAAGGGGTGCTTTGGATGAAACGATTTTGGAGTTTGCTTACCGTCTCGGCACTGCTGATGACGGTACTGCTGTGTGGTTGCGGTGAGGAAGAACCGAAAACCGCCACCATCACCCGCGGCGATGCTTCGGATATACGCAGCACCACCACGACCACCTTTGCCACCACAACCACCGAGAAACCGACGGCGAGCACCACCGTGAAAACGGACGCTACCGGCGGCACGGTGAAACCCACTACCACCAAGCCCACCACCAAGCCGTCCGTTGTGGTAGACAGCGGCGAGAGCGAAGTCGGCACGGCGATTGCCGAGCTGGCGGTGTCGCTTATCGGCTCTCCCTACCAGCGCGGCGGCACGGGCCCTGCGGCGTTTGACAACCCCGGTTTTGTCACCTACTGCTACAAGCAGTCGGGTCTGACCGTGTCGCGCACGCTGTCCTCCGTTATGTCGTTCGGTGTGGCGGCTTCGGCCGAGGCACTGCAGCCCGGTGACATCCTGCTCTTCTGCGAAAACGAGAGCGGCAATCCCACCTTTGCGGGTATCTACATCGGAGGCAGCCGCTTCGTCGCCTGCAAGAACGCCGACAGCGGTACGGTGGATATCGCGCTGAACAATACCTACTGGCTGCCGCGGCTCATCGCCGTGCGCCGTGCAGGGTAACCGACAACGCAAAAAGGCACGCCATATGGCGTGCCTTTTCTTTTTGAACCGACGCAACAAAAAACGCCCCGCTGAATCAGCGGGGCGTTGGCTTGCACACTTAGGCGTTCGCCTTTTTCGCGAGGGCGGACTTTCTCCGTGCAGCGGTATTCTTGTGCAGGAGTCCCTTAGCAGCGGCCTGGTCGATCTTTTTGACAGCGGCCTTGACGGCGATGTCCTTATCAGCAGCGCCGGCCTCAATCGCGGCATTCGCCTTCTTGATCTCGGTCTTCAGGTCGGAACGAGTCGCCTTGTTCTTGGCGGTCTTCGTAGCGATAACCTTGACGCGCTTCTTAGCGGATTTAATGTTGGGCATGGTCACACCTCCTCAGAAAAAGACTTAACTTATAAATCACGCATTGGTTATCATAACACGAACATTTCAAAAAATCAATACCTTTTTTCACGAATAAGCGGTTTTTTTCTTCGGATACTACCGACAGAGGTGGTTTTTGTGCAATACCGCACCGATCTGGCGCTGGAAGCCGCGGAAAGCTTGCAGGCTGTGGCGCAAAAAGAGTGGACGGAGGACGGCGTTTCGCTGCACGCGCTGCAGGTGGATGCCGCGCTTTCGGCTTCGCTCGGCAAGCCGTCGGGCCGGTATCTCACCGCCACCGTGCCGCCGCTGACCGACAACGAACAGACACTGGAAGCGCACGCCATTGTCATCGGGCGGCAGTTGCGCCGTCTGTTGCCATCCGAGGGAACGGTGCTGGTGGTGGGACTCGGCAACCGCGCCATCACGCCCGACGCCATCGGGCCGTTGACCGCCTCACGGGTGCTTGCCACGCGGCACATTCCCGAAGAATTGGCGCGCAGTGTGGGGCTGGACGGGCTGCGCCCTTGCGCGGTGATTGCGCCGGGGGTGCTGGGCTGCACCGGGTTGGAAAGCGGCGAAACGGTGGCAGGTGTTTGCCGCACACTGCGTCCTGCCGCCGTCATTGCGGTGGATGCGCTGGCAGCGCGCAGTCTTGACCGTCTCGGCTGTACCGTCCAGCTCAGCGACACCGGCATTGCGCCCGGTTCGGGGGTGGGCAACAATCGTCGGGCACTGTGCCGCGAAACATTGGGTGTCCCCGTCATCGGGATGGGAGTTCCCACCGTGGTGGATGCCGAGACCATCGCTCGCGAGATGGCTGCCGAGGGGGCATCGCTCTCCCCTTCGGGTCGGGCGATGATGGTAACTCCGCGCGAAATCGACCTGATGACCGACCGCGCCTCTCGCCTGCTCGCGATGACCATTCACGCCGCCTTACAACCGCACTGCTCGCCGCTGGAGCTGCTCGCCATCGCCCGATGAATATTTCGCCGTCTCCTCTCATACGCTGTAGGGGTGAACGGCGATGAAGCGACAAACAAAACAAAAACTTGGACAACTGGCTACCGTCCTGCTGACGCTCGGCTGTGTGGCGGCGATTGCTCTTTCGATACCGACCGACGCATTGCGTAAGCTCGGCGAACGCGCGGCGTTGCTCTCGGCAGGACTGCGAAAGCCTGCCGACAGCGTGCAGCTGCTCAGCGGCTATGTGACGGGGGCTACCGCCAAAGGCAGCACCGTCACCTCCCCCACCGTGTTGCTCGGTGAAGCGGTGAGTGTGCCGCTGACGACAACCACCACCGTGCAGCGCACGGAGGGCGGCGGTGACATTCTGACACAGCAGATGAGCGCCGGGGACAGCTTCGTTAAGGATGTCGCCATTCGCAACAAGAGCGGCAAAACTGTGGACATCGCCGCCGCTCTGGCGCGTGACCCCAAGCTGGCGCTGCAAAAGGATTCCGACGCGCCGCAGGTGCTGATTGTACACACCCACACCACCGAGTGCTATATGGCGTACGACGCCGGATTTTACAACAAGGATGACCCCACGCGCACCACCGACGCGTCGCGGAATATGCTGTCGGTCGGTGCCGCCGTTGCTGAAGAATTGGAGGCGGCGGGCATCGGGGTAATCCACGCCGAGACGGTACACGACCAGCCGTACGACGGCGCGTACAGCCGCTCCAAGAGCACAATACAAACCTATCTCAAGCAATACCCCACCATCCGCGTGGTGCTGGATTTGCACCGCGATGCCATCTATGCCGACAGCACCACCTACATCAAACCCACCGTGTCCGTCGGCGGCAAAAATGCGGCGCAGGTGATGCTGATTGTGGGGATGCTCAACTCCTCTGCCGTGCCGAACAGCCGCACGGCGGAAAATCTGGCATTCGGGGCGCGGCTGCAGCAAAAGCTTCACCGCACCTATCCCGGACTGGCGCGACCGCTGCTGCTCGCAGACGCGCGCTACAACCAACAACTGTCCAACGGCTCGCTGCTCATCGAGGTTGGGAGTAACGCGAACACCCACGACGAGGCGCTCTACACCGCCGAATTGCTGGGCGGTGTGCTGGCGAACCTGCTCAACGAACTGGGGGCTTAAATGAACCGTTTACAACGCGCGCTCGCGCCACTGTGGGCGTTTGTTATCACGCTGACGCTGCTGCTCGGTGTCGGCGGTGCGCTGCGGGTGGAATCCGCCACGCGTGCCACTCTGCACGGCGAGGGGGCATCGTTTCATATGGCGGCGGTGCACGCCGCGACAGACCGTGCCGCCGAGGCGGTGACACCTCTGCTCCCTGCACGCACCGCTCTGCCAATACAGGTGTTTCGGCGGGCGGTGGATGCTGTGGCGGCGTGGCTTGCATAAAAAAAGCACCCCGAAGTCGGGGTGCTTTTTGCTGTTATTCGGTCACTGCCATCGAGGGGCGCAGGATGACGAAGCGCTGATAGGCAATCAGTTTGACCGCCAGTGCGTCGGTGGAAATCGTCGCATTCTCGGCATCGCTGAGCAAATCCAGTGCGGTGTCACCAAGCACCAGATAGAGGCGGTGGGACGATTCGGCGGTGACATCGCTGCCATCCAGTGCCATCACGATATCGCCGACCATCAAGTCGCGGCTGTACGGCAGACGCGTGCGGACATCCTCCAGACGATACGCATCCTCCGCATCGGGGCGCTGATACACCGCGCGACCGCCGAACATAGCGGGCGGAATCATCGAGAGATAGGTGCTGTCGTCATTAATTATCGCGCCCGTCAGGCCGTACTGACCATAGATGTTTTCCATCACATCCACAAAGGACGTCGGCAGTACCTGCTTGACACCCAGCACTTCGGAGTAGATGGCGTTGAGGCGCGCCAGACCCAGCTTGGAGGTCGGTTTGCCTGCCGCATCAATCAGCGCCTGCTGTTGCTCGGCAGTGAGGGTGCGCTCGATATACACAGGGCGGCAGTTGGTGGGAACACCGCCAACCGTGGCTTCGCTTTCCACCGTGTCGCCATAGACGGCATCGGCGTTGACCGTCACCGTGTACGACACGGTTTTGGTCTCCCCTGCCGGGATGGTAACTTCCCACGAAAGCTCCTCGCCACTGACGCTGTCGGCGCCTGCGACATAGGTGGTATTGGTGGGAACGGTATCACGGACGGAAACCGTGACGGCCTCTTTGTTCGAGTTGCGCAGCGAGAAGGTGAAGGTCATCGTCTCGCCCGGATTGACCGTCATAGCATACGTGTGCGAGGACAGCTTTTCCGCCATCACGCCGCGCAGATTCTGCAGACGGTTTTTAGTCTGCTCGGGCACGTCGCCGTCGAACGCGATGAGCGGACGATAAATGCCGATGCTCTTCAGCTGACTGAACACGTGACGGCGATTGGTTTCATCAAACAGATCGTCGGTGGACATCATCTGAATCGTGCCGTACGCTTCTTCCACTTCGCGGTATTCGCCGTACTTATAGCTGCTGCCGGTGCAGTGGATGATGTCGCAGCTGCGCTCCACCTGCTTGTCTTCTTCGTCGGAGTTTTCCTTGGACACGCCGCGGTAGCCTTCCACGCCGTCCAGCACATCCTCACCGACGTACACCATACCGTGTCCGCCACTGGAGTTGTAGCGCAAAACGATGATATCACCGCGCTGCAGGCTCGCGCGGAATTCTTTTTCCATCACCGCCTGCTCTTCGGCGGTTTCCTCGCCCGTGGGGTAGTAGACATACGGACGGAGTGCGTTGCCCTCGGGGCTGGAGTTTCTGTCAAGCAGGTTGGTCGGATGCTCCAACACCTCGTAATCCAGCGCGTTGCGGTACAGGTCATAGGTAAACGCGGTGCAGTTGAGGTAGCCGTAGAACTGGGAGGTGTAATCCTCCGGCGAATACAAGCCGGTTTGCCAGCGATAGTACGCCACTGTTCTGGTGTCGATCAGACGGGTATCGTCGTAATGCAGACGCGCGCCGCGCATCATATACGCCAGTGCGGTTTCCACCACCGCTTCCTGCGCCGGCGAGTCATACACGATGCCTTCGGGCTCGGTCTGTCCGTCGGGGGTCGACGGAGTCGGCTCGGTCTGCTGCTGTGCGCAGCCGCTGAACAAGCACAGAATCAGCGCGAGGCAGAGTAGCATACTTGTCATTCTTTTGGTCATCATCCCCGCTCCTATCGTTACTTTCTTGCTTTCATTGTATAGAATCTCCCACAAAAAGTCAAGCCACCCGACCGCATAGTCGGGTGGCTTTGTGGTTTGCATTATGTCCAGAGATACAGCATAAGCGGAATGGTCGCACAGGACAGCAGGCTGGACACCAGCGCCAGTCCCGCGCCTGTTTCGCACCGCTCGCCCACCAGTTTCGGGAACACCACCGTGTTGAGACCGCACGGCATCGCGTACAGCATCAGCATCGGAATCACCGCTTCGCGGAAGCCGAGGAGCAACAGGGCGCCCGACAAAAGCGACGGCATCACGAGCAGGCGAAGCACCGTGATGATGTAAATATTCTTGTCGCCGAGCAGCGCTTTAATCGGGTATTCCGCGAGGGTCATACCCGTCAGCAGCATACTGACAGGCCCGACGCAGGCGGCGGCTTTTGTCAGCAAATCCAGCACCAAATCGGGCACGCTGAGTCCGCAAAGACCCACCACCATACCGAGCAGCGAGGCGCAGATGGAGGGGTTTAAAAACTTTTTGACCGATACACCGGAGTTGGTCAAGGTGGGATAGCCGATGCCGTACACATAAAACGCGAGCGGCAGGGCGTATACCATAACCTGCAGCAGCATCTCGCCACCGAACAGGTTTTCCGCCAACACATAGCCCATATAGCCGTAGTTCGCAATGGTGATGGAGTAATGGTACACCTTACGGCGGTAGCTGTCACGCGTCAGCAGGCGCGTCGGCAGCAGGCTGATAATCGCCAGCGCCGCCACCACTACGATGGAGAGCAGCAGCTGGGCGTAATTTTCACGCACATAGGTGACGGTGAAGTTGGTGGCATAGGTTTTGAACGACATCGCGGGCAAAAACGCATAAATCACCAGCTTCGACAGCACCGAAGCGTTGCTGCTTTCGGTTACCTTCGCTTTGCAAAGCGCGAAGCCGACCGCGGCAAACACCAGCAATATAAATACTTGTCCGATTACGACTTCCATGTAGCGTGTCACCTCACCCTCGCATTATAACAAACAAACGGCGGTCGGTCAACCGCCGTTTGTATCTGTAAAAGGTAGATTTTTAGCGATACCGCCGCGCCGGGACGATATCCGCCTCCGTAATGGGAGCAAACGGATACAGCGGCGTGGGAATGCGGTCATACGGCAGTGCCGTCAGCACAGGGCCTGCCGCACCGGGGGTAGCGGTGTTGCAGATAGCGGCGCTGATGGGCTCGTATCCCGCGCGCAGCGAGGTACACGCTTTCACGCACACGAGATCGCACAAGGTCGGCTCGATGCCGAAGCCGCGGTAGAACTGGCGGTCGCCGTTGTTCAGCGCTTTGGTGGTGACGAGAATCTGCACGCCGTCGGCAACCAGCACGGCGCTCTTGCCGATGTTACGCGGCTGTCCGCGCTCGGCAGGGCCTTGCATAATGAAATCGCCGCTGTGCAGGCTCTTGACGACACAGCGCTCCACCGTGACGGGTTTGCTGAGCTTCGGGGCGATGGATGCGCCGAGGGTGAAGTCTCCCGTGCCGCCGACACCCATCTCAAACGCGCGTTCCACAGCCGCCGCATCGTTGACCGAGAACGCTACGCGCAGACGGTCGCGGTACGGCAGGATGGCTTCCAGCACGGTGGCGCAGTCGCCGCACGCGCCCGCATTGGGGGAATCGGCGGAATCGACCAGCACCACGGGCTTGTCTTCGGTATTCTCAAGCGCCACCTGCACGACCTCTTCAGGGGTCATCAGCGGTGCGCCTTGCAAGGCTTCGTGGAGAGTATACAACTCCGCCACCAGCTCATTGGCAACGGCGGTAGCGGTCGCTTCGTCCGCCGCCGTGACAATCACCGCAGAGGCGATTTCGGGGATGTTCATCCAGGGCTGTGCCTGGAAGACGGAGAATTCCACGATTTTGCCCGATTCGCGCAGGGCGTTTCCTTTGTCCATCAGCGACTTCAGCGGCTCGGAGGAGGTGGTATACGCGTGCGCAGGGG
>JAZODA010000034.1:0-39662 GCA_045596745.1 Acutalibacteraceae bacterium
CCCTGCAAGCTATGTAAAGGCAGCCAAAGAGTATGTTGGCGACCGCCTTGCCATCTGCACCGTAATCGGTTTTCCGAACGGTTACTCCACCACCGCTGTCAAATGCGCCGAAACGGCGGATGCGGTGGCGAACGGTGCCGATGAAATCGATATGGTTATCAACCTCGGCTGGCTGAAAGATGGGTGCTACACGCAGCTTCTGGAAGAAATCCGTGCCGTGAAAGCAGCCTGTAACGGACGGCTTCTCAAAGTCATCATCGAAACCTGCTTGCTGACCGACGAAGAAAAAATCAAAATGTGCGAAATTGTATCCGCCTCCGGTGCGGATTTCATCAAAACCTCCACCGGCTTTTCCACTGCCGGCGCCACACTGCACGATGTGGAGCTTTTCGCAAAGCATGTGGCACCTCATGTACGTATCAAAGCGGCGGGCGGCATCTCCTCGCTCCAAGATGCCGAAGCATTTATGGCACTCGGCGCTACGCGACTCGGCACCAGCCGTATTGTCAAGCTGGTGAAAGCCGAAGCCGTGCAGGACACGTCTTACTGAACGGAGTAACACTATGAGAATTTTAATCACCAACGACGATGGTGTCGACGCCAAGCAGCTGCTTCCGCTCATCCGCTGGTTTCAGCAATATGGTGAGGTCACCACGGTTGTTCCGCGATTTGAGCAAAGCGGAAAAAGCCACGGCATCGAGTATCTGGTACCGATTCGCGTGTCCACGCAGCAGCTTGCCGACGATGTGACGGTATACACCGTGGAATCCACCCCTGCCGATTGTGTGCGCTATGCCGTTCTCGGTATAGAGCAGACGTTCGACCTCGTCGTTTCCGGCATCAACCGCGGCTTTAACGCCGGTTCGGATATGTTGTATTCCGGCACAGTTGCCGCCGCCCGCGAAGCGGCTTTGCTCGGCCTGCGGACACTCGCAATTTCCACCGCCCCCGATAACTACGACAATGCCCTCACCTATCTCGGGCAAGTATGGGACTACATAAACGAGCACAAACTGCTGGATACCCACGGCGCGTACAATATCAACATCCCCGCCGACCCCAAAGGCATCCGCATCACGCGGCAGGGCGGCATCTACTTTTCGGATACGTTCGAGGAAGTATCCGACGGTCTCTATCAGGCAAAAGGAAAGTGTATGTTTGAATTCCAAAACAACCCGACGCTGGATACCGAGTGTATGATGTCGGGCTACGTTTCCATCACACCGCTGACCATCGATATGACCGACCACGCCGTCTTCCAAAAACTCACCGAATAAACAAAGGACAGTCCGCTTTCGGACTGTCCTTTGTTGTTACAGGTTAAACTCTTCGCAAATACGCCGTGCCGCCTGCTCGCTGTTTTCGAACTTGACCGTATAATCGCAAACGCGCTCATTGCACTGCTCGGTGCTGACGGAAATCAGGCGATTCGCCTTATCCTCATTGGTGCATTCTTTCTCCAAAACGGCGGTAATCAGCGCTTTCATATCGCGCTTGACGTAGATGGTAGCCACGTTGGGAAACCGCGTTTTCAGCGCCATAGCGCCGCAAATATCCATCACCGTGAGCACGCGCTTGCCCTTGTCCAGAATGCGCTGTACATCGGCAATGCGCGAACCATAGGCGTGGTGCGCGTAGGTCGTGGATTCAAACAGTTCACCGTTGTCGGACATACGGCGGAACGTCTCGGTATCCACATAACGATACCCCGCATTTTCCTTTTGGCAAACCGCTTCGTCCGTGGTGTAGCTGAACAGCTTTTCCACCGACGGCACCTGCCGCAGAAGCGCCTGCGCAATCTCGTTTTTTCCACTGCCCGACGGGCCGACAAGCACCATAATATCCGGGCTTTTTCCGGCTTCATCGCGCTTGGTGCTGTAACTGTCGGCGATGATTTCTACGAGCTTCAAAAACTCGTCGTAGGTATTCACAGCCAGGGTACCGGTCGCCTCGCTGTTCCAGGGACGACGCATCAGAATCGGGTACGCCGCACCGGATTTCAGCACATTGTGCATACCGTCATCAAACAAGATATCCACATCAATCACATCTTTGCGCGAACCCATCAGAATGTGATCCTGCGGAATTTCCGGAAACTCCTTGAGAATACGCTGAAACCGTGTCGTCATATACTCCGGCCACACCGCCGTGGTCACAAAAATCTCGGTCATCTGCGACAGCTTTTTGACGAACTCCCGTGCGCCGCGGATTACCGGCTGATTCTCGAAGAATTCGGGACTGTCCATAAACTCAAAAATCACGTCGGCGCGCGTGCCGGTCTTTCCCCACCGATCCACCTCATGGATGGTCAGCGGCGGATTGAATTTGTATTTTTCATTGGCAAGACGGATGGCATACGGAATACATTCCAGCAGCAGATCATCCACATCCAGCGCCGTCGAAAGACGAAAACTTCTTTTCATACAGCAAACTCACTTTCCGTAATACAAAGCGATATCGTAACTTCAGTATACGATACCGCCGCCCCCTTGTCAATCGGCAAGGATGCAAAAAACCGCCTGTGCGAATGCACAGACGGCTTTTGTGCGAAAGAGCAACTAAAAGGTGCGTAAAGTGGGGTAAGAACAGCAAAAAGGTTCGTGAACAAAACTCCTATTTGTGCCAGTCTTTGAATCCAAAGTAAGCACGTCCACCGCAAACGATTGATGAAAAAAGAGTAAAGAATCCAAGACCAATACTCCCTCCATTTGTCCAATCAATTATTGTCCAAAGGAAAAACAAAATCGTTCCTAATAAGGCAAAAATAGTTCCAATTCTTTTGTCTCGTTTTTCAACAGAGGGAGTGTGAGCGTATTTTATTTGTCTTTGCAATCTATTCAAAAAAAGCGGAACATCGTGATAAAATGCTGAATCAATATGAAATCTGTATCCGTTTTTGTTTGAAATGTTTACTATAATGTCCTGCACCACTTTCTTATTGTGTCCACTCATGTCCCAAATATTTTCTTCCAAAGGTAAAATTGATTGTATATCAGCCAAATTAATGTCAATTATTATTGTATCACAACCAATCACATAAAGTAATTTCTTTCTACTATCATCAATCAATAATTGCCCGCTATGTTCCTGATATTGCTCATGGCAATTCGGAGCTCTAGTTACACTTACCATATTCAATCCCTGTTCCAACATTAAGGAAGTAATATACGGATTATTGCTTTGTGGTTTATAAGTCATTATAGTTTTCTCACTAATTCTGTTTATCTTTATGTTTTGTTTTGAAATTTCTGCTGTTATTATACCACAAATTCGGTTGATTGTCAAATGATGCATCGACTGCGGCGATATGATGTTTTTCGCTTCGCTCAAAATGATGTTGCTCCACTTTGTTCCGCAATGATGCGATGGGTTCCTCACACGCGCGTGACGGCGTGCATCACAGACGAAGTCTGCATCACGCACGCAGTGCGCACATGTTCCGAAGGAACGCATCACGCAAAAAACCTGATTTGTCTGGTAGACAAATCAGGTTTCTTTGTTGGCGCGCCCGAAGGGACTCGAACCCCTGACCTCTTGATTCGTAGTCAAGCACTCTATCCAGCTGAGCTACGAGCGCGTGTTGCTTGGACAACGTATAGAATTATAGTGGCTTTCCCGCAAAAAGTCAAGAGCAAAAACAGAAATTTTATAAATTTTTCGCGAGAAATATTTTCAGGTCGTAATCCAAGCGTTTTTTCGTTCTTCACCGTTATCGTTTGAGCAACAGCTTTGCGGCACGAGCACCGGTGTACACCGCATTTTCAGCAGCAATTTGACCACCGACCAGCACATAATTGAGCCCCTCGGCACGCAGCGCACAGTTGCTGAAATCCGCACGATCCACAATGGTATCCGCATCGAAGATGCAAATATCGGCATCGTACCCTTCGGCAATCAAGCCCTTCGTCTTGAGTCCGTACACCACAGCAGGCATCGACGTCATTTTACGAATCATTTCGGGTAAGCTTGTCACACCGCGTTCACGCACATACCGACCAAGCACACGCGGGAACGAACCGCGCAGACGCGGATGATACATCGTCAGATGACGCGCTACACCGGAATCGGTACAAATCATAGCACGCGGGTGCGCCATCACCGTTTCCACATCCTCTTCGCACATCGAGAAGGCGGCAGCACTGCAGTTCATATGGCTTTCGCAAAGAATATCGAACGCCGCTTCGTAGTGCGATTTGCCCTCTGCTTTGGCAATTTCGGAAATGCGTTTGCCCTGCAGGTGCGGCAGCTCGTTGCAGCTCGTAATCATAATCCAGCTGAGGTCCTCGCGATATTTGGCGCAGTCTTCTATATAAATCTGCTCTCGCATCGCTTTGTCCGACAACATCTCCACCAACTCATCGCTGTTTTTGTCGCGATACCGCGCAGGAATCAGCATAGCACTCAGAGAAGTGTTGGAAGCGCAATACGGATACACGTCGCAGTAAAGCTCCAAGCCTTCCTCGTTTGCTTGATCAATCATTCTGAGCGAGTGATGCACCTTACCCCAATTTTCCTTTTGTCCGGCCTTGTGATGCGAAAGAATGCCACGCACACCGCCCTCACGCACAACGGTGATAAACTCCTCAACCGACTGAATCAAAGTAGCGCCTTCGTTGCGGATGTGTGCCGCAATAACGCCCTCGTATTCCGCAACGACTTTTGCAAGCGCAATCAGTTCCGGCAGCTTGGCAAAGTTGCCGGGAGTATAAAACAGTCCGAAAGACAAGCCTGCAGCGCCGTGTTCCATACCGTCACGCAGCATCTGCATCATCATTTCCAGTTCTTCGGCGGTAGGGTCACGGTTTTCCAGACCGACGGCATTTCTGCGTAAGGTGCTGTGTCCGATTAAATAGACCGAGTTCGCACCAAACGAAGCATCGCGCAGCGACTCAAGGTAGTCGCCCACCGACATCGTTTCGTTCGGCGCCGACGACGAACCGCACTGACCGACAACCGAGGTCGTGATTCCCTGCTCCACCTTTTCAATCAAATCGGGATGCGACAAAAGCGCCGAGTCCGCATGGCTGTGAGAATCGATAAAACCGGGCGTAACCGTAAGTCCCGTCGCATCAATAACGCGGCAGTCATCCGTAATGTTTTTCGCAATGCGCGCAATCTTTCCGTCCTTAACCGCAACGTCCGCGCGATAATACGGACTCCCCGTACCATCGATAATTTTTCCGTTTTTAATAATCAGGTCGTACACAAGACATACCCCCAAATGACAATGCACTTTCTTTTATATCATCATACCACAACCCGAATAAAAATCAACCGAAATTGTGATTTCTCGCACCTTTATATTGCAAAATCCGATATCATACGATATAGTGACAATAAGGTACACAACAATTTACCGAAACGGAGGAATAGCTATGACTTCTCACGCGGATATCATCCTCGAGAATAAGCGTTTCATTCTGACCATCGGCAGCGACTGCACCGCAAAAAGCCTGGTGCTCAAATCCTGCGGCGAAGAATGCCTGCTTCAAGGCTCGGCGGTGTCGCTGTTCTCTTTGACGGAAAATCGTCCGTACAACAACGAAATCAAGCTTTCTTACCCGAATAAGCGCACCACCTTTCAGGCTAATCGCATCCGCCGTGAAGGCAATCGTCTGATTGTCGGTTTTGAACTCGTCACCTTTGAAGCGGTGCTGGAGTTCACCGTCACCGACGCGTATATGTCCTTCACGCTGATAGATTTCATTATACCGGAAGAGGCGTTTGCCGGTCTGGCCATGTCCCCTCCTCCCGTGTCTGAGTTCCGTTTGCTTCAGTTGCCGCTGAAACAGCGCGAGCATTTCGGCGAATGGTTGAACGTGCTGTGGGACGACACCGCCGCTGTCAACGTGCTGGCAGCCGATCCATATGTAAAAATCGACTCCGCCCCTCTTGACAGCGGGCGTTTGTTCACCGCCGATTCGCTTGGCGATGTCAAATTGCTCGGACGCACCGCCGCTTTGATTGTCTCTCCGACGAATGAACTGTTGGACTGCATCGACGCACTGGAGGTGGATTTCGACCTTCCTCGCGGTGTGCAAAGCCGCCGCAACCGGAAGGCTGTCAACTCCTCCATCTATTGGACAGGGGCTATTACGCCGCAAAACGTCCACGAGCATATCGCGCTTTCGAAGCAAATGGGTTTCACCAAAATGCTGATTTATTACGGCACATACTGCCGCAACGAGGTTGGCTATTCCAACAGCGGCGACTACGAATTTAATGACGACTATCCGAACGGCATCGACGACCTTAAGTTTGTGGTGGACACCTTGCGAAGTGCCGGTATCACGCCCGGTATGCACATTCTGCAGACGCACATTGGCTTAAAAAGCCACTATGTTACGCCGCATGCCGACCATCGTTTGCGCCTGACACGCTACTTTACACTGTCTCAGCCTCTCTCCGACACCGACACCACCATCTATGTGGAGCAAGACCCCACCGGCACCGTTATGCACCCGCAATGCCGCGTCTTGAAATTCGGTGGCGAGCTGATTGAATACGAATCCTACGTTTGCGAGCGTCCCTACCGCTTTGTCGGTTGCAAGCGCGGACATCTGCAAACCGAAGTCAAATCACACGAGCTCGGCACTATCGGCGGCATTCTGGATGTCAGCGAATTCAGCGCTACCAGTGCCTATATCGACCAGGACACCAGCTTGCAGGATGAAATCGCCGATAAGATTGCGAAACTGTATGCGCTCGGCTTTGAGTTTTTGTATTTCGATGGTTCGGAGGGTACAAACGCACCCTTTGAAATCTATATTCCGCTGGCGCAATACAAGGTGTATCAAAAGCTGTCGCCCGCACCGCTGTTCTGCGAAGGCGCTGCCAAATCGCATTTCGGCTGGCATATGCTCAGCGGCGGAAACGCGTTTGATGTTTGCCTGACCTGTTATTTCAAAGGCAACCTCCTCCGCCACCAGCTTCCCGAAGCCGCACGACTTGCTAACGATTTTACGCGCATCAACTTCGGTTGGTGGGGTATGTTTAACGATTCGCAACCGCATCTGTATGAATACGGCACGTCGAAAGCCGCCTCGTGGGATTCTCCTGTCACGCTTCACACACGTCTGCCGCAATTCTACACCGAAATACCGCTCTTCCAATCGAGTCCCCGTCTTGCGGACAATCTGGAAGTGCTTCGCCGTTGGGAGGATGTACGCCGAACGGCGTGGCTGACCGACGAGCAGAAGAAACAACTGCGCGACCCGGATGCCGAATACACCTTGCTGATAAACGAAGAGGGCGAGTATGAGCTTGTGCGGTATTTCCCTCTGGAAACCGCACCCGACATTATCGCCTATTCGTTTGAAAGACGAGGAAAACAGTACGTCGTGTACTGGCACGAAAGCGGAAACGGCACCCTGCTTTTGGAGGGCGTTAGCAGCGAAATAACACTCGAACAAGAACTCGGAACACCGTTGCCGACAGCGCGTGAAAACGGCGCGCTCCGCCTCCCTGTCGGGGATAAGCTGTATCTCAGCACAAGCGGCGACAAACAGGCACTGCTTGACGCGTTTGGAAGCGCAACCATCGCGGAATAATCTCATAAAACAAAAAGGATTGGGTTTCCCCAATCCTTTTTTATTATCCGTTTTACTTGCTCTTTGTCAGACGGTCGATGTGTGCACCGTCGCCGAGCACCAGCAGATGATCCTCTTCCTCGAACGTGATATCCGGCCCTGCCAGCACGACCGCGCCACTGCGCTTGATGGCCAGAATGTTGACGTTATGTGTCTTGCGAACGTCCACCTCGCGGATGCTCTTGCCAATCCAGCTGCGCACCACCGCAATCTCATACACAGCGATATCGCTGGAAATCTGGTGATAATCGAAAATGTTATCGCCGCTGTACTGTACCGCCAGCTTGTACGCCAAATCCTTTTCCGGGAAAATCACCGCATCGGCGCCGTTACGCAGCAGGAACTTTTCCTGAATCCGCGTGCTGGCCTTGCTGATAACGCGACGCGCGCCCATCTCCTTAAGCAGACTGGTAATCTCCAAACTGCTCTGGAAATCGCTGCCGATACACACAAAGCAAATATCAAAGCTGTTCACCGACAAACTGCGAAGAACCTCTTCACTTTTACAATCACCGATCTGCGCACAGGTAACCGTGCCGGCGATGCGGTTGATGATTTCCTCGTTCTGGTCCACAACCATCACATCGTTGCCCAGTTCGGACAGGCGGCGGCTAAGATGCTCGCCGAAGCGACCAAGACCAATTACCAGAAAGTTTTTCATCGTCTTCTCCCCTTATCCAATACTCACCGATTCCTCGGGAAAACGCAAAATCTCTTTTTGCTTTCTTTGCACAAACACCATGGCAAAGGTCAAGCTGCCCAAGCGTCCGCAATACATCATCAGCATAATCACAACGCGCGAGAAAGGCAGCAAATCACGCGTAATGCCCGTGGTCATACCCACCGTGTCAATCGCAGAGAAGCACTCGAAAACCACGTCTGTAAGCGCCAATTCCGGCTGTGCCGCGCTGACAAGGAAAACACCGGTCAGTGCCAGCAGCAGCTGAATACCGGCCACGCTGACCGCCTGTACCAGCACCTGCGCCGGCAGGCGACGACGGAACAAGTTATACCCCGACCGATTGAACAGATTGCTCAGGCAGCAAATCAGCAAAACAGCGATGGTGGTCGTCTTGATACCGCCTGCCGTGGAACCGGGTGAGCCGCCGATAAACATCAGCAAAATCGTCAATGCGCTCGAAGCAGGATGCAACGAAGCGGTATCCACCGAGTTGAAACCGGCGGTACGCGGCGTCACCGAATCGAAAAACGAATTAAGAAGCTGCTGTCCGAACGGCAAACCGGCATTGGTGTGGTCGCGTTCCAAAAACAGGAACAACACCGTCGTCACCAGCGTAATCAAGAGTGTTACCGACAACACCAGCTTGGAGTGCAAACGGTATTTGCGGAAACGCCATTTGTGTTTGGCAACGTCATCCCACACGAGGAAGCCGATACCGCCAATTAGCACAAGCAGCGCGGCAGTGACAATCACAACCGCATCGCCGCTAAACGCAGTAAGCGAAGAATACGTGCCCTGGTCGCCGAACAAATCGAAACCGGCGTTACAAAATGCCGATATCGACAAGAAGGTCGAGCGTCCCAGACCATCCCAGAACCCAAATTTCGGGATAAGACGCGCTGCAAAAATCAACGCGCCGACAAGTTCGACCGCCACCGTGCCAATCAGAATCTTTTTGGTCAGCCGAATCATACCGCCGATGTCCGGCGTGTTAAAAGAATCCTTAAGCAGCGTGCGCTCTTGCAGCGAAATCTGCCGATGCAGTGCCATTGAGAAGCCTGTCATCAGCGTCATAAAGCCCAAACCGCCAATTTGGATGAGCGTAATGATTACGGTACGTCCGAACACCGACCAGTGCGTAAAGGTATCGGTAACAATCAAACCTGTCACGCAGGTCGCAGAGGTCGAAGTAAACAGACAATCGAGAAACGGCGTGCCCTTTCCGCTGTTCGCAGAAATCGGCAAAGAAAGCAGCAAAGCGCCCAACAAAATCACCAGCACAAAGCCACCTGCAACCAGATGCGGATAACTGATACGCAACCGACGTTTTGTCAAAGCACTCGCCCCTTTCTGTTAATGGTATAAACCCAGTATATCGTTTTTGTGGGAAAATTGCAAGAAAAACAAAAAGCACCGTTTTTACGGTGCTTTTTCTGGTGGGCGTAAACGGACTCGAACCGCTGACCTCCTGCGTGTGAAGCAGGCGCTCTAACCAGCTGAGCTATACGCCCATTTCAGCCGCCGCGACTGCAGCGACCAAAGGATGGTGACCCGAACGGGAATCGAACCCGTGTTACCGCCGTGAAAGGGCGGTGTCTTAACCGCTTGACCATCGGGCCGGATGGTGGCTGTAATTGGATTCGAACCAATGACACTGCGGGTATGAACCGCATGCTCTAGCCAACTGAGCTATACAGCCGTGTGCGTCATCTCCGCGGGAGACGACGCTGACTATTATATAGTATGTCCCTGCCATTTGTCAAGCCTGTTTTTCATAAAAAGAAAATTTCTTTTTAAGAATTTATTTGCAGGCCTCTTCCACGCCGAGCGGCATGGTAATGGTGATGCAGTGGACGGGGCAATTTTCGGCACACTGACCGCATCCGACGCACTTTTCAGGGTCGATGGAAGCCAGATTATCCGTGACGGATACCGCTCCGTATTCGCAGACCTTCACACACTTACCGCAACCGATACAACCAACCTTACACGCCGCACGCGTTGCCGCACCCTTGTCGTGGCTGGAGCAACGGACAACGCCGAGCACGTGGCTGTCATACATTGCAATCAGGTTCTTCGGGCAGGCGCTCACGCACTTCGTGCAACCACGGCAAACCGTGGGATCGACATGTGCCAGACCGTCTTTCACCGTAATGGCTTCATATTCGCAAACCGAAACGCAGTCACCGTAGCCCAGACAGCCGGAGTTGCAAAGCCAGTTACCGCCGTAGAACTGCGCCGCCGCGCGGCAAGACGGAATACCGTGGTAATCCAGCTTGCGGGCGGTGAATTCTTCACAACCGCCGCAGCGAACCATTGCCGTCTTATGAGCAACCTCGCCGCCCTCGACACCAAGCAGACGTGCGGTCGCTTCCGCTACCGCCACACCGCCGGGAGAACACAAACCGACCTTCTCCCCTTTGTTGGCCATAGCATCGGCGTAGCCCTCGCAGCCGGAATAACCGCAAGCACCGCAGTTGGCGCCGGGAAGCAAATCGCGAAGCGCTTCCGCTTTCTCGTCCTTCGGCACCGCCATCAGCACAGAGGCAACAGCCAGGATCAGTCCTGCAATCAAGCCGAGACCGCCGACCAACAATACCGCTAACAAAATAGGATTCATTGGTAGTTACCTCCTTTGCTTACAGTCCGAACAGTCCCTGGAAGCCCAGGAACGCCACCGAAACGATGGATGCCGCCACCAGCGTAATCGGCAAGCCCTTCAGCGTTTCGGGAACCTCGGCGCTTTCCAGGCGCTCACGCACACCGGCAAACATCACCATCGCGAGCAGAAAGCCAAGACCCGCGCCGAGAGAGTTGACAATGGATTCCACAAACGTGTAACCGCTGTCGATGTTCAGGATGGTCACACCCAACACCGCGCAGTTCGTGGTAATCAGCGGCAGATAAATGCCGAGCGCCTGATACAGCGGCGGCACATACCGACGAAGCACAATTTCCACAAGCTGAACCAACGCCGCGATAATCAGAATAAACACAATCGTCTGCAGGTATTCCAGCTTGTTGGGAACCAGCAGATAGTTGTAAATCGGCCAAGTAGCGGCGGTAGCCATCACCATAACGAAGATAACTGCCACAGACATACCGACAGCCGAATTCAGCTTTTTGGAAACGCCGAGGAACGGACAAATTCCCAAAAACTGCGACAGCACGAAGTTGTTGACGAGCAGGCCGCCGATCAGGATAGCAAACAGATTATTCATTCTCTGCCGCCTCCTTTCCGTGGCAAGCGCCCGCCATCGGACAAGCCGCGCAAGCAGCCGTCGCCGCCAGTTCACGACGCGTTTCGTTCTGCTCCATCTTCAGCGACAAACGGTTGGCAAGCCAGATGAGAATGCCGAACACGAAGAAACCGCCGGCGGGCAATACGAAAATCGCAATTGGGGGCAACAGACCACCATCGGGCCAGCCGAAGATGGTACCGTTACCGAGCAACTCACGAATGCCGCCCATCACAATCAGGGCCGCCGTAAAGCCAACGCCCATACCCAGACCGTCCAGAGCCGCCAGACCGACACTGTTTTTGCCGGCAAACGCTTCCGCACGACCCAGAATGATGCAGTTAACCACAATCAGCGGCAGATAAATGCCGAGGGCCTGGTCGATAGACGGCAGATACGCTTTGACGAGCATCTGCACAATGGTTGTAAAGCCCGCGATAACCACGATATACGAGGGCAAGCGAACCTTACCGGGAATCAGCTTGCGAAGCAGCGAAATAACCACATTGGAGCACAGCAGAACGAACGTCGCCGCCGCACCCATACCGAGGCCGTTCATCGCCGCGGTGGTTACCGCCAGAGTCGGACAAGTGCCGAGCACCAGACGAAACACGGGGTTCTCGCGCAGTAAGCCTTTGGAAAAGGTGTTCCAGTAACGATTACTCACCTGCAACGCCTCCCTTCACCTGGTTATACCACTCGATTGCCTGATTCACAGCATTGCAAACACCCTTGGAGGTTTTGGTAGCCTGCGAAACAGCATCAACGTCTTTCTTGAACTCAATCTCTTTGTCGGCGGTCAGTTCGGACAATCTCTTAAGGAAACCGGCCTTGACGACCTTATCAACATAACCCGCCGTCTCGTTGTCATCGGTGATTTCGACACCGGTAATCTGACCGTCAAGAGAGATACCGGTCATTACCACCAGACCCGAGCTCTTACCGCTGGACTGTGCGGTAAACACATAACCGACAGCTTTGCCTTCCTTTTTGGCGATGTAGTATACCACCGTCTCACCCTCGTCGGACAACTCGGCCTTTTCGAACTCGTCCGCCGAAATTACCGTCTTACGGGCGGCGGTTTCGATTTCCTCCGTGCGAGCAGCAATGGTATCCTTGGTCAGCGCGTTCGTACCTGCCAAAGCGGCGGTAACCACACCGGCGATTACCATCAGCGCCAGCGCGGAAATCAGAATTTCACGAAACGTTTTCATTTCGCCACCGCCTTTCCGCGTTTGCTGCCGAAGGGACGGGGACGCACCACGCGTTCAATCAGCGGAGACAGAATATTCATAATCACGATTGCGAAGGAAACGCCATCCGGAAGCGAACCGTAGAGACGAATCAGCACAGTCAACAAACCGCAGCCGATGGCATACACAAACTTGCCGGAGCGGTTGATGGGACAGGTCGCATAGTCGGTCGCCATAAAGATAGCACCCAGCATCAGACCGCCGGAGAGAATGTGCGTCACCGGATCGGCGCCCAGCAACCAGGTCAGCACAAACACCGTACCGACATACACCACCGGAATCATCGGGCTGATAACATGGCGAATGACCAGATACACGCCACCCAGCAACATGGCAATGATGCATGTCTCACCGAGCGAGCCGCCGCGGAGACCAAAGAGCAACGGCACTGCGTCAATGTCCGCAACCGTGCCGTTCGCAGTAGCCTCTGCCATCTGCGCCAGCGGCGTAGCCGAGGAAACAGCATCCACCGTGCCGAGATGACCAATCGGGTCGGCAAACCACTTCAGCGGGTCGACCCAGTTGTTCATTTCCGCAGGGAAGCTACCCATCAAAACGATACGACCGACCAGTGCCGGGTTAACAAAGTTCTGACCCAAGCCACCGAACATCTGCTTAGCGACCACAATGGCCACCACGCTACCGAACGATGCCTGCCACAGCGGAATGGTGGCCGGCAGGTTAAAAGCAAGCAACAAACCGGTTACCACAGCCGACAGGTCCCCCACCGTCTGCGGACGTTTCATAGCGCGACGGCTGAGATACTCTGCAGCCAGCGCCGAGGCAACGCAAACCAATTCTACCGCCAAAGCGCGCAGACCAAACAGCCAAATCGAGGCTGCCAGAGCCGGCATCAGGGCGATGATAACATCCCGCATAATATCACGGGTGTTCATACCGCAATGTACGTGCGGTGACGAAGAAACCAATAACGTATTTTTCATACTACCCTTCCTTTCCGGCTTATTTGGCATTGCGCAGAATATCCTTAGCCATACGGATCGTCTGCAGAATCGGGCGGTGTGCCGGGCACGAGAACGTGCAGCAACCGCATTCCATACAAGTCATCGTAGACAAGCTCTTGAGCTGATCGACATCACCGGCTGCATAAGCTTTGGTGATGGAGGTCGGCAGCAGACACATCGGGCATGCATCCACGCAACGACCGCAACGAATGCAGGTGCTGGTGGGTGTCTCGCGGACATCCTCTTCCGCCAGAGCCACAATGGCGTTGTTCTGCTTAAGCACCGGCAGTTCGGGGTCCATCAGTGCAAGACCCATCATCGGGCCGCCATAGAGCAGTTTACGTACCGGCTTTTTGAGACCGACGTAATTCAGCACATCCTGTACCGGTGTACCGATCCACGTTCTGAGGTTCATCGGGCGTTCCACAGCTGAACCGGCAACCGTGAGTCGCTTACGGATCAGCGGCGTACCGGTTTTCAGGAAGCGACGAAGTTTGGCAACCGACGTAACGTTCATCACAATGCAACCCACATCGGCAGGCAGACCGCCGGCAGGAACGATGCGTCCCGTACACTCGGCAATCAGCACCTTTTCCGCACCCTGCGGATAGCGGGTACGCAGTGCCTTTACCGTAATGGAACGGCGTGGGTCGTTGATGGTTGCCGACATATGCGACAGCACCGCGATTGCCGCAGGCTTGTTGCTTTCGACACCGATGATAGCGCGAGAAGCACCGAGGAAGGTCATCACCGTGCGGATACCCGAAATGATATCCCACGAGTTTTCCATACACTCGCGATAGTCGGTAACGATGTACGGCTCGCATTCCGCCGCGTTGATAACGATGGTATCAATCTGATCGCGATTTTTCGGATTCAGCTTGACATGCGTGGGAAAACCGGCACCGCCAAGACCCACGAGCCCCGATTCGCGCACCGCTTCGATAAACTCTTCGAAGTTCTTCGGCTCGCGAGGCTGCATGCTGCTGTGCGGGCGGCGTTCACCGTCCGAAGTGATAACCAGTGCCTGCGATTTGCGGCCACCGGGAAGCAGCACATCCTTCATTTCGGTAACCGTACCCGAAACACTGCTGTGAATCGGGGCGGAAACCATAGCATCGCTGTCGGCAACAATCTGGCCGACATCCACCGTGTCCCCTACCTTAACAACAGGCGTACACGGAGCACCGATATGCTGCGACATCGGCAAAATGATTTTTTCAGGCAACGGCATCGTGACGCTTTCCATTTCCGCCGCGTCTTTATGCTGCGGAGGATGCGCGCCGCCATGTTGTCTCCAGATGTTGGAAAAGAGAGACATACACTCACACCTTTCTGTGGTTCAGATTATTGGGAAATCTGTCGAAGTTGCGGATAGATTACGTTCGGGCAAAGGCAAAGGCAGAATTCACGCCACCAAAAAAGCGCCGAAAAACCATCCGGATACTGAACATATCCGGCGGCCGGCGCACGATTGAACCATATAAAAATGCCGCCAAGCAGCGCTTTCAAAAAGAAAATCGCCGCCCTTGCGACATCTCCGCGTTGCAACCGTACCGGTCTCGTTCTTCTCCCTCGTCTTATTGCCATCGCGCAGATCAGATTATCGTATCCTATTATACAACATCACCGCGACGAATACAAGAGAAAATTCTTACAGAAACATCGATATCAGTAACATTTCGCGTGCTTTTTCGTAGATTTTTTCAAAATCGGAAAGCGGCAACGGATTGACGCCTCGCCCCAGTTCAAATGTAAACCCGGGCCGCCTGTAAGTTTCGATGAACCAATCTTTAAACCCACCGTGCGACGCCAGTCCCGTCGGCGTTGCCACCGTATACCCGGAGGCCGCCGCCATCACCTGTGCCATCAGTTCCGAACACGATGGAGTATGTTCGCCGTATTGCCAATAAATTTCTTCACCCTGGCTGTGAAGTGCCACAATATGGCGGAACTGTGCGCGCTCGCACAACGCCACAAGCGCCTGTGTTTCCGGCTCGCTTTCAGGATGTGGTCCACCCCACTGTCTCGGAGAAAAACCGAATATCCCACTTTTTTGTTCCGCTTGTTGCAATTTTTCAAAACCTGCGTTAAAATTATGATTGATGTCAACGCCATTGGCGTTTGCCTGCCACATACCGTGCACATCGCCACCGACGGCACGTACGCGTTCCGCGCTACATCCGGCGGCCTGCGACCCTTTCAACGCAATCTCAACGCCATCGGGATTGACAAGCGGCACAAACACGAGACAACGCCCCGACATCGCGCGGCGCACATTCCACTCAGCAAGCGGCGTATCCTTATCCAGCGAGCGGCACAGCTCCTCGCACAAGCGCAAGCAGACCAGCGCCGTTAACCATTCCTGACCGTGGAATGCTGCCGCCATCAGCACACGATGGCTGCCGCTCCCCAGAGTAATGCCATGCAAACTGCGTCCCATCACGCTTTTCCCAATCGGCGCGGTGTAAAGAAACGGATACCTTGAAACAAGTGCTTTTACAAGCCCGCTGACCGTACCGTAATCCATCGGCTGAACCGCCGTAATGCATTCCATTTTGCCAACCCCTTCGCATTCATTTTTATGAAAAAGGAGTTCTTTATATGAATCTGGAAGAAAAAACCTTAACCGAAGAATACCAATTCAAAGGACGCATCATCAACCTGCGCACCGACACTGTCGAGCTCCCGAACGGCGCGGTTGCCGGACGAGAAGTGGTCGAGCATCCCGGCGGCGTTTGCGTGGCTCCGCTGACAGATGAGGGCGACTTGCTGTTTGTGCGTCAATTCCGTTATCCGTATAAGGAGATTCTGCTGGAACTCCCCGCAGGAAAGCGCGATAAAAACGGCGAAGACCCGCTGGAATGCGGCAAGCGTGAGTTGAAAGAAGAAACCGGCGCCACCGCCGCCTCGTATCGTTCGCTCGGTTGCGTATATCCCTCCCCCGGCTTTTGTGACGAGGTCATCTATCTCTTCCTTGCGGAGGGTCTCGACTTCGGCGAAGCCGAACCGGACGAAGACGAATTTGTCGAGGTTGTTCGCATCCCTCTGCAAAAAGCGGTGGAAATGGTGTTAAACGGCGAAATCACCGACTCCAAAACCCAGATTGCCGTAATGAAAATCGCGCTCTTAAAGAAATAAGAACACAGTAAAACAGCGGCCATTCGCGGTCGCTGTTTTGTTCTGTCCACCCCTTGTGTCCGCATACAGTGCCATGGAGGGGTGCGTATGTTTGACAAGCTGATTGTGTTCGGATACCTGGCAGTGCTGGTTGCCATCGGTTTACGCGGAGGGCGAGCCGTGCGCAGTGTCGACGATTTCACCGCCTCACAAAAGCGATGTGGAACGTTCGTCGTTTTCGCGGTACTGTCCGCCTCGTTTGTCGGCGGCGGATACTCCTCCGGCAATGCCGCAGCCGCCTACGAAAGCGGCATTGGTACGGCCCTGTCACTCTTTGGCTTCAGCATCGGTATGCTGCTTATCGGCAAGTTTTTAGTGCCGGGAATCATCCGCTTTCCCACGGCCAAAACCGTTGGCGATGTCATGGGAGCGGCATACGGTGAAACTGCACGCCGCATCACCGGTGTGTTTTCTTTTTTGTGTTGTGCAGGGGTTGTGGGGGCGCAAATGGAATCCATCGGACTTGTTTTCCACGCTTTGCTCGGAATCTCCACCCATCTCGGCACACTGCTTGGCTGTTCAGTGGTTTTACTTTACACCACCTTTGGCGGTATGTCCTCCGTGCTGACCGCCGATATGCTTCAGTTTGTTCTGTTGGCACTCGGTATGCCACTGCTACTTTTGATTGCTGTGGTAGCAGGTGGCGGTGCAGACACCGTATGGAACAACATACCATCTCACCTGCTTGACCCTTTAAACGGTACAACGTTGCCTGCGTTTATCTCGCTGTTTTTCTCTATGATGTTTGGCGAAGCGCTGGCACCGCCGTATATGCAACGGTTATTGATCGGAAAAAGCCCAAAGACAACCGCTCGAGGAACAATGCTCAGCGGCTTGTTTTCTATGCCGTTCTTCTTAGTAACCGCCGGCGTCGGTCTTGTCGCCCACACACTCGGCATTGTAGGTGACGCCGCTTCGGTTATGCCGGATCTCATTCTTCGCGTGCTTCCTTTGGGCCTTCGCGGCATCCTGATGGCCGCCATGACATCCATCATCCTGTCCGCCGCCGACGGGTTTTTAAACGGTGCAGCCATCAGTCTGGTTTGCGACACCGTCATCCCCGCCAAGCCACATATGACCGACAAAGAGCGGCTGCGCCTCCTGCGTGGAGTCAATCTGGTAACGGGTCTTTCTGCGATGGTGCTGTCCTTCGTGATACCGGATGTGTTTTCGATTCTGCTAATCGCATATTCGTTCTGGAGTCCCTCGGTGCTGGTACCACTGGCCGCCGCTTTGCTCGGTGTCCGCTCTAGCCAAAAAGCATGCCTGGTTTCCCTCTTCTCGGGGCTCGCTGCCTGTCTTGTCTGGGATCGAATTTTGCTTCGTCCTTTCGCTATAGAGGGATGCCTTGTCGGCACACTTGTGAACCTCTTGTTTTTCACCGTCGGAACTATCGCTGACAGACGAGCAAATACACTTGACAAAGGCTGAAAAGCGGTGTATTCTCCAGTTATAAGTTATTTTTTGGGAGGGTCTCCTATGTTTATCGACATTCACGCTCATGCTTATCGAAAGCGTCCGCCCGGATACGTATTTTGCGAGCCGAACGAGCTTCTCAAGCGCTTTGACGAGCTTAAAATCGATACCGGTGTGCTGCTTCCTATTGTCAGCCCGGAAATCTATCTGCCGCAGTCCAACGAGGACATTCTCGAAATCTGCGAGCAGTATCCCGACCGCTTTGTTCCGTACTGCAACATTGACCCTCGCGCACTGACCAATTCGCCCCGCGCACCGCTCGGTGAGGTACTGCAGTATTATAAGAACAAAGGCTGTAAAGGTCTTGGCGAAGTAATGCCGAATATGGAGCTTCTCGACCCGATGGTGCAGAACCTGTTCGCTTGTGCGGAAGAGGTTGGTCTGCCGGTAGTGTATGACGGCTCTGTTCAGAAAACCGGCGACTTCGGTCTGTATGACGACCCCGGTCTTCCGCAGCTCGAATACACGCTGCAGGAGTTCCCGAACCTGAAGATTTTCGGTCACGGCCCTGTGTTCTGGAACGAAATGGCGCGTCTGGATACCGTTGCCGAACGTGGTGTGTATTTCGGCTGGCGCAACACGCAGGTGGTGCGTCTTCCCTCCGGTCCTGTTGAGGTGGAGGGTGCTGTTCCGCGTCTGTTCCGCAAATACGAAAACCTGATGGGCGACCTGTCCGACTTCACCGCCTACAACGCGTTTGCGCGCGACCCCGAATACGGACCGCGCTTTATGACCGAGTTCCAGGATCGTCTGTTCTTCGGCACCGATATGTGTGCGCCCGATATGCAGGTCGATTTGGACAAGCTGCTCATCTCGTGGAAAGAAACGGGCAAAATCAGCGAAACCGTTTTCCGCAAAATCGCTTGGGAAAACGCCGCTAAACTGCTTGGACTGTAAACCGGAGGTTGTTTTATGCGTAATGCTCACCCGAAATTTCTCTGTTTCCCGTCGGTCGTCTGTGTCGGCAAGGAAACCGAAGTAACGGTATTTCCGCGCGACATCAGCCGTGTTTTTGATGAAAACAGCACGTATGAGCTTGCCGTTGTCGGTTTGTACGATGACCAGCTCTTGTATCGCGAACAGGTGCCGCGCGACTACCCGTGCCGCGTCGAGGGTGGTTGCTTGCACTTCACCTTTACCCCGGCATACGAGCAGGAATACTCCATCCGCTTTTGCAAAGAGGGCGAAACTGAAATCCGTATTCCGCTTTACGCCGTTGACGAAGATTTGTACGAGCTGCGTCCGCTCAAGGGCGATTTGCACTCACACTCCTACTACTCGGACGGCATTGACGGTCTGGCAATGACGCCTGCCGATTATCGTGAAGAGGGCTTTGACTTCTTTGCACTGACCGACCACAACCGTATGTTCACCTCCGAAGAGTGTCAAAAGCTCTATCGTGACATTCCGCTCGGCATTCATATGATGCACGGTGAAGAGGTGCATCCTACCGTCTCCTCCATCCACATTGTGGGCGTTGGCCAAACGGAGTGTGTCTCCAACTTCTACATCCATCACCCCGAAGAATATGAGGCGATTCTGGACGAACTGGAGCCGACCTTCACCAATCTTCCCGAAGAATATCGCCGCCGCGCCGCTATGGTAAAATGGGCGTGCGAAGCCATCCGCAAAGCCGGTGGTATCGCCATTCTCCCCCATCCGTACTGGCGTCCCAACCGGTATAACTACGCAAAGGTCTTTTTGGACTTCCTGTTTGACTCGCACCTGTTCGACGCACTGGAGGTCATCGGCGGCATCGGCGCTGCTGCTCAGTTTGCTCCCGCCAAATTCAACAACATTCAGGTTGCATTGTGGCACGAGCAAACGCTCAAAGGCAATCCGCTTCCCGTCGTCGGCAGCAGCGATTCCCACAATCACGATTTTGTCGGCACCGGATTCGGTCGTAACTTCACCCTGGTTTTCGCCAAGGACAACACGACCGAAGCGATTCTGGATGCCATTCGAAACGGTTACAGCGTTGCCGGTGAAGTACCGCGTGACGCAGATGGCGATGTCCGCTTCTACGGCTCGCAAGTGCGTCTCGTTGCTTTCGCACAGTTCCTGTACGAGAACTACTTCAACGAAACGTGGCGGCTGTGCGTCGGCGAAGGTATCCTGATGCGCCGCTATGCACAGGGTGAACCGGTTGCCGATCTTTTGGCGGCACTGGCAAACACCGTACCGAACTTCTACAAGCAGTTCTACGGTCTTCTCCCTGCCCCGACGCTCCCTGCCGAGCATATGGCATTTCTGGAGCACTGCCGTAAACGGCAGCTTGAGGAAGGTCCTCTCAGCAACGGCGGTGTCATCAAACTTTACGGCAACAACAATCGTCGCCTGTAAAAACAAAGAAGCCGAACGGCATACCGTTCGGCTTCTTTTTTATTGCTTTATTTGAGCGGACGTGCGTTCCAAATCGTTTCGGCATAATCGCGAATCGAACGATCGGAAGCAAACTTGCCGCTGCACGCGGTATTAAGCAACGCCATACGTGCCCAAGCCGCCTTGTCGCGGTACACTTCGCCCGAGCGGCGCTGCGCCTGTTGATAAGAAGCGAAGTCCGCCAGCACCATATACGGATCGTGGCCGGAAAGCGAACCGGCAATTTCCGAATAGGTGCGTCCACCGAAGCCGTTGTACATCGCATCGATGGCACGGCGAATGTGCGGATCGGCGTGATAGATATCCTGCGGACGATAACCGAGCTGCTTACGGGCGGTAACCTCCTGTTCGTTCATACCGAACAGGAACATATTCTCCGCACCGACCTGCTGGCAAATTTCCACATTCGCGCCATCCAGCGTACCCAGCGTAATCGCGCCGTTCATCATCAGCTTCATATTACCCGTACCGCTGGCCTCGGTACCTGCAAGCGAAATCTGCTCACTGATATCCGCCGCCGGCATCAGCAATTCGGCAAGCGTTACGCGGTAGTCTTCCAAATAGACAACACGCAGCTTTTCGCGGATAACCGGGTCTTTTTCGATTTCTTCCGACAGCTTGCAGATGAAACGGATAATCTCCTTGGCAAGGAAATAACCGGGCGCCGATTTCGCACCGAAAATGTAGGTGCGCGGCGTGATATCCAACGTCGGGTCTTCTTTGAGTGCCAGATAGGTATCCAGAATGTTCAGCGCATTCAGGTGCTGCCGCTTATACTCGTGCAACCGCTTGACCTGTACGTCAAACAGCGACGTCGGGTCAACAGTGATGCCGTTGTGCTTCTTAATATACTTCGCCAGTCGCTCTTTGTTCGACTGCTTGATGGCCATAAACTCTTCCAGTGCGGCAGCATCCTCTGCCAAGGGCTTGAGCTTTTCCAACTCGGCGGCATCCAGCACAAAACCATCACCGATATGTTCGGTAATAAACTTCGTCAGTTTCGGGTTGGCCTGGCACAACCAACGACGATGCGCAATGCCGTTGGTCACGTTGCCGAATTTTTCGGGCATCACACTGTAAGCGTCGCGGAACACCGTTTCTTTGAGGATTTCGCTGTGAATCTGCGCCACACCGTTCACTGCGTGCGACGCGGCAACACACAGGTTTGCCATACGCACCACGCCGTAGCTGATGATTGCCATACGGCTGACTTTTTCCACATCACCGCCGGTTGCTTCCATCATCTGCGCGCCGAAACGGTTGTTGATTTCACAAACGATCTGATGAATACGCGGCAACCGCTGGCGGAACAAATCCTCGGGCCAGCATTCCAGCGCTTCCGCCATAACCGTATGGTTGGTATATGCCACCGTGCGGGTGACGATATCCCAAGCCTTTTCCCACGAATATCCGCACTCATCCAAAAGCACACGCATCAGTTCGGGAATCGCCAGCGTGGGGTGCGTGTCGTTGATATGAATCGCCGCCATATCGGGCAGGTTATCCAGCGTACCGAACTGCTCCAGATGGCGCTGGACAATATCCTGAACCGAAGCCGATGCGAGGAAATACTGCTGCGACAAGCGCAAAGACTTGCCCTCACGATGGTTGTCGGCGGGATACAGTACCTGCGTGATGATTTCCGCCATCGCCTTCTGCTCCACCGCACGCATATACTCGCCCTGATTAAACAGCGACATATCCATACCGGGCGCGGTTGCTTTCCACAGACGCAAGGTCGAGACACCTCGTCCGTCCTTACCCGCAACCATCAAGTCAAACGGCTGCGCGATTACACGGGTGGCATTGCGATGCTCCACATGGTGATAGCCACCATCCCACCGCTCATAGATATCGCCGTCAAACAGCACATCTTTCGCCAACTCCGGACGCGGCAGCAGCCAGCACTGACCGCCTGGCAGCCAGAAATCGGGCATTTCCGTCTGCCAGCCGTCCACCAGTTTCTGACGGAAAATGCCGCACTCGTACAAGAGCGAATAACCGATTGCCGGAATCGACGACGTGGCAAGTCCGTCCAGGAAGCACGCCGCCAGACGACCCAGACCGCCGTTGCCCAAACCGGCATCCGGCTCCAGTTCGTACAGCGAATCCAGCT
The DNA here is from genome assembly GCA_045596745.1 of Acutalibacteraceae bacterium. Lineage (GTDB taxonomy): Bacteria > Bacillota > Clostridia > Oscillospirales > Acutalibacteraceae > RGIG3009. The sequence continues at coordinate 22,883 of JAZODA010000034.1, forward strand.
TCACCTCGTACCGAGACAGTACGTCCTCTGCCGCCTCGGTCAGGTTGAGATTGAACAACGTATTTTTAAGTGAACGGCCCATCAGGAATTCCATACACAGATAGTACACCTGCTTGGCCTGCTGCCTATGCGTTTTCGAAATATATTGAATACGGGATGCACGCATCCGATCACGCAAAACCAGAGCCAACGCCTCATAAAAATGCTCGTTGGTCGCCTGTTCGGGTGTTACGGAAAACGCTGTCATCAGTTTGGCACACAGTTCCTCGTGCAGGGTATCCTGCGCCGATGCCGCCTTGTCTTTCTTTGCGGAAGCTGCCATGGTTTCATCCCCTTTATTTTGGTATCGTTTGGTATGGTTACAGTATATACTACTTTCAAAAAAAATGCAATACTTATCGATAGTGCCCAATATTTCCCTGACAATCAAAGATTTTAAAAAACAATTTGTCTTTTATGCACAAATTCCAATCGATTTTCGCTCACAACAAAAGAATATTTGCATTTTACCACCGCCTGTGCTACACTTATTCGTAACGAAAGGGGGCTTCTTTATGGCTCAGCTCAACATCGTTCTGGTAGAACCCGAAATCCCGCAGAACACCGGCAACATCAGCCGCACCTGCGCCGCAACCGGCAGTCGGCTTCACATTGTAAAGCCGATGGGCTTTACAATCGACGACCGCAAGCTCAAGCGTGCCGGACTGGATTATTGGCATCTGCTGGATATTACCTACTACGAAAACCTGGCAGAGTTCTTCGAAAAGAACAGTGGCCCCTTCTTCTACTTTACCACTAAAGGTACCCATGTATATTCCGACGTTGAGTACCCCGACGGCGCCTATCTGGTGTTTGGCAAAGAGACGGCAGGACTTCCCGAAGAACTGCTGCACGAGCATCCGGAAAGCTGTGTGCGTCTGCCGATGCTCAACGACGATGCCGCCCGTTCGCTGAATTTGTCCAACACCGTTGCTGTCGGCGTGTACGAGGTTCTTCGTCAGTGGGGCTTCCCTGCCCTGCGCACTCAGGGACATCTTACAAAATACTGAAAATTGCGGTTGACAAACCGCGCGGCATCTACTATAATAGGTGTGCTGTGGAGAGTTGTCCGAGTGGTCGAAGGTGCAGCACTCGAAATGCTGTGTACGAAAGTACCTAGGGTTCGAATCCCTAACTCTCCGCCAAAAAGGTATCAGTCAAACGACTGGTACCTTTTCTTTTTATTCGCAGACTCTGTAGTGGATTTTTTTAAAAAAGTGTGTTACAATGAAAAAAGTTGAAAAATTGTCGATTTTATAAAACCTTTTCCGTTTTAGAACGCCCTATTACTCTGTCGGATGTATTTCCGTCAAATTCATACAGTCAGGAGTAACGTACATGAAAAAAGCAACACTTCTCTTTGTCGCCCTCACTCTGGTCCTCGGCCTGTGTGCCTGCGGAGACAGCAATGGCAGCACCAAGAAAACCAAAGATCGCGTCACCGATGAAACGACAACGACATCGGTAACAACTACCACCTCGGCATCCACCACGGAATCCACAGTAACCACAACCGAGCCCACTTCATCGGCCACCGAATCCACTGTAACCGAGCAGCAGACGGATGTTTCCACGACAACCTCTGCGCAAAATAGCGTAACAACCACCCTCGCACCTACCACCACCGCTTCAACAACAACCACGACGAAAGCGGTCACCACTACGACTGCAGGAAAAGTTACGACCACGACAACTACCAAGAAAACCACGGTCACAACCGCTTCTACCATCTGCACACATTTTGAAAACTACGACCTGAATGGTCGCTGGTACGAGAACACGTTGACCGCTGTTCCGGTTGAAGTATACTGGGAAGGCAACGGTTTGGCAGTGAAATGCCGCATCGTTAACGGCTACTCAAACCGCACCGCCTACAATGTCTGTGTCAATACGTTGACGGTGTCCGACGGCAAAAACATCATCGCCACTGCCAACTTCAACAACCAGAATCTGACCGTCGACCCGCTTTCGTACATCGAGCACACCTTCCACTTCGCCGCCGACACCGTGCTCCGTCCCGGCGCTGATTTGGAGTACATCCTGCTCACCGTCGAAAAAGGTTCCATGACCTGACGCCTACACCGACTTACGCCCGAAAAGGCGGAGATTTTCTCCGCCTTTTCGGTATATGATAAAAGAAACGAGGTTTTAAAATGACCCGCGAAGAAATGACAGAACTTGTCATTGCTGCTCAAAGCGGCGACAATGGGGCTATGAATGACTTGTTCAACGCCTTTCATAAAAAGGTCCACTTCTTGATTCTTGAAGTCGTAAAAGACGAACATCTGGCAAAGGATATTACGCAGGAGACCTTTATCGAGGTTATTAATAATCTTCACAAGCTGCGCGAACCCGCCGCTTTTTCGGTTTGGCTGCGCCGCATTGCGCATCACCAGTGTTCCCGCTATTACCGCAAGAATCGCGATGTTTTGGTGGAAGAGGACGAAGATGGCGATACCATCTTTGACAACCTTGAAGATCAGGGCACCGATTACGTCCCCGAAGATGTGCTGAACCGCCACGAACTTCGGGATATTCTGCGTTCGATGGTGGACGAACTGTCCGAAGTACAGCGCGAAGCAATCATTCTGCAAGTTTACGAAAACTACACGGTCGAGCAAATCGCCGAAGTGCAAGGCGTTTCGGTAAACACCGTCAAAAGCCGCCTTTCCTATGCGCGCAAGCATCTGGAAAAGTCCGTTCTTGCCTACGAGAAAAAGAACAACACGAAATTGCGTGCTGTTCCCGGCTTCGCTCTGCTCCATCTGGTATTCGACGGTGCTGCAGAATCGTCGTTGTCGTTGTCTTCCGCCACGGCGTTGGCAGAAGGCATTTCCGCCGCGACCGGCGTTCCGCTGGCGATCACCGGTGCTGCAACAACCGCTACTGCGGCAGGTGTCGGTGCAGCAACTGCAGCAACTGCGGCGACCGCAACGACTGCAGCTACCGCAACAACCGCAGCCGCTGCCACAGCTACTACCGCTGCCGCTGCGACAGCAACGACCGCTACAGCCGTCACCGCTGCCGGCGTAGGTGCTAAACTGTTAGCCATGCCGCTGGTTGTCAAAATCATTGCCGGTATCACCGCTGCTGCCATTGTCGTCGGCGGCGGTGTCGCTGCCGTCAATTCGTTCGGCGGTGGCAACGAAAAAAAGCCCAAAGAAACCACCGTACAAACCGACGATAACGCCACCAATCCGACCACTCCCGTCGGCGGTATAGTGATTGAAGATCCGAACGAAGATCCCGATGTGCTCGTCTTTGAGGGCATTATCCCCGCAGGCGCTACATACACCACTGCGCTCGGCAACGTATTGAAAGAAGGCGATGCGTTCCCGGATGAATGCCACAGTGGCGATGTGTTCGAATACGGAAGATTCCGTTACTATTACGCGATGACGCGTGCCAATATGGGCCTCGACAGCTTTGCCCTTCCCGAACTCCACCAATGGTTTGAATCGATTGGCGGCTGTTGGTATCCCATTTATAATCCGGATGCCCCCGCAACCGGCAATAAGACCGTTATCGCCACCTCCATCAACGGTGTGACGATTCGTCATCTTTATATGACGTTCTCAACGTTGCCCTCTGACGACGCACTTGATTTCAGCACGCTCGTTATCCCCGGAACCGTGGAGAGCTTAACCGGCGCTTTCTTGATGAATGATCAAATAACGGATTGCTCCGAACTGAAAATACCGGACAATGTGCGCAACATATCGTATATGTTCTACGGTGCAAAGCAGTTGGAAAAAGCACCTGTTATCCCCGGCAGCGTTTCCACAATGAGTTACGCGTTTTCCGATTGCAAGAATCTGCAAGGCGATATTACCATTCGGGCAAGCGCAGACAGCTTTAGCAGCCTCGCGTACCACCTCTACAGCAACGCATTCTACGGCACTGTCAAGCCCATCAATCTGATTGGTCCCAAAGAACCGCTTATCAACCTCGCCATCACCGCCAACAATAACAACATCACCGTTAACGGCAATCCGATAGACACAGTAGTGCCCGATAACAACGATGAGCCTGTAACCGAACCCGACAACAACGATGAACCTGTAACCGAACCCGATAACAACGAAGTTTGGACTCCGTATGTTGTCCCCGCAAACTGCACCTACAATTATGCCAACGGCGGTTCTATCCCTGCCGGTTCACTCGTGACAGTTCCCCCGCAAAAGGGTGACGAGCTTATCACTCCCGACTACACCTACAAGTATATGTATCGTCAAATCAACGACAACACGGGTGATCTTCCGTATTGGACCATACAATATTATGACGGCTGGGGCGTTGCTGTCAACGATCGCAGCAAATCCTCCTATCCCGAGCTGTTGTCCGTAATTAACGGTTGTCCCCTGTTGAGTATGGAGAGCTTATTCGTTAGCTGTGAAAACCTGACCGATCCTCCCGAGATTCCGAACAGCGTTGAGGTTATTGACCACCTGTTTGAAATGTGTGCCAAATTGACGGAATCCCCTGCCATTCCGAATGGTGTTGTAAGTATGGACCACACTTTTAGCGGATGTTCCTCGTTGAAAGCCGCCCCGGTGCTGCCGGACTCTGTACGCTCTCTTTCCTTCACCTTTTCCGACTGCACCTCGCTGACTACTGTCCCCAACTTGCCGGCGAACGCTCTTCATTTAACCGCTGCGTTCCAAAACTGCACTTCGCTGAAAGTCGCCCCCACACTACCCGATGGCATCACCAGCATAGCTCAAATGTTCTACGGTTGTACCGCTTTGGAAGTCGCCCCGGTTATTCCCGAATCCGTCACCGAGATGACTCACACGTTCAACAACTGTTACTCTTTGAAAGCCGCGCCTGTTATTCCCTCCGGCGTAACAACACTTTGCTATACCTTTTACGGTTGTCGTTCGTTGACGGGGGACGTCATCATCAACACGACTGTCCTTGAAAAAGGTGCGGAATGCGAGGAAGGCACGTGCGACAATTGCGAGAACTACTTCTCCTCTTGTCTGCAGTGCTGGATGTGCTATCCCGGGTTTGCCAACGCCTTCCTTTACACAGAATTACCCATCACTCTTGTTGGCCCGGACACGGAAGCGCTGGAACTTATGGCGTTCACGGGTCAAAACGGTAACGTTCAAGTGAAAAATTGAAAAATTTTTCAAAAATATAAAACCTAACGCGGTTTTAAATCCCCTTTAGTGATGTAAGGACGAAACACCGTCCAACATTCAGTAAAGGGGATATTTTTATGACAAAGCTGATTTCCATTTTCCTGTGCGCTTGTATGGTGCTGACACTCGGTGCCTGCAGCAATCGTCTTGCCGCAAACAGCACTACCACGTCGTATCACACTACGACAACCACCGAATCCGCCACAACCGAAAACAGCGCGACAACAACCACCATAACCGATTTAATCACAACCATTACCACCACCCAAACCGAGATTAACGCCCCGGACGACTTCGCCGGTCTCCTGGAGGACGAAGATATCACGCTTGAAGAAACGTGGGAAAACGAAAACACCGTCATCGTGGATATGGTGGTGCCGACCAAGCCTGTGATCACGAGGCCCATCATCACGCCGTCCACCACGACCACCGCTGTGAAGCCGACGACCACGACGGCCCGTCCGACAACGGTTGCCGACCCGACGACCACCGCCACGAAGCCGACAACTACCACCAAAAAGCCGTCCACCACAACCACGGCAAACCCGACGACCACGACAGTTCCCCCCACTACAACGACCACCACGCAGGCGACAACGACCACTACAATCAAGCCCACAACGCCCGCCAAACCGACCTACTCCTATACCTCCAACCAGAAGCACACGGCGCTCCCTTACACCGAGCGTTATCTCTACTCGATGCTTGATGAGCAGTGGAAAGAATGCTATCGTCGTATCGACAAGGCGGTCAGAAACCTTGACGAAACTGTCGAATTCGATATCGACGTCACCGAAAACAGAGGCTATGCCATCTATCACCTGTATATGTTCGACACGCCCGAACTGTTCTATCTATCCGCCGGGGTCTGTACCTCCAAACACGGAGACGGCACCTCGTCGTTTCGCTTCAGTTACTCTGTCAGCAACCAAAAGGGTGAGTATTGCGGGTACGGCTACGGCCCTCTTACCGATGAGCTCCGTCAAAAGATTCGAAGCAAGAAAGCCATCTTCGACGCCGAAGTACAGCGTATTGTCAGCACCATCCCTGCCGATGCCCCCGATGTGGTGAAAGAAAAGCTCATCTACGACCGCATCCTTCTGGACAGCTACTACAATCTCAACGCACAGTGGGATGGTCTCGCCAACGATAACTGGACGGCCTACGGTATCCTTGTCAACAAATACGGCGTGTGCGAATCCTACGCGGAAGCCTTCCAGACACTGTGCAACGCAGTAGGCATCAACTGCACCGGCATTGTCGGAACGGCAGGCGGCGGACACAAGTGGAACGCCGTACAAATCGAGGGTGAATGGTATCAGTGCGACATCACCTTTGACGACCCGATTGGCGGCAGTAACGATTACCTCTACCACAGCTACTTCAACCTTACCTCCAAGGAAATGACGCAACTGAATCATGACTGGAGCAGAAACGAGTGGCCTGTTCCCGACTGCACTGCCACCAAGTACAGCTACAAGTCATACTTCTGCTGATGGCGTGACCGAAGCCGAACGAAAGGAGGCTGTCTATGACATCGGAACAGCGGATAAATTCTATTCTGTATCGTTTTTTTGAAGAAGAGGAAAAGGCTCACTCGCTGTCGGAAGAACACGTGGAGACGATGCGGGCGGCCATCCTCGAAGCGTTTGACACCTACCACGCCGCACGCACAACCCCACCATAAGAAAAAAGCGATCGTTCAACCGAACGATCGCTTTTGTTATTTCACCACACGACACGTGGTAATTCCGTAATAGGCTAAACAGTGCAACACCTCTTCATCAATCACTTCACCGCACACTGCTATCGGAACAGCGGGCGGACAGGTGATTGCCGCCGAGGCAGACACACGACCGAGACAGTCGTTCAGCGGCAGCACTTCGCCGGGAGAAAGCAGTGCTTCACGCGGCGTAAGAACACGCGCCGGATGCGGTATCACAGGCGCCGATGTGAAAATCGGCGCGCGCTGCCTGATGGCGAGGAGTGCCTCTTTCAGCTTTAAAAGCCCCTCTTCCCCCGTTTCCGGCGTTACCATCAGCACCAGATAATCGGGGTCGGCAAACTCCGCAGAAACGCTGTATTGACGCAGTAACGCCGCCAATTCCGTGCCGGTATAGCCACACGCCTTCGCGGCAATGGTCAGCTTCAACGGTTCGTTGCCGCACAGCATAAATCCCGCATTCTTCAGTTCGCCTTTGAGCGTATCCGTCAGTTCCGCAAAGTGCAACAACCGCTCGCGGTAACCGTCAGCCAAATACGCGTTGGCGGCATCAAGCGACTGCAGAATCAGATACGATGGACTGGTCGATGCAAACAACGCAAGTGCGTCTTCCGCCGCTTCCGAAAACACCGACGGCGCCGATGCCGAAATGTGCAGATACGCGCCTCCTGTCAGTACAGGCAACGTCTTGTGCGCGGAATCACAGCACGCGTCCGCGCCAAGCGCAATCGGATGACAAGACTCCGGCAAAAAGTGCAGATACGCACCGTGCGCATTGTCCACAAGCAACATCACGCCAAAGCGATGGCACACCTCCGCTACCGCGCGGATATCCACCACATTCCCCAAATAGTCCGGGCTGGTCACATACACAGCCGCAGGCAATTCGAAAGCGGTTTGCAAATAGCTTTCTACCGTTCCTGCATCCAGTTCACAGGAAAGCAACGTTCCCTGCTGCGGATACAACCAATCAATCTCAAAATCCAGCAAAGCGGCGGCAGTCATAAATGTCTTATGTGCATTGCGACCGGCAGCAATCAGCGGACGCTTACCCTCCGCTTTGGCAGATAGCATCGCCAGATACAGCATACCACGGATTGCCAGCGAAGAGCCTTCCGTCGAGTAAACGGTTCTCGCCGTTCCGAATAAAGCGGCGGCGTTTTCCTCGCTCTCGCGGATGATTCCCTCCGAAGCATACAGCACATCGGCACCCTCGACCTCGGTGATATCCCGCTCTTCACAGCCCAAAACGGTTTTGCCCTTATGACCCGGCATATGCAGGCGAAGCACCTGCTCTCCGGCATAACGATTGACAAAATCACAAATCGGTGTGTTCATCACGCCTCACCCACCGTTTTGGCGGCCTCCAGCATAATGGCACACTCCATACGCTTGCGGAACAAATCACAGCCGTATTCGTAAATACCGTTCACCGAACCGGTTGCGTGATATGCGTTCGCGGCACAACCGCCGGAGCAATACAGTTTCGCCCAGCATTCGTTGCATTCCGGACGGGTATACACGTTACAGGCAGCAAATTCGTCCTGCATCGTCGTGTTGGTAACGCCGGTCCAGATATCACCCAGACGGAAGCGTTCCTCACCGACAAACTGATGGCAGGGATACAAATCGCCCCACGGCGTTACCGCCATATATTCCGTGCCGGAGCCGCAGCCCGACAGACGCTTGTAAATACACGGACCTCCCTTGAGATCAATCATATAATGATAGAACGTAAACGGCTTGCCCTCACGATGCTTCTTAAGCATCAGTTCTGCCAGCTTCTCATACTGCTCCATCACAATCGGCTTATCCTGCTCGGTGAGCGCCGACGGATCGTCCGCCGCGCACACCACAGGTTCCATACTCAACTCGGTAAAGCCAAGAGAAAGCATCTCCTCAATATCCTTGAGGAAATCAGGGTTCGCATGGGTAAACGTGCCGCGCATATAGTAGTTCTTGTTGCCGCGCGATTCCACAAAGCGCTGGAATTTGGGAACAATCTTTTCCCAACTGCCGTTGCCCGCAAAATCCACACGATAACGGTCGTGGACCTCTTTACGGCCGTCCAGGCTGAGCACCACGTTGCTCATTTCACGGTTGGCAAAATCAATGACATCGTCATCCACCAACACGCCATTGGTCGTCAGTGTAAAGCGGAAGTTCTTGCCACACTGCTTTTCACGCACACGAGCATACGCCACCAGTTCCTTGATCATATCAAAGTTCATCAGCGGTTCGCCGCCGAAGAAGTCCACTTCCAGATTGGTGCGACCGGGAGAGTTTTCAATCAGGAAATCCAGCGCGCGTTTGCCGACTTCCAGACTCATAATCGCACGGTCGCCGTGATACTTGCCCTGGCTGGCAAAGCAATACGAGCAGTTCAAGTTGCAAGTATGCGCCACGTGCAGGCACAGCGCCTTGACAACACCGGCACTACGCTGTTTCAAATCGCCCGCCATCCCGCGGAACGTATCGGGCGCGTACAGCTTACCCATAGCGCGAAGCTGATCGACCTGATCGCAACAGGCCTCGACTTCTTCCCGCGTGACGTCCTCACGATCGGCATATTGCTGCAAAATAGCTTCCACGACTTCATCACGAGACTTGGTCTCATACAGACCGATAAGGTCATACGCAACCTCGTCCACCAGATGAATCGAGCCGGAATACACATCCAGCACGATGTTCATGCCGCCGAGCTTATAACAATGTAGCATACTTCATTTCTCCTGACTATCACAAAAAATGCCGCCATTCGGCGGCATTTGTGGGAATTGGATTACTTTTCTTCCTGCTTGTTTTCGCACTGCTGATTGGCGATGCCACAGCTGGTTTTGCAAGCGGACTGGCAAGAAGTCTGGCACTCGCCGCAACCGCCGTTCTTTGCGCTTTCGCACAGGTTTTTGGTATCCAAAGTCTGAATACGCTGCATGGACGTTACCCCCAAAGATTTTATAGTTTATTGTATTTTACCACACCATACCGGATAAGTCAATCCACAGGACGACAAAATTTTCGGCTCTCAGCGCCAAAATGCGGTGGTATTGGCCTTTTCCACAATGGTGCGCACCGGGACGTCTTCTTCCCCGGTAATCAGCTCGAGCAGGCACGCACGACCCTCATCCGTCAGGACGGGACCGGTGATGCGATGGAACTTATCGCACAGCCATTCCACGCTGATGTTTTCTTTCGCTTCACCGCGAGGCTCGCACTCATCCGACAGGAAGCGGCGACCATCCTTGGTCACGATTTCCGCACGGCAGATGCGCTGTGCCGGGAAGCGGGCATCCATGCTCTCGTCCACGACGAAGGACAGACGCTTCATCATCTCCAGCACCGCCGGATCGCCCAGATTCTCTTCGCGAACCTGCATCAGACCGAAGTCGCCGTACACGAGCGATGCCGCCACGGGATACGCGATATTATACTGTGCCTCATCCGCCGTCTTCGGAACAATCTTGGACAAGCGAGTGGCACGGTCGAAGGTGTGGATTACCGCACTTTCAACATCCTCCGGCTTAAGGCCGTTCTCGGTCATCAAACCGACGCAAGCGTCAATCGCAGGATGCGCCCAACGGCAGCAGGGATACGGTTTGAAGTACAAATCCATCACCTGGTACTTCTCGCCCAGATCGTCCAGATAATGACGATACTCGTCCGCTTCCAGCATATGCTTGTTGCCCTCGAAGCCGGACAGCGCGTCCATAATCGCCAACACACCGACCATCACGCCGAACGGAACACCGTCCTTGTTCATCGACGGATATTCCACACTGCGGATACCGGGAACCAGCGGCGCATTGAATTCCGCCACCGACAGCACGTTGTTGATTTCTTCCTTGGTAAAGCCGTACAAACGACCGACACCGGCCGCCACGCCGACAGCACCGAAGGTGCCGCTGCTGTGTGCATACTGGTAGTAATCCATAATAGCAGCGCCCATACGAATGGTCGCTTCATACGCCACCAGCATTGTGGTCAGGAACTCATTACGGCTGACGTTCTTCTCATATGCCGCCGCCAGAATAGCACCGACAAACGACGTACCGGGATGAGCACGGGTCATATTGTGACCGTCGTCGATATCGTAGGCGTTGGAGGAGTGACCCATCGCAGACGCCGCACCGGCAAAGCAATACCGCTTATCCGAACCGACAACCGGAATATCACCCGCACCAAAAAGACGGTCAGCAAGACGCAGGCCGGCTTCAAACTGGCGGCTGCGGCTACCGATAACCAGAGCGCCCATCAGGTCAACAAAGCAACCCTTCATACGCGCCTGTACCTCGCTCGGAAGCGTTTCCCACTTCGTGTTAACGATAAACTCTTCAAGCTTGTAGTCTGTTTTGAACTGCATACTATTCCCTCACTTATCCTCAGCCAAATCGCACACCAGATGATAGGCGAACTCCGTAAACGGCTGAATGGTATCAATGCTTAAGTACTCTCTGTCGCTGTGGTCAAAATCGCCTGTCGGGCCAAGACTGTCGATACAGACAGGGCCCAGCAACGAAAGGCGGTTGGCATCCGACATACCGCCACGGAGCTTGAGACCGAACGGTCTGCCCAGACGCTCGGAAAGCGCCTTGATACGTTCCACATACTTCCACGTCTTTTCGGTCGGCTCCATTGCCGGAGTCGAACCAAGACGCTCAATCTCCACACGATATCCTGCCGCCTCGGCGTGTGCCTTCAGCTCCTCGATACACGCTTTCAGCTCGTCACAAACCTCGCGCTTCTCGTAGCGGATATCGAATTCAAAATGCGCCGTCTGCGGTACAACATTCCGCTTTTCGCCCGCGTGAATCACGCCGACGTTCACGGTTGTTCCCCGCTCTTTGGAATGGAAGGTGTCAAGACGATTAATCCAGTACACCATCTCCTGCACCGCGGAAAGCGAGCCGTTGTCAAACATATAGCCCGCGTGACCCGCACGTCCGTGCAGTGTAATCGAACCGCTGGTCTGCCCCTTGCGCTGAATCGTAATTGCACCGTTGGAAGCACCGGCCTCGAACACAAACACCTTGTCACAGATGCGAGCATAGCGGAACTGAATCTCACGGGAATACGGACTGCCGATTTCTTCGTCCGGATTGAAAATCGCCACGATATTCAGCTTTTCGTTCACTTCGGCAGGGAGAGCCTCCAAAATATGCAGCATCGACAAGCAGCCCTGTTTCATATCGATTACGCCGACACCGTAGCAGTTTTCCTCATCACGGCGAAACGGACGTTTTTGCGTCTCACCTGCCTGGAAAACCGTGTCCACATGCCCGATGAGCATCAGGTCATAATGGTCTGCTTCGCGGTTTTTCACCACAGTGCAGTTACCGGTATTCGGACGCAAATCGTACTTTTCAACAAGCCAACCTAAAGAAGCAAAGCGGTCGGCGAAAAAATCGCCCACCGCCGTAATGCCTTCCGGGTTGCCTTGACCGCTGTCGATGTTAACCAAAAGCTCCAGCTCTTGCAGGAAGCGTTCCACATCAACCTTCATAGCAATCCCTCGATTCCGTAAGACTACGCCTTACAGTTTGATGAAGTTGTTGCTGCGCGTAGTGGTTGCCGGGGGTGCCGGATCCAGAGCGCGATCAGCGATGCCCAGAATGTCCTCAGGACGGATCCAGGCGCGGTTCTGGATAGCGCTGGTCTCCTCGTGAGTGAGGTAGCCCTTGTAAGCCGTCAGGCAGCGACGGATAAAGCCGTCACGCACGCAAGCCTCTTCCAGACCGTTGTTCATGATGTTGAGCAGCATCGGCAGGGTCTCCGCAGCCAGAGCAACCGAGGTGGAGTGAGCCACAGCACCGGGGATGTTGCTGACGCAGTAGTGGACAACGCCGTTGACCACATAGCGGGGATCGTCGTGATGCGTCTCGTGGCTGGACTCGATAGCGCCGGGATCGTCATTGGAGATGTCGACCAGAACGCTGCCGGGCTCCATCAGCTTGAGCATTTCCTTGTCAATGAGGAAATCCTTGCGCTGCTTGGGCCACTTAACGGCGTTGATAACCATATCGGTCTGCGGCAGCAGAGAAGCAATCGCTTCCTTGGTGCAGAACATGGTGTTAATCTTCTGATGATAACGGTCGCTCAGCATACGCAGCACGCCGGCATTGATATCCATAACCGTCACGTTAGCGCCCAGAGCCTGCAGCACGGACAGCGAACCCTGACCGACGACACCGCCGCCGAGGATCAGCACGTTCATACCGGGAGCGCCGGCGAAACCGCCAACGAACTTACCCTTACCGCCGTTGATGGTCAGCATGGACTCCAGACCGAACAGAGCGCCCTGCTTACCGGCAGCTTCGCAGTTGGGAGAGCCATAGCGATGGCTGTCCTCAGCGGTCAGCGCGATGCACTTGCTCTTCAGAATAGCCTCAACCTCTTCCGGATGACCGGCGGGATGAATGCAGCAGTACACCATCTGGTTCTCGCGAAGCAGATCGTACTCACAGGGGAACAGCTCCTTAACCTTTGCCAGGAAATCGCAGCGGGCATACATTTCTTCCATCGTGTCAACGATTTCAGCGCCGGCTTCCACGTATTTCTCGTTAGAGAAACCGGAACCGACACCGCAATCACGCTGTGCCAGCACAGTGTGACCGGCAGCAACGATCGAAGCGACTTCGATCGGCGTGCAGATAACACGATTTTCGCCCTCTTTGATGTCTTTCAGAACACCGAATACCATAGTTAATTCCTCCGCTCTTTATTATAAAAGTTTGTACAAAAATAACCCAACCAATATTATAATAACTTATCTCAGAAAAAACAAGCAATAAACGCTACAGTTTGTGCCATTTTTTGACATTTTCTTAAGTTTCGGCAAACAAAATCGTTCCGCCGCCCACAACAACGTCATCTTTATACAGCACAACCGCCTGTCCCGGCGTGATGGCGCGCTGCTTTTCATCGAAAATTACGCGGAATCCACGCTCGTGCGGCTCGACTGTTGCGGCACTTTCACGCTGCTGATACCGCGTTTTCGCCATCACGCGAATCGGTTCGGTCAGCGATTCGATGGCAATCCAGTTGGCATCCCCCGCAACCAGCGACCGCGCAAACAGCGATTCGCTTTTGCCGAGCGTCACCGTGTTCTCGGCGGCATCCTTTGCCACCACAAAACGCGGTTCGCCAAAAGCAATGCCCAAACCCTTACGCTGACCGATGGTATACGCCGCAACACCGCGGTGCTCACCGAGCACACCGCCCGCTTCATCCACAAACTTACCGGGGCGGCTGCACACGCCGAGACCTTCTTCCAGGAAGGCCATATAATCGCCATCCGGCACAAAGCAGATATCCTGGCTGTCGGGACGGTTCGCCGTAACCAAGCCGCGCTCACACGCCATTTCGCGCAGCTGCGGTTTGCTGTACTCGCCGAGCGGAAACACGATATGCGCCAGCTGGTGCTGTGTCAGCATATACAGAACATAGCTTTGATCGCGGCGCAAATCCGCACCCTTTTTCAAAAGCCAGCGTCCGCTATTCTCATCCCATTCCGAACGGACGTAATGTCCGCTTGCAATCGCGTCGTACCCCTCTTCCAGCGCCTGCTCCAGCATACGCCCGAATTTTACACAGCGGTTGCATACAATACACGGATTGGGTGTTCCGCCGTTTTGGTACACAGCGGCAAAATCCGCCACCACGGTATCACGAAATAGCGGACTGTAATCCCACACACGGTGCGGAATGCCAAGTCGCTGTGCGACAGCCGCCGCATCGCTCTCCGCTTGCTGTGCCTTTTCCGTTACACACGCAGGGTCGGCACAAAGCCGCAAGGTAACGCCCTCGACATCGGCACCTGCATCCTGCAACAGCAGTGCCGCAACCGAGCTGTCCACGCCGCCGCTCATACCGACCAATATACGCCGTGACATAGGACGTCACCTCCTTTTCCTTCTGCATTATACCATCCAACCGTATAAAGCGCAATATGAAAAATCCCCCGATTTATCGGGGGATTTACAATCATCCAAGATTCTTCATCCGTTGAAGCTGTTCAAAAATATACTGCTTTGCTTCGGGTGGTGCCGAATCAGGGGTAAGCGACTGATACGCCGTCTCGACCTGTGCGACGGTGATACCTTCTTCAATATACTCTTCCGCTGTATGCTCGTACAACCACTTGGGTGTATAAAACTTATCTTTCACAGCAATCGTCTGGTTAGTCACAAAATAAGGATACAGTTCTGCCTCGGTCAGCGTATAAATCATCTCTAACTCTTGCGGAGTCAGGCAAACCTCATCAATCGCATCTTGCGGATACCCCCATTCACGGTAAGTGGCGATTCGCTCGGCACAGAGTCTCTCCACCGTCTCTCGCGGAATATTCAGTTCGTGAATCATATTGTAGACTGTGTATTCATGCTTGGGGCGTGTCCCCCCCTCGGTTGCATGCTCGAACTGGTAGAGCCACGCATAAAACGTCTTGGAGTCGACAGCATCCTCACTGTAAAACGCTCCGTCGGGATAAAACTTATCTTGGAAAGGTCGGTCAAAGTACAAGTAATCGGCGCCACCTATGCCAATCGGAGTAGTAACAGTGGTCGTGGTACTTGAAGCCACGCTTTCGGTAGTTGATGGTGCTACATAAGGCACAGGCTTGCTGTCAGGCGACAGATACAATCCGCTAACGATTAAAAGTACCGCACAGAAAGCAAAACTCGAAGCCACTATCAGCGCCTGTCGTCTGCGAGCACGGCGGCAACGATTTTGTTCGTGCTTTTGCAATATCAGGTCGTAAAACTCTTTATCATTTCTCACAACGCTCCGCCTCCTTAATCGAATTTCGAAGCTGCAATCGTGCACGATAGCACAAGTTGCGAATTTGCGTGGGGCTTTTTTTCATCACAGCGGCAGCATCTTCATAGGACAGCCCCTCCTCCGCTGTGAGCAACAACGCCATACGATAATCATCTTTTAACCACTTTAACGCCGTGCGTATCGTTTCCCACTGTTCACGCTCGAGCACCTGCTCCTCAGCGCTTCCTTTGGGATGGTGCACCTGCTCCGCCTCCTCCAGCGGCAACAACCGTTTCCGTTTGCGGATATAGTCTATCGCCTTATTCCTGGCTATCGCAAACAACCAAGAACGGAAGCTCCCATAACCACGATATCGTTTCTTTTCTAGCACTACCACAAACACATCTGCCACGATGTCATCCACAGCATCGATATCGGTCAAAAAGTGACGAACAAATCGTGTTACCGGTTCACGATATTCTTTCACCAATTTCTCAAACGCTTGCAAATCTCCGTCTAAAAATTCGTTGTACAACTTATCTGACATAGTAATTGCTCACCGCCTTTCACTTATATATCGTTTCAGCACACAAAAAATCTCACAAAACAAAGCAAAAATCCCGAACGCAAATTGCGTTCGGGATTTGGAGCTACCGATCCGATTCGAACGGACGACCTGCTCATTACGAGTGAGCTGCTCTACCTGCTGAGCCACGGTAGCATAAACGGCTTTTGTATTATAGCAAAGTTCCGATACTCCGTCAAGAGGAATTTTTAAGGAATCGGATTTTTTCTTGCAAAATTTGTCGAATTATGTTTTACTATATAAGTGAAGCGTTATCGGCGGGAGGTTCGTTATGTTTGATTTAAAAACAAAAAAGAAATTTGCATCGCGTTTGCGCACCATTCGTTCCAGCTGCGGACTGACCCAGGATGCACTTTCTCTTGTGACCGGACTGGATCGCTCCACCCTGTCCTATTACGAAAACGGTGTTGTGTTCCCCTCTCTGAACCGCTTGTGCGCGTTTGCTTCGCTGTTCGGTCTTTCGTTGGATGAACTGATGGGTGTCGGCGATTCCGCGCCCCTTATGTTTGCCGATGCCGATACCGGCGAATT
>JAZODA010000035.1:0-6003 GCA_045596745.1 Acutalibacteraceae bacterium
TTGGCCTCCGACTTATCGTCGGGGAGGGGGATAAGGACGTTGGTGCAGTCCATACTGATCATATCCAACCGGACACCGCTTTGTTCGATGTAGGCAAAGACGTCCTCAAAAAAGTATCCGGTATCGTGTGCGTATAGTATCGTCTTTTCGCCTTCGATCAGATAGATGAACGCCTCGGCCTGCGGCATATGGCGTGCCGGCAGAGGCGTGACCCGATAGGTGCCGAAGGCCACCGTCTTAAACGGTTCCAGCAGATGCACCTCTACGTTGATCGGAAACCGTCCGCCGAAAAGATCGTATACCGTCTTTGGGCAGTATACCTGCAACGTTTGGGTGCGCATATCGTGCGCATACGGTGGGAAACGCAAATGCAGATCATCCAGATAGAAGTGATCTTCGTGAGCGTGAGTGATGAGAAGATAACGGATGGCGTCGCCCTCGATGCCGTTTTGTATAAAATGCCAGTAGGTATCCGCCGGCAGATCGATGAGCAGATCGTCGTTTACCAGCGCCTGTGAGCGGGTGCGGATATTTCTGCCGCCCAACTTGCGCGCTTCTTGGCAGTATTCGCAGTGACAAAACAGTGCGGGAAAGCACTCCGACGCGGCGGTGCCGAGATAAGTTAGTTGCATTCGATCGCATCCTTTCGGGAAAAAAATGAAAAGAACGTGATTGCAAATACAATCACGGTCTTTCGTGGCTGCGGAACACGGATTCGAACCGCGACAAACAGATTCAGAGACTGTCGTGCTACCTTTACACAATTCCGCAATGTGCGAACCGTGTTATATTATACCCCATTTTTTTCGTTTGTCAAGCCGAAAATCACAAAAAATTTCAAGGGTTTTGAAAAAATATTACAGTTCACGATCGTGGGAGCGACGACGGTATTCCGTGGGGGAGTATCCGGTGGCGGCACAGAAGTGGCGGTTGAAGGAACGGATGTTGTTGTAGCCGACCTGATACGCAATCTCGGTGATGGCGCGTGCTTCGTGCTGTAACAGTTGTTTTGCCGCCTGTATACGCAGCATATGGAGGTAACTGTTAAAGTTTATTTTTATTTTGTCGCTGAACACGTGCGAGAGATAGAAACGGCTGACGCCAAAGTGGCGTGAGAGGGTTTCCAGACTCAAAGGTTCGGTGTAGTGGTTGTCGCAGTAAAGCAGAACCTGCTGTGCGAGCGACAGGTTGAGGGTGTTTTGCGGGCGCAGTTCCAGTTGCGGAAGCAACAACGACAGCAGTGCCAGCGAGTAACCGCGAAGAATGGCACGACAGTTGGGAAGTCCTTTTTTCATATGCTCGGACAGACGAGCAAACAGCGTGCGAACCTCGTCGCTTTCGGCACGCAGTAACGGGGAGACAGGCAGGTTGTTTTTGAAAATGTTGACGAGTTCGGGATAATCGTCGGGGGAGCTGATTAAGATGTGACCGCTAATGGGGGTGACGTCCTCGAAACTGTGAATCTGGTTCGGGAAGATGAACAAAACATCTCCGGCGCACGCGCGGTATGTCGCATTGCCGACGGTGGCAACGGTTTCACCCTCGGCAAGGTACAGCACCTCGATGTGATGATGCAGATGCGGACCGGTGGTGAAAAAATCCCGCGCTTCGGCGTAAAAGGTATCTTGCTTGTTTTCGTATATAACCATAGAAACACCTCGTTTATCAGAAAGCCGGTCAGCCTTTTTTCATAAAATCAACAAACAATTTCACAGCGCTGAGGTGGGAGGGGTTTTTGTAATAGAAATTGTTGATGAGGATTTCGTTGAAATCGACAACATCCAGGTACTTCGTGCCGGACATAGGGGTGGGCTGACCGACAAGCGTTACACTGAGAGCCGTACCGGAATCCAGACACAAATTATAGCAGGAATAATCGTTGCATTCCAAAATGACCTTGGGGACAAAATTGCAACGGATACACGCTTGCTCGAAGAGGCGATAGGCATAGTCCTGGGTGGAATGCAGTATGACAAACGAACGTTCACGTAACTGGTCGAGAGTAATTTTTCGTTGCGCCAAAGGATCGGAAGCGAGTGCTTCGATGCGAATGGAATATCTTGAAAACTCAAAGTGGTCGTATTCCTTCAACGCTTCGTTCGGAGGGGAGACAACGATATCATAGTCACTGAGTGCCTTTTCGGGAGAGATGTCCACGCGAAAAGAGACGGACGGATACTGTTCCCGGAACTTTAAGATACGTCGGATAATCGAACGACGATTGGTGAGTACCAATAGCTGGATAGTTTCTTCTTTGGCAGGCGGAGCGGTGATTTCCTGTACGCCGTCATCCAATCCGAGCAGAGAGTGCTCCACCGTGCGGAAGAACAGTTTGCCGCGCTCGGTCAAGAAAATACGGTTGCCGGTTCGCTCGAACAAAGCAACTCCCAATTCGTTTTCCAATCGCTTCACCGATGCCGAAACCGAAGAAACGGGAACCATAAATTTGGCGGCCGCCTTGGAAAGGCTGCCCGCTTTTGCACTTTCGTAGAAATACCGCAGTTGTAATATCTCCATCACAATCGCCTCCAATGACAGTTTACTATATCTTCAAAGCGAAAGCAAGTATATTTCATCGTATTATTTACAATATGCCTGTTTGTGGTACAATGAAAGTGTATCAATGGCTTTATGGGAGGTCTGGGTATGCAAAGTTTCAAAAAAGTTCTGGCGAGTTTGCTGGCGGTGACGCTTGTGTTGACAAGTGTTATCGGCGGTCTGGTGTTGCCTGTCGCCGCAGAGGGCGACACCTTCAAGCTGGCAAAGGATGTGATGTATGTCGCGCCCTCTACGGGGAATACGATGTACGTCGCTGTGGCGGCGCTGACGCCCGACGGCAAGGCGTATGAGGAGACGCTGACGTGGACAACCAGCAATTCCTCCGTTGTTGCTTTTGACAACGCCGGCCTTGGTCGCTTTAAATCGGCTAAGACGCCCGGTACGGCGATCATCACGGCGACCAACAGCGCGGGTGAGAGCCATTCCTGCACGGTGCATGTGACGTGGGATGGTGAGCGCGTGTCCGGTGGTGATTTTGAAACGCCGGCTACGTACCAGATTTCGAAATGGACGAGCGAGATTGCGCCGTCAACCTCCACCACGCGCAAAGTGGTTAAGGAGGAAGGCAGCGAGAACCACGCTCTGGAGCTTGCTTCCGAACCGAACGGCGCCGCCAGATTCCATTACTATCTCCCTGCCGAGGCGAATAAAAAATATGTGTTTTCGTTCGATATCAAGGGCGATACCGGTGAAATCAAAGCCGTAAGCACCAATGCTACGCATACGACGGTGTTCGGCTCCAGCAAAGCGTCGTATTCTACGTCGGGTTGGCAGTATATCGTTCCTAAAGCCGACGAATGGACGCATTATGAGTTCTACATTCAAACCAAAGCCAGTCCCAACTATAACTATATCTTTGGCTTGGGCAACGTTCCGATTAGCGGCAATGACAAGAGAAACCCGGTGTATTTCGATAATATTTCGATTTATGAACTGGGTACGGCGGAATCCGTAACGATTGATACGGCGGCGCAGTCGCTGGCGATTGGTGAGAGCAAGGCACTGTCCTACACCGCATTGCCCGAGGATGCCACCGTCAACCGTGCGCAGTGGACTTCGAGCAACGAAGCGGTGGCAAAGGTGGACGAAAACGGCAAGGTGACGGCGGTCGGTCTCGGCACGGCAACGGTGACGCTTAAGTGCGGTCTGCTGACGAGCTCTTGCGAAGTCACGGTTACCAAAGCCGTGGCAACCGGCATTGAGTTGGATAAAACCGCCGTGGAACTGAGTGTCGGTGACACGGAAACGGTGACGGCGTCGATTGTTCCTGCGGACGCCGAGTGGTCGGAAGCGTTCACCTGGAAAACCAGCAACGCGGCGGTAGCGACCGTCAGCGAGGGTCAGGTGACGGCGGTCGGCGCAGGTGTTGCCGTAATTACGGTGGAATCGGGAGACTTCTCCGCCGCGTGTGCCGTCCGCGGATGACCTTGTGGTGGGCGATATCGTGATTTATCGCGCATCCTCTTCGAAGTATGTGGTGTATCTGTACGCCGGCGGCGATACGCTGTATGTGCTGTCGACGGCAAGCGACGACACCATGCAAGCGGAAAAGCGGATGCAATCGTTGCTTGGTCGTTACACCTACGAGACGGCGAACTACTACTTTGCTGTGCTTCGTCCGTCGCTGGTGCAGGAATAAGGGGAGGAGAAGAGGTATGAAATTGTATACGACTCCTTCTGTGGAGATTCTTGACCTTACCGCCGATGAGGCACTCGCAGCTGTGGTTCAGAGCGAACCCACCGTCGAGGACAACGACGACGATTTAAGCGTATAAAAAGACAGCTCCGCCGGGATTCCGGCGGAGCTTCTTTTGCGTTTACGAGACTTACTTCAGGTTGTTCTCGTACTGCTGGATCATCTTTTTGACCATCTGGCCGCCGATAGAACCGGCCTGCTTCGCGGTCAGGTCACCGTTGTAACCCTGCTTCAGGGTCACGCCGACTTCGTTGGCAGCTTCCATCTTGAAGCGGTTGAGGCCTTCGCGAGCCTCGGGAACCATACTGTTCTTGCTGGACATACGTTACACTCCTCAAAACATCGTTATGGGCTTTCGCCTGTATTTCATCTTGCGTTTGCAGTAGTAGTGTGTGTTTTGTTTCGCAAAACATTCTTGTCAAATTGTGTCAATATCGCATCTGTGAAAAGATCTGATTCGGGTTGACTTTTGCGCCAAAATATGATATAATTAAAAAAACATTCGGAGAAGGGGAGAAATGTATGAAAAAGACGATTGAAGCGCCGTGGCTGGCCAAAGAGCACGGTATGACGACGCTGGTATTCGAGGACGATTTTGATTCCTACGATACGATTGATGTTAACAACACGGGCGACAAAGGATACAAGTGGTATGTGGAGCGCCCGTATCGTTTTACCGCACTGGAAGCGGGTGTGGATTATAAAGTGGAAAACAGCGTGCTGACGGTGTGCAACGTTGACCACAGATGGAACTACGGCCTGGGTACGTTCCATCCCTCCAAGAAGGTGGGTTGGTCGTTCTGCAAGGGCGTGCTGGAGTTCCGTTTACGCCTGCCCAATCCCAAAATTCTGGAGTGTAACAACAAGCGCGACGGCATCCCTGCGGTGTGGTCGTTCCCGCCCTCCAAGATCACCGATGAAGCGCTTCGCTGGGTCGAACCCGATTGGCTGGAGTACTGGGAAGACGGCTACTGGACGACCTGTGTTCACGACTGTATGTGGGAGCAGCGCAAGAGCCCGCTCTCGTACAGAGGTACGACCAACACCCGCGGCTTGGTGGGTCTTAACGATTACGAATGGCACACCATGACCTTCTTGTGGGACGATGGCCATATCGAGGCGTATCTGGACGGCGAAATGTCGATGCAGTTGTCGTATGGCAACGGCAAGGTGGAGCCGCCGATTCGTCTGGGCCTGGGCGATCCTCGCACGGATACCTACTGGACGATGGAATGGCAGCCGCAGACGCTGATTCTCGGCGGTTCTCAGGTGTCTCCGCTGGAGCTTGACTGGATTCGCGTGTGGCAGCGCCCGAACGGCATTACCTGCTCGTCCGAGGGCTAAAACCGAATTTTCGGGAACAACCCGGCACCGCCTTCGGGCGGTGCCGGGTTTTTGTAAAAGAAAACCACGCGATAGTCGCGTGGTTCAAAAGAACTTTAGCAATGAAAAGGCCTCCGATTGTGTTAAGATAAAAGCGACCTGCCAGTCACGAAATCCCCAAAACACAATCGGAGGAAAAAGCAACGGAAAAGAAACAATCGATATGAGTCCCCTATAGATTCACACTACTCTCAAACTTTAAGCACGACCACCTCCGCGTATACCGTAGTTTGAGTCCCCTATAGATTCACACTACTCTCAAACTCGCTCCCATATAACACACACAGTGTGTTAGTTTGAGTCCCCTATAGATTCACACTACTCTCAAACACTTTTGCCAGCCTGTCGGCGGCTGTTAAGTTTGA
>JAZODA010000036.1:0-21090 GCA_045596745.1 Acutalibacteraceae bacterium
CGCGATGCAGGCGAGCAAGGATTGGCGACAAAGGCGGAGCTGGCGGGCAAGCTCGCTATGCTGACGCTGGCACTGCCGCTCTTTCAAAAGGTGGCACAGGTGGCGTTGTCCCTGATCGGAGGGACGGTATGAGAACGGTCAAAATCGCGGTCGTTGCGGTGATGATGTTTTTGCTTGTCAGCGTGTCCGTGTCGGCGGAGACGGTGGAGGAGTTATACAACGAACAGTTGGAAGCGAGCGGTGCTAAGGAGCTTATCGAAACGCTTCCCGAGGAAACGCAGTTGCTTTTACGCACACTTGGCATCGACACACTGTCGCACACGGCAATCGCGGAGATGAAAAGCGAAACGGTGTGGGGGGCGCTGCTCGAATTGTTTTCCGCCGCGCTCAAAGTGCCGCTTGCGGCAGGAGGGACAGTGCTTGTTACCGTACTGCTTCACGCCTGGTCGGAGGGGCTTCGGCACACACTGCGCGAGGAAGAGACGGCATCGGTATTCGGCGCGGTGTGCGCGCTGTCGGTGTGTGGCGGCGTGATTCTGCCGCTTTCGGAGTGCGTTGCCGCCGTGCAGGAGACTATGGCGTCGGTGGCGGTGTTTATGACAAGCTTTACGCCGATATATGCCGCCATACTTATGACCGGTGGGCGTGCCGCTTCGGCTCTTTCGTTCCAGACGGTGGCGCTCGCGGCGGCACAGGTGATGACATGGCTTTCGGGGCGAGTGATTGCGCCGCTGCTGACAATGTCGTTGGCGCTGGGGGTGACAGGCTCGGTCACGCCGCAGATTAAGCTGGGTGGCGCGGGACGGTTTCTTGGAAAAACGGCGGTGTGGCTGCTGACATTGGGGATGATGCTGTTCAGCGGTCTGTTGTCGCTGCAAAGCCTTACCACGCGCGCCGCGGACAATCTTGGCACGCGGGCGATTAAGTTTTCTATTTCAAGCTTTGTGCCGGTGGTGGGCAGTTCGCTGAGTGAGGCGTTTTCCACGGTGCGTGGGTGTTTGCAGCTGCTCGGTTCCACTATGGGAGCGTTCGGCGTGACGGCAACGGCACTGATTGTCCTGCCAACGCTTTTTCAGTGTGTCGGCTGGAACATCCTGCTGTCGGTGTGCCATATGGCGGCGGATATGTTTGAACTTCAAACCCTCAAAGGCGTGCTGGAGACGGCGCGCAGTACGGTGCGGTGTCTTATCGGGATACTGGCGGCGAGTGGGCTGTTTTTGATTGTTGCCGTCACGGTGGTGACGGTGTCTGCAGGAGGATGATATGGACGGAATACGCGCGTGGAGTGCCGCACTGTGCGTGGTGGCGTTGGGGTGCTCGGCGGTGCAACTGCTTGCACCGAAGGTCGGAACAGGACGCATCTTTCGGCTGATTGTTGCCACCTTTTTCATTTGCTGTATGGTGATGCCGATGCTGACGTGGCGCGCCTCGGTGTCGCTGGACATCGGCTCGCTCCCCGACGAGGTGCGTGCGGATTTGCTTGAGGAGGAAGTGAATCGCCAACTGACAGCGCAGGTCGAAAAAACGGTGGACTCGCTGGCGCGGGAGACGCTTTCGGCACGGGGCGCTACCGCCAAAAAAATCACGGTTTATACGGATACTTCCGAGCGAGGCGGCATATACATTGAACAAGTTACCATCACGGTGGACAAACAAACAGTGCCGATCGCCAAAGCGGCGGGGGAGGTGTTGGCGGAGCAGTTGGGAGCGACGGTTACGGTAGAATCGGAGTGAAAGGACGGAAAGAGTGTGGAACAGCAAACCGGACGTTTGATGGAGGAACTTAAACGCCGTCTGCGTGGCGGCAAAGGACGCCGCTTGCTTTTGGTGGTGGGATTCGCGGGAATCGCTCTGCTTGCGCTGTCGGAGTGGATTCCGACCGAGACCGCCGATACGAAGACGTCGCTGTCGGCGGAAGCGTACGTGCAGCAAACCGAAGAGCGGTTGTGCGATATCGTCAGCCAAATCGAGGGCGCGGGTCGGTGTGAGGTGATGGTTACGCTGGAAAACGGTGTGGAATACATTTACGCCACCGAACAGCGCAACAGCTCCGACCGCAGAGAGGATACCGACGACGGTGCTTCGCGTCTGACACAAAGCGATGGCAGTGAAAGCTCGGTGATTGTGGTGGATGGCGACAGCGGGCGAAGCGGCCTGCTTGTGACCGAATTGCAGCCCACCGTGCGCGGTGTGGTAATCGTTTGTGAGGGCGGTGACCGCGAAGAGGTGCGCTCGCGTATCGTAGAAGCGGTAACGGTGGCAATGAATTTGTCCGCTAAGCGGGTATGCGTAACGAAATTATCGTGAGGGAGAGAACGACAATGAAAAAGTTTTTCGGTAAAAAACAGCTGTTGCTCGGCACGCTGGTTGTGGCGCTGGGGATGGCGGTGTATCTGAATTATTATTTTGCGCAGTCTCCGAGCGGCTTGCTGGACACCGGCACGCGTCAGGAACAAAACGACGATAAAACGCTGGGTGATGCGCTGAATGTCAACACCGCGCCGGATGGTGATATTACGTATTTTGAGCAGGCCAGAGCAAGCCGCCAGAGCGCGCGGGAGGAAATGACCGAGACGGTCAAGGAACTGCTGAACAGCGTGAAAGCCACCGAAGAGCAAAAAGCGGCGGCAACCGAACAGGCGATTGCCATCACGCGTGCCATTGAGCAGGAAAGCAAGATTGAAAGCTTGATTAAAGCGAAAGGATTTGCGGATTGCGTGGTGTACATTGAGGGCGAAAATTGCAGTGTTGTGGTCAGTGCGGAGTCGCTGACAGTGCAGGATACCGCCAAGATTTCGCAGACCGTGACGGCTCAATCGGGTGTTTTGGCACAAAATATCAATATTGTTACGGTAAAATGATAAAAAACTGTTGCCCCGACGGCACTTTGTGGTATATAATAGAGACACAAAGTGAAAGGGAGGACATCGGCATGGATGCAAAGGATTATCAGACGCCGGAAGGTCGCTGCATTATTTCGGAGGAAGTGATCGCCACAATCGCTGCAACGGCGGCGGTGGAGGTTCCCGGTGTGGCAAGTATGGCCACGCGTATGACGGACATCCGCGGTCTGGTTACTTCTTCGGGTAACAAATCGGTTTCGGTTATCAACAATGAAAACGAAACGGTTGTAACCGTATATATCAATCTGAAATCGGGTTACCGTATTCCGGATGTAGCAAGTCAGGTGCAGCGCCAGGTCAAGAGCGCAGTGCAGGCAATGACCGGCAAGCCGGTTACCAAGGTCAACGTGCATATCTCCGGTATGCAGATAGAAGACAAAACCGACGCAGAATAAGAAACGATGAAGCGTGCTCTCCGTGGCAATCCATGGGGGCACGCTTCAGGGAATTTTGAAAACAGAAAGGCTGGGTAAGCATGACCCGACGGGAAGCGAGAGAGCTGGCGTTTATCCTGTTGTTTGAAAAAAGTTTTTCCGACGAATCCATCGCGGATATTCTGGAAAACGCAGGGCAGGCGCGCGATATAACCGGCGATGCGTTTGCGATCGCTTTGGCAGAAGGTGCTGTGGCGCACACGGAGGAAATCGATGAGCTGATTTCTTCGGCGGCACACAACTGGAGCCGCGACCGTATTTCCCGCGTGGCTCTGGCGTTACTGCGGCTGGCAATTTACGAGATGCGCTTTGTGGAGGATATCCCTGTCAGCGTGTCCATCAACGAGGCTGTCGAACTCGCAAAGTGCTATGGCGGCGATGCGGATGCGGCTTTTATCAACGGCGTGCTGGGCGGTGTCGCGCGGCTCGACGAGGCATAATATGACCAGATATTTGGGGCTGGATACCAGCAATTACACGACCTCCGTCGCGGCTTTTGAAGCCGAGACGGGGGCGCTTTGGCAAGTAAAACAACTTTTACCTGTCAAGGAAGGCGAGCTTGGCTTGCGCCAAAGTGATGCACTTTTTCACCACGTCCGTCAGTTGCCGCAGCTGTTTGAACAGCTGACGGAGCAGGCGGGCGAGCTGTCTTCGGTGGCGGCGGTAGGTGCTTCCGACCGTCCTTCGCAGGCTGAAGGTTCGTATATGCCGTGCTTCCTCTCGGGAGAGGGTGCGGCACGGCAAACAGCGGCACTGCTCGGTGTGCCGCTGTATCGGTTTTCGCACCAGCAGGGCCACGTGATGGCGGCACTGTACGGTGCGGGCGCGATGGAACTGCGTCACAAGCCGTTTTTGGCGTTTCATGTGTCGGGTGGCACGACGGATGCACTGCTGGTCAAGCCCGATGATGACTGTGTAATTTCCTGTACCCGCGTTGCCGGATCGCTGGATCTGAAGGCGGGACAGTTGATAGACCGCGTTGGTGGTATGCTGGGACTTTCGTTCCCTGCAGGTCCTGCGCTGGAAAAGCTGGCGCAGCCGATTAGCGGCAAAACGCCTCGTCCGTCGATGGAGGGGACAAGCTGCCATCTTTCCGGCGTGGAAAACCAGTGCCGCAAGTTGCTCTCAAACGGTGCAGCTCCGGAAGAGGTGGCGCGTTTCTGCCTGCAGAGCGTTTGCGGTGCGGTGGAAACCATGACGGAACGCTTGCTCGCGGAACACGGCGATTTGCCGGTGGTGTATGCCGGCGGCGTTATGTCCAATGCGTATTTGCAGGAGGTGCTGTCGCATCGCTTCGGCGGTCGTTTTGCACCCCCGATGTATTCGGCGGATAATGCGGCGGGTATCGCGGTACTGACCGCACTGAAAGCGGGGGTGACGTTGTGAGTGTGATTACCGTCAGCCAACTTAACCGCTATGTCAAATCGCTGCTGGAAGGGGACGTCAATCTGGCGTTCGTGATGCTCAGCGGCGAAATCAGCAATTTTGTCAATCACTACAAATCCGGACACTGGTACTTGTCGCTGAAAGATGAAAATGCGCTGGTGCGTGCAGTGATGTTCCGCACGGCGGCGTCGCGCGTGCCGTTTACCCCGGAGAACGGTATGAAGGTGATTGTGCGAGCGCGTGTTTCGCTTTACGAAAAAGACGGCTCGTTCCAGATTTATATCGACGATATGCAGCCGGATGGTGCCGGCGCGTTGCAGGTGGCGTATGAGCAACTCAAACAGCGTCTGGAGCAGGAAGGCTTGTTCGATCAGCGGCGCAAACGCGCCATTCCCGCGTATCCGAAGCATGTCGGTGTGATCACCTCCGAGACAGGCGCGGCGGTGCGGGATATTCTCAACGTGCTCGGGCGGCGGTATCCGCTGGCCGAAGTGGTGTTGATTCCCACGTTGGTGCAGGGCGACGGAGCGCCTGCCCAATTGTGTGCGGCGCTCCGCCGGTTTGAAGAGATGAAAGCGGTGGGAGATCCGCTTACGCCGGATGTGATTCTGATGGGTCGCGGCGGCGGTTCGCTGGAAGAACTGTGGGCGTTCAACGATGAACAGGTGGCGCGCACCGTGGCGGCGGCAAGCATTCCGATTATTTCCTGTGTGGGTCACGAGACCGACTTTACCATTTGCGATTTTGTTGCCGATTTGCGCGCACCGACCCCGTCGGCAGCCGCGGAATTGGCTGTTCCGGATATTGCCGAGTTGCGCCACCGCCTGACACTGCTGGGAGCAGCGGCAGGACGCGCGGCGGCAAATGGCATTACCAAGCGCGAGCGTCTGCTTGCCGAGCTGTCTGCCAAGCGGTGTCTGTCAACGCCGCTGTATCCGGTGGAGGAACGGGCGATGCGGCTTGATCGCGCGGTACGCCGCTTTTCCGGCGCGGTGCAGCAGCTGACCGCCAAGGCGGGTACACGGCTTGCAAGTGCCGCGGGAAAACTGGATGCACTCAGTCCGTTGCGTGTGCTGGTACGCGGTTACGCGCTGGCAAGCAAGGATGGCAGTGTGGTGCGTTCTGTGGAGGATATCGCGTCGGGTGACGACATCCGATTGCGTTTGCATGACGGCGAAGTGAATTGCCGTGTTACCGAAGCAATACCGACAAAGGAGATGTAAAGCTATGGCAACTGAATTGACCTTTGAATCCGCGATGACGCGCTTGGAGCAGATTGTCGCTTTACTGGAAGGCGGCAACTGCACGCTGGATGAGTCGTTGAAACTGTTTGAAGAGGGTACGAAGCTTACCGCGTTTTGCAACGATTCGTTGAAGACGGCGGAGCAGAAAATCACGCAGCTGACGTTGGCGGCAGCCGGAAAGGGCGAGTAATATGGCGTTGTATACCGCACGGCTGACGAGCCATTTACAAGCGGCCGAGCAGGCGATTTCGGCGGCACTTCCCACCGCTGACGGTGATGTCAGTGTGGCACCGCTGATGGCGTACGCCTGCGAAGGCGGCGGCAAACGGATTCGACCGGTGCTGCTGTTGGAATTTTGCCATCTGTGTGGCGGCGATACCACGGCGGCTTTGCCGTTTGCGGCGGCGATTGAGATGATTCACTCGTATTCGCTGGTGCACGACGATCTTCCGTGTATGGATAACAGCCCCTTGCGTCGCGGTAAGCCGTCGGTGCATGCCGCATTTGGCGAAACGATGGCACTGCTTGCGGGCGATGCACTGCTTAACCGCGCGTTTGAAGTGATGCTGTCTCCCGAAAACACCGTTGAACCTGCCGCGGCACTGCGCGCGGCGTTTGACCTGGCGCATCGTGCCGGTATCCACGGTATGATTGGCGGTCAGGTGTTGGATCTTGCCTGTGAGGGCAAATCGATTGATCTGCCGACACTGCAAACGTTGCAGGAGGGCAAGACGGCGGCGCTGCTGATGGCGGCCTGCCGTATGGGCGCTATCCTGGGCGGCGGCAGTGAGGAGCAGGTGAAAGAAGCGGGCGAGTATGGCTACTATTTGGGATTGTGCTTCCAGATTGTAGACGATATTCTGGATGTTACCGCCACTGCCGAAGAACTGGGAAAGCCCGTTGGCAGTGATGATGAAAACGAAAAAACCACGTATGTATCGCTGCTTGGCTTGGAGGAGGCACGTCGCCGTGCCGCCGCCTACACCGAGCAGGCTAAGCAGGCGCTTACCGCCTTTTCCGCTCAGCGAGAGGATCTTTGCTTGCTGGCGGATGCGTTGCTCTTGCGTTCGCACTGAGTAAGGCAGGAGCATCCCGACAGGGAGGAGGAAGTACGGAAATGTCTCAATCGATTCTTGGCGGCATTCAGTCGCCGGATGATGTAAAAAAGTTGTCTCGTGAACAGTTGGAACCGCTGTGCGAGGAACTGCGGCAGACGATTATCGATACCGTGTCCGCAAACGGCGGTCATCTGGCTTCGAATCTCGGCGTGGTGGAACTGACCGTTGCGCTGCACCGTCGCTTCACGGCGCCGGAAGACCGCATCATCTGGGATGTGGGTCACCAGTGCTACGCACATAAGCTGCTTACGGGTCGTCGCGATGCGTTTTCGACCTTGCGCCGTACCGGTGGTATTTCGGGCTTCCCCCGACCGGCAGAGAGTGAACACGATACTTTTATCGCCGGTCACAGCAGCACGTCGATTTCCGCCGCCAACGGCATTGCCAAAGCCAAAGCGATGGCGGGCGACGCGGGATATGTGGTGGCGGTAATCGGTGACGGCGCGATGACAGGCGGCCTTGCGTATGAGGGCCTGTGCAACGCCGGTCGCAGTCACGACCGTGTGATTGTGATTCTCAATGACAACCGTATGTCCATCAACCAAAACGTCGGTTTTATGGCGCGCCATTTGGCGAGATTGCGCCTGATGCCGCGTTACGTCAAGACCAAGAACAATTTCGGTAACGGTATTTCGCACATTCCGCTTATCGGTAAACCGCTTCATCGACTGATGCTTCGCGTAAAGCTCCGCCTGAAGAAGTCGGTGTACAAGAACAGCTCGATGTTCGAGGAAATGGGATATTACTATCTCGGCCCTGTGGACGGACATAATATGCGTGACCTGCTGCGCGCCTTGCAAACGGCGCGGAACATTGCCCGTCCCGTGTTGCTGCATGTGGAAACGGAAAAGGGGCGCGGTTATCGCTTTGCACAGGAAAACCCCGATATTTATCACGGCGTTTCTCGCTTTGATCCCGAAACCGGCAAATCCGAGCCGAGCAAACCCGGCTTTTCGCAAGCGGCGGGTGAGTATCTCTGTCGTCTGGCGGCGGAGGACAAGCGCCTGTGTGCCGTGACGGCGGCGATGACGGGCGGTACGGGATTGTCCGCGTTTGCCGAGCAGTATCCGAAACGTTGCTTTGATGTGGGTATCGCCGAGGCGCATGCGGTAACGTTTGCTTCCGGTCTCGCGACGGGCGGCGCTCTGCCTGTGTTTGCGGTGTATTCCACGTTCTTGCAGCGTGCGTATGACCAGCTGCTCAACGATACGGCGATTATGAACAACCACATCGTGCTTGCGATTGACCGCGCCGGTATTGTGCCGGACGATGGTGAGACGCATCAAGGGTTGTTCGACGTGCCGTTTTTGTCGACTCTGCCGCGTACGACGGTGTTTGCACCGGCAACCTTCTCCGAACTGGAGCTGCTGATGCATAAAGCAATTTACGAGACCGAGGGCATTGCCGCTGTGCGGTATCCCAAGGGTGGCGAGCCTGCGGCACTGGCTTCCTACAAGCCGGACGGACAGCCGTTTACACTGTTCCGTGACCCGCTCGCCAACACGCTCGTTATCACCTACGGCCGCTTGTTCGGCAATGCGCTTCAGGCGGCAAAACGCCTGCGCAGTAAGCATCCTGTCTCGATTCTCAAGCTCAACCGCATTCATCCCATTCCGGCGGAAGCGGTTGCGATTGTCGCTTCGTATTCGCGTGTCATCTTCTTTGAAGAAGGCTCCCGCGAGGGCGGTGTGGCACAGCGTCTGGGTGCGGAATTGCTGGCGCATCGCTATGGTGGTCAGTATGAACCGGTGGCGGTCGATACCATCGTGCCGCATTGTTCGGTGGAAGACGGTATGAAGCTGACCGGCTTGGATGTGGAGGGTATGATCCGCCGCATTGCAGGGGAGGCGACCGACCGTGGCGAATGAGCAACGGCTGGACGCGTTTCTGGTCGCACAGGGGCTGGCTACCGGGCGTGACAAAGCGTGTGAGCGCATCCGCGCCGGGGAAGTCACCGTAAACGGCAAAACGATTACCAAACCGGCACATCGTCTCTCGCCGACGGATACGGTGGTTTGTGAACAACAGACCGATGCGTACGTCGGACGTGGCGGACTCAAGTTGGAACACGCCTTGCGGCTGACCGAACCGCTCACCGAGGGTTGCGTGGCGATGGATGTCGGCGCTTCGACAGGCGGCTTCACACAATGCCTGCTTCGTGCCGGTGCATCACGGGTGTATGCTATTGATGTCGGTCACGACCAGCTGCATCCCACCTTGGTGGCGGATGAGCGGGTGGTTGACCTGTCGGGCACGGATATTCGCCGTCAGGAACTGCTGATGACGCATATCGCCCCTGCATCGGTGGATGTGCTGTCGATGGATGTTTCGTTTATTTCGCTGAAAACCGCACTGCCGCCTGTGTTTGCTTTCCTGAAAGAGGGCGCACGGCTGTTTGTGCTTATCAAGCCGCAGTTTGAGGCGGGACGCGCCGATAGCGGCAAAAACGGAATCGTGCGTGACCGTCGGGTACATTGCCGCGTGCTTCGTGAATTGTGTGATTTCTTTGCCGAGTCGCATTGCGCGCTGGAAGCGCTGGTCGCGTCTCCCATTACGGGTGGCGCGGGGCGACAGAGCGGCAATATTGAATATGTGGCATTGCTTCGTTTCGGGGAGGGGACGTATCCCGAACCGGATATCCGCCGTTTGGTGGAAGAAAGCTTTCAAACCTTGATGTAACGGAGGTGGCGGGATGAAACTCGCTGTAATCCCCAATTATCAGACTTCGGATTGCACCGCTGCTCTGGAGCGCGTTTGCGCGGCTCTGCGGGAGCGGTCAATCGGGTATTGCCTGCCGCAGGATAAGGCGTTTCCCGCGTCGGATTTAGAGGCTTGCATCGCCGCGTCGGATGCGGTCATCGCCCTGGGCGGTGACGGCACGATTCTGCACTGTGCCAAAACCGCCGCGCCGTTCGGCAAACCGGTGCTTGGTATCAACAGCGGTCGCCTCGGTTTTATGGCAGGTCTGGAACTGGATGAATTGGAACAGCTGGATCGCCTGCTCACCGGGGATTACACGGTGGAGCGTCGGATGCTGCTTGACGTTACTGTCAGCAGTCCTGAGGGGGAGACCTGCTGCCGTGCGCTGAACGAAGCGGTGGTATCCCGCGGAGCGCTGTCCCGTATGATTGAGGTAACGGTACATAATGGCGACGCGTCGGTGGTGACCTATCAGGCAGACGGCGTTATCGTCGCCACACCGACAGGTTCAACGGCATATTCCTTGTCGGCAGGCGGTCCGATGGTCGACCCGTCGCTGAACTGCCTGTTGCTGACGCCGATTTGTCCGCACTCGCTGCACAGTCGTCCGTATCTGTTCCACGAAAGTGCCGAGCTGACGCTGACGACCGACCACCGTCCGAACATCAAGGTGTTCGTCACGGTGGATGGCGAAGAGGCCATTCCGTTGCCGGCGGACGGCGTGGTTCGCATTAAGCGGTCGCAGACCGCGGCGGCGTTGATTCGCCTGAAGGAACGTTCTTTTTACGAGATTCTGGATCAAAAACTGCTGAGCAGGAAGGATTGATTGTATGAAAGCCAAGCGACAAGCCTGTATTCTGGAAATCATTCGCACCCGCCATATCGAAACGCAGGATGAACTCATCGGTGCGCTGGAGCAGAGCGGATTTCAGGTGACGCAGGCAACGGTATCGCGTGATATCAAGGAACTGCGCCTTGTCAAAACGCTGGACAACAACGGCGCGTATCACTATGCTGTTGCTACGTCCGAAAAAATGAAGATTTCCACGCGCTTCAACTCCATCTTCCAGGATGCGGTCAGCAGTGTGGATTTTGCGTGCAACCTGGTTGTCGTTAAGTGCATTGCCGGTATGGCGCAGGCTGCCTGTGCGGCAATGGATTCGCTGCATTGGGAGTCGGTAATCGGCACGCTGGCAGGCGATGACACCTTTGTGTGCATCACCAAATCCGAAAAGGAAGCCGAGGCGCTTGCCGAGGAGCTTCGCCGCTTGCATCGTCCGGAATAAGCCGACGAGTAGGAAAGGAAAACCGCTATGCTGGATTGCTTGTACATCGAGAATATTGCGGTTATCGAACGCGCCGAGATTCGTTTCGGGGTGGGCTTTACTGCGCTTACCGGTGAGACCGGCGCAGGTAAATCCATCATCATCGATGCGATTAACGCGGTACTGGGTGAACGTACCCGCCGCGATTTGGTGCGAACCGGGAGCGATACGGCGCGGGTAACGGCGCTGTTCACCGATTTGTCGGAAACGGCTACCCGAGCGCTTTCGGATCTGGGCTTTTCGCCCGATGAGGACGGCAATGTGCTGATTGTCCGCACCATTGCAGCGGAGGGGAAAAGCACATGTACCGTCAACGGGCGTCCTGCCACGGCCGCCTTGTTGCGGGAGATGGGACGCTCGCTTATCGACCTGCACGGTCAACACGAAAATCAACTGCTGTTGTCAGCCGACCAGCATTTAGCGTATCTGGACCGCTTCGGTGAACTGGAAGCGGTACGGGAAGCGTACGCAGCGATATACCGTGAATGGTGTGCCGCACGGCGGGCGCTGTCATCGGCGGATATGGATGAAACGGAAAAGGCTCGTCGGCTGGATCTTTTGCGGTATCAGATTGACGAGATCCGCGCCGCTGAACTGAAAGCGGGCGAGGAAGAGGAACTGCAGGCGCGTCGCACGCTGTACCGCAACGCCGAAAAGGTGTCGGGGCAGATGAACAAAGCCGAAGCACTGCTTTTCGGTGATGAGGATAACGACGGCGCACTGTCGCTGATACAACAGGCGGTTGCGGCCGCCAATTCGGCAAAGCAGTATCTGGAACAGGCGTCAGCCCCTGCCGAGCGGTTGCAAACATCGCTGTATGAATTGTGGGATGCCGCCGAGGAACTGCGTGAGGCGTCGGAACTGCTGGATTTCGATCCGCGTGACCGTGACGAAGCGGAAGAACGCTTTGAGGTTATCCGCCGCTTGACGTCCAAGTATGGTTCGACCACCGAAGAGGTGCTTGCCTTCTTGGCAAAAGCCGAGGAAGAGCTTCAGCAAATCGAATTCTCGGATGAGCGCATCCGTCAGTTGACGGCGGAAGAGCAGCGGCTGTACACGGCGATGGAAGAGGCGGCGATACGGCTGACCGAACGGCGCCGTGAAGCTGCCAACCGATTTGCGGCGGCGGT
This sequence comes from Acutalibacteraceae bacterium, assembly GCA_045596745.1. Taxonomy (GTDB): domain Bacteria; phylum Bacillota; class Clostridia; order Oscillospirales; family Acutalibacteraceae; genus RGIG3009. The sequence goes on from JAZODA010000036.1 coordinate 12,241, forward strand.
ACAGGAACAACTGACGTTCCTGGATATGCCGCATGTGTCACTGGTTATCGACCGCACCCCGGCGGAATACAGCAGCAACGGCGCCGACCGTATGGAATTCTTGATGTCGGCAAACGTTGGCGAACCGCCTAAACCGATTGTGCGTATTGCTTCGGGCGGTGAGCTGTCCCGCATTATGCTGGCAATCAAATCCGTGCTTGCGGATGCGGACGAAATGGATACCTTGATTTTCGATGAAATCGATGCAGGTATCAGCGGTCGGGCGGCTCAAAAGGTGGGCAACCGCCTGCGTCGTACCGCCGAAACAGGAATGAGCGGTCGCCATCGACAGGTACTGTGCGTGACGCATCTGGCACAGATTGCCGCACAGGCGCAGCACCATTTCCTGATTGAAAAATCCGTGCGTGACGGACGCACGTACACCGAGGTAACACCGCTGACCGCCGAACGTCGTGAGCAGGAGCTGGCGCGTATCATTGGCGGCAGTGTCACAGAAGCGACGGTGCAGGCCGCCCGTGAAATGCTTGGAAATTGAAAGTAAAGGCAGTTGAAGCGTTATGAATATCAAACTTCGTACAGCAGACACCGACTTTTTGTTTGATGCGATTCTGGAGCTGAAGAATCGCGAAGAGTGCTACAAGTTCTTTGAGGATTTGTGCACGGTGCAGGAGCTGAAAGCATTGTCGCAGCGCATTGCCGTTGCCAAGATGCTGGACGACAAGTGCGTCTACACCGATATTGAGGCGCGCACCGGTGCATCTACGGCAACCATCAGCCGCGTCAACCGCTCGCTGATGTATGGCTGCGAGGCGTACCGTATGGTGTTTGACCGCCTGAACGCAAAGAAGGACGAAGCATGAGCGGGTATCAGGATTTTTCCGAGTTCTACGACCTGCTGATGCGCGACGTCGACTATGCGGCGCGTGCGGAATATCTGTTGTCGTTGTTTGAAAAGCACGGCAGCCGTCCCGCGTCGTTGCTGGATATCGCCTGCGGTTCGGGTAGTCTGGCGCTGGAGATGCTGAAGCGTGGCGTGGATACGGTGGGCGTGGATGCCTCCGAAGCGATGCTTGCCAAAGCCGCCGCCAAAGCGCCCGAAGCGCTGTGGCTCTGCCAGGATATGCGGCAGATGGATTTGTACGGTACGGTGGATGGCGCGGTGTGTGTGCTGGACAGCATCAATCACCTTTGCCGCACCGAGGATGTAGCGCAGGTGTTTCGCCGCGCGCGTCTGTTTGTAGAACCGGGCGGATTGTTTATTTTTGATGTGAATACACCGTATAAGCACCGCGAGGTGCTGGCGGATCGGTCGTTTGTGGCAGAGGAAGAGGATGTGCTGTGCGTATGGCGCAACCGCTATGTGCCGCGAAACGGCGAGGTGGAAATCCTGCTCGACTTTTTTGTGCAGCAGGAGGACGGTCGCTATGAACGGTATTGGGATACGGTGCGGGAACGCGCTTATTCCGAACGTACGCTGCGCCGCTTACTGGCGGAGAATGGTTGGGAAACCGTGGCGGTGTATGAGGATATGACGGAACAGTCGCCGTCGGCGGACTGTCAGCGGATGGTGTTCGTGGCGCGCAGTACGCGCACGTTCGCCGAAGCCTCCGGCGAGATTTGAGTGATAGGATAAAGGAGATCGGCATAGACTATGAGTAAGGCAGTACGTTGTTTGACAAGTGATGCGACAGTGGTTGCTGTTGCGCTCGATGCGACCGAAATGGTGGCTCGCGCGGAACAGATTCACCATACGTCGGCGGTGGTTACCGCGGCACTGGGTCGTTTGCTGACGGCGGCTTCGCTGATGGGTATTATGCTGAAAAACACCGAGGATTCCGTCACCCTGAAGGTCAACGGCGGTGGCCCGGTGGGGCAGATGATTACCGTTGCCGACGGTCGCGGCAATGCGCGTGGTTACGCGCAGAACCCGGTGGTGGAGATTCCTCTGAAAGCGAGCGGCAAGCTGGATGTCAGCGGTGCGGTGGGCACGGAGGGCCTTCTGTATGTGCTGCGTGATACCGGCGCTCCCGAACCGTATGTTGGCTGTATTCCGCTGGTGTCGGGCGAGCTGGCTGAGGATATTACTTCGTACTATGCTACCAGTGAGCAGATTCCCACGGTATGTGCGCTCGGTGTGCTTGTTAACCCCGATTTGACGGTGCGTGCCGCAGGTGGTTTGCTGATTCAGCTGTTGCCGTTTTGCCCCGATTCGGTCATTGACCGGTTGGAGAAGAATATCGCCACGCTGCGTCCCATGACCGAAATGCTGGATGAGGGTATGAGCATCGAGGATATCCTGCACTGTGCGTTGGACGGTTTTGAGTTCGATGTGGTGGATAGCTTCGACCCCGAGTATCGTTGCGCTTGCTCGGCAGAAAAGGTCAGCGGTGCGCTGCACGCAATGTCGGACGACGAACTGCGTTCGCTGCCGGATGAGTCGGGAATGGTAGAGGTCACCTGCAGCTTTTGCGACAGGGTATACCGCTTCACTTCCGCGGATATGGAGCGGATGATTACCGACCGTCAATCAAAAAAGAAAAATTAACCGTGAATTTTTCAAAAAAGTTCGAAAATTTCGGTTGACAATTCCTATTTAATGTAGTATGATAGACAGCGTCGCCGATGGCGATGTAACTTGGAAGCATAGCTCAGCTGGTAGAGCACCTGCCTTACAAGCAGGGGGTCACAGGTTCGAGCCCTGTTGTTTCCACCAATGTGGCCCGGTAGTTCAGCTGGTTAGAACGCTAGCCTGTCACGCTAGAGGTCGACGGTTCGAGCCCGTTCCGGGTCGCCACATTTGCCTCTGTAGCTCAGTCGGTAGAGCAGAGGACTGAAATTCCTCGTGTCATTGGTTCGATTCCGATCGGAGGCACCATTTTGCGGCTTTAGCTCATCTGGTAGAGCGCCACCTTGCCAAGGTGGAGGTAGCGAGTTCGAGCCTCGTAAGCCGCTCCAAAGCAAAAAGCGTCAGATATGGCGCTTTTTGCATCTACGGCGACATAGCCAAGTGGTAAGGCATGGGTCTGCAAAACCCTGATTCCCCGGTTCAAATCCGGGTGTCGCCTCCATCATAATCACCTTCCAAATCTGAACCATCAGTGTTCGATTAGAAGGTGATTTTTCTTTATAAAACCCTTTATTTAAGCGACTTTACAGTCGCCTTTTTATTTTTTCTTTTATCGAACACTTTTTTAAAACAGGTCAAATTACGTCGGCAATTATTTTATTTTTCCAAATTCGAACCATCGGTGTTCGATTCACTCTCCTTATAAACGCCTATACTACGGTAATATTTGGATTCAAAGTACTCAGGTGTTTGATAACGGAGGACAGAGTGCGGTCTGTCATTATTATAGTAGTTTATATACTCTCTAACGGATTCTCGAAGTTCTCTTTCAGAACGATAATCTGTGCGGTACAGTCTTTCGGTTTTCATCGATTTGAAGAATGACTCCATAACAGAATTGTTGTATGGAGTTGCTGTATTTGAAAAGGATTGTTTTACGCCAAGGGCTCTTAGATAATCGCGAAAAGTATTTGAGGTGTAGTTAGTACCTCTATCACTGTGAAACAATAATTCGGTTGGTTGCCGGTACTCATAAGCAAGCTTGAAGGTTGACTTTGTAAGCTGTGTGCTGTTCTTTAATGAAATTTTGTGTGCAACAACCATTCTCGCATATAAGTCAAGTATCACACAAATATAGTATGAAAAATCATTATATCGAAAATATGTAATATCGCTCACCCAAACTTCATTTGGACGGCTAACTGTGAATTGTTGATTAAGGATGTTTTGTTTTCTTTCTTGAGTCATTGAGTAAATCTTTTTGGCGCTTGTCCCGACAGCAAACCAACTGTTTTCGTGCATTATGTCTGCAACAGTTTTTGCCGCAACTTTATAACCACGGTCTTTTAATATGGCATGGATTTTTCCGGCACCAAAGATTTGATTGTTATCGTGGAAAATCTTTTCGATGATTGGTGTAAGTTCAGCTTTCTTTTGTGCAAACAAAGTATTTTCATTTTTGTTGCGAAGAACATGGTTGTAATAGCTACCCTTAGCAACGTTCATTGCTTTGCAAAGCAAATTGATGCTGTACTTGTCAGAGACGGATTGAATATATGCATAGCGCTCTCGCAAAGGGGAAGATACCGTGCAAGGAGCGTTTTGTAATATTTCAATCATCATTTCTTGCTGTTCGCATTTTTGCTTTCAATCGAATACGTCGCGCATATTGATTTTGCGGTTTAGTAACTTATTGTTTTTGCTATCGTTTAGCCAAGAATAAATAGTGCTACGCGCTATACCGTATTGATTTGATAATTCGGTCACGGTGTTTCCCGATGAATATAATTTTACTATTTCAGTTTGTTGTTGTTTTGAATAATTCTTTCTCACTTTATAACCTCCCAATATATTTACAAAAACATCGGATGATTTTCATTAACCATCTATATTTTGTTACTGAATAAATATTTTAACAAAAAATGATTGGTTTTGAAAATACATTGACAAACATCTATGTATCGCATATAATATAAACATAGACAATTATCTATGCGAGGTGCTTTTATGTGTGAAATTGATGTGGCTTTGATTTGCAAAGCTTTATCCGATTCGAATCGTTTGAAAATCGTTGAAATGTTATCAGATGGAGAGAAATGCGGGTGCAAACTCCTTGAAGCGTTTAACATCACCCAACCGACTCTTTCCCATCACATGAAGATATTAGAGGAAAGCTGTTTGGTGAAAGGGATAAAACAAGGTAAGTGGACCTATTACTCGCTTTGCTGTGAAACCTTAAAGGAATTCAAAATCTTTATCGCATCCCTTGAATGTGTAAAGGGCGGTGAGTGCGGATGTCAGTAATTTGGGATTTTATTCAGAATGAAATTCTTGGTATGCATTGGCTAAACCGATTACTTGGAACACTGTTAAATGCGATTGGTCTTTCTATTGATAGTCGCATCGGTGCCAGTGTACAGTTCTTTATCTATGATATGATAAAGATCATGGTGCTGCTCGGCGTACTGATTTTGATTATCTCGTATATACAAAGTTTCTTTCCGCCGGAGAGAACAAAAAAGATACTCGGCAGATTTCACGGTGTTGGAGCAAACATCGTAGCTGCGCTGCTCGGTACAGTAACGCCATTCTGCTCTTGCTCATCTATTCCGTTGTTTATTGGCTTTACAAGTGCAGGACTTCCTCTTGGTGTAACGTTCTCATTCCTTATTTCTTCTCCGATGGTGGATCTTGGTAGCCTTGTTCTGCTGATGAGCATTTTCGGTTGGAAAGTAGCTATTGTGTATGTTGTTGTCGGACTTATCATTGCCGTTGTCGGCGGTACACTCATTGAGAAGTTACACCTTGAAAATCAAGTGGAAGAATACATCCGCAACGGTCGCTCACTCGATGTTCCGCAGGAAGAACTTCATTTCAAAGACCGCCTGAAATATGCTTGGGAGCAAGTTGTGTCCACCGCTAAAAAGGTGTTTCCGTATGTGCTTGTTGGTGTTGGTATCGGCGCGATCATTCATAATTGGATACCTGAAGATTTCATCGTTAAGGTGCTTGGTGGTAATAATCCCTTCGGCGTTATCCTTGCTACCGTTGCCGGTGTTCCAATGTATGCCGACATTTTCGGTACGATCCCGATTGCAGAAGCTCTGCTTGCAAAGGGTGCGTTGCTCGGCGTTGTGCTGTCCTTTATGATGGGTGTTACAACTTTATCCCTACCATCAATGATTATGCTTCGCAAGGCTGTAAAGCCGAAATTGCTCGGTATTTTCGTTGTGATCTGCACAGTTGGAATTATCCTTGTAGGATACTTCTTTAATTTAATTCAACCGCTTATTATTTAATTTGGAGGTTATATTATGGCATTGTTTAATTTTAAGAAGAAAGAAGAAAAGAATCCTTGTTGTTGCTCTTGCAGTGCACCAACACAGGAAAACAACGTTACAAACGAATGTTGCGATAAAACTGTTGAAGGTATTTGCTACATCAAAGTTTTGGGTGCAGGTTGTAAATCTTGCCACGAGCAGTATGAAAATGTAAAGACAGCCGTTAAAAATCTCGGACTTGATATCGAGGTGGAATATATCACCGATATGCAGAAGTTTATGGAATACGGTGTAATGAGTATGCCGGCAATCGTGGTAAACGAAAAGGTTGTATCTATGGGCAAAGTATTGAAAGTGGCAGAGGTTGAAAAGTTGCTGAAATGAAAAAAGTAGCATTTATTTGTGTGCATAACTCTTGCCGTAGTCAAATTGCCGAATCACTTGGAAAGCATCTGCGTGGAGATGAATTTGACTTTTACTCGGCAGGCACGGAAACGAAACCGAAGATCAACCAGGATGCAGTACGGTTGATGAAACAGCTCTACGGCATTGATATGGAGCAGACACAGTACAGTAAGACCTTTGATAAAATCCCATCCCCGGATATTGCAATCTCTATGGGATGTGATGTTGGATGTCCTTTCATCGGTAGAGCCTTTGATGACAATTGGGGGCTACCTGATCCATCAGGACAGAGCGATGAGGTGTTTATTAAGGTTATACAGCAGATAGAAACAAATATTAAATACTTATCAAGATAATAATATTTGATAAAGATTATTCACAACTGATCACCCAGAGTTGAACTAACGACTAAAATTCGAAAGTGGTGCGTTCGTCTTTTATGGGGGAAAAGACAAAACGAAAAGCACTGCGAAAGCAGTGCTTTTTTCGTTTGCAAATTAAGTGTGACTTGCGCTGTTATCCCTTTTGTGGTATACTGCGCATGGGCGAAGATAAGGAGTGGTTGAAATGTTTGAGCCTTGGCAATTGGCGCTGTTGGACGATGCCGGTTATAATGGCATTCGTGACGAACATATTGACCGTGTGGCAGCCTCGTTGCTGTCTACGAATCTTACCGAGATTGATCGCAGTACATTTGAGTACCATTGTCACAAATGTGGCGTTGCGCCTGATAATTTTACGCAGGCGGATTTGGATCGTTTGCAGGAAAAATTGAATGAACAACAGTGGTGATACGATGAAGTTGCAAGAACTCAAAGACGAACTTTTGGCGCGGTATACCTATCGGATTGAACTGCACGCGCATACCTCTCCTGCAAGCGGCTGCAGCGAGATTACGCCGACAGAGATGGTCGCCGCTTACAAACGGTTGGGCTATGATGCGGTTGTGATAACCAATCATTTTATGTATACACCCGAGCGTGGTGATAGGGAAGAGTACGTAAACGCGTTTCTTCGTGATTTCGAAGAAACCCAAAAGCTGGGCGAAGAGCAGGGCATCCGCGTGTATCTTGGCGCAGAGCTGCGGTTTACCGAGAACAATAACGACTACCTGCTTTTTGGCGTGGATAAAGAGCTGCTTTTGGAAATTTACGATTGGCTGCCGGGTGGCGTTGAGAATTTCAGAAAAAATTACGCTATGCCGAACAGCGTTTTTCTGCAGGCGCACCCGATGCGAAACGGTATGCAACTCGTTGATCCGTCGCTCCTGGACGGCATAGAGGTGTTTAATATGCACCTCGGCCACAATTCGCGCGTCGGAAAGGCCTCTGCGTACGCCAAGGAGAATGATGTTCGCATTGTCACCGCAGGCACGGACTTCCACCACAAAACGCACGAGGGTATGTCCGCACTCAGAAGTGCCGTTTTGCCGAAAGATTCGTTCGAGCTTGCCGAGATTCTCAAAAGCGGGGATTACCTGCTGGAAATTGGCAGAAACAACCTTATCATTCCGTAAGGAGATAAATTGGGAGGAAGAACTATGGTTAAGCATATCATTTTGTGGAAACTGAAAGAGGAACATAACACCGCCGATGTCAAGCAGGCGATCAAGACGGAGCTCGAGGGTCTGCTCGGAAAAATTCCGGGTCTTGTCGAAATCTCTGTGCAGGCGGAGGGTCTGCCGTCGTCCAATGCAGATGTGATGCTGTATTCGGTGTTTGAGGACGAAGCCTCGCTGAAAGGCTATGCTGTTCACCCCGAACACGTGCACGTGGCGAACACCTACGTTCGTCCGTTCACCGAAACTCGTCTCTGTCTGGATTTCGAAATCTGATAGCGCAAAAGGCAAGCTGAGCGGCTTGCCTTTTTGTTGTGTATAACCGCAAATGGTGGTTTGCTTTTGGCGAAACCTGTGGTATAATGTATCGGTAAGGCGGTGTTTGGTATGATGGATTGCAAAAATCTGTTTCAGCTTGTCGATAATGCGACGGATGCCTACCTGAAGGTGTGGGAAGACGTCTGTAATATTGAGAGTCCTACTGCGTGCAAGGAGGGTGTCGATGCGGTCGGTAACTACCTTGCCGCGTGGGCGGAAACACACGGATTCCGTGTGGAACGGTTTGCTCAGCCGGTGGTGGGGGATGTGGTGTGTATCACGATGAACCCCGACGTGGCGACGCGGCCGATTTCGTTTTCGGGACATATGGATACCGTACACGCGGTCGGTTCGTTCGGTACGCCTGCGGTGCGTCGCGACAGCGAGCGAATCTATGGCCCCGGTGTCACCGATTGCAAGGGCGGCATCGTGGCGGCGATGCTCGCAATGGAAGCACTTAAGCGCGACGGATTTACTTCCCGCCCGATTCAGTTGCTGTTGCAGAGCGATGAGGAAAACGGCAGCAGCCTGAGCCAAAAGGCGACAATTGGGTATATTTGCGAAAAGGCGAAAGATTCGCTGGCGTTTTTCAATACGGAGGCATCTACCGCGGGCGAACTCTGCCTGCAGCGCAAAGGAATTATCACCTTTGTGTTTTCGATAAGCGGTGTGGAAGCGCACTCGTCGAAATGCTTTGAGAGCGGCGCCAACGCGATTGCGGA
>JAZODA010000037.1:0-15217 GCA_045596745.1 Acutalibacteraceae bacterium
GCGTGTGTTGGCGATTGTAAATGCTGCCAGTATTTCGCATCCAACCGTCAGGAAGGCTGTAAGACCGTTTCTGAGTTCTACGACAAGCGGTTTGACAGAAAGAGCAGCCCGTTCAGCCCCAAATTCCGGTATCAGCCTTAAGCGACAAAAATTGCCCCGACCATTCAGATCGGGGCAGTTCTTTCCCTGGGTTTTATAAGGGGTTTCTGTTAGTCCAGCGAGAGCTGTAGCTTGATTGCCTGGCGCACTCTTGCCATAGACTCCTCGCCGAGCTGACCACAATATTTACCCTGCTCCAAAATCTCTCTGGGTAGGAGCGTTAGTTGTTCAGCCAGTGCATAAGTTCGCCGAGAGAAACACTCAGCATAGACCTCAACTTGCACAGGAAGGCGCCTGTTTGTGTTGGAGGACATTGGGATCACTTGTAGTACCGGACTATACTGGCATGCTTTTTGGTTGGCCAAAACGAGGTACGGATGAATCCCATGGTGCTGGTGAACGTTGAAATCAACACAAGGTACATTCGCTAAAATAATGGCTGCGTGTGTAATGTTAGTTTTCATAAGTATGTCTCCTTTTTTCTTTCTGCTCGTCACACGAGGCTTTCGAATTAATAAAGACATACGTAGATACCACATAACCGGCTTTGTGTACAAAAAACAAGCCTCGGTCATAATCAAATTGCAAACCTGCAAAGCAAATCAAAATATTATAGAAAGGTAAATATTATATGTTTCAATTTATCTCCAGTTTTACGCAAATCAGCATACTAAAGAACGAGCTTGCCATTGCGCAGCAAAGTATCGACTACCTCACCCGCGAACTCTCTAAAACAAGTAGGAAACCACCGTCTAACAGAGGCTCTATAGAGGATGCATACTATGTATGCATCCAGGAGCGTTACAACAAGGCGGCAGAAAGAAAGCAGAAACTTCATGAGAAGTACATTGCTCTCTGCAATCTAACGCACCGTGAGATTGACCGTATCGAGGATAGCACGATTGCTATGGGGCTGCGCCTGCATGGTGTGCAGCAGCTCTTGTGGAAGGACACCGCAGAGCAACTGGGCGTACCGGATATCCAGGACCGCTGCTACGAGTACTTGAAAGATGAAGATGATATTTTCTTGTGGTGAAATAGGAATAATCGGACGTGCGACAGTGTAAAATTCCCCGCACAGGTTACTGTACGGGGAATACTGACCAATATTATTCAATTGTACTTGTTGCTATGCATCCATTAGTGCATTCAACTCGTTCAGATCAATGTATACACCATGGAGTGATTGAGGGACATAGGAACTGCTCAGCATTTGGACGGCTGTGACGTTCTCTTTGTTATGTACACCGGCCACAAGGGCCAGCCAGTTTTGAAGGTTCTCAAAGGGAACTTTATTCTCGCGGCAACTATCAATAACTCTCAGTAGTCGTGCAGGATCGTATCGCTCTTGTGCATACAGAATTCCTTTTGTAAGACGGTCCTTGTGTTCTTTGAAGTCATTACACAACACTTGAATTGGAAGACAGTCCTTTGCTGCAGCCGACAAATTATTCTCCCAGGCTTCTAACATTGTATTGAAATTTTCGGCAGCCATTTCTTCAAAACTGTGATTGCTAAATTCGTCAAGATATTCATCAATGCTTTCATCATCCAGATCCATTGGCATGAATTCGTCATTGATAGGATCGTAGCAATGGAATGAGAAAACACGCCTCAACGCCAACACATCGTACTCTAACTGATTTTTTCTCTTAAGACGTGTGCATTTCTTGTATATTCTTTCGGTTCTCCTAAATGTACATGTCCTCAGGATACCCAACTCAGCGCCAGGATAGGTTTGCGGCAATCCTCTGTAGAGGGTAGGTCTTGGGTAATCGGTAAGTAATGTTTTTAAAACAATGGCTTCCTCGACTTTCACCTTTTTAAGCCATTTGAGAATAGTTTCATCCTTGCCATCCTTTAATAGTGCGTAGAGCATAGGCCGGTCGCCTAACACCCCAAGTATGGCACAACGCTCACACTCTATTCTTTTCTTTCCGTCCTTTTTTGCTCCGTAATAGAACGGATAAATGAGAAGTGTATCGGCAACACAGCATGTTTTCATTTCGTTCCATGCTGCCTCACCACGTTGATTGATCATTTCAGAGACAGTAGATTGAGAAACATGGAACTCTTGAGCGGCTTCCTCAACAAAAATACGCTCTGTGGCAATTCTCTGTACAACTGCATCAACCAAGTGCTCACTTACATTTCCTTGTTTTGGAACACAGTCAGGCAACGTGGTCGAGAATGTAAATATGCTCTCTGTGCCGCTTTCTGCTGCTTTTTGAGCAGAGCAGTCTGCACAAGCATATCGTCGCAACTTAAGCGAGAGCACAACCGTTTCGCCTTCGGCAGTGATTTCCTTGAAGCCCTTTTTGAAACGATAACCATATCTGGAAATATTGGTGCCTTTACAACAAGGACACATCGTTTCGTCCTTGACAGCTTCAAATTGAATATGCACCAAACCATCTTCGCCTATAACCCGTTCACCTATTTCTTCAAAATCGCTTTCAAAATCTCTAAGGGACAACCTAATCACCCACCTTTATTTACATACTATCATTTTGCCACTGGTTTTTCAAGAATTAGAAACAGAAACCTTACCAACACACTGCCGATATTTGTCGGAAGAAATGACCCGGCGAAATGTGGCATAATACGCACAGTGGCTGCGGGATACACCGAAAACAAAGCGACCAACACACTAACGATATTTGTCAGAAGAAATGCCACTATGAAATATGGCATAATACGCACAGCGGCCGTAAAACTCATAATTGAGCACAATGCGAATCGTTGGTTGACGCCACACCCAAGGATTCTATAGATGAAGTCATCAACCTTACATCAAAGGCAGATCTGTTGAAACGGTATGTATGGATCTTTCTGAATCAAGTGGTGCCTCTCAGAAATGGGATGCCGGCATGGCACTGCAAGAGGACGACAGAGTACATACAACATCGCACACACCAACACCCGTGCTTTTGAAATATATATTTTACATAGGAGGTTCGTTATGGATACGAACACCAATTACACATTTGAAGAGCTGTTTGAGACAGCCGAAACCGCAGTCGTGAACTTTGTAGGTCTTGCAGAAAATCTGCCCGAACTCTACAAGCAAATCATGACCTGTACCACCGGCTTCCAGGTCGCCACAAACGATGCGGGAAGCATCAAGTCCATCAAGCTGGAGCACCGCGATGTTGGTGAGAACCAGCACATCGTAATTGACTGTGGCAAGCATGGTCATGCGATAAAAATCTTCAGCAACAACGTTGAAGTATTCTCGAATGAACTCGACAAGAAGCTTGTTCGGGCTCTGCATTCTCTGGCACGCTTGGAAACATTATTCAAGTGGGAATACAACATTCCCGTGAATGAGGACGTGCAGTAATTCTCCTTGGCAAAGGGCTGGGTTCTACTCCAGCCCACTACCCACAAAACCAATAAGAGCAGAGCGGATCATCGTTTATCCGCTCCGCTCTCTCCAACAGGTACCAAAAATCTACAAAAGACCGGCGAAGTCCCTGCCGGCATGAAAGGTAACAATATGACTGCAACTGTTAATAAGACCACCGCTATTTCTCAGAATGAGAATACCACCCAGGCTCAAGAATGGACGCTCATTCCTACCTGCGAAACTATTGAGTATGGTGAAACGTGTAAAACCCCCACTGGCCACTATGTTAAGGTCAAGACCACACATCAGCCCAGCTCTATCTCTCTCGTGATTGAAGTATTTAACGAATATGGTCATGTAACTGCCTGTACCGCATTTTTGGGAGGCATTGACCATGAAGAGTGTTACGAAGCCTTCTATAAGGGTTATATGGAAAGCCCTTCTCTACAGCTCATTTGCAAGCACTTTGATGAGCTGTGCACCCCGTACGACGAAGACGAGGAATAAGGAGGGCACCGGTATGACTAATCAGATTCCCGCATTTACTTCGGATGAATGTTCAATCCAAACACAGGATTGTGATACCCGTCCTATCACCCCGTCCACTAAATACACCACCGAGGCGCTTGACGTTTTCGATAGTTGCTTACATTACATAAGGCACTTCGTGGCAATGGATCTACACAGATTGCAGAAACTCTATCCGTGTACCATTGCGGATATTGATTTGCGTTATCTTATTCAGTATTGGGTTGATATTGTTTATATCAATTTTGGAGGATATCGTCCTGATACAGTTAACGACTTGCTATATAGCCTTGGGCTGCCGCAAATCGACGAAAAAGTTTACGCCGAAATTGAGCGCCACGACGAAGATGCAGCTGATGAATTGCTCTATCAGAGTTTGGACAATGCAGTGGAATATATCCAAACTGGTATATATGAAAACTGGCTATACCTCAGTGAGCACACCGACTTTGAGTCAGCTGTGTGCCAACGGCGCACGCATAGTTCGCCCCGAGAATGGTTTGCTTTTAGCGACGATTTTACCAAACCGGAACAATACTCTCCTCTTGCACGTAAATTGCTCTACGATTGCTTTTGCTATATGTATGGAAATATTGCTTCCATACCTAAGGAACATCTGCGCAACTATACAATGGAATGTATGGTTCTTATCTGGCTGAAGAGGACGTACTGCGATCACAAAGATGCGCGGAGTGTTTTTAAAATTCTCCTTTTACTTGGAGAATTTTTGGGGATTGAGGTAGATATTCCATCGCAGGGTTTTCCCGAATATTTTTGGAAATACGACGAACGACAGTACCATCTTCCTTTCATGGGTTATGCAAGTAAGATTGCCAAGTATATGGGCAATTGCTTGATTGATTTGTGGGATGAATTCGTTGAAGAGTACTTTAATGAAGATTTCCACACCATGTCCTTCATCGATTTTGCGCCAAACGAAGAATAGATTATTTATACCAAACAGTAGTCTTTAATACCAGGGGCGTTTAATCGCCCCTACCCATATTAAATGTTTTGTATTTTGGAGGATATCGTGAAAGAAAATATTTACTTAATTCCCTGGACTAATGGAACCTATGTACCGTGTATAGCCGAACGAAAACCGCGTTCCAACGCCATCCTACTGACGCCTGAGGGTACTTATCCCACATTATTAGCTTACCTTACATACGATGCTTATGGCTGCGGCACTATCATGGGCAAGCAAATCGATAGTCGAACTGAACTGCTCAAGTATTTAATGCGCTGTGGTGAGATGTGTTACACATTCGTTAAACTTTGGGATTATGATATGTACCAAAATGTTGATAAAGAATTAGATGCTTTATTTGACAAGGTATACCTCACCAGAATGGAGGCAGTTCGTGGAAATGGTGCTGTTAACTCTGCCTATGCGTTCACGGATATGGTAACCTTAGAAGAATACTGTGAATGCTGTCAGTTCAAGTGTTCTGATACACATATACGAACCGAAGAAGCGCCTGATTTACTCACAGATTTAGCTGAATCGCCTTTTCCAGAGTGCGATGCTTTACTTTTCTCTAACGGATAGCAAATTTTTTTACAGAAAGGATCTTTACGATGACAATTTATACTTCATATGAGCAACTGCCGCTCACTCTGTGCGCGGATGATGTTGCACAGGTTTTGGGTATCTCTCGTACAAACGCTTATACGCTGATGCATACCCGTGGATTTCCGACCATTAAGATTGGTAAGCGCATGGTTGTTGCTAAGGACAAGCTTATTGCTTGGATGGAAGCACAATGTGCAGCATAAAAAAGGGGAGCGCACATCCGTGCGCCCCAAACTATTCAAATAGATACCTACAACCATATGAGGTTGGCGGTTGATCTTCACTAATTTTTACATTCACTCTTTACAAATTAACGAAATTCGGGTAACCTAATAAGGCGAAAGCCGTTGGGTCCGGAGGAAAGGACTGACAAATGGCAAAAAGAATGAACGGCGAAGGAACTATTCGCCAAAGGACTAAAGGTGGTCGCTGGGAGCTCCGTCTTATGGACGGATATCAGGAAGACGGCCGTCCGAAGATTATTACCTTTTACGGGAAAACACAAAAGGAGGTAAAGGAAAAGAGAGACGCCTACAGAAAGGATCGGGACGATGGCATTGACCTGACTGCCGACTATACCTTTGAAGAATGGGCGGATATCTGGTTTGACCATCACAAGGAAACCATCTCTGAGGTTACGCAGGAATCTTATAAATACACATTGCGCAATCTTAAGGAGTATTTCAAAGGTAGAAAGCTGAGAAATATTAAGAGCATGGACATCGAGACTTTTCTGAGAAAATTACAAAAGGAAGGCCGTGCCGATTCCAGTGTGAGTCAGCACCGTGGCATGCTTTTTCAAATTTTCAACAAGGCAGAAGCCAATGATGTACTCAGAAAAAACCCTGTCAGATTTGCCGAGAAAATGCGAAGCAGCAAGGAGAAGAAGCGCAAGGAGTCCTTCACTGTGGAGGAGGTTAAATTACTGATGCAAAACCTGCCTTCCGACAGAATCGGTCTCTCTATTCGCCTTATGCTTGGAACCGGTATGAGAGGCCAGGAAATGCTTGGACTCAGAAAACACAACGTTGCCGTAGATGGTTCAGAAATCCATATCGTTGAAGCGGTCAAACAAGTGAAGGGAACGGTTTTGGTCGGTAGCACGAAAACTGCAACAAGCACTCGTGTCGTTCCAATTCCACATAACTTACGCGAACCGCTGCTACAACTCTGTGCCATGTCTAAAGACTTCATTTGGGAGTCTCCTAAAAGACCTGGTCAGCCTTGCAATCCCAGTCACTTTAGGGATGCTTTCAAGGAAGCCATTTCTAAAGTTGAAGGCGTCCGAGTTCTAACTCCGCATTGCTGCAGACACAGTTATGTATCCTCCATGCAATCATTGGGTGTGACGATGGAGACTATCCGCGATATGTGTGGTCATGTTGAAGTCGACATGACAGCCCATTATCTGCACGTTCAGCAACCGGTTCGAGAAGCTGCAGCTCGTTTGTTTAGTGATACTTTCGTTCCTGCTAAAAACACATTGGACTCATTGGATTAAACAATAACAATGCTGTTAGGGCGAGTTAGGGCTAAACTGTTGCGTCCCCGGAAACAAGCTGAGCTATATACAAACTTTTTGGTGCTAAAAACAAAGAAAAAGTACCGAAAACATAGTGTTTTCGGTACTTTTTGTGGTGGAGATAAGCGGGATCGAACCGCTGACCTCTTGAATGCCATTCAAGCGCTCTCCCAGCTGAGCTATACCCCCATGTCTTGGCGACGTCCCTTACTTTATCATATTTTATAACAGTTGTCAACCCCTTTTTTGTCCCGAAAAAATTTTTTGAAAAATTTTAAAAAACCTATTGACTTTTGCTCCGGAATCCGTATAATAAAATTGTAATCATTACAAAACGCCATTGATTACAAAGGAGGCGACGGTATGACAACACAGGCCTTGGCCGACACCCTGCGCTCGCGCGGGATCAGCCCCACGCAGCAGCGGTTGGCGGTTTACGGATACCTGCTGGCACACCGTACGCACCCCACGGCAGACGCGGTGTACCAAGCGCTCAGCCCCGAGTATCCGACCATGTCGCGCACCACGGTGTACAACACCATGCGCGCCCTGTTCCGAGCGGGACTTCTCCGCATCGTAACCATCGACGCGGAAGAGCAGCACTTCGATGCCGACACGGCGGAGCACGGACATTTCCGCTGCACACAGTGCGGCAAGCTGTTCGACTTTGATCTCCCGAAGGACACCATGCGACAGTGTGCGCCTTCCGGATTTCAGACCGATCTGTTCGATGTCTACGCCACCGGGCTCTGCCCTCACTGTCAATCGTTCCAATAAACAACACTTTAGGAGGAAACAATCATGAAAAAGTTCGTATGTCTGGTCTGCGGTTACGTCCACGAAGGTGACGAGGCTCCCGCAAAATGCCCCATCTGCAACGCTCCGGCAGACAAATTCAAGGAGATGCCCTCGGCTCCCGCCGCACCCGTCGGTGCTGCGAAGTCCCTGACCGATAAGGTTTGGGCGGACGAACATCGCGTCGGCATTGCGAAGGGTGTTGACGAGGAAGTTGTTGAGATGCTCCGCGCCAACTTCAACGGCGAATGCTCCGAAGTCGGTATGTACCTGGCAATGGCGCGCGTGGCTCATCGTGAGGGCTACCCGGAAATCGGCCTGTACTGGGAAAAGGCCGCGTATGAAGAGGCCGAGCACGCGGCGAAGTTCGCCGAGCTGCTGGGCGAGGTGCTGACCGACAGCACCGAAAAGAACCTGTCGATGCGTGTTGACGCCGAGCACGGCGCGACCGACGGCAAGATGATCCTGGCTCGCCGTGCGAAGGAGCTCGGCTACGATGCAATCCATGACACTGTGCATGAGATGGCAAAGGACGAAGCGAGACACGGCCGTGCCTTTGAAGGCCTGCTGAAGCGCTACTTCAAGTAAGAAAACATCTCCCGAGCGGGAGGGCGAAGCAGGCGCTTTGCCCTCCCCTCTTGCTTTAAACACACTTTTATATTCGATAGGAGGAACTGCTATGAAAACCATCCTTACTCTTGTTCTTACACTTGCGTTGGTTGTGGTTGTTTCCGCCTGCACCGACAACAAAGGCGGCACCACCGAGCCCGCTCCCGAAACCACAACGTCGGGAACCACGCTCGCCGCTACCAACTCGTCTGACGTGGCAACGACAACCACGACACGCCCCACCACAACGACCACCACTCGTCCCACCGAAAGCACCTCGTCGACCATCACCGCCGATCGCGCTTTGGCGCTGGCGCTGACGCACGCAGGGGTTGCCAAAGCGGATGCGCGTGACGTCGAAACCGAGCTGGATCGCGAACGCGGCACGCTCGTTTGGGAAGTCAGTTTCGAGGCCGGTGGATACGAATATGACTACGACATCAATGCGGCCACCGGGGAGGTTCTCCTTGTTGAGAAAGAACCCGAACGCCGCTGATATGCCCTCCTACGAAGCGCACGGCTACACAGCCGTGCGCTTCGTTTTTCCTATCTCTTGAAAAAGTGGACAAATTGTGGTATGCTGAAAACGACATTTTACCACGACAAGGAGTTTCCTCGATGAAGAAAACGCTTGGTATATTACTGGCTTTCATCCTGTGCTTTTCGCTTTGCGCCTGCAACGCCGAGCAAGCACCCGAAAACACACCGCCTGCCGACAGCGTCGAAAACGCGCTGATTTACCTGAATGAAGGCAAGCACGCCGAAGCTTACGATATGCTCTCGCGCCTGTCGGACAACAAACAGGCGCAGACGCTGCTCTCCCGCTTTGTCCTCCTGCCTGCCTCCGCTTCGGCGAACGGCAAAGCGGCGGCTGTTTTCAAGGTGAAAGACGGTGCTTCGGTGTTCACATTCCCCTTTGAAAACGAAAACGCCACCGGCGAGACGCTCTACTACTCCTATACATTCTCGAAGGACGGCAAAACCATTGCCGAGGTCAATCACCGCGATGGAAACGGTCTTTCCACCGCGCCGATCACGCTGGTTTACGACGATGACTGTCTGCTGATTCGCCGTGTGAGAAAAGACGGCAAGACGGTGGAAACCATCACCTACGACGAAAACGGCCGCATCACACAGGATGCCGACGGTAGCTACACCTACGACGAGCAGGGCAACCTCATCAAAGCTGTGCGAAACGGTGCTGAATATCTCTACACCTATACCGCCGACAACCGACTGTACACCACCACGATTGACGGCGTGATGGCGGAATCCTTTGTCTTTGACGACAGTGGTCGCCCGATTCGTCGGGATCAGTTCGACGAGGAAGGCAACGTCATATCTTCGCATTCTTACGAATATGATGACGCGGGCAACTATACCATCACCGACGACATTACCGTGTACCGCTATTCCGCCGACGGCGTGCTTTTGAGTCAAATTTCTTCCCTGCACGGCGGCAACACCTACACCTACGACGAAAACGGTCAGCTCTCGGCTGTGGACACTGTCGATGACGAAGGCAACCAGGTTCGCTCTTTCGCCTACACCTACGACGCCGATGGAAATCTTGTCAAAGCAGTCCGCACCGAGGGTAATGCTGTCACAACCTACACCTACAGCGATTTCGGTATGTATTATATGCCGAACGAGGTCGTGGTTGAAGCGCTGCAGAGTTGCTTGCATCTGTACTATTAAGTCTCAACTTGACAAATTGCAGCAAGTTTTGTATACTACTCGACAGCAACCGTTGTTTTTTGTTATTTTATGAGGAGGAGATCCCTATGATGAAGAAACTGCTTTGCCTGTTGCTGGTCACGCTGCTCCTGTGCATGACGCTGGCCGCTTGCGGCGACAACAAAAAAACCAAGAAAAACCGTGATGACGATGACGACGACAATGATACCGGCATTTCCGATACGCTGACCGGTGATGACGATGGCAATACGCCCGTAGAGCCCATCGGTTCGATGGGTTCCACGACCACGACCGCGAACGTCGCCACCGCCACGCTCGAAGATGACGACGCAGCTGATCCCACCACCACTATCACGGAAACCGACGAAATTGTCAACCCCGGCGGCACTCAGACCCGCCCGCTGTTCACCACCACGCAGACTGTCTCCACGGCTATTATCACGACGACCACCAAGGCGGCTGTGAAAACCACGGCTGTTGCCAGCAACGATGCCGCGGAAGTTGCTCAGTTTGCCGAGAGCTATCGTTCCTCCGTGGAGGCGCTCAGCAATGAGTCGATGTCCATCACCATGTCTTCGAAGGGCACATCTGTTGTGTACATCTACACCTACAAAATCGATTTTGAAGTGACTCCCGAAATGGCAGACAGCATTCGTCAGGGCATGGAGGAGCAGGCAAGCACCTTGTCTTCGGTACTCAACGGTATGAAATCCGAGTGCTCGGCGATTACCTCGCTGATTTATGAGTATTACACCGCAAGCGGCAATCTCATCATCAGCTACGAACACAAATAAGTATGAAAGCCCGAGCGAACGCTCGGGCTTTTTCTTGACTTTTTTCTGCGAAAACGATATACTGTTGTCAGCAATATCCAACAAATGAGGAGGAAGTATTTATGGCAAAATTCTGTAGTCAATGCGGCAATCCGCTGACAGAAGGCGTTTCTTTTTGCAGCAAGTGCGGCGCGAAACAAACGCCGGTAATCCCCCCGGCTGCTCCTGTTACTCCCGCTGCTCCTGCGGCCGCGCCCGCAACCAACGGCTTTGATTTTCAGGCGCTTCTGAAAAAGCCTGTTACCGAGACCCGGACGCTGCTGATTCTGCTCGGCGAGCAGTTGCTGGCGTTCCTGCTGTTCCTGCTGCCGACGGTGTCGGTTTCGGTGGAAATCTTCGGCCAGTCCGAATCTAAGTGGTACTCGATTTTCAGCTATCTGGATGAAACCGACAAAACCTTGGTGTTCCATATACTGTTCGTTATTCTGCTTGTCGCGGCGCTGGCACTGTTTGTCCTGCCGTTCCTGAAGAAGCAGTTCAGCCTGAACATTCCGGAACTGCCGTTGCCCGAAAAGCTGTTCCCGCTGGTGCTGCTCGGCGTGTCCGGCGCATTCCTGCTGGCAAACATCATTTCGGTAATCGTGTTCTCTTCGGACATTCCGTCGATGGCCAGCGATTACATCACCATCTGCTTCAGTCTGTGGGGCTGGCTGTATCTTCTGGTTGCTGCCGCCGCCAACGCACATCTCTTCTTTGCTTGGAAAAACTCCAAGTAAGTTAATCCAACTAAAACGACCCCGCGCAAGCTTGCGCGGGGTCGTTCTTTTTATGCAATATCATCACCTAAGGCCAAGCTGTAGTGCCATTCCACCGTGTCACCGGCAGACAGCACATACGACCCGCAACCGCTCGACAGGCGCTTGCCGTTGACCAGATACACCCAACCCGACAGTTCGCCATATTCGAACTCGTACAGGTTGCCGATACCCTCAACATACACGGCGTTTCCGCTGCCGTTTGTCTCGATATGGAGACGCTGTTCCTTTGCCGCCGCGACCAGCACGTCGTACACGGTATCGCCCTCGGCAATACTTACCGTTACCTTCGGCAACATTTCACCGCTTTTCGGCAGATGGTCGGCTTTGCCTGCCACCTTGTCACAACGAACCGACACCGTCACTTCGCCGATGCTCTCGGCGTTGCCCGCGTTGCTATAGTAGTCGTCTACCGATCGAATTTCCACGCACCACACTACCGTGACAAGCAACGCCGCCACCACCAGAACCGAAAGGAGGTTCTTCAGCCCCCGCCGTTTCAGCGCTAAATACAGGCAAATGCCGCCTGCCACTGCGGCAACACCGATAGTCACCCACAAGCGATAATCGATGCCACTTTCCTTCTCGGGGGTCGGTTTATCGGGGGCGGTCGGCGTCACCGCTTCGCTAAGTCCACCGGGTTCGTCCAGACGATACAGTCCACCGTAGCCGTCTGCCATACGCTGATAGGCCACCGCCGCGCAAAACACCTGCACGGTCGCCATCTCATTGCCGCCGTCACCCAGCGTGTGGCAATACGTGCCATTCTCCAAGCGATACCGCGCAATGCCGTCAAACAGCGTCTTGCCGTTTTTGATAAACCGCGTATCGGTCATCGCGTCAATATTCAACGACGACAAAGCAATCACGACCTGTGCGGCACTTTCGGGGTTAGCTTCACCAAATGCCTCGTAGTCACCGTACTCGCCCTGCCGTTCGGACAGGAACACAAGAGCATGGTCAATTGCCACCTGCGCCGTTTCGCGGTGAACCGACAGTGCCTGCAGCACCATCGCCGTGGTGTCGACATCGCCCTGCTTGCCCATTACCGCCCAGCCTCCATCCGAGAGCTGACAATCCAGTAGAATCTGCACCACCTGCTCGGCGGTATACCGTTCGCTGGGACAACCGTTATTCAGAAGATGCAGACCGAACACACGGCTCATAACGCCTTGCTTTTCCAGCGTTTCGTCCACCACATCGGCTACTGCCGCCGTGTCACCGCCTGCGGCAAGGTGCGACAGCGCCAACTTCTGCCGTGTGGATGCCACCATGACGGGTTGCTCTTCCAGATACTGCGCCAGTGCCGCCCGATAGGCGGAAAAGTCGTAGTTTCCCTGTCGGCTGAGCGCCAAAACATACCACTCTGCCGTGCTGCCAAGCTCCTCTGTCAGCCCGGAGTCAATCCACTGCTGCACCGTCGGTTTTTCTGCGGTCAGCCGCGAGGACAACACCTCGTCAATCACCGATACCGCATCGGCACTTACCGTAAACGACAGCGACAAAAGCAGTGCGAACAGTACAGCGGTCAGCCGTCTTACCTTACGCCACATGGCCATACTTGCGCGTCAACACAACCAGCGCACCGCTAAGAACAAACAACACCATTGCCACAAACGGCGCTTCCTCACCGGTTGCCGGAGACGACGGTTTCTCATCCTCGTCTTTGTCCTGCTCCACATCCGCATCCGTATCCGTGTCCACATCCGGCTCGCTGCTCGCCGCGGCCGTAACCGTCAGCCAGCACACCGGCGGCACCAGCGTCTGTGTATCCGAAACCGCGCTGATCTGATACATACCCGCCGCATCCACAGAAACGATCGCCTTACCGTTTGCATCCGTTACGGCTTCGGTTTTCTCGCCGTTCACCGTGATGACCGCGCCCTCAACAGGCAGCGTCACCGGATTCCAGGAAGCGTCATAGCCAGCCGCCGACAGCGTCAGTTCCACGCTCTCCCCTGCTTCGGCGGTAACCGCCAGCGCGTCGAAATAGGTGTAGGTGTCGCTGTACGCCAGCGTATCCTTGAAGATAAAGGCCGCTACCGTATCGCCGTCTGCCACCGCGTCGGCAAGGCTCATGCAAGACGCGTTGTTATGATAGTAGCTGAAGTTGCCGCTCTCGTCGCCCCACAGTTTGCCGAGAGACAGACCGTACGCGCTGGAATAGGAGGAATATCCTGCCTGCGCGCCGCCGTTATACGCCACTTCGTGAGCCGCATACAACGCATCGTTTACCGTCAGCGCACCGTCACCGTCAACATCGGTCACGGTAACCGCTTTTGCCGCCAGCACCGTTTCGCCCCGGTTTGTCACCGTCACATACACCGTTGCCGAGGCCGTCGCCGCCGTAACCGGCAACACGGTCAGCGCCAGCAAAGCCGCAACAAGCACCAAGCAAACCATCCGTTTTTTCATAACAACTACCCGCTTTCTTTTTAATTTTTAACGGCAAATAAGCCGTATTTGCTTTTTAAACGCTGCAATTTATCCCCGAACGGATGCGCAAGCAGCAAGAGGAATATCACATTGGACACAGCGTATTCCGCCGTAACCGGCAACGCCGCGATAACACTTGCCAGATACCGCGGCAGCGAAAATCCGCCGTCTGCCCACAATGTCACCCACACATCCATCGTAGCGGAATACAAGATGCCTGCGAGCGCGCCATAAACGCACAGCAGCACGCGGCTGCGGCGAAGCGGCGAAGACAACAAACCGGCGACAAAGCCAATGAGTCCCCACGCAAACATCTGGAACGGTGTCCACGGACCTTGCCCGAAATAAAAGTTCGACACCACCGCCGACAACGCACCAACGGCAAATCCTGCTTCGCGTCCCAGCCACACCGCCACAATTACGGTGATGGCGGTAATCGGCTTGAACCCGGGAAGCCAGGCGAAAATAAAGCGTCCTGCCACCGACAGGGCAATCAGCACAGCCAGCACCGTCAGTTCCTTTGCGCTGTTCTGACGGCGTTCAAACGCATAAAACAGCGGCATACAGGCGAGCACCGCCACACACAGTGCAATCCACGCAAAAAAACGTTCGCGGAACAAAAACGCACCACCGAACACCACCAGCGGAATAACAAGCAACAGCACCACGGCGGTCAACGCCTTTCGATTACGCATGTACCGTCACCGCCTTTTTGCCGTTTTGGCGACACAGTTCTGCCGCGTGTTCACACAGCACCGCCTCGCGGTAGATGCCGCGCGTGATGCGTGCCGCCGAAGTGGTGTAGAAATTATTGCTCGCAAAGAAGCGACGCGGCGTATCCAGCGAGGTAATCTCGCCATCGAACATCATACCGACCCTGTCTGCAAACATTGCGGCAAACTCCACGTCGTGTGTCACGGTGATGATGGTAACACCCTGCTTTTGCAAGTGGCGCAGAATCTCGCCGAGAGACGCCTTGGCGGCCGCGTCCACGCCTTTGGTCGGCTCGTCCAGAAG
>JAZODA010000038.1:0-18824 GCA_045596745.1 Acutalibacteraceae bacterium
GAAGGGCATATCCTCACTCGGCAGAATGCGGGAGACAACACCCTTGTTACCGTGACGACCGGCCATCTTATCGCCGACGCTGATCTTACGCTTCTGAGCGATGTAGCAGCGAACGACCATATTGACGCCGGGGCTGAGTTCATCGCAGTTCTCGCGAGTGAACACCTTAACGTCCACAATGATACCGTACTCACCGTGCGGCACACGCAGGGAGGTGTCGCGCACCTCGCGCGCTTTTTCGCCGAAGATGGCACGCAGCAGGCGCTCTTCAGCGGTCAGCTCGGTCTCGCCCTTGGGCGTAACCTTACCAACCAGAATATCACCGGCACGCACCTCCGCACCGATGCGGATGATGCCGCGCTCGTCCAGATCCTTCAGCGCGTCGTCGCCGACGTTGGGGATATCACGGGTGATTTCCTCCGGACCGAGCTTGGTGTCACGGGATTCCATCTCATACTCTTCAATATGAATGGAGGTGTACACGTCCTCGCGGACAATGCGTTCGTTAATCAGAACGGCGTCTTCGTAGTTGTAGCCTTCCCAGGTCATGAAGCCGATGAGGGCGTTCTTACCCAGAGCGATTTCGCCGTTGCAGGTAGCGGGACCGTCAGCGATGACGTCACGCTCATTCAGATGCTGACCGAGCGACACAACCGGGCGCTGGTTGATGCAAGTGCCCTGGTTGGAACGACCGAACTTAATCATCTGATAGGTATCCAGAATGCCGCCCTCGTCACGCTTGACGATAACACGGTCAGCGGAAACATCGGTAACGGTGCCGGGATACTTCGCCAGCACGCAGACACCGGAGTCCACACCGGCTTTGTATTCCATACCGGTACCCACGATGGGGGACTCGGTCTTGAGCAGCGGAACAGCCTGACGCTGCATGTTGGAGCCCATGAGCGCACGGTTGGCGTCATCGTTCTCCAGGAAGGGGATCATTGCGGTAGCGACCGACACGACCATCTTCGGAGAGACGTCCATGTAGTCGATCTTGTCGTTTTCAATCTCCAGGAATTCGCTGCGGCAACGTGCGTTGACGCGGGTACGCATAAAGCGACCTTCCTCGTCCAACGGTTCGTTAGCCTGTGCCACGATGAATTCGTCTTCCATATCGGCGGGCATATACACGACTTCGTTGGTAACGATGCCGGTTTCCTTGTCCACGCGACGGAAAGGAGCTTCCACAAAGCCGTATTCGTTGATACGGGCAAAGGTGGCGAGGTAGGAGATCAGACCGATGTTGGGACCTTCGGGAGTCTCGATCGGGCACATACGGCCGTAGTGGCTGTAGTGAACGTCACGCACTTCGAAGCCTGCACGGTCACGGGACAGACCGCCGGGGCCCAGAGCCGACAGACGGCGCTTATGGGTCAGCTCAGCCAGCGGGTTGTTCTGATCCATGAACTGGGACAGCGGGGAAGAACCGAAGAACTCCTTGATAGCCGCAACAACAGAACGGATGTTAATCAGCGCCTGCGGGGTCACGGTGTCCATATCCTGCGCCTGCAGGGTCATACGCTCGCGGATGACACGCTCCATACGGGAGAAACCGATGCGGAACTGGTTCTGCAGCAGTTCGCCCACCGAACGGATACGGCGGTTGCCCAGATGGTCAATGTCGTCGGTGGTACCGATGTCGTGACCCAGGCAGTTGACGTAGTTGATGGAAGCGAGCATATCGTCCACGATGATGTGGTTGGGGATCAGGTCGGCGGCGCGGGCAAGCAGCTGCTCGATCAGTGCTTCATCGCCTTCGGTGCTCTCCAGAATTTCCTGCAGAACCGAGAAGCGAACGCGCTCGTTGATAACCTTCTTGACGGCTTCGTAGACCTCTGCGCTGACGAACTTCGTGATATCGACCATACCGTTGGAGATGATCTTCACTTCATGCTGCTCGCCATGCTCATCGGACATAACGTAAGCGACGCACACGCCGGCGTCCTCGATTTCACGAGCGCGGTCGCGGCGGATAACCTCGCCTTCCTCGGCCAGCACTTCGCCGGTGACGGGGGAGACGATCGGACGGCTCAGGCGGCAACCGGCCAAACGGTTGCTGATGCCGAGCTTCTTGTTGTACTTGTAACGGCCCACGCGGGAGAGGTCGTAGCGGCGAGGATCGAAGAACAGGTTCTCCAGATGCTGCTGCGAGTTTTCCAGCGTCAGAGGCTCACCGGGACGCAGCTTGCGGTAGACTTCCAGCAAAGCTTGCTCGGTGTTCTTGGTGATATCCTTCTCGATGGTGGCGAGGATACGCTCGTCCTCACCGAAGAAGTCGAGAAGTTCAGCGTCAGAACCCAGACCAAGCGCGCGCACAAAAACGGTGATCGGGATCTTGCGGTTCTTATCGATGCGGACATAGAACACGTCGGACGAATCCGTTTCGTACTCCAGCCAAGCACCACGGTTGGGGATAACGGTCGAGGTGAAGAGCTTCTTACCCGTGCCGTCATAGCTCATACCATAATAGACGCCGGGAGAACGGACAAGCTGAGAAACGATAACGCGCTCAGCGCCGTTGATAACAAAGGTACCGCTTTCGGTCATAAGCGGGAAATCGCCCATGAACACTTCGGACTCTTTGATCTCTCCTGTTTCCTTATTAACAAGACGCGCACGAACACGCAGGGGGGCGGCATAGGTTACGTCGCGCTCCTTGCATTCCTCAACGGTGTATTTCGGCGTGTCATCCAGCCGGTAGTCCAAAAACTCCAGCGACAGATTACCGGTGTAATCGGTGATGGTGGTTGTGTCGTTAAACACATCCTTGAGACCCTCTTCCAGGAACCACTGGTATGAATTTTTTTGGATCTCGATGAGGTTGGGCATATCCAACACTTCGTTGATCTTGGCGAAGCTCATACGGGTGGTCTTACCCAGCTGTACCGGTTTGATATTGACCATAGGCTTCCATCACTCCTGTTCTTTATTCCACGGTGTTTCGAGTCACACGTGCTCCGGCGGAAGTTCGTAAAAAAACCTTGCATTTTTTAAGCGTTTGTGCTACACTTGTACTGGTATCTTTTAGGCCCTCCGCTGGTTGTGCAGTATACTATAATACAGGATTTTGCTGCCGTTGTCAATGAATTTTTGAGAATTGGCAGATTTTTTTATATATTTTTCCTCTTTTACCGATTTCAGGAAAAATCACACCCGGTGGATTGTCAAAATTCACCGGAAATACCGTATAGAAACACTTGGCTGGGTTGTTTAATTGTTGCGAAAGAAGGCGTGTTTGAGTGGGTTCCCTGCTGGTTGTATTGCTGGAGTTGGTGCTGTCCACGGCGGCTTTGTGCTGCGGTGTGGCGTCACTGGTGATTATATTCCGAAAAAAACGTAATCGCGCCGTACGCTCGTTGCTGGCGGTTGTGCTGTCACTGGCTCTGCTGCTTGCGTCGATGGCGTGTACGTTGTTCTTCCCGGAAGATGCGGCATCGGGCAGCGAGGGGGAGACGCCTGCAATCGGCGGCACCAACAGCGGTGAGCCGACCACCTCCACGACGGTGACGACGGGAACGACCACCCGTATGCCGACCCAAACAACGGCGGCGAACAACACCGGCAGCGTGCTGGTGAACATCCCGGCGCAAAGTGAAATGGCGCAGGATGCCATTACGCAGATTCAGGAATTGTGCAAATCCTATGCCAACAAGGCGCACATCTCTTTTTATTATATTGATTTAGAGAGCGGTTACGAAATTGAGTACCGTGCCGACCGCGCCTATCAGGCGGCGAGTGTTATCAAAGCACCGTATGTCAAGTATCTGCTCGCGTCCGGTGTGGACGGTTCACAGAAACTGACGATGGCGGCCTCCGACAAGCAGGGCGGTTCGGGTGTCATCGATAAAGAGCCTGCAGGAACGTCCTTTACGGTGAATCAGCTGATGGAGTATGCCATCCGCTACAGTGATAACACCGCTTATTATATGTTAAATAAGAAGTTCGGCTTCTCCGGCTTCAATCAGTATGCCAAGGAACTGGGCATCACCGCCAACGCTAACAGCAACTGTGTGCTCAGCTTTCCGCGTCCCCGCTTCGGTTACTTGTCGGCGCGTGATATCGGCTTGTATATGGAGGACATTGCCAAGTACATTCAGAAAGGCACCGCCGAAGCTAAGCTGCTGAAAACGTGGATGATGTCCACGTCAGAGGAAAGTCAGCTGACCGATGCTTTCTCCGATAAGAATGTGCTGTACGGCGAAACGGGTGTCGAGCAGATTACAGAAGGCGACGAAGCTTTCAACCTGTACCACGACGTCGCTCATAAATACGGCGACACCAAAAACATCGAAAACGCGTTCCATGACGGCGCGATTGTGTATGCGGACAAAACCTATGTGCTGGCGATTGCCTCCACATTGGAGCCGTTTGCCGAGGAATCCATCGAAGTGTTCCACGAACTCGCGTTCCAGATTAACAAGATTCACTACGCTTACCACGCAGGGTAAAGGGGTTTTAACAATGCGTATTGTCATTAAAGTAGGTACTTCCACATTAGCACACACCACCGGACAACTGAACATCCGTCGGGTGGAGCTGCTGTGCAAAGTGATGAGCGACCTGAAAAACGCCGGTCACGAGATTATTCTGGTGTCCTCCGGCGCTATTGGCATGGGCGTCGGTAAGTTGTCGCTCAAACAACGTCCCACCGATATGGCGACCAAGCAGGCCGCGGCGGCTGTGGGTCAGTGCGAGCTGATGTACACCTATGATAAGTTGTTTTCCGAGTACCACCACACGGTGGCACAGATTCTGTTGACCGGTGCGGATTTGCGCGACGATGAGCGGCGGGACAACTTCCATCGCACACTGTTCCGTCTGCTGGAGCTGGGTGCGCTGCCGATTATCAACGAGAACGATACGGTGGCCACCGATGAAATCAGCATCGGCGACAACGATTCGTTGGGCGCGATTGTGGCGGTCAACGCGGATGCCGATTTGTTGATTCTGTTGTCGGATATCGACGGCCTGTACGATGCCGATCCCCATACGCATCCCGATGCGCGGCTGATTCCTGTAGTGAGCGAGTTGACCGATGAGGTGTTGGCGCTTGCGGGCGGTGCCGGTTCGTCGCTGGGTACCGGCGGTATGGCGACCAAACTGCACGCGGCGCAGATGACGGTGGAGGCAGGCATTGATATGGTGATTGCCAACGGTGCCGACCCCGAAATTCTGTATCGTATTGTGGATGGTCAGGCGACCGGTACGCGGTTTGTCGGAAAGGGACGAGCGGTATGACAACTCAGGAGATTTTACGAGCGGCCAAGGCGGCCTGCCGCGAAGCGGCGCGTCTGACCACCGAACAAAAGAATGCGGCGCTGGAAGCAATGGCGGTTTCGTTGCTGGAGCATACCGAGGCGATTCTCGAAGCCAATGCCGCCGATATTGAAGCGGCACGGGCAACGCTGTCGTCGGTGATGCTGGATCGACTGGCACTGACCGAGCAGCGCATCGCCGGTATGGCGGACGGTATTCGTCAGGTTGCGGCACTGCCCGACCCGAGCGGTCGTGTGCTGGATCGCATCCAACGCGAAAACGGCTTGCTGATTGAAAAGGTGAGCGTGCCGATTGGCGTGACGGCGATGATTTACGAGAGCCGTCCCAACGTGACGTCGGATGCGGCGGTGCTGGCGTTTAAGAGCGGTAATGTGTGCGTGCTGCGTGGCGGCAAAGAGGCGTTCCGTTCCTCGCTGGCGATTGCCGAAGCTCTGCGTGAGGGTTTGCGCCGCTGCGGTATCTGCGAGGATATGATTCAGCTGGTGCGCGATACCACTCGTCAGAGTGCCAACGAACTGATGACGGCAGTGGGCTACGTTGATTTGCTGATTCCGCGCGGCGGTGCGAGCCTTATTCGCGCTTGCGTGGAGAATGCCACCGTACCGTGCATCGAAACCGGCACGGGCATCTGCCATGTGTATGTGGATGCGGCAGCCGATGTCGAAAAGGCGCTGGCAATCATTGAAAATGCCAAAACCAGCCGTCCTTCGGTGTGTAATGCCGAGGAAGTGTGCTTGGTACATAAGGAAATTGCGGATACGTTCTTGCCGCGTTTGTACGAGCGGCTGGTGACTCGCCGCGAACAGCCTGTTGAGTTGCGACTGGATGCCCGTGCGGCAGCTGTTATTCCCGGAACGCCCGCGGGTGAGCGCGATTTCGACACGGAGTTTTTGGACTACATTCTGGCGGTTGCCGTGGTGGATGATGCCGAAGCGGCGATTGAACACATTGCGGCACATTCCACGGGACACAGCGATGCGATTGTGACCGAGGATGCGAAAACAGCCGAGCGGTTTGTTGCGGCGGTAGACAGTGCGGCGGTGTATGTCAATGCGTCTACGCGCTTTACCGACGGCGGCGAGTTTGGCCTCGGTTGCGAGATTGGTATTTCCACCCAGAAGCTGCATGCACGCGGCCCGATGGGATTGCGTGAGCTGAATACGTATAAGTACGTAATCCGTGGAAACGGACAGACCCGATAAGGAGGGAACAATATGGCAAAGTATGTAGCCGGATTTATCGGCACCGGCAATATGGGCGGTGCGTTGGCGATGGCGGCTTGCAAAACCGACAAAGCGGTGTTGCTTGCGGATTATGACAGCGAAAAAGCCAAAGCGCTGGCGGCGCAGTGCGGTTGTGCGGCGGGGGATAACACCGCTGTGGCACAGCAGTGCCGTTATATTTTCCTCGGCGTGAAGCCGCAGGTGCTCAGCAGCGTGCTGGCAGGATTGAAGCCTCTGCTTGCCGAGCGCGAAGAGAAGTTCGTGCTGGTGAGTATGGCGGCAGGCGTTACGATTGCGCGTATCGAGGAAGAGCTCGGTGCGGCGTATCCGATTATCCGCATTATGCCGAACACCCCGGCGGCCATCGGCGAGGGTATGATTCTGTATACGGCGAATGCGGCGGTAACGGCTGAGGACGAAGCGGATTTCACCACGCTGATGAATGCGGCAGGTGTGTTCGATCGTTTGCCGGAGGGCCTTATCGATGCCGGTAGCGCGCTGTCGGGTTGTGGCCCTGCGTTTGTGTACTTGTTTATCGAAGCGTTGGCGGACGGCGCTGTGGAATGCGGCCTGCCGCGCGACAAAGCGCTTCGCTATGCGGCGCAGACGGTCTGCGGTGCTGCCAAAATGGTGCTGACCGACGGTCGTCATCCGGGCGAGCTCAAGGATGCGGTGTGCAGCCCCGGCGGCAGCACGATTGCCGGTGTTCACGCTCTGGAGGATGGTGCGTTCCGCGGTGCGGTGATGGGAGCTGTGCAGGCTTCGTTTGAACGTACAAAGGAATTGGGCAAATAAAGAGGAGATGTTCAAAAATGACAAAGCGGCAGAAGGTAGCGGCGTTTCTGAAACGCAAGGACATTGAGTTTTCCTGGAAACGCTATTTCATTGATGCACTTGGTGCGATGGCACAGGGCTTGTTCTGCTCGTTGCTTATCGGCACCATTATCAGCACCATCGGCAAGCAGTGCGATGTGGCAGTGCTAACCGAGATTGGTGGATATGCTTCTTCGGTCTCCGGTCCGGCGATGGCCATTGCTATCGGTTATGCGCTGAAAGCGCCCCCGATGGTTCTCTTCTCACTGGCGGCGGTCGGCGCCTCGGCAAACGCACTGGGCGGTGCCGGTGGCCCTCTCGCTGTGCTGGTAATGGCGATTGTTGCCGCGGAATGCGGTAAGCTGGTCAGCAAGGAAACCAAGGTGGATATTCTGGTAACGCCTGCGGTGACGATTTTTGTCGGTGTGGCGCTGGCGATGCTGATTGCTCCGCCGATTGGCGATGCTGCAACGGCGTTCGGCGATCTGATTAAGCAGGCGACCACGCTGCAGCCGTTCCTGATGGGTATTTTGGTGTCGGTTCTGGTCGGCGTGGCGCTGACATTGCCGATTTCGAGCGCCGCGATTTGTGCGGCACTGGGTCTTACCGGCCTGGCAGGCGGTGCCGCTGTGGCGGGCTGCTGTGCACAGATGGTCGGCTTCGCGGTGATGAGCTTCCGCGAAAATCGTTGGGGCGGTCTTGTGTCGCAGGGCTTGGGTACCAGTATGCTGCAGATGGGCAACATTGTTCGCAATCCGCGCATCTGGATTCCGCCCACGCTGGCATCGGCGATTACCGGCCCGATTGCGACTTGCGTGTTCAAACTGGAAATGAACGGTGCCGCCATCAACTCGGGTATGGGTACGTGCGGTCTGTGCGGTCCGATCGGTGTGTGGACCGGTTGGATGGATACCGGCGTTACGCCTACGGTGATGCACTGGGTCGGTCTGGTGCTCATCTGCGTGGTGCTGCCGGCGATTCTGACCTGGCTCATCAGCCTGCCGCTGCGCAAAATCGGCTGGATTCGCGAAGGCGATTTGAAACTCTCGTAAAGAACAAAAGCGACCGAAAGTTTTCGGTCGCTTTTTTGTATAGTCACTCGGTTTGGCGGTACACTAACCACCGGGGAGTGATGGAATGAAAATCACCAAACAGCAGTACCAACGCATTGCTCAAAAACGCGCACCGAAATCGCCGCTTCTCAAGGATTGCTTGCTCGCGTTTTTAACGGGCGGCTTGCTGTGCGCCGCAGGTGAAATCGTGATTTTATCGGTGGCCGACACCGGAATGGGCGAAAAAGAGTCGCGGCTTATCGGGTCGCTGTCGCTGATACTGTTCAGCGTTCTGCTCACGGGGCTTAACGTGTACGATAACCTGGCAAAGCATGCAGGCGCCGGCACGTTGGTTCCGATTACCGGCTTCGCCAATGCGATGACCTCTCCGGCAATGGAGTTCAAAAGCGAAGGCCTTGTCCTCGGTGTCGGTGCGAAAATGTTCACCATTGCAGGGCCTGTCATCGTCTACGGCACGGTGGCGAGCGTGGTGTATGGGGTTGTTTATTGGATAACCACCTTGTTCTAAAACAAAAGGCTTGACCGAATCGGTCAAGCCTTTTCATTATGTCAGAGCTGTTCGCAGAACGTTATAAACTTGGGTGTCCACCATTCGTCATATCCCAGCAAGGTCGGATGAATCGGGTCTCTCATATACTGCTGATATTGTTCGGCGCTGACACTCAGCATCTCTTCATCGTTATACAAATCCAAAATATGAAAACCATATTCGCCTTGCAAACGATGTAAGAGGTCTACCATTTCCGCATAGCGTTCATTTTCAAAATACGTTCCCGTGTAAAAAACCACAGGGCAACCAAAAACCGTTTTCACATATTCTGCAATGAAGCGGAGTGCTTTTTCAACCTCTGCAATAGTAATGTTTTTTGCAGGATTGGTATCGTTGGTAGAAAGCTGACAAATAAACAAATCAACCGGCGTCGCTCGATCGATTTTCTTGAGTCGGGAAACATACGAAGCGTCATTAATATCCGCCAATGTTGTGCCGGAAACCGCTTCTTTAATGCTGTGGATTTCGCATTTTTCGGTCATTAACTCAACAAAAGAAACGCCACCTGCGGAAGCACCTTGTGTTACGGATGAACCTAAAAACAATATGGTTTTCCCCTTCAATTCCATATGCCAGTACCTCCCTTTGTTTTATTAAACCAAAACACCGATGTGTTGTCAACACAAAAACAACAGCGGTATCCCTTGCTTTTTTGATTGTACAAGGTATAATGAAAGCAAGGAGGGGATACCTATGGATTTTACCGGACAGGTAGCGATTTCGACCGGGGCGGCTTCGGGTATGGGGCTTTTGTTTTCCGAAAACTGGGCAAGCCTCGGCGGCAATGTTGTGCTGTGTGACGTGAACGAGGCGGTGCTTGAGGAAAAGGTGGCGGAAATCAACGCCAAAGGCTGTGGCAAAGCGCTGGGTCTCGTTTGCGACGTGCGCGATTACGTGTCGGTTTGTCGGGTGAGAGACCAAGCGGTGGAAGCGTTCGGCAGAATCGACGTCGTTGCCAACTTCGCAGGCGGCACGGCGGTGCGAATGCAGAAGGTGGACAGCGCAAAGTATCCCGAATTCCCCGATGTGCCGATTGAGGTGTATGATTGGGGCATTGACGTCAACCTGAAAGGCCCGTTCTATTTTGCGCACGCCGTGCTCGGTCAAATGCGCGAGCAAAAAAGCGGCTTGATTATTAACATCGGCTCTATCACAGGTGCCGAGGGCAGCAGCTACGGTATGGATTATTCCACCTCCAAGGCGGGCCTGATGTACGGCCTTACCAAATCCATTGCACAGTTCGGTGCCAAGTACGGCATTCGCAGTGTTTGCGTATCACCCGGTCCTGTCCTGACCCGTGCGGCGATGGCGGAAATGAAAACCCTGCTCGGCAGGGCAGCCGAACCGCAGGAGATTATCGATTTTTGCCTGTATCTGGCGAGCGACAAAGGCCAGTTTATCAACGGCGAAAACATTATGATTGACGGCGGCAGAAACGCTATGGGACGGTGGGTATGATGAAACCAACGTTTTTGCGCAGTGAGCCGTATTTGACGGTGATGCTGCAGTGCGAAACGCCGGAGGAAGCCGCCGCGATGATTCGCCGTGCGACAGCTGCCGGTGCCGAGGCGTTCGGTCTGCAGGCGGAGTATCTGAAACCGGAATATCGGACGACGGAAACATACCGCGCGTTGTTTTCGGGCGACAAGCCGTTTTACGTGACAAACTACCGCGCCAGGAACAACCTCGGCAAGTCGGATGACGAACTGGCAGAGGGACTGTTACTGCTCGCCGAGGGCGGCGCGACGCTTTGTGATGTGATGGGGGATATGTTCTGTAAACACCCCGAGGAACTCACGGATGACGCTGCTGCCATCGAACGGCAACGCCGACTGATCGACGAACTTCACGCGCGCGGTGCCGAGGTGCTGATGTCCTCGCATGTGTACACCTTTACGCCGGCAGAGCGCGTGCTGGAAATCGCACTGGAGCAAAAACGCCGCGGCGCTGACATCATCAAGATCGTCACCGGCGCCGATACGATGGAACAACAGCTCGAAAACCTGAAAATCACCCACCTGCTGAAACGAGAACTCGGCGCGCCGTTCTTGTTTTTGTCGGGCGGTGAATGTGCGCTCCACAGGCGACTGGGCATTCATCTCGGTTGCTGTATGGCACTGTGCGTGGATGAGTACACGGAGTTCTCCACGCCGACGCAACCGCTCTTGGAGCAGATGCGACAACTGAAGAACGCCGGAATATAATGCAGAAAAACCGACACCGCGATACACTCACGGTGTCGGTTTTTGTGTGGAAGAGGGAACTTCAGAAACTTGTTGACATTTCAACAAGTTTCTGCTATACTCGTCTTGTTGAAATCTCAACAAGTTTGTCGGAGGGTGTTTTTATGAACGGACGGTTTGAAGTGTTTACGGTGCTTATCAATCGAATCAGCCGTAACATTCGCAAGATTAAGAACCAGGAAATGGCGGAGTATGGGCTTCGAAGCGCACATATTTCGTGCCTGTATTATCTGTATACCTCCGGCGGCACAACGGCTACCGAACTGTGCGAGCGGTGTGAAGAGGACAAGGCGACGGTGTCGCGGGCGCTGGATTATCTTGAAAGCAACGGCTACCTCGTTTGCCATTCCAAAAGTGCCAAGCGGTACAAAAGCTCGCTGGTGCTGACGGAAAAGGGTGAACAGGTCGGCAGACAGATTGCCCAGAAAATCAACCGCGTACTGGATGAAATCAGCGTGGGGCTGACCGAGGAAGAACGCACTGAGTTTTATCGTTGCCTGGCGGTTATCAGCCAAAGTCTGGATGCGGTAGCCAAGCATGCGGAAGACTAAGGAGGAAAGTATGAAAACGAGAATTATTGTAGATTCCACGGCGGATTTGATGCCGGGATTTCAGGATCGTGTGGATATTGTGCCGTTGACGGTGCATTTCGGTGAAGAAGAGTATATAGACGGTGTGACCATCGACAAGAAAACCTTTTACGAAAAGCTGGTGGAGTGCGACGTGCTGCCCACCACCAGTCAGGCGACGCCGGATGCTTTTGCCAAAGTGTTTGAAGAGGTAAAAGCGGCGGGGGACGAGGCGGTTGTGATTACGCTGTCCTCCAAACTTTCGGGTACGTATCAGAGCGCTGTCATTGCCGCTGAGGAGTATGACAACATCTATATCGTGGACAGCGGCAGTGCCGCCATTGGCAGTGGCATTTTGGTGGAGCTGGCGTTCCGTATGCTGGACGAAGGCTTTAGCGCTTCGGAAATCGCGGCGTCGTTGGAGCAGGAAAGGAAAAAGCTGATTATTGTGGCGCTGGTGGATACGCTTGAGTATCTTAAAAAGGGCGGTCGTATTTCCAAAACCGTGGCGATGGTCGGCGGTGTTTTGAACATCAAGCCGGTGCTGTCGGTGGTGGAAGGCGATATCAATATGCTCGGCAAGGCGCGCGGCTCCAAAATGGGCAACAACCTGTTGGTTCAGGAAATTGAAAAAGCGGGCGGCGTGGATTTCAGCCGTCCGGTGCTGCTGGGTTACACCGGCATTTCGG
This sequence comes from Acutalibacteraceae bacterium, assembly GCA_045596745.1. GTDB lineage: Bacteria > Bacillota > Clostridia > Oscillospirales > Acutalibacteraceae > RGIG3009. The sequence goes on from JAZODA010000038.1 coordinate 12,441, forward strand.
ATGCGCTGCTTCTGAAATACATCGAAGACAGCCGCCGTATCTGGGAGGGGAATATCGACGAGGTGCGCTATTCCTCCATCGGCAGTGTCATCGGCACACACGCGGGCCCCGGCGCGGTGGCAGTGGCTTTCTTTAAACACTAAAGAGGACAAGTGCTATGTCGAAGAAAAACGCAAGGAGCATACGGTGGGTGCGGCTGGATAACGCTGCCAAAATCTACCCTGCGGCGCGGCGGAGAAACTGGAGCAACGTGTTCCGGCAATCCGTAACGTTTCATGAAGAGGTGGATGCGGCGGTGCTGTCTTCGGCCTTGGAGGTTATTGTCAAACGCTTCCCCTCCATTGCCGCGCGGCTGCGCAAAGGCGTTTTCTGGTACTATTTGCAGCAGGTTGACGCCGCCCCCGAACTGAAAGAGGAATACAGCTATCCGCTTGTCCATATGAACAAGGAGGAAATGCGTCGTTGTGCGTTTCGCGTTATTGTGTATCGCAATCGCATTGCGGTGGAGTTTTTTCATTCGCTGACGGACGGCGCGGGTGCGCTGGTTTTCCTTAAGAATCTGGTTGCCGAATATCTGGAACAAAAGCACGGCATCCGTATTCCGCAGGAGCACGGTATACTTGATCGCCGTGCGGAACCGACGGCGGAAGAGTTGGAGGATTGCTTCCCGAAAAACGCCAGCAGCGTTCCTGCCAGCCGCAAGGATACCGACGCGTGGCATATGTCGGGTCGCCCGCAAAAAGAAGGGTTTCTCAATCTGACTTGCTTTAAGTTGTCGGTCAAAGAGTTGCTGGAGCTGGCGCACCGTTACAATGTGACGCTGACGGTTTTTATGAGCGCGGTTATGATGATGGCACTGCTCAATCTGCAAAAGGCAAAAGAGCCGATTGGCAGACGAACCAAACGAATCAAACTGCTGATTCCGATTAACCTACGCAATCTGTTCCCCAGCAACACACTGCGGAACTTTGCCATGTATACCACGCCCGAAATCGACGCGCGTCTGGGTGAGTACTCGCTGGAAGAAATCTGCAAAGTGGTGCAACACCGTATGGGAACGGATTTCACGGCGAAGCATATGAGCTGTGTTATCGCCACCAACGTTAACGATGAACGCAATCCGCTGGTGCGACTCATTCCGTTGCCTGTCAAAAACGCCGTGATGAAAGCGATTTTCGACAGCGTGGGTGAGAAGAAGTCCTGCTTATCGCTGTCCAATATCGGGCGCATCGACGTTCCGCCGGAAATGGCCGCCTATATCGAGCGGTTTGATTTTATTCTCGGTGTACAGGCGTCTGCACCTTACAACTGTGCGATGCTGTCGTTTGGTGATACGGTGTATCTGAATTTTATCCGCAACATTACGGATGCGGAACTGGAACGCCATTTCTTCGCAGTGCTGCAGGAGCTGGGCGTTTCGGTGACGGTCGAGAGCAATCGGAGTGAGAGGTGAGAGTATGTTTTGTGTAAAATGTGGAGTCAAGCTCGCAGAAACAGAGAAGGTATGTCCGCTGTGCAACACGACGGTATATCATCCGGATATTCAGCAGGCCGACGTGCCGTCGCTTTACCCGAAACAGAAGATGCCCAAAGTCTCTTCCGTCAATAAAGCGTTGGGCGGTGTGGTGGTGATTTTGTTCCTGATACCGCTGCTGCTGAGCTTCTTTTCCGATATTCAGTCCGACGGTGTGTTGGATTGGTTCGGGTATGTCGGCGGCGCGCTGGTAGTGTCGTACGTCATCATCGCCCTGCCGTGGTGGTTCAAAAAGCCGAATCCCATCATATTCGTGCCGTGTGGATTCGCCGCGACGATTTTGTATTTGCTGTACATCGATTTGGCAACCGATGGTCGGTGGTTTCTCAGCTTTGCGTTTCCGGTGGCGGGTGCGCTGGCGCTGATTGTTTGTGCGGTTGTGACCCTGACGACGGTCTTAAGCAAGGGAAAATTGTACATTTTCGGCGGTATGTTTGCCGCGCTGGGGGCTTGGCTGCTGCTGACGGAGTATCTGGTGAATATCACGTTCGGTGTTCCGTTTATCGGTTGGTCGGTCTATCCGCTGGTTGTGCTGGTGGTGCTGGGCGGATTGCTCATCTATCTGGCAATCAACCGCGCCGCACGCGAAGTGGTAGCGCGCAAGCTGTTTTTCTGATACGGTAAAAGAAAAAGGACTGTGCCCTCGGGCACAGTCCTTTTATTCATACATAGCCGTTTCCAATGTCGCGATGTCGTTTGCCGTCGCTTCCGGCAGGTGACCGAACGGGAAAGGAATTTCCAACGTGTCGTATTTGGTTTGGCAAAGCTTGCGGAAGGGGAGAAGCTCGATTTTATCCACACAGGGATAGCGCGCGGCAATGGCGTTGAGCGCTCGTACGTTTTCCGCCGTATCGTTGATGGTAGGGATAATGACCTGTCGCAACGTCGTGGGAATGCCGCGTCGGTTTATCTCTTCGAGAAACGCAATCACCCGATCCAAATCGCAACCGACATAGCGGTGATAGGACTCGTTGTCGGTGTACTTGATATCCAAAAGTACGCGGTCGGTTTGCTCCAGTGCGGTAAGAACGTCCTCGTTTTGCACGCACCCCGACGTATCCAGACAAGTGTGGATGCCGTTTTCGTGGCACAGGCGAAACACCTCGCGCACAAAGGTGGGTTGCAGCAACGGTTCGCCACCGGAGAGTGTGATACCGCCGTTTGCGCCGAAATATTCTTTGCACCGCACAGCGCGGGCAACCACCTCTTCGGGCGTGTACACCGTGCCGTCAGTCAGCGACCAGGTGTCGGGATTATGGCAACAGCCGCAGCGCAGGGGACACCCCTGCAAAAAGGCGACAAAGCGCACGCCGGGACCGTCTACCGTGCCGAGGCTTTGAAACGAGTGGATGCGTCCGCTGACCGTACTCATAACGCCTCGTGGAACGTGCGGCTGATAACCTCACGCTGCTGTTCGCGGGAGAGCTTGTTGAAGTTGACCGCATAACCCGACACGCGGATGGTCAGGTTGGGATAGGCTTCGGGATTTTCGTAGGCCTTCATCAGCGTTTCGCGGTTCAGCACGTTGACGTTGATGTGGTGCGCCTTCTTCGCAAAATAGCCGTCCAGGATGGAGACCAAGTTGCCGATGCGCTCGTCTTCGGTCTTGCCCAGCGCCTCCGGCGTGATGGAGAAGGTGTTGGACACACCGTCGCGGCAATCGTCAAAGCTGATTTTTGCCACCGAGTTGAGCGACGCCAGCGCGCCGTTTTCCTCGCGGTTGTGCATCGGGTTGGCACCGGGAGCGAACGGTTCGCTGTTCTTGCGACCGTCGGGGGTTGCACCGGTGTTCTTGCCGTACATAACGTTGGAGGTGATGGTCAGCACCGACAAGGTGTGAATCGCATTGCGGTAGGTCGGCGTTTTACGCAGCTCGGTAATCATACGGTGGGTCATATCCTTGGCAATCAAATCGACGCGGTCGTCGTCGTTGCCGAACTTCGGGAATGCGCCCACGGTGTCAAAATCAACGATGAAACCGTTTTCGTCCTTAATCGGACGCACCGACGCGAACTTGATAGCACTCAGCGAGTCGGCAACCACCGACAGACCGGCGATGCCAAACGCCATAAAGCGCGTAACATCGGTATCGTGAAGCGCCATCTGAGTTTTCTCGTAGGCGTATTTGTCGTGCATATAGTGGATGACATTCATGGTGTTGACATACAGTTTGCTGAGCCAGGCAATGTAAATGGCATAGCGCTGCATAACCGTGTCAAAATCCAGCGTCTCACCCTCGATAACCGGCATTTGCGGGCCGATGTGGATGTCGCTGGTGGCGTCGTAACCACCGTTAAGAGCAATCAAAAGAAGCTTGGCGAGGTTGCAGCGTGCGCCGAAGAACTGCATCTGTTTGACGACTTTCATCGCGGACACGCAGCAGGCGATGGCGTAGTCATCGCCGTACAGCGGCCGCATAATGTCGTCGTTCTCATACTGAATGGAGTCGGTATCCGCCGAAACCTTGGCGCAGTAACGCTTGAAGCCCTCCGGCAGCGCGGTGGACCACAGCACCGTCAGGTTGGGTTCGGGGGAGGAGCCGAGTGTGTACAGCGTGTTCAGCATACGGAAGCTGCTTTTGGTAACCAGCGTTCTGCCATCCTCGCCCATACCGCCGACCACTTCGGTAATCCACATGGGATCGCCGCCGAACAGTTCGTTGTATTCGGGGGTGCGCAGGTGGCGTGCGATGCGCAACTTGATAACGAAATCGTCCATCAGTTCCTGCGCCTGCTCTTCCGTCAAGATGCCCAGCGCCAAGTCGCGCTCGATGTAAATATCAAAGAACGAGCTGACACGACCCAGCGACATCGCAGCGCCGTTTTGCTCCTTGATGGAGGCGAGATACGCGAAATACGTCCACTGAATGGCTTCGCGTGCATTGGCGGCAGGCTGGCTGATGTCATAGCCGTACATCGCTGCCATTTCTTTCATAAAGCCTAGGAAGGTAATCTGCTGATACAGTTCCTCGCTCTGACGGATGTGATCGGCGTCGAACGGCATATCGCCCAGTGCCTGCTTGTCGCGCTGTTTGTCTTCAATCAGACGGTCAACACCATACAGTGCCACGCGACGGTAGTCACCGATGATACGACCGCGGCCGTAGGCGTCGGGAAGACCGGTGATGACATGGCAACGACGGGCGAGACGCATCTCATCGGTATAGGCGCGGAACACGCCCGAGTTATGGGTGGTGCGGAACATAAATTCTTGCTCCACTTTGTCGCTCAGCTTATAGCCGTAAGCGGCGCACGCCTGGCGCGCCATACGGATGCCGCCAAAGGGGTTAACACCGCGCTTGAGCGGACTGTCGGTCTGCATACCGACAATCAGTTCGTTGTCCTTATCGATATAACCGGGGGCATAGCTCGTCAGCGACGAGACGATGTTGGTTTCGATATCCAGCACGCCGCCTCTTTGACGTTCCAGTGCAAACAACGCCTGCACCTTGTCCATCAGGGCAGTGGTGCGTGCGGTCGCACCGACGAGGAAACTACTGTCGCCGGTGTACTCTTTGTAGTTCTGCTGAACGAAATCGCGTACGTTGATTTCGTCCTGCCAAACGCCTTCTTGAAATCCGTTCCAGTTTTGATGTCTCATACATTCTCCCTCCGGGACTGAAAGCCCAAAAAACAAAAAGGGCAATTCAGCTCCTTACAAACTGAATTGCCCAGACGGTCGGCGTAAACTCCTTTACACTCCCCCGCGGTGGACCGCGAAATCCGTCAGTTATGTAAAGGCTGATATTATTATAACGGACAGAATGTCGTTTGTCAACCGAAGATGTGCGGATGGAAACAAAAAAGCGGAAAGTGTCATCGAAAGGGGAGGATTGGCACCAAAACGGTGGCAAAGATGGTATTTATGTCACTTTTTGGCACAAAGATGTCAAAAAACTTCGTAGCCAAACGGAAAAATATTTGATACAATAAAGCGTAATGTTTTGCTTGAAAGGAGGATGGACGATGCACCGTTCTAAAGAACAAAAGCGTCAATCTTGGATTTCGTTCTTTAAATTCACCCCGTTGCTCGTGTTCGCACTGCTGGTCATTGTGTTCCAGATGGACCTGCTGTTGGCGGCACCGGTTGCCACCTTCTTTGCGATTGTCGTGTATATGATTGTCAATCGTACGTCGTTTAACAACGCGTTTGAAGAGGGCCTGTCGTCTGTCCGTAAGATTGTTGTCGTCTGCTTCATTTTGATGTTTGCCTACGGTCTGGCGGAATGCTTTATGGCTACCGGCGTGGGTGCGTCGCTCATTCGTGTGGCGTTGGCACTTGGCGTTACGGCACGGTCGGTGGCAATGGTGGCACTCATTGTCACCTGTCTGTTGTCTATTGCGACCGGTACGGCGTGGGGTACGTTTGCAGCCTGTGCGCCGATTTTCCTGTGGCTTAACCATTTGATCGGCGGCGATGTGACGTTGACACTGTGCTCCGTTGCCGGTGGCGCGTGCTTCGGCAACAACATCGGTATGATATCGGACGTGACGGTGCTTAGCTGCGAAATGCAGGATGTCAAGATTATCGATCGTATCCGCCATCAAAGCATTTGGTCGTTTATCTGTCTGGCATTGGCGGTTGTTGCCATCTACGTTGCCGGGTTGTCTCTCCCCGATACGCAGGGTGATGTCGTTGCCGCGATTTCGCAGATTCCTGAAGAAGCGCGCCAGGCGCTTGCGGCGGAACGCCCCTCGGCTCTGACGCTGCTTTCCCAGGTGGAATCCGGCGTGCCGTACTATATGATTATTCCGCTCCTTGTCGTAATCGGCTTGTCCTTTATGGGCCTGAACACGCTGGTGTGTCTGGCGGCAGGTATGGTGTCTTCGCTGATTTTCGGTATGATTGCC
>JAZODA010000039.1:0-45275 GCA_045596745.1 Acutalibacteraceae bacterium
TATCAATATATAAATCGGGATGCGCACTTGCCAGCCGCTTATTCCTGAAATCATCAGGAATCACATGGAAGTCCACACACCCACAGAGGAAAACAGCAAGAAAAATACATATAAAACATTTATAACAGATGTCTTTCATCATGATACCACGTGGGGACGGTTCTCTTGTGTTATTTAAATTTTCGTACAACATTGAACCCCACCCCTGTCAATCGACTTAATTGTCGTATAGAAATGCGTACTCACAATTTCATTATATACTCCCTCGGCGCAGGTGTCAAGAAACGGAAAACGGCAGGCGATTACCGCCTGCCGTTCGTGTTATTGTGCCAAATTAGGAGACAACAGAACCGTCCCCATGTCTCTCTTGTCTCCTCGACATGAGGTAGCAAACTCCTTCGGCGAAATGTCAAACCGATTCAAAAAACGGTCGAATTCATCGGCGTGCGCTCCCCCACCGTCAAACATACCTATCGCCACAAAAATCAATCGTTGTTCCTCGTCTGAATATAAAATCTTCCCCACTTCCGCCGTCTCAAGGAAAAAATCATCGCCGTATTTATCATCCCATGATACCTTGCAAATCTCGTACTCGTGTGAAATTGTATACTCGAAGAAGGATTGATCATAGACAAAAATATTGCTTTTCGTTTTGTCCACCACAGAGGAAACAAACAATTGGTATTCCTCTTTATCCTCGAGTACAAACTCCAAATACACTTCATAAGCGTAGGTATCTCCTTTTTTGGCCTTGTAATGATACTCTACACTGGAAAAAGAATTCTTTATTTCGGTCGGAAAAAAGGACTGAACAAACGCCTTGGGCGTTTCATTATTGTAGTTTCCTACAATGTTGAGATAATCATCTACATCGTTAGTTTCATAAACCTTTTCACCCAAAAGTGAACGAAAAAGCATAGTAGGTAAAACAATAACAACAGCAATAACGAGTAGGATAATCAAAATGCATAAGCCAATATTTTTCCCTGCTGCGTATTTTACACTGCCCACAATTATCGCCCCCTTTTTTTCTTCCACTCAGTAATACGCTTGATCCCGTGTCTTTTTACATTCTAATTATACCAATAAGCCCAAGGCTTGGCAAGATATTTTAATACACCCATACGGATAAGCCGGAAAACGCCTTGCGTTAAAAGAAAAAGCACTGCGCTGTCGCGCAGTGCTTTTTTGAAAATCTCAGCTTATCGCTGCACACGACCGGAGCCGTCGCCGCCCGCGAGCTTCTCCACTTCGGAGACACCAACGCGGTTGTAGTCGCCCTCGATGGAGTGCTTCAGTGCCGAAGCGGCCACCGCAAACTCAATGGCTTCCTGCGTGGACTTGCCGTTGAGCAGTGCGTAAATCAGACCGCCGCCGAAGGAGTCGCCGCCGCCCACGCGGTCGACGATGTGCAGGTGGTAGGACTTGGAGAAGCAGTAGTTCTCACCGTCGTACAGCATACCCGCCCAATCGTTGTCATTGGCGGAGATGGAAGAACGAAGCGTGATCGCAACCTTCTCGAAGCCAAACTTGTCAGCGAGCTGCTTCGCCACCGACTTGTAGCCTTCGTGGTTCAGCTTGCCACCGTAGATATCCGTATCCTCTGCCTCAATGCCGAACACGTCCTTCGCATCCTCTTCGTTGGAGATGCAGACGTCGACATACTGGCACAGGTCGGTCATCGCCGCACGCGCCTCGTCACGCGTCCACAGCTTGCCGCGATAGTTCAGGTCGCAGGAAATCTTCACGCCGCGCGCTTTCGCCGCTTTGCAAGCCTGACGGCAGATTTCCACCAGGTTGGCACCCAGTGCCGGAGTGATACCGGTGAAGTGGAACCAATCGGCACCCTCGAAGATGGCATCCCAATCAAAATCCTCGGGAGCGGCCATCTGGATAGCGGAGTAAGCACGGTCATAGATGCAGACCGAGCCGCGCTGAGAAGCGCCCTTTTCCAGATAGTAGATACCCACGCGCTCGCCGCCGCGAACCACCTTGGAGGTGTCCACGCCGAAGGCGCGCAGCGAGTTGACAGCCGCCTGACCAATCGCGTGCTTCGGCAGCTTGGTCACGTACACACTGTCCATACCGTAGTTCGCCAGCGACACAGCCACGTTGGCTTCGCCGCCGCCGAAGGTAGCCTGCATCTGATCGTTCTGGAAGAAACGATAATAGCCGTTGGGAGCAAGGCGGAGCATCAGCTCGCCAAAGGTAACAATCTTTGCCATGATGTAGTCCTCCTTCTGTTATGCCTGCACCAGATGCACGGCGAAGCCGCCGATTTCATCCTGCAGATAAATTGCTTTCAGGTTGCCCTTTGCATCGGTCTTTGCGGATTCGGGGTTCATCTTGACACCCTTGGATTCCAGATAGCGAACCGCACGGTTGATGAACTTGGTGCGGATGGCGATGTGGCCCTTGGCACCGTAGCCGGGGGTCTTCATAACCTCGATGATGCTGTTGACGAAAGTGGAGCTGTTGCCCTCTTTCTTGGTCATATCAAACAGGGTGCTGAACGCATCGGCAATGCCGCCGGCTTCCGCCGCATCGGCCGCGTTGATGCCAACGTGTGCCAGCTCGAAGCCGAGCATGGTGTTGACCGCTTCGCGGGTCAGGCGCTCGATTTCGTCGAACTTCCCGTCGTTGATGAGATCCGCCGTCACCATCCAGCTGCCGCCGCAAGCGAGAATCTTGCCGAAGGACAGATACTCGTTGAGGTTCTTGGCGCTGATGCCGCCGGTGGGCATAAACTTCAGCTTGCCGTAGGGAGCGGACATCGCCTTGATCATCGGCAGACCGCCGGCCGCTTCTGCGGGGAAGAACTTGACAACTTCCAGACCGAAGGACAGCGCCACTTCGACCTCACCGGGCGTGCAGACGCCGGGGGTAATCGGATAGCCCTTTTCCACGCAGTGGCGAACCACGTCGGGATTGAGACCGGGGCTGACGATAAACTTCGCGCCTGCCGCAACAGCCTCATCCGCCTGAGCGGGGGTCAGCACCGTACCGGCACCGACGAGCATCTCCGGGAAAGCATCGCTCATTGCCTTGATGGCAGCAGCAGCCGCGTCCGTACGGAACGTAACCTCCGCGCACGGCAGACCGCCGTTAATCAGAGCGCGAGCCAGCGGCACCGCATCCTCAGCACGATCGATCTTAACAACCGGCACGATACCGATAGCTTCGATCTTTTTCAACACTTCATGCATACATTTCACCCTTTTTCTTAGTTTTCAAAGCCGAAAAACAACCGTTTTTCCTCAGTATCCATTGTACCGCATTTTGGCGGAAAGTCAAGAGGTGCGGAGTGAGAAATACCCCCTTGCACACTAAAAACATTTGTGATATACTTTAGCATGTATTTTAAGGAAGGGAAGTCATATCCATGTCCGGACATTCCAAGTGGAACAATATTAAACGCAAGAAGGAAAAGACCGACGGTCAGAAAGCGAAAATTTTCACCAAGATGGGTCGTGAAATCGCGGTGGCGGTTAAAGAGGGCGGCAGCGCCGACCCCGCCTCCAACTCCAAGCTGAAGGATGCCATCGCCAAGGCGAAGGCGAACAACGTGCCGAACGACAACATCGACCGTATCATTAAGAAAGCCGCCGGCGAAGGCAACGCCGACAACTACGATGCGCTGCAGTACGAAGGCTACGGCCCCTGCGGTATCGCCGTTATCGTGGAAACCCTGACCGATAACCGTAACCGTACCGCCGCGGATGTGCGCCACTACTTCGATAAGTTTGGCGGCAACCTCGGTCAGAGTGGCTGCGTCAGCTTTATGTTTAACCGCAAAGGTGTTCTCGTTATCGAAGCTGAGGGCCTCGACGAGGACAAGGTGATGGAGGATGCGCTGGAAGCCGGTGCCGCCGACTTCGCCGCCGACGAGGACGTGTTCGAAATCACCACCGAGCCGGACGATTTCTCCGCTGTGCGTGAGGATCTCGAAGCCAAGGGCTACACCTTCGTTTCCGCCGAAGTGGAAATGGTGCCCGACGTCTACACCAGCATCCCCGACGAGGATTCCATCATCAAGATGGAAAAGCTGCTCGACGCGCTGGAGGACAACGACGACGTGCAGAATGTCTGGCACAACTGGGAGCGTCCCGAAGAATAATCGCAGCACAAAAAGCAGGGCTTCCGCCCTGCTTTTTATTGACTTGTCCGGGTTTTGCGTTATAATGGAAGTGAACTTTTAAAAGGAAAGGAACGATACCTTTGCTGCACATCAACCAACGTATGTATCCGCAGATGCGGTACGATCACGATACCAAAAACGGCCCCCGCCCGCTGGAGCGCGCCAGCATTGCCTCGTCGGGCTGCGGCATCTGCAGCACCTGTATGGTGGTGGAGCACATCACCACCGAGTCCTTTTCGCTGGAGGAATGCATTCAGATGTCGTACGACAGCGGTGCCAACCAAAACGTCGGCACAGACATTCACGTCCTCGGCCCGGCGGTGGCAGAGCGTTTCGGCCTGACGTTCGAAAAAACGCGCGACCCTGAAAAGCTCATCGCCTGCCTGCAGCGCGGTGGTGAAGCGGTGGTCAACGTCGGCGGTGATACCGACGGCGAGATCGGCCTTTTCACCCGTAGCGGTCACTATATCGTGGCAGTCTCCTACGCCGACGGCGAATTCTGCCTTATGGATCCCGGCGGAGATGAAAGCAAGTTTGATATCGAAGGCCGCGCCGGAAAGGTTCGCGTCAACGGTCACTTCATCTACTGCCCGATCGACACGCTTCTCAAGGAATCCATCGACAAGCGAGAGCATCCGTTCTACCTGTTCAACCGCAAATAAGAAAACGCCCCGAAGCGATACGCTTCGGGGCATTTTTTATGACAGAATCGACTGCTTGTACTCCGTGGGGGTCATATTGGTAAACGACTTGAAGCACTTGGAAAAATACTGCGGACTGTCAAACTGAAGCAAATCGGCTATCTGCGTCATATTGTACCGCCCTTCGCGGATAAGCCGCCGCGCCTCTTTGACTTTCAGCGAGTTGTAGTAATGGATGATGCCGCTCTCGCGGTATTTGGCGAACTGCTGCTTTACCGTGCTCTCGCTCTTGCCCAGCGCATCGGCAACCTCCTGGATAGTGACACGACCGTACACGTGAGCCTTGAGGAAGTCCAGAATCTCCTTGACCGTATGCGGCGTGTCCACGCCGTCAATCACATCCACCTGACGCATCGCTTTGGTCAGGGTGTTGGTGCTGCGCTGCAGCTTAATCAAGAAAATCTCGAGCAGGTTTTTGGTCATCTGGCTGCTGCCGAACGGCGCGTTGTCGCGCTTTTCCAGCTGCTGCAGCAAGGGGTTGGTCTCGTCCGCTAAGCGGAAGCAGGAAAGTCCTTCCTCAAACAGCATCGAAAGCAGCCGCTTCTCCTCCGCGTTCAAGCGGAAAATCTTTCCCTCGAAATGCTTCATCGCGCGGCTTTTGCACTCGAACGTCAAAATGCTGACGTTGGGAGAAATGCTGTTATCGCCCGACAGGTTGTGAAATTCATTCGGCTTGTGGAACGTCATTTCACCGCTTTTGAGGATGAAGCGCTTGGTGTCCGCCGTGCAAATCATCTCACCCTTGTCGATGTACACCATTTCCCAGAAATCGTGCTTCTCGCCCTCGTAATAGAAGTTCTTGGAAAACTCCATATAAAAGACCGTAATAATTTTTTCGACATTCAATACCGGGTCAAAGCTCATTTTGGTATAATTATCTCCCACAAAGCCGCCCCCTTGTCTTATTTTATTAATATCATACCTGATTTTGTACTCCATTGCAAGAAAAAGTTGGTATAATAGTAATTGGAAATATTAGGAGGTGCTGTATTATGTACACTGTATTGGCCATTTCCTGTCATCCGGACGATATGGAAATCGCGTGTGCCGGCACGCTGCTGAAGTGTAAGGAGCGCGGTGACCGTGTGGTCATTTGCCATCTTTCCAGCGGCAACCAGGGTCACGAGATTATCATGCCGGACGAACTCACCGCTATGCGTGCCAAGGAAGCGCAAAAGAGCTGTGCGCTTGCCGGCTTCGAGTGGATGTACGGCGGATTCGACGATCTGGAAATCTACGATAACAACAAAGAAGCCCGTGATAAGGTGGTGGATATCATCCGCAAGGTGGACCCCGACTTTATCATCACGCACTCCCCCGACGATTATATGCCTGACCACACGGCGGTCTCCCGTCTCGTGTTTGACGCCTGCTTCACCGCCACCCTGCCGCACTACCAGACGGCGGTGGACGGCCGCGCTCGTATGGTGCCTGTGTACTATATGGACACGCTCGCCGGTGTCAACTTCAACCCCACCGAATACGTGGATGTGACCGAGTATATCGACAAGAAGCTCGAAATGCTCAACTGCCACGAGTCGCAGATTGTGTGGATGCGCGATCACGACATCTTCCCCTTGCCCGATATGGTCAAGACCTGCTGCCGCTACAGAGGCTTCCAGTGCGGCGCGGATTATGCCGAAGGCTTCCGCCAGTGCCAGGTCTATCTTAAAGGTACAACCAAACGGCTGCTGCCGTAAGAAATTACATACTGCAAAAAGGAGAGAAAAACTATGGATTTCAATTCTACCGTAAAAGGCTCTGACCTGGAAGGCTTCTACCCTGCCGGCTGGGACTTCGAAAAAATCGACGCTTGCATCGGTGCTCCGGAAACCATCACCGAGCATCAGGCTCACTGGAACCCCAACTTCACCCCCATCAAGTGCGACAGCCTGACCGATTTCGAGACCTTTATGGGTCACGAGATTGCGCTGCAGATTAAAGAGGCAAAGGATCGCGGCGAAAAGATCGCGTTCATCCTGCCTGTCGGCCCGATGGGTATGTACAAGTGGGTTGTCTACTTCATCCGCGCGTGGGGCGTTTCCTGCGATCACGTGTACACCTTCAATATGGACGAGTGGGCGGACAGCGAAGGCAACACCCTCGCTTCCGACAACCCGGGCGCGTTCCAGTATGCTATGGAGCAGGCGCTGTTCAATCCGCTGGGCGAACTGACCGTTCCTGCCAACCAGCGCAACTTCGCCACCAAGGCGAACCTGCCCACCTACCCCGAAAAGATTGACGCGCTGAAAGCCGAAGGCGCCAAGCTGGTGCTGGTCTACGGTATCGGCAGAATGTGCCACATCGCATTCTGGGAGCCGACCTTTGCTGCCGAGTTCACCGCTGAAGAGTGGGAGAAGCAGCCCTATCGCATCGCTGCCAAAATCCATCCGCTGACGGTGGAGCAGAACGCGCTGACCAGCTTCAAGTCCCGCACTCCGTTGGTTCCCTGCCGCGCCAACACCATCGGCCCCGGCGTGTTCCTGAAAGCGGACTACGCTATCGGCGGTGCCGACGGTACGCTCGGCAGAGGTATGCAGTGGCAGGGTCTGTCGCTGTGGATGACTCTGCGTCACGAGAAAACGCCGTGGATTACCTCCACCTATATCCCCACCCTCGCCGGCAAGCTGTTCTTCCTGAAAGAACTGGCCGGTCCGCTGGAGGCTGAGTGTAACTAATGAGTTGGATCAGACGTAACGGCATCGCCGTCGCGGGCAGCATTCTGGTGGATACGATTTGCGATATCGCCTCGTATCCGAACTGCGGTGAGCTGACGCAAATCCGCGGTATCGAACGCGCACCCGGCGGCTGTGTGCCGAATGTCGCCATTGATCTGAAAACGTTGCAGCCCGGATTACCGGTGCGTGCTATCGGTAAAATCGGCTGCGATGCCAACGGCGACTATTTGGTGGACACCCTTAAAAAATCGGGTATCAACTGCACCGGTCTTGCCCGCTCCAAAACCGACCGCACCAGCTTCACCGATGTGATGAGTGTTGTCGGCGGACAGCGTACGTTCTTCACCTACGCCGGCGCGTGTGATTCCTTTGGCTACGGCGATTTTGAATTTGATGATATCAATTCCAAAATTCTGCTGCTTGGTTATTTCCTGCTGCTGAAAAAGGTTGACAACGGTGACGGTATCACCATTCTGCGCGAAGCGCAGCAGCGCGGCATCAAAACCGCTATTGACCTTGTCAGTGAAAACTCCACGCGATATTCAATGGTTCTGCCCTGCCTGCAGTTCACGGACTATCTCATTGTCAATGAGGTGGAGGCCGGACATCTGGCAAATATGGAACCGACCGACCGCAACCTGCCGGCAATTGCCGAACGCCTGCGCAAGCTGGGCGTCAAGAGCAAGGTCATCATCCACAAGCCCGACCGCGCACTCTGCCTGTCGGACGAGGGATTGACCGTTGTCGGCTCGTATAAAGTGCCGGACGGCTACATCAAGGGCACTACCGGTGCCGGCGATGCGTTTTGTGCCGGTGCGTTGCTCGGCCTGCACAACGATTGGTCGGATCGGCAGATTCTGGAATTCGCTTCGGCTGCGGCGGCGGTGTCGCTCAGCAGTGCCGACGCGACCAGCGGCTTGAAATCGCAAGAGGAAGTTCTTAAAATCTGTAAAGAATGGGAGCGTGTACCCGTATGATCGTTACCTTGAACGATGTTTTGAAAGATGCACAGGCACAGCACTACGGTGTCGGTCTGTTCAACACGACCGACAGCGATATGCTGGAGGCCGTCATCGCCGCCGCAGAAGAACTGCGTTCTCCTGTGGTAATCGGCACAGCGGAAATCCTGCTGCCGTACGGTGAGCTGTCGCTCATCGGCCCTTCGATGATTGCCGCTGCCAAGCGCGCCAGCGTGCCGGTTGTCGTACACTACGACCACGGCCTGACCTTCGACCGTTGCGTCGAGGCGCTGAAGCTCGGCTTCTCCTCCGTGATGTTTGACGGCTCTGCCGGCGACCCCGAAAACAACATTGCCGCCACCCGCGAGGTGGTCAAAATGGCTCACAGCTTCGGTGTCACCGTAGAAGGCGAAATCGGTCACGTCGGCAACGCCGATACGCCGGATGACCTGTCCACCGATTTGTACACCACCCCCGAAGAGGCGAAAGCGTATGTCGAAGCCACCGGCGTCGACGCGCTGGCCGTCGCCATCGGTACGGCTCACGGCGTGTACAAAACCAAGCCCTGCCTGAACCTTGAGCGTCTGGCGGCCATCCGTCGCACTGTGGATACCCCCCTGGTGCTTCACGGCGGCAGCGGTCTGACCGACGACGACTTCCGCAACACCATTCGCGAGGGCATCGCCAAGGTCAACATCTTCACCGACCTCTGCCTCGCCGGCGAGCGCGGTATGAAAGAGGGCCTGGAGCGCGGCATCGGTTACCTCCCCACCCGCAACCTCAAGGTCGAAAAAATCAAGGAAGCGGTTATGGAAAAGATGCGCGTCTTCGGTTCGGTTGGCAAAGCATAATTTCAAATCAACACAAAAGAGCCTCGGTTGCTTTCGCAACCGAGGCTCTTTTTTTACTGTTTACAGAACCGCACTTTCGAGAATACCGGTCAGCATCAACGCGACCAACACAATGCTAAGTACGATACGATACCAGCCGAACGGCTTGAAATCGTGCTTTTTGATGAAGGCCATCAAGAAGCGGATAACCAGCAGCGATACGACGAAGGATACCACCATACCGACTGCCAACACAACCCATTCCTGCCAGGTAAAGACGGCATCGCCCATTAAGAACTTCAGAACCTTGAGCCCGCTGGCGCCCGCCATTGCGGGAATCGCCATAAAGAACGAGAACTCGGCCGCCGCATAGCGGGAACAGCCCAAAAGCACCGCTCCCAGAATGGTCGAACCGGAACGAGAGGTTCCGGGGATCAGCGCCAACACCTGGAAACAACCAATCGCCAGCGCCGTGCGCCAACCAATGTCTTCGGGCGCGTTCAAGCGGGGCGCGTGATGACGATTTTCCATCCAGAGGAACAACACGCCGTACACAAGCAAGGTCAACGCAATGACAAACGGGTCGGACAAGTGTTCATCCACCACATCATCCAGCGGCAGACCGGCAGCCATAGCCGGCAGGCTGGCGATAATGACCATGCCCCACAGCTTCCACGTTGCCGTGCGCTGTTGCGGCGTTTTCAAACGGGAAAACGGATTCAGCTTGCGGAAATAGAAAACCACCACCGCAAAAATAGAACCCAACTGGATAAGCACCTTAAACAGATCGAAAAAATCCGCCGAATACGAGAACGGCAGGAACTTCTCAACCAGAATCAGGTGCCCGGTGCTGCTGATGGGCAACCATTCGGTAATGCCCTGCACAACACCTTGAAGTACTGCTTTGAGTACTTCCCAAACAACTGACACTTCGGTCACTCCTTACAGATCAATTTCACCCAACAAATCACGCAGAAGGATGACTTCATCCGCAGTCAGAGTCACGCCCTTACCCATCTTGGCACGGTCGGGAGCCCAATCACGGATATCATATTTGGGCTCACGGTCGTTCCAGCTCACCAGGTTGATCTCTTTACGCCAACCCGTGGGGGACTCGGACAGGACGCCCAACTCTTTTACAACCTCATACTTCAACTCTGCCATGACGCATTTCTCCTTTGTTCACCATACTTGGTATACTATATGTCGGGGCAGCTTAAAACAGCCACCGCTCCATCGATTTTTCTGCCGGTTTTTCTTCGGCAACCGGTGTGCCGCCCATCTGCACTTTCAGCTCGGCAAGCTGCGTCTGCAAAGAATCGGTAAAGTTTCCGGCAGCGGCCAGCTTGCGCTCCAGCGCTTCTTTGTCCTGCCACAGAGCCGCAACCGCCCGGTGCGTTTCCGCCAACTGCGCGTTCAGCGTCGTTTCACGCTCACGAATCGCCTGCAGCTCGGCACGTGCTTCGGAAAGCTCGTCCAAAAGCTCCTGCTCACGGCTGGCATCCAGCGCCGCCTGCTGCTGTGCAATCTGTGCCGACAGTTGCTCGTTTTGCGCCTTAAACTGCGCCACCGTCTCCTCAGCCGCTTGCAGATCACTGCGCAGTTGCTCCTCCCGCTCGGCAGCGGAAGAAACCTCCGCCAGCTTGGCACGAACCCCGTCCAGCTCCTGTCTCAGGTGCTCGATTTCAGCATCGCGCTCTGCCGTTTCCTCGTGATACGTGGCACGCATCTCGTCAATATGTGCTAATACATCCTGCCGGGAAAAACCGCGAAAACTGGTGCGAAAACCATATCGTTCGCTCATAGGCTCCCCATCCTTTCAGACATGTCTCGCTTATTTTACCATGTTCTCCCGCAAAACGCAAGAGTCTTTCTTCCGCAAAGCAAAGCGGGCATCGCCCCGAAGAGCGATGCCCGCCTTTTGCAGCAAGGTAATCAGTAGTTGGATTCCTTATTCTTCTTGTTCTGTTCCTGCTTGTGCTGCTTGTTCTGCTGCTCCTGCTTGTGCTGTTTGTTCTGAGAATTCTGCTTGTTCTGCTCCTGCATACCAAAAGCCTCCTCGGTTTGTTACTGATACCAAACGGCATCAACCTTGGTATGCCCGCAGGCAGTACGGTTATTCCGTACAAGCGGCAGCAAATTTTTCCAGCAAGCGCATCATATCCTGGGCACGCTGCCGATCTTCCTCCGTGGCGTTTTCCCAGTTGGCAACACCCCAGCAAAGCGACTTCGGCATCGTCACAAGTTCCTCATCCGTTTCCAGAAGAGAAATGCCTTCCCAGTTCCAGTAGACACCATCCTTGCTGATGCCGGGGATATCGGTCATCCCGCTCAGCGGCAGGAAAAACTTCGATTCATCCCCGAGAGCACTGCGGATGGAGGTCGTGTAATACTCCGGTGCCATCGCCCAAAGGTCCACGTCTTTCGCGGTCATATGCCCCAGCACCGCCTGCTGGCTGGTGACCCGCTCGGGATTGGTCGCACCATCAGTGCCCATACCCACGTTCAAGCACTGGATTTCCACCAGCACCTCGCCGTCGCCGTTGAGATCTTCACCGTACTGCTCCAGGATTTCCTCCAAACGAGCATCCGCATACGGATGAACGCCCTCGTTGGCAACGAGGCAAATCATATAATCCGGTTCGGTGCGTTGTAACGTATGAACGACCAAAAACGCCGCAATCGCCAAAAACGCGCCACCGAAAACCACTTTCCACTTGTGGTGGTACCAGAAGTTTTCCCACCAGCCCTTCGGTGTTTGCGGTGCCGCTTCAACCGGCTTTCTCTTCAGTTCCTCCGGATCCACCCCACGCAGATACCGTTCACGTGCCATAGTTGTTTTTCCTTTCTTGCCGATTATATCGGCTGTTCTTCGCCTATCATACCATTTTTCGCACCACTTTTCAAGTATCAAGCAGTAACAAAAAGCGGTCGGAGCAACGCTCCGACCGCTCGTGTTTTTTATTTCGCCTGGCGAATCATCAGCTTTCTCACCTTGACAGAAGGATGCGCCGCCAACTCAACAGGATGCTCCCCATACGGCAAGGAAATTCTCTGCGTTGCCGTCACCGACTCGCCGCCCGTGTTGGACACGGTCAGCACAACTTTGCTGTGTCCGTCGATGCGAACGCGCAGTTCCACCTGAGCCAGTTCAGGTGCATCACACATATACGACACCAGAACCTCGCACGCTTTTTCATGGCCGAATTTGCTCGGCAGCACCGTTTTAACCGGCGGGTCCTGCCACATAGCCACCGTGACCATCATATCGTCCTCGCCCGGGAACAGCGGCATACCATCACGCATAACGCGCTTCATCGACTGTGTTGCCATCATATACCGCAACAAATTCGATGCACAACGCTGCAGCTCACCGCGCGTCAGCGTTCCATCCGCCAGCGATTCTTTCAGGTTGTGATTGTGCTTGAGCGTATCGGGGCACACCATAAATACGTCATTCTGCGAACGCACCATCGCGCGCAGGTTTTCAACGCTGCCGGGGCCACCCTCGTCGTTGCTCTTTGCCCACCAGTCGCTCATTACAAAGCCTTCAAAGCCCCAGTCACCGCGCAGGATGGTAGTGTTCAAGTCGTACTGCGACGCATTCCAGCGACCATTGACTTTATTGTACGTGGTCATAATCGACAGATTGTCGCCGCCCTCGTGAACCGGAATCTCAAAGCAGCGGAGATACACCTCGCGTAGTGCGCGTTCCGACACAACAACGTCCAAATCAAACCGCTCGAACTCCTGATTGTTGGCGCAGAAGTGCTTGATTGTCGCGCCAACGCCATGCCGCGCAATACCGCGAGTGATAGCTGCCGCCAATTTACCGGTCAGCAGCGGATCTTCCGAAAAATACTCAAAATTACGACCGTTGAGCGGGTGACGATGCAGGTTAACGCCCGGACCAAGCAAGCTGTCCACCTGATATTTCAGCATCTCTTCGCCCGCAAACGAGAACATTTCCTCCGCCGCGGCCGCATCCCACGTAGACGCAATCAGCGTACCATTGGGGAACGACGTTGCTTTGGAACCATCGTCCATACGAAGGCCCGACGGACCGTCTGCCACACACATCGGCGGAACGCCCAGTGCCTGCAAATCACGTGTAAGACCGCCAAACGCACCCACCGCACCGGGGTTGACCTTCGGGCAGCAAGGGCCTTCACCGCACATCATCGCGCACAAATCCGTATCGGTAAGCTGTGCCACGAACGCATCCAGCGTGTGGCGTCCCTGCACCACGTCTTCCAGCTTGATGCCAACATCGCCTGTGTAAGCAATTTCCGTCGGCAAATTATCCTTGATGCGCTTTTCAATATCGAACGTGCGAAGCGGCGCAGGACGGAACACCGGATGGCGGTCCTCGCCCTCGGCGCACAGACGCTCAAACGCCCGTACCGGAGGCAGCGCTTCGGTCAATTCTTTTACAACACGCGTCACAGGCTCCGTCACCGTCAGCACGCTCTGTGCCTGCCGCACATCCGTGCCGGCATAAACGTAATAATCACCCGCTTCCAGCACATAGCAGGAACGGTGACCCGTCACCCCCGCGTCATCGTACGAAGCCATCGCTTCCACCGCGAAGCTTACCGTCAGCGTTTCGGACTCGCCGGGCTGCAACACGCGCGTTTTGGCAAAGCCGACAAGCTGCCGCGCCGGCGTACCCAACTTGCCGCAAGGCGCACCATAGTACACCTGTACGACCTCACGGCTCTCGCGCTCGCCACTGTTTTTCACCGTTGCCGTCACCGTCACCGTGCCATCCTGCACTTTGGCATCATACGCCACATCAAACGTGGTATAGGACAAACCAAAGCCAAAAGGATACTGCACCTTTTCGGGCGCGAATGTCTCGAAATAGCGGTAACCGACATAGATATCATCACTGTAAATCAGCGTCTCTGCATTGCCGAAATCATGCAGCGCGGGATGCCCCTCCAGCGTACGCAGCTGCGTATCGGGCAAACGACCACCGGGCGCCGTTTTGCCGCAAAGCAAATCCGCCGCCGACAGCGCACCGTACATACCGCCCTGCCACAAATACATCACAGCCGAAACACCATACGTTTCGACAAAACCAAGATCAATCATATTGCCGACGTTCAAAAGCACAATCACACGGTCAAACGCCGCGCAGACCGTCTTTAACATCGCCTCTTCTTCGTCGCTGATACGATAGCTGCCGGCAACATCCGCATTATCGCGGCTTTCGCCCGCCGTACGACCGATTACCACGACAGCCACATCGTTGCGCGTTGCCGCCGCGTTCACCGTTTCGGCATCCAGAGGCATTTCTACCTGGCACCACGGCTCGGTACCCCAACCGTTTCCGTTGTCGAACGGGTTTTCCGCAATCCACGCTTCATACACCGCCGCCAGCTCTTCGTCCACGCAAAGCGTCGGCTCGCCGCGCAGTGCGTCCAAAATACTGGGCACGTAGTCCACGTTGACCAAGCCACCCGAACCGGTGCCACTCTTATAGTAGTTCGCCTGAATGCGTCCAAACAAAGCAATCCGCGACCCACTCGCCAGCGGCAAAACCTTGTCCTCATTTTTCAGCAATACCACGCCGTCCGCTGCCACAAAGCGGCAGCATTCCGAAACTGTTGCAGGATACTTCATTGCGTGTGCCTCCTTACAATTCCTTTGCTTTCATTGTACTGAAACCGCGCCCACTTTTCAAGAAAAAATGTTGTTTTTTATGGACAAATATTGCTGTTTTAAAAACGCAAAAAACACGGCCGAAGCGTTCGCTTCGGCCGTGTGCCTGTGTATACTTATTTGCTCGCCTCGTAACGCTGCAGCGCACCCAGCACCGAATCGGTAAACGCATCGGTATACAGCGTCGTACCATCTTCCAGAACCACATACGCGCACGTGGTGTACTCGCGATCGAGGAACGAATAGCGGTTCACCGTCGAAGAGGTCATAATGATGGTGAAGTCCACATACGCAGTGGTGTAATCCACCAGGTGGACATCAGCACCCACGCAACCCGTGGATTTCCAAATCTTCGTAGCACTGCTGTCGTTCTTGTGTGCCTCGTAGTTTTCCAGCGTCAGGTCAATCTCGGTGTTACCGGCACGCTTGAGCAGAGCGCCGAACTGCGTAACCTTCTTCTTTTGTCCGTTGTAGGTCACATACACCGCATCGCCGTTCGGATCCCAATCCGTTACATACAAACGATTGAGGAAACGGACACCGCTGACCTCCTCGTCATCGTTCATAAACACCGACGTACCCAGCGTTGCTGCCGGCATCGTGCTGGCCGAAATGCTTTCGAACACCGCATTCAGCGTAATATCCTCAGCCGGCATAACCATACGGAACGTTTTACCGTTACCGGAACCGAAGGACGAGGTGCTCTTGTTAAGCACTTCGCGTTTCACTTCGACACCGCCGGCATAGGTCGCCGACGTGTAGCTATACTCCAAGCTGCCGAGCGCCAGCTGATAGCCGCTGGACGGGGCCACCGTGATGTCCACATATGTGCCCGCTCTCAGCGCCGTGCCGCTGGAAATCGTGCTGCCGTTCGCCTTCAGCGAAACCGAGCCGTTCGTCATCGCGCCAACCGTCAGCGTGTGGGTGGTCTTCGGCACATTGCCGGCTTCGGTCATCATCAGGTCGTCGACATAGCAGTCGGTGTTTTTGTTGTTGCCGAACGCAAAGATGTAGTTCGAGTTCCAGCTGGACGGCTCCTCCAGCGTGGTGAATTCCAACGTAAAGGTCTTCCAACCGTTCGCATCGGCACTTGTACCGACAACATTGCGCCATCCGGCTGCCTTATTGGCATCGTCATTCGTGGTGTTCAAATCATCCACCGACAGTAAGTAGCCGGACTGGAAATACATCCGCAAAGCGGTTGTACCCTTAAACTTACCGGTCAGGCGATAGGTGTAACCCTTTTTCACCGGCGTGTCATAGTAGTACACGCTCTTATCGCCCATCGGCTTCAGTTGCAGTACGTGGTTATTTGCGTTTGCAGGATCGGTCGTCTTCACCGCATACGTGCTGTTGGCAAGTATCGCATATTGCCAGTGCTTGTGCAGGAGATCGTTTTCCCATTCAAAGTCCGCACCAACAATCAGGTTGTGCGTAACGTTGACCGTGCACCAGGTAGATACGCCGTTGGCGTTGGTCGCCGTAATAATCGCCGTACCGGTGCCGCGGGCATACACTTCGCCGTTGCCGTGTACCGTAGCAACCGTCGGGTCGCTGGACTTCCACTGCAGCACACCAACGTCGCTGCCGTCGGCCGCAGTCACATTCAGCCACTCACGGTCGTGCTCCGAAATGGTAATTTTGCTTTCGGACATGGTGATGTCGTTCGAGACCTCACCGGGCTGGCTTTCCTGCCAGATGCGCACATAGTCAATCTCCAGCGGGTTGTCCTTGGCACCGCCGAGGTACAGCACGGCAGCCTCTTCATTCGCCCAGGAGAACACACCGGGGTCGGTGCTTTTGCCCTGGATGGTTTTCGTGGTCTCCGTACCGTCTTCGTTCTTGACAGTAATGGTTTTGGACTTTGCGGAAGCAGCCGGCACTGCCGAAGCCTCGGCATCGTACAACAGGTTGAACACTTCCACGCCGTCTAAGAAGCAACGGACACCGTTATGCTCCCACAGCCAGCCCATCACGTGCCATTCCGCATCGCCAAGGCCCTGCATGCTGTGGTTGCTGTTGCTGTAGACAGGCTCTTCCGGCTGCGTGGTGGAATCGTGGAACGTCACGGTGTAGTAGCCACCGGGCCAATCGTTTCTGACACCCCAGTACTCAAGCCAGTCAAGCTCGACCCAGTCGGTGTCATTTCCTTCGTAAAAACCGAGGCGTTTTTTGCTTTCTTCCAGAGCCTTATCCTGGGTGAAGGACCAAATAGCGGGAATGCCTTCTTCGTGACTGCCGTTCTGGCTGGGACGTACAATGCGCAGACGTACTTCCAGATAGCCATACTGATAGCGATAACCGTTCAGCGTCTTTACATCAACGCTGTTGAACGCGATACCGTACGTCGGCACTTCGGCCATCAGCGTCAGCACGCCGTCGTTAATCATATAGTCGTTCACCGTCAACGTCGGTGCCGACCACGGACGGGTCACATACCACTTGTAACCTTCCGCGCCACTGGCACGCGTATCCACGGTATCCAGGCTGTTGAAATCGTCGCTCATCGTCAGGCGATCCATACCTGCCTGACCAACAATGCCGGCAACGTTGTCGTAGGTCGGGGCCAGACGATCGTTCGCCACACGCAGGTTGAGCTGATAGGTGTTATTGCCTTCCATGTGCGTTTCGATAACATCCCACGTTGCGTTAACGCGAGCTGCAATCATATGGTCGCCTTCGACAGCTTCCCAGGGCTCGGCGGAAATAACCACCTCGCCGCCTGCCGGAACACCACCGCTGTAGGTGACCGTGCGCACCACTTCCGTGCCGGTGGAGAAATCCACCGTGAAGCGCTTACCCGCCGGAATGGGGTCGGTGCCATTGTTCTTCACAACGACCGAGAAGGTAACCGGCACACCGGGGGCAACCTGACCCTTGTCATCGCCGTCAAACAAAAGATCGGTGATGGTCAAGTCGATATCGTTGCCAACATTCTCATACAGCAGAAGATCGTCCAGATAGGCATACGCCATCATCAGTTCTTCGTCTTCTTCGTCGGTGACATCGTTATCACCCTGCGACAGACCGCCGCCCACAGTGGAAGACGCCGTTTTCAGCGAAGTCGCCGGCGTACCATCCGCCTGAACCAGCGAGAAATACACCGTCACCGTGCCGTCAAAATCGGCAGGAGTGGTAAAGGTGTAACCTTCAGCAAACGAAGCCGTCGCGGGGCCTGCTTCACCGCCGAGAGCGGTATCCCAAGCAGCACCATACTGCTCGGTCACCTTGCTGAACACCACATTACCGTCGCTGACAACGGCGATACCAAGGCGTTCCAGACCCGACAGCTTCGCCGAGCCTTTGATGGTATAGGTCGTCTCGGGTCTCAGACCGGTCAGAGTCTGTGCCACCGGATGATAGTAACCGAGCATCAGTGCGCGGTCGCCCTCAACAGTAACAAGGCGCACACGGTAACCGGCGTCGGTCTTCCACATGGAATAGTCTGTATCGTCAAAGGTGTGATTCTGGATATAAGAATCGCTGCTACCACCCGTGACCTCAATCGTGCAGGAGGCGCTCTTGCCATTGACGGTGGTTGCCGTTACCACGGCCGTACCATAACCGATTGCCTTAATCACGCCGTTCGTGATGGTGGCAACATCGGTGTTGCTGCTTTCCCACACCAGGCCGTTCAGGTTGCCGCCGTACGGTTCGGAGTACGTCAGCAGCGACAGCGTCTGACCGGGATACATTCTCAGCGATTCGTACGACAGGCTCAGTTTTTCAACTTCGAGCGCCGATACATACTCGCGCACCGAGATGTTGTCAATAACAATCGGCTGTTCGGGATCCACTTCGGTCGCCTTGATAACCAAGTCCCAACCGGAGGACAAGCTCATGGATTTGGAGGTGGTAAACACATTGGTATGCGTCTGCCACTCACGCGAAACCGAGTCACCAAAAGTCTTGGTGCTGCGGCCCGTCTGGAAGCGGCCGCCTTCCACATAGAAAGACGAGTTGGCACCCGGCAGATAATCGTAGCTGAACACATACGTCGTGTCCGGCTTCAAACTCAGCGATTTTTTGTAATACTGACCGTCACCGGATTTGGACAGCACGAAACCGTAGCTGCCATCCTTGCCGGCGCCTTCCGTAACGCGGGGGTTATTGCCCCAGTAAGTTGCACCCTGCTCGAAGTCACCGTTGGCGATAAATTCAACATCGCCGATGGTATGCGGCACATCCGCGTACACATACTTCGATCCGTCGATAATATGCAGCTCGCAGGTCGCCGAAATGCTCGTGCCCGGCAGCGTACCGGTAATGATCGTATCGCCAATGCTAACAGGCTTAATAAGACCATTGGCATCGATAGTCGCCACGTCGGTGTCGGCAATCTGCCACGTAATCCCGGTCGCCGGCACGCTCGCCGTCGTCTTGTTGTCGGAGTACGTGACAGTCGACGCACCCATGGTACGAACACGTCCCGTCATCACCCACAAGTAAGGGTGCGACAATTTCATCGACTTCGGCGTCACATCCGCCGCAGAAACCGGCAGAACCAACCCGGAGATCAGGGTGGTCACCAGCATCGCAGCCACAACAACCATTGCCAGGAGAGACCGTAATTTGCTATGTGCCATACGAAAACCTCTTTCGTTTATAATATTTACTTTGCCATGAGCATACTAATTTATTTTAACATAAATTCTTTTCA
This sequence comes from Acutalibacteraceae bacterium, assembly GCA_045596745.1. GTDB lineage: Bacteria > Bacillota > Clostridia > Oscillospirales > Acutalibacteraceae > RGIG3009. Next base: position 19,634 of record JAZODA010000039.1, read on the forward strand.
TATTCAACTACAATTTTGTTGCTTTTAAACAGATATGCTCGTTATTTTTTTCGAATTAAACGACAAAAAACAACAGCCGGTGCAGGTGCACCGGCTGTTGCCGTAAAGGTTATGCTGTTCGCTTATGCCTTGTTCTTTCTGCGCTTGCGGGAGGTCCAGAGAACCGCCGCGCTCAGCAGAAGCGCTGTAGCAGCCAACGCAGGCATTGCGGAGTGTTCACCCGTGTCGGGCGAATTGTCATCCGACGGATCGCCACCCTCAAGGATGATGAGCGCATCGGCGAGCATCTCGTCGTAGCTCGGCTGACCCAAGCTTTCGAGCAGCTCGTTAATCTCTGCACGACGCTCGTCGGTCAGGTGAGTCCAGACGTACTCAGCGTCGAACTCGCCGGTCTCCCAGTTGTAACCGAGGACGTTGAGGTAGTTGTCTTCCGTGACCTCAGCAATGGGATCGCCCCAATCGTCGGTGCAGTAGTTGTACCAGAAGTCCTCAGCCGCCATATCGATGACGACATCGTCTTCCTCTTCGTCATCGCCGCCAACGAAGCCGCCGCCGTTACCGGTCCAGATACGGATGTAATCCATCTCCATCGGGTTGTCCTTGGAACCACTGATGTGGACAGGCAGCCACTGCTCGTTCATGTAGGAGAAGGCGCCGATACCGCTCTTGTCACCGGGCGAAACAACGGAAGCCATCGGGTCGGAGAAGCCATCCGGGCTGTACTTCAGACGGAACACTTCTGCGCCGTCGACGTAGCCAACGACCACGTTCTGCGCCCACAGCCAAGCCATGGTGTGCCACTCGCCGTCGCCCAAGCCGCTTTTGGAGGAGTTGCTGTTCTTGTTGTAGTACGGATTCTCGGAGTTGGCCGCATCCTGATCGTGGAAGGTGATGGTGTAGTAGCCTTCCGGACGGCTCGAACCGAAGCCGTTGATACCCCAGTACTCAAGCCAGTCAGCCTCGACCCAGTTGGCATCTTCGTGACCCTGCAGCTTGTCGATCGGCAGCGACCAGATGGCCGGGATACCGTCTTCACCTGCCTGGTTGGCACGCGGACGCGGGATACGGATGCGAACTTCCATGTAACCCTGGTTGAAACTGAAGCCGATACCGCTGTTGTATTCCGCGGTGGTCAGCGACATGTTGTAGGTCGGGTGATCGTCAACCAGCGTCAGGACGCCGTCTTCGATGAAGTAGCCGTCAGGCTTAACGGAAGGCGTGCCGTACGGACGGCTGACATACCACTTGTAACCGTCGGTGCGGGTGTCGCCCGAGTCAATCAGACCGATGTTGTTGAAGTCATCGCTGAAGCCCAGCGTTTCGAAACCAGCCTGCTGCGCGATTTCGGGAACCTCAAGAATCACATCGTTGACACGCAGGTCAACCTGCACGCGGTTGTTGTTGGTGGGATCGATTTCCAGAACCGACATCGTGGAGTTGACGCGAGCGGAGATGACGTGGTCACCTTCCACCGCAGCCCACGGCGTGTCGCCGGCAATCAGAACCGTAGCGCCGGTGCCCAGCTCGCTGGTCACCAGGTAGCTGATGGTCTGAATCGGCGTACCGTCGACGCAGATGTCAGTATCGATGACAGAACCAACCTTGACCGGGTCTTCACCCTTGTTACCGATTATGATGAAGAACGTCAGCTCGGTGCCGGGCGTAACCTGCTCGTTACCGCCGTCCCAGATGATGTTCTCGACGACCAGGTCGATCATCGAAGCCTTCTGAGACAGGAAGATGTTGTCAAGGTAGATGGTGCCACCGCTGATCTTCGTGAAGGACAGGGTAGCGTCGTCATCCAGATCCGCAGGCGTGGTGAACTCGTAGGTTGCCTTCGTCCAGGAGGTGGTGGTATCGATCGTCTTAGCGAACAGTTCCACACCGCCGTCGGTCTTCAGGCTGATGCCGAGCTTACCGGCGCTTGCAGCGCGATAACGGACGAAGATCTGATAGGTGGTCTCAGGCAGCAGGTTCGTGACCTTCTGGCTGAGGATGCTGGTTTCGTTGGTGGTCAGCGTACCGGAAGCGGTGTTCTGCACACCGGTCTTCTCGGTGATTGCCGCATCGCCGCTGAAGGTCCATGCACCGTCGTTGGCACCATCGAAGGTACCGTTGGTGATGAAGGCGGGTTCGCCGGCAACCGTGACCTCGCAGGAGGCGCTCAGACGGCCATCGTACGTGGTAGCGGTAACGGTAGCAGTACCCTTACCGACAGCCGTGACGATACCGTACTCAACGGTCACAACGTTTTCGTCGCTGGAAGTCCACTTCGCACGGTTGATGTCACCATCGACCGGCGTTGCCATGATGGCGAGGTTGTCGGTACGACCCGGCATCATCGTCAGCTTGGACTTGTTCAGCTTGATGGATTCGGCTTCCACGCCGGAAGCGTACAGCTTAATCGAGATGTTATCAACAATCGCCTTGTCAGCCGTGCCGCCCTTGTCACTGGTGACGGAGAAGACCCAGCCCTTCGTAGCAGCGCTGTTGAGGTCGCCCATCGTGGCAGAGGTGGTGAACACCTTGGAGCCATGCTGCCACTCATTGAGCTTCTGGGTGCTCGCGGAGAGCGCCAGGCCCATACCACTACCGGTCCACAGACGGAATTCCGAATCGACAGTTGCGTAGTAGTCCCATTCCACGATATACGTGGTAGAGGGCTGCAGCGGCAGAGTACCCTTGTAGAAGTTATCCTGCTTGCTGCTGCCGTTGTTCAGCATCATACCGTAGCTGCCATCCTTACCGATGCCCGGCTTGATAACCGAGTGGGATGCCCAGTAGGTATCGCCCATCTCGAAGTCGCCGTTCTCCAGCAGCTCGGCATAATCATCAATCGTAACCGTGATGGTGTCGGACAGACCCTTATCGCTGGTCACAGTGATGGTAACGGAACCGGCGCCGCCCACAACGGTAACCTTACCGTTCTGGTCCACGGCGATGATGGTGTCATCGCTGGAAGACCAGGTCAGCTTGCCGGCGCTTGCCTCAGCGGGCTCGGTGCGCAGGTTCAGGCTTGCAGTGCCTTCCGGACGAATCTTGAGTTCCTCGGTGTTGCCAATCATAATGGCCGTCGCGTCAGGAAGCTCAATCAGCGAGTAGTCGTCAATGTACACGATACCGGTCTTGACGTTGTCGATACCGTAGAGGTAGTTGCGGTTCAAAGCACCGGAAGTGCCGTCATCCAGCGAAGCAGCGGTGAAGATGTAAGACACTTCGGTCCACTCGCCGGTGAGGTTGCTGACATACTTCCAGCCGTTCAGGTTGCAGGAGGTAGCATGGAAGTACGAAGCCAGCTGAGCGGTCGTATCCACACCGTCACCCTTCACTTTGAAGGAAATCTTATAGGTTTTACCCGCGTTGACCGGGATGTTGCTCATCCACAGTGCGCTCAGGGCGTCGTCGTTCTTCGGGAACGCCAGAACCATGTTATCCAGATCCGACGGATCGGTGGTCACATAGCCTCTGCCGTCACGAATGATGCTGCCCCAGAGAGCGTCGGTCCAGTCGTCGTGTTCGAAGGTACCGCCGGTGAGACGCTCGCCGTCCCAAGCAACCGTCACCACGCAGGTGTCGGAGATGGAACCATCGGCGTTCTTCACAGTGATGGTCGCTTCGCCTTCGGCCAGAGCCGTAACCTTACCGTTCGCATCAACCGTAGCAACGGCTTCGTTGCTGGAGGTCCAAACCAGATCGCCGGCATCGGAGTTCTTCGGCGTGGTCACAACCGTCAGCGTCTTGGCAATCTTCTTGGAGCCGCGCGGAGGCGCCAGCTTCACAGCCTCTTCCTTCAGTTCGAAGCTCTGGGCAGCACCCGGAACAACGACCTTGCAGGAAGCGGTCAGTTCGCCGGAGGTCACCGTAATGGTGGTCTCGCCTTCCTTGTTGCCGATGGTCACCAAACCGTTCTGGTCAACCGTAGCAATCGTCTCGTCGGAGGAAGTCCAAACGAGCTTCTTGTACAGGCCGTCCGCCGGCGTGGTGGACACAGTCAGCTGCATGGTGGTATCTTTCTTCGCGTAGTAGCTGTTCAAGTTCAGCTTGATCTCGGTCGCGTAGTCACCGGCGATGCTGACCGTGCAGGAAGCCGTCAGCGCGCCGTCTGCGCTCTTGGCGGTGATGGTCACAGAACCCTCACCGGCAACCGCCGTGATCTTACCGGCCTGATCCACCGAAATGATGGAGGGATCGCTGCTTTCCCAAGTCAGCACAGGCACGTTGGACTCTGCGGGAGTCGCGGTGATAGCCAGGGTCTTGCTGCCCTTAACGCCAATCTGAGTGTCTTCCAGCGCGATGCCGGTAGCCTCAGGCAGCTGAACCAAGGAAACGTCGTCAACAAACATCGGGTTCTTTTCGGTGTTGGTACCGAAACCGATGGTGTAGTTGCGGTTGAAGTTGGTGGCAGAGGGACGGATGATGTAAGTCACTTCCGTCCAACCCTCGGTGGCGATGGTTTTGGACGCCCAGCCGCTGTCGGAGTTACCCTCAACGTGACCGGGAGTGAAGTGCATCATCGCAACACCGCCGGCGCTCATCACCTTCATGGTCAGCTTGTAGGTCACGCCCTTGTCGACGTGAGCCTGCCACATCCACAGAGCCTGTCTCTCGCCGGGGATCATCAACACCGTGTTGTCGGGGTTGGTGGGATCCTTAACCAGAGTACCGGCGCCATCCTTGATGATGGAGGAGGTCCAGCAGACCAGCTTATAGTCGTCATCCTCAAAGTCACCGCCGGTGACGCGCTCACCCATAGCGGAAACCGTGACAACAATGGTATCGGAAACCGTGCCGTTGGAAACCGTCACAGTCGCAGTGCCGGCGCTGAGCGCCTTCACCGTGCCGTTAGCATCCACCGTCACAACGTTCTCATCGCTGGAGGTCCAGACCAGATCGGAAGTATCCGCATCCGCCGGCTCGGTCTTGAGTTCCAGAGTCTCATAGACCCACAGACGGTTGGAGTTGGTCTGGGGAGCGAGGTGCAGGGAATCCTGCAGGATTTCAAAGCTCGTCGCCTTGACAACCACCTTAACGGTGCAGGTCGCGGTCAGAGCCTGATCGCCGACCATCACAGTCGCCGTGATGGTGGCGGTACCGGTAGCAACACCGGTCACAACGCCGTCAACAACGGTCACCACCGACTCGTCGCTGGATTTCCAGGACAGCGAATCGTACTTGGCGCCGGCAGGCGTGGTCGTAATCGTCAGCGTATCGGTAGCGCCGATGCCCACGGAAGTCTCTTCCTTGTTCATCGTGATACCGGTAGCATTCGGGATTTCCTTCATCGTGATGCTGAAGTCGTCGACATAGGTGTCGCCGCCGGCAGCAGCACGGGTGACGTTCAGAATCCACTGTGCTTCAGCATACGCTGCAGCACCGGAAGTCGTGGTGAACTCATAGGTATAGGTCTTCCACTCGGTGGTCTCGTCGGTGTAAACCCAAGTATCCGCCGGGAAGGCACTATCAGAAGTCAACTGCTTCGCAGGAATGCGCAGATTGATGGGCGCACCCTTCGCCTTGAAGGAAATCACATAGGTGCGGTTGCCCTCGAGGTACAGACCCTGCAGGAACGCATCGCCCAAAGAGGCGGTCGAAGCGTTCACCTTCAGCACTTTGTTCGTCGCATCGTCGGGATCCGTCACAACAACGAAGCCGCCCTTGGAGTTCTCAAAGTGCTTGGTTTTCCACTGCTGCATACCCGGATAGGTGAAGTCACCGCCGATGACACGATCGGTGGTCTCATCGGTCTTCTGAATCTTGAAGTTATCGATGAGGGTCACAGCCGTGGTATCGGCCAGAGCAGTGGGACGGTTGAAGAACATACCGTAGTTGGAGTTGGCGGGGTCATTGCCGAAGCCGTTAGCGCCCGTGGTGAACTCCAGACGATAGGACGTCCAATCATCCTGATAGGGGTTGGTGTACAGGTTGAACGAGCCACCCTTAACATCAACAGAACCGATATACTTGTACACACCCAAACGCACCTGCGGACCCTTCGCAAGGAAGGTGATGCTGTAGCGGGTGTTCGCTTCAAAGGTCAGGTTGTTCCACTTGAACCAGCGGTCACCGTTCTTATAGGTGATGGCCAGAGCCTTACCGCCGTTCACGCCGCCATCCACGACGTTCCAGCTCGTGCTGGTGTCGGTCGCGCCGGCGAACACGCCCTGCGGACCGTTTTCGAAATCGTCGCTGACCACAATGCTGGGATCCACAGCGGCAGGCTCCTCAACCGTCACAACACAGGTCGCGGAAAGCGTACCGGAGGTAACAGTGATGGTAGCGGTACCGGCGGAAACAGCGGTCACAACGCCATCGACAACCGTCGCAACAGCGTCGTTGCTGCTGGTAAATACGGTGTCGGCAGCGTAAGAGCCTTCCGGCTTCGCAGCAACCGTCAGCGTCAGCGTTTCGCCAACAGTCAGCTTGGCAGTTGCCTTATCCAGTTCCAGCGAGGTCGCGGGCTCAACCAGAGTCAAGGACATATCATCCAGGTACACTTCACCGCTTACGATGAAGTCCCAGCCGTAGTTCGCATTAACGGAAGAACCGGTCATATAGTACACGGTAATATCTTTCCACTCGTCCGAAGCGACACCGGGTTCACCGGTCGTAGTGATAATCGAACCGTACGTAGGCGTCATACCGGGCGTCGTCGTACCGGAACCCTTCTGACGATAGGTCAGCTTATAAACCGCTTTTTTCTCCATACGCGTGTTCGTCTTGCTGGTCGTACCGGCCGGAACATACGTATAGTTCACCGGATAGAAATACGCCTGAACCTTAGCGGCAGTACCGTCAAAGTACAGAGCATGGTTCTTCGAATCGGCAGGATCGGCAACAATCTTACCGCCATCGTTGAACAGACCGCCGAAGCCGTAGTCGTTCAACGTGGAGATATTACCCTCTTCGAAGCCCTTGGTATCCAGCAGTTCAAAATCGTACTTGGTGGAGCCCTTCGGCAGCACTTCGATCTTGAAATCGTCCATATCCAGCGTCAAATCAGCCGTGGTCTTGTTGCTGAGCAAGAACGGGATAACGTAGAAGTTATTGGTTGCCTGCGAGGCCTGTGCATAGGTCACATAGGTAAACCACTCGCCGTTGCCGCTCGTGCCGGAGGTCGAAGTGGAAATCGTCCACTCAGGCTGAGCATAGCCATCGAACATTTTGCCCTGCAGCTGCATCGCAATCGTTGCTTTGCCGGCCGTATTCTTGCGCAGCTTGAACTCAATGCGAATCCAGTCGCCCTTCTCCAGCTGATACTTCACCTCGGGAGAACGAATCTGGCTGCCGTTGGCAGGAACAACAATGTACTTGTTGCCGTCTGCATCGGTCTGAGTCGGCACGGAATCGCCCTTGGCGAACTGACCGGTCACGGTGGAGTTGTAAGTCCAGCCATGCTCAGCCTCAAAATCGCCGCCAGCCATCTCGAACTTGGGTTCGGGAGTCTCAATCAGCTTGAAATCGTCGATATAGGTAACCTCGCCGGTCTTGGTAGCGGCGGTGTTACGGGTGAGGTTCAGCAGGTAGTCGTCAGTGTCCGTAATGCCGGTACCCGCCGTAAAGGTGTAGGTATAGGTCTTGTAGCTGCTCGTCTGCTCCGTGGTGTTCCACACGCCGGTATCGCCGCCGGTGGCATACGGATTGGCAGAAGGGCCGCCATAGATGAAGAAGTTGACGGGAGCGCCCTTCGCCTTAAAGCTAACGGTGTACTCCACGCCGGGGGTCAAGTAGGGATTTCTGACCCACTTGTCGCCCGTCAAATCAGCGGGAATCTGGAGCGCCTTGTTGCCATCGGCCTCGGTCACAACCGTAGCACCGGCATTCAGGTGGTTGCTCCAATGATCTCTGCCGATTGCATTAAAGTCGCTACCGACAAAGTGGTTGGTCTCATCCGTAAACTTGACGATCGACACGTTGTCGACATACGTCGCCTCGGTGGCCGCGCCGTCACGACGGAAATAAATGCCCCAATTGGAATCAAACTTCGGCGCGTTACCCGTTTTCAGGAAACCGTAAGCCGTTACCCATTCGCCTTCAACCGGCTTTGCGTACGAGGTGTCCATCACAATATCCGTCACCGAGTTGCTGGTCAAACGGATTTCAGGACCCTTGGCCATATACGTGACCAAGTACACAGAGTTCGGCTCCAACGTGGGCTTAAAACTCTTCCAATAAATTTCGACAGCGTCGGTGTGAGCACCGAGCTCCAAGCCCTTGGTGCCTCCAAAGCCAACGCCATCTTTCACGGTGACGTAATCGTTCGTCCCCGTCCAGGGTGCTACAGCGCCCTGCTCGAAATCGCCGTTGGGAACCAGGTTCTCAACAGCCTCACCGGTAGCTGCCGCAGGCAGCACCAGCCCGGAAATAGCGCAGGTCAACAGCAAGGTCATTGCTGCGATCAGCGATACGATCCGGCGCGCGTTTGTTTTCATACGCAAATTTCCCCTTTCAAAATGGACTCCCGGGATACACGGCAAATCGGACAAATCCGCCGTTTAACTGGGCGTCTATAGCCGAAAAAGGGTGCAACCCCCCCCTTGTGGCGACCATAGACCAAGTTAAGTATATCATCACATTTTTTGAAAAGCAAGGGGGGATTCTACGATTTGATAAAAATGACTAAATTGATATCTTTGGTTTGTTCGATTTGCACAAAAGCGAAGGACATTTTTCTGCGTATTGCCCAACTCCCTCTTTTTTACTATATAGTAAGGTATTATAGGAGCGGAAACGAGCATCCCATCACGAAAAGTGTTCCTCTCCCCCTTTTTTCACACCGCAGGAGTGGACGCCAGGCAAGCCACCGTTTGCGTATCCTTCAAAACCCTGTCGGGCGTTTATTCCGAAAAACAAAAAATCAGCGGCAGCCGAGGACAAGTCCCCGGCTGCCGCCTTTTTGAAAGGGAAAGAAATTACTTCTTGCGCTTGCGCGTGATCCACAGTGCCGCAGCACTCATGGTCACCATCGCCACGACATCCGGCAAGGCAGCAGCGCCTTCACCGGTATCCGGGCTGTCAGTGTCACCGCCGAGCTCGCCGCCGTCTGCCAGAATCAAGGCATCCGCCAACAGTTCATCGTAGGTGGGCTGACCGTAGCTCTCGAGCAGCGCGTTGATTTCAGCGCGGCGCTCTTCAGTGAGCTGCTCCCAGATCTCCTGGCCGTACAGAACGTTCTGGTAGTTCTCATCGTTGATTGCGGTGATCGGATCGCCCCAATCGTCGGTGCAGTAGTTGTACCAGAAGTCTTCAGCCGCCATATCGATGGCAACGTTCTCTTCGTCATCCGGATCGGGAGGAGTGATACCGTCGCCGCTACCGGACCAGATGCGGACGTATTCCATCTCCAGCGGGTTGTCTTTCGAACCGCCGAGGAACAGAACCAGCTCTTCCTCATCGAGGTGCGAGAACGCACCGACCATCTGATAGGTGCCATCCTTGTTTTCGACCAGAGTCGGCCACGGATCGGAATAGTCATCCGCCGCGTAGGTCTGACGCAGAACCTCTTCGCCATCCAGGTATGCAATGATGATACCCTTCTGCCACAGGAAGCTCATCTGATGCCATTCGCCATCGCCGAGGCCTTCCTTAGAGAAGCCCTTGTTCTTGTACTGACCCACAGTCTCGCCGTTCTTCTTGTAGGTGTCGTGAATGGAGATGGTGTAGAAACCACCGGGCTTATCGCTATTCATACCGTTGATACCCCAGTATTCCATCCAGTCCATTTCAACCCAGTTCAGGTTGCTGTCGTTCTTGCTGTGCAGCTTGCTGGGCGGCAGCGACCAGATTGCCGGCACGCCGTCTTCCTCGGAAGTGTTCTCACGCGGACGCGGGATACGGAACATAACTTCCAGATAACCATACTGCCAGTCGAAGCCGAGCTGGGTGTTCAGGTCGTGAGTACCGAGCGTGTAGTTGTAGGTCGGCACCACGCTGTGCAGCGTCAGGATACCATCCTTAACGGAGTAGTCCTTGTCGAGGTACTGGGTAGCGTTCTTGTTGTCCCAAGGACGAATCACGTACCACTTGTAACCGTCGCCGCCGGTAGCCATGGTATCGAACGTATCGGTGGTGTTGAAGTCGTCGCTGAAGATCAGCTCGTTGAAGCCGGCCATCTGGGCGATTTCAGGCACTTCCAGGATAACGTCGTTGACGCGCAGGTCTTTCTGCTGCGTGTTGTTGTTGGTGTCGTCGATTTCGAGGACGGACAGCGTGGCGTTGACGCGAGCGGAGATGACGTGGTCACCTTCCACCGCAGCCCACGGAGCCGTTGCCGCAATGGTCTCGAAGCCGCCGCTTTCCATACCCGCAGCAAACGTGTAGGGGATGGAGAGGACGACCTTACCATCCATGCAGATGTCGATGACGATGGACTCGCCTTCCTTGACAGCGTCAGTGCCCTGGTTCTTGATCAGGACGTAGAAGTTGAGCTTTTCGCCCGGCTTGACCTGATCGGTCGCAGCCATCGGATCATCCAGCAGCCAGAACACATCCTGCACAACGAAGTCGATCATCGTTGCCTTTTCGGCGACCAAAACGTTGTCGATGTAGATCGGGCCGTTGACGCCGGCATCCGGAGCGATGGTCAGCAGGAACTCATCGGTCTCGGAAACAGTAGCGTCGGTAGTGAAGTCGTAGATACCCTTGGTCCAGCCGGTGGAAGCCGTCAGCACCTGAGAGTACAGAGACTTGGCATCGTTGCCCAGCGTAACGACCATCTTGCTGCTGGCGTTAGCGCGGAAGCGAACGAAGATCTGATAAGAGGTTTCGGGCTTCAGACCGGTAATCTTCTGAGAGATAGAACCGCCCTTCGTCAGCGAAACAGCATTGGAATCCAGCGTGCCAAGATCGGGAACGATCGCGGCGCCTTCGTCGCTGAAGATCCAGGAGTCGTCCTTGGTTTCGGAGAACGTACCGTTGATGATGAATGCATCGTTACCGGAGACACGCACCGTGCAGGAAGCGGACAGACCGCTCTTCAGCGTGGCGGTAATCTTCGCAGTACCCTTACCAACACCGGTAACCACACCGTACTCGACGGTGGCAACGTCTTCGTTGCTGGAGGTCCAGGTCACACGGTTGGTGTCGCCTTCGATAGGCGTTGCCATAATGGACAGGTTGCCGGTACGACCGGGCATGATGGTCATCGAGGTCTTGTCAAGCTTGATGGACTCAGCTTCCACACCGGAGGAGTACAGCTTGATGGACACGTTATCGACGACAACATAACCATCGGTGCCCAGACCCTCACTCACGACGGCGATGATCCAACCAACGTTGGTAAGATCCATCGAAGCAGGCGTGGTGAAGACGGTGGTCTTGGTCTTCCAGCCTTCGCCGGAAGAAGAACCGCTGTTGTTACCGATACCCAGCTTGCTAGACCACACCTTGAACTTGGTGCCGGGCTTCGGCAGGTAATCCCAGCTCAGCACATACTTGGTGCCGGGCTTCGCAGCGATGTCGCCCTTGAAGTAGTTATCGCCGGTGGTGGACAGCTGAAGGCCGTAGCTGCCATCCTTACCGATACCGGGCTTAATCTTCGAGTTGTTGCCCCAGTTGACGGAAGCACCCTGCTCGAAGTCGCCGTTCCACAACAGGTTAGCATAGTCCGTAATCTTAACGGTGACCGTCTTGGAGAAGTTGCCGTCGGTTACGGTGATATCGGCGCTCTGGCCATCCTTGCCGAGAGCCGTGATAGAACCGGTGAGTTCGTCCACCGCAACGATGTTGGAATCGCTGGAGGACCAGCGGACATCACCGGAGCTGATGAAGGCGTTCTGCGGAACAGCCTGCCACTTCAGCGGGTTGGTCGAACCGGGAAGCACTTCGATTTCGCCGGGGACAACAGCAATGCCGCTGACCTTGGGCAGCTGCACGAGCGAGATGTTGTCGATCGTCAGCGTCTTGGAAGAACCGCCCTGGTTGCTGATACCGATGACCGTGTTCTTGTCAGCGCCGGCCTTGTAGGTGAACTTCACCGTAACAGTGGTCCAGGAGCCGGTAGACAGGCTGGTATCAAATTCGCCGGCGCCACGAGTAGTAGCGTCCGCATTGACATGAGTGCGAACCTTCGTGCCCTTTGCCTTGAAGGTCAGGCTGTAGTCACGGCCGTCTTCGAGGTTCAGGTTAGCGAAGTACAGAACGCTGGAAGCGGAAGCGGGCAGGGTCAGCACGTTCGTGTCGCCATCCACAACAACCGAGCCAACGCCGGTCTTGATGATGTTGGTGGTGAGCGTGTCGTTGTCCCAATCGTTCATTTCGAAATCGCCGCCGCTGATGCGCTCGCCTTCCTCATCCACCGTCACGGTGCAGGACAGAGCGAACGAACCCTTCTGAGCGGTGATAACCGCAGTACCATTGCCCACAGCCGTGATGCGGCCGTTCGCGTCAACCGTGGCAACAGCAGTGTCGTTGCTGGTCCAGTTGATCGTGCCGGGCTTGGTGTTGGTGGGAGTCGTCACCAGAATGGGCGACTTGGATGTGCCGATAGCCAGATGCATCTTGTTCTCAACGAAGGTGAAGGAGACGGCTTCGTCAACCACAGTCACTTCGCAAGACACGGAGATGTCGTTCGCAGTCAACGTGATGGTGGTAGTACCAACACCAACAGCAGTGATGTTGCCGTTCTTGACGGTAGCAACCGCTTCGTTGCTGGAAGCCCAGGTCTGCTTGCCAATCGTTGCATAGCCGGGAACCGGAGCAACAGACAGCTTGTGAGTGTTGCCCAGACCCATCAGCAGCTCGGTGCTGCCCAGAACCAGAGACTCCGGAGCAACTTCCTTCGGCAGCAGGACGATGTTGTCGATGTAGGTCGCCTTCTTCACATCGGAGTAGTCGGCGGCATCGTCAGCATTCTTCGCAAACACGAACAGGTTGTCGAGAACCGCCGTGTTTTCCTCGGTGTAGATCGTGAAGGTGTAGGTCTTCCAGCCGGTCGCGGTAGCGTCGCCGCCAACCTGGTACCAGCCGTCAGCACCCTTTTCAGCGTTCTGATCCAGCACGGAGATGCCCTTCGCAGGATCGAAATAGATACCCATAGCGCCGCCGTACACGTCCATCGTCAGGGTGTACGGTCTGCCGGCGTAAACCACACCGGTCTGCAGCTTGGTGGTATCGCTGTCAAGATAGAGGCCGGGTTTGCCCGTCAGTGCATACGGAGCATCCTCGGATTCCTGCATCTTGGGGAACTGCAGCACGCGGTCGGTAGTGTCTTCGCTGTTCAGCGGATCCGCCACAACGGTACCGGCAGCCACCAGATCCTGAAGCGCGGTCAGGCCGTATCTGTTCTCTTCGAGGTCGAAGGAACCGGTTTCCGCCAGCAGGTCGTCTACCTTGATAAGAGTGATGTTATCGATGTAAACAGGCGTGTTGTCGCAATCCAGCTTCGCGCGGATCCAGGTGAAGTTAAACGCGGAGGTGGTGGGACGGATAACGCGCTGATACGTCGTCCACTCGGCGTTGCTCGGCGTAAATGCCGAGGGGTTGCCATAGGTCTCGGTCAGCGGGATCTGATAGTACGTACCCTGCGGACCAAACTCCAGACGAACGGCGCCGCCCTTGGTCTGGAAGCGGAGGATATAGGTTTCGCCCGGCATCATCATGATGTTGGCGTCAAACGCGATATCCGCATAGTCATTCTTCGCACCGGAGAACAGGAAGCCCTTGCTGCCGTCAACACCGACACCTTCGGTGATGAACTGCTCGTTCTTCGCGGTCTGGAAGCCCTTCATCGGGGAATCGAAGTCAACCTTGGCAACATAGCCGCTGGTATCCTCGGGGACGTTGCCGCCCTTGACCGTAACGGTGCAGCTGGCATACAGCGTGCCGGAGAGCGCCGTGATGGTAGCGGTACCGCCGCCAACAGCAACAACCTTGCCGTCAACAACAGTCGCAACATCTTCGTTGCTGGACAGCCACTGCACGCGGTTGAACTTTGAACCTTCCGGAGAAGCGGTAACCTCGAGGGTGACCTCGTTGCCGGCTTCGAGCTCCAGTTCGGTCTCGCTCAGTTCGATCGACGTCGCCGTGCCCATCTCGATAAGGGAGATGTTATCGTAGTAGAGCAGCGTGTCTTCAATCACATGGTCAAAACCGAACAGATAGTTACGGTTGACCGACGAACCAGTCGTGATGATGTACTCAACGTGAGTCCATTCTTCAGCCTTCATCGGGATGGACTGCCAGCCGCCAACGGGCGTACCCACGCTGGAGCTGTTCACGGTGCAGCCCTGGCTGCCGGTCTTGAAGTACATCGCCGTAGCGGTGCCATCGTAACCCTTGACATCCATGCTGAACTTGTAAGTACGGTTGGCCTCAACCGTCAGAGACATGTAATAGAAAGCAGAGGGAGAGCTGCCGTTGCAGGGCCACGCCATCACCGTGTTGGTCGGATCCTGCGGGTCCGCAACCATCTGACCCTGCTTGCTGGAGGTCTTCTCTTTGAGGAGATCCTTCCAACGGGTGGTGTCAATGTTTTCGGTGCGATTTTCGAAGTCGCCACCGACGATGAGTTCGCCGTCGAAGACCACGTAGACCTTGCAGCTCGCAGTCTCGCCAGCCGCGTTCGTAGCGGTAATCGTTGCCTCGCCGGTAACGTTCTTGGAAGTCTTGAACAGACCGGTGCTCTGGTTGGAAATCGACAGAACAGCGGTGTTGTCGCTCGACCACGTCAGCGGCTCGGTATACGGCTCGCCTTCGGGCGTGATCGCATGCGTTGCGAAGTAAGTAACATAGCCGCCGGAGTCACCGGGTGCCACATACGCCACTTCGTCCGCCAACTTGAAGGTAGCGGGAGGAACGATAACGTTAACCGTGCAGGTGGCAAACAGCGCGCCGGAAAGCGCCGTAATGGTAGCGGTGCCTTCGCCAATCGCCTTAATCTTGCCATCAACAACAGTAGCAACCTTTTCGTCGCTGGAAATCCACTTCACGCGGTTGAAGGTCGCATCGGACGGATAAGGAGCAACCGTCAGCTCCAGCTCCTCGCCAACCTTCAGCTCAACCTCTTCCTCGCTCAGTTCGATGGCTTCCGCCGTGCCGAGCTGGGTAAAGGAGAAGTTATCGAAGTACAGAGTCTTGCCTTCGACGGTATTGTCGATACCCCAGAGGTAGTTGCGGTTGGAGGTGTCTTTGATCTGGAGAATGTACTCCACATGAGTCCATTCGGTTTCCTGGGTGGTAATGTACTGCCAAGCGCTTGCGGTGTAGCCCTCAATATTGGAGTCCACAGCGTTGGAGTGTTTGTTCGTGATGTAGAGAATCGGAGACGTAGCGTCTGCGCCCTTAACATCAAAGCTCAGCTTGTACTTTTTGCCCTGCTCCATGTTCGCACCGGAGTAATAGATGGCAGTCTGGTTGCCATCGCAAGGGAATGCCATAACGGTGTTGGTGGGATCCTGGGGATCCGCTACCAATTCGCCCTGCTTGCCGGCGGTCTTTTCCTTGAGCAGTTCCTTCCAACGAGAGGTGCCCGTAATCAGGCACAGATTCTCGAAGTCACCGCCGGGAATGATTTCACCGTCAAACGTGACAACGACCTTGCAGCTCGCGCTTTCGCCGGCCGCATTCGTCGCCGTGACGATTACCTCACCATATGTGTTCTTAGCAGTAGAAGGAATCTGGAAGCGACCGGTAGCAGCATCGGAAATCTTCAAAAGATCCGGATTGCTGGTCGACCAGGTGACCGGCTCGGTATACGGTTGACCGTCCGGCGTAAGAACCTTCGTGGCGAAATAACATGTATATCCGCCCGAATCGTTCGGACCAAGATAGTACACGTCGTCCGCCAACTTGAAGGTGCTCGATGCACCGGGCTCCGCCGCCATCGGCAGAACGAGACCGGAGATCGCGCATGTCAGCAACAGCGTGATAGCTGCAACTAACGATACAATTCGCCGTACATTAGTTCTCATTAACTCGTCCCCTTTCAATTTCTCCCCGGAGAACAGCAGCAGCGCTAAACCAGCACCGCTACGGTAAACAGGCCTCCATTCATCCGTTTGGTTTGCACAATAACCAAATTTAGGCGAATGTCCACTCTCATTATATACATATTTCACAGACAGGTCTTGCAACATATTGACTTATTTGTGTCATTTTTTGACTTTTTGAAAATTTTGAACAATTTCTTTGCACAATTCTTGCTTATCCGCGCATAAATATTCCGTCATAACCAACAAACAGCGGTCGATGCCTCTGCACCGACCGCTGTCATACTATACCTTAAATAAAAAGATTATTCCTCGGTTGTTGCTTTTCCGGAACGCCGACGCAGCACCAGCACCGTCATAACCGCGACCGCAGCCACCGCAATTCCTGCGGCAACCCACCACAACCACGTCAGGTCAGCAGGCTGCGTCTCGTCATTCACGGGAGGCTGGACGTCAGTCGGCGTCTCCTGCGGCAGGGTCGGCTCTTCTGCCTCGTACTGCCAGATGCGCATATAGTCGATTTCCATCGGCACATCCACGCCGCCGGCGATATACAGCACCAAATCCTGCGTATCCAGGAAGTCGAACACGCCGTCAAACGCCAGCTCACCGCTCATATTCTGGTTGATGGGAATCGGCACTTCGTCCGCGCCATAGCTCTGGTTGAAAATTTCTTCGCCGTCATAATAACCTATAATAAGGTCATCCACCCACAGGAAGCCGAGGGTGTGCCATTCGCCGTCGCCGTAGCCCGCCTGCTTGGCACCACTGTTTTTGTACCAGTTTTGCTCGGCATCGTCGAACTTTTCCTGCTCGTGGATGGAAATGGTGTAGTAGTCGTCACCGTAATACTCAATCCAGTCCACTTCCACCCAGTGTTTGTTTTCGCCGGGGATTTCCAGCCATTTGCCGATAGGCAGCGACCACACCGCCGGCTTGCCCTTTTCGCCCTCTTGCTTCTTTTCGGGACGCGGCATACGGATGCGGAATTCCAGATAACCGTAATTATACGCATAGCCTGCGCCGGTTGTCGGATCCATCGTGCTCGCGCCGATAGCGTACAAGCAATCCTCGTGACGGATGGTCATCACACCATCTTTCACAAAATAGTCGTTGCGGGTCATATCCGTCTGACTCCAACGACGAGTGGTGTACCACTTGTAGCCCTCTTTGCCGCCTGCCAGCGTATCCACCGTGTCGAGCGTGTCAAAATCATCGCTGAACGTCAGGTTGGTGAGACCATACTGCTCCACAAGCGTAGCAACCGTCTCATTTTCGGGTGCCAAACGGTCATTGGCAACACGCAGACCAATCTGGTATGTGTTGTTGGTCTTTTCGTTGGCTTCCGCCACCGACAAGGTGGGGTTAACGCGCACCGCCATCATATGGTCGCCTTCGACCGCCGTCCACGCTTCGGAAGTTACCACCACCGTCTCTCCGGCTTTGACACCGTCGGTATGCTCCAGACGGAAAATGCGCTCCTGCCCCATCGAAATATCCACATAAAACGCGTCGGTAACATCCTCCGTGCCGCGGTTGGTCACCTTGACCTGGAACACAAGCTCCGTGCCGGGCGTTACCTGTCCGTTGCCGCCGGTCCAAAGCAGCGCATCCACAACCAAATCCGCCGCCGATTCCGCCGCCTCGACCACTACAACCTCACAGGTGTCGCTGTTGCCGTTGGTCGTCACCGTCACCACCGCCGTACCGGCGGCCACCGCGGTGACTTTTCCGGCTTCCACCGTCGCAACCGCTTCGTTATCGGTGCTCCAAACAATGTCCGCCACATCTGCGCCCACGGGCAACACCTGCGCCTTCAGCGTAAAGGTCGTACCGGCGCGGAGCGTCAACGCATCGCGGCTCAAATCCACACTTTCCGCCGCTTCGGTTTTCTCGGCGGCCACAGAAACCGTGCCGCCGCAAAGCAGCACTACCAACAGGATGATCGACAGCGCGACCGCTGCCAGCTGTTTGGTCAATTTCATCATGGTTCTGTCTCCTTTCATCCAATGAGCAGAAAAGGGCTGTGCTGTTTTTGGCACCGCCCTCCCATTCTCTCGGATTTCGCACGAACATTGTAGCATAATTTTTTGCGTGCCGTCAATCGTTAAATCGTCTTGGGCAGCTCTGTCACCATATCGCCCAGATGCTCGGTTATGCCGGTGCGCACCACGCGGAATGTGCCGTTTTCACAAAGGATTTCGGACACCGACGCGTTGGGCGCCCAAGCCGCGTGCTGCATCGCTTGTACATTACCGCATTGCCACAGCGCAAGCAGCGCGCGGATGATACCGCCATGTGATGCAATCACAACCGTTTCCTGCGGATGCTGCTCGGCAATCTTCCGTATCGTCTCCTGCGCACGGAATGCCGCTTCTTCTATGGTTTCGCCGTTCGGGAAAGCCACGTTGCCGATGTCGGTTTTCCACAGATGATATTGCTCGGGCGACGCCTTGGGGAGGTCTGCAAACGGCATCCCTTCCCAATCGCCGGCAAACACCTCTCGCATACCGGGTTCGGGGATGACAGGAAGCCCGAAAAACTCCGCTGTCGGACGCGCCGTATCCATTGCACGGGTCAAATCCGAAGAAATCACCGTATCTACGGCAATATCGTGAAAAAACGCGACCGCCCGTCGCGCCTGCTCGTGGCCGACATCGGTCAGAGGCGTATCCGATTGCCCTGCGAAGAACCCAAGGCGATTCGCTTCGCTCTCTCCGTGGCGGATTAAAAACAGTCTCATATTCTTAAACATCCTCTTCTTGCGATTTTCTGCTTGACATTTGGCAATCAGTTGGCTATAATATCATAGCAACTGCACACGAACCATTAGCTCAGTTGGCAGAGCACCTGACTTTTAATCAGGGTGTCCGGGGTTCGAATCCCCGATGGTTCACCAAAAGAACGCGTTACCCGCCAGGGTGAGGCGTTCTTTTCATTTTATCGGGGATTCGAACCCTGAAAGGGTTTTCTTAACCGCCTCCCCGTTTGCTTTCTAAAGTATACTGTTTTTTAACCCAAAATGCAACCGAATATCGCGGTTGCCTGTTGACTTTTTTCGCCAAAAAGATTACAATTGACATATAATTATGATGAGGTGAGTATTTCGTGAAATTGCTGGAGGAACGTATCCTGAGTGACGGTCAGTTTTTGCCCGGTAATGTCCTGAAAGTGGACAACTTCCTGAACCACCAGATTGACGTGGAGTTCGTCTGCGAGTTGGGCAAAGAGTTTGCCCGTCTGTTCCGTGACGCCGGTGTCACGAAGATTCTCACCATCGAAGCCTCCGGTATCGGCATTGCTTGCCTGACGGCGCAGTACTTCGGCGTGCCGGTCGTTTTTGCCAAGAAATCCAAGACCACCAACATTTTCGGTGATGTGTATTCTGCTACGGTGGAATCCTATACTCACGGCACCACCAGTCAGATTATCGTTTCCAGCCGCTTCCTCAACCCCGAGGATCGTGTGCTTATCATCGACGATTTTCTTGCCAACGGACAAGCTCTTAACGGCTTGATTCAGGTGGTGGAAAGCGCCGGCGCCACTGTCGTGGGTGCCGGTATCGCGATTGAAAAAGCGTTTCAGCCGGGCGGCGATTTGATTCGCAGCCGCGGCATCCGCGTAGAATCGCTGGCACGTATCGCTTCGATGGACGGCGCGGACATTAAGTTCGTTCAGGACTAAGGTTACATTGCTGCACGCGCAGCTGTAATAAAAAGAAAAACGGAGGGAAAACACATGAAAAAGATCCTGGCACTTCTTCTCGTTGCTGTTATGGTTATCGGCATGGGCTTGACCATGGGCGGTTGCAGCAGCGAAGGAGACAAACTCAAGGTTGGCTTCATCTTCCTGCACGATGAGAACTCGACTTATGACAAGAACTTCATCGACGCAGCAAAAGAAGCTTGCAAAAATATGGGCGTTGAGATGGTTCAGAAGACTCAGATTCCTGAATCCAACAAAGCGTACGAAGCTGCGAAAGAACTCATCGAAACCGATGGTTGCGATATCATCTTCGCTGACAGCTTCGGTCACGAGTCCTTCCTGATGAAGGCTGCTAAGGAGTATCCGGATGTGCAGTTCTGCCACGCCACCGGTACCCAGGCCCACACTTCCAACCTGAAGAACTTCCACAACGCTTTCTCCCACATCTATCAGGGCCGCTATCTGGCGGGTGTTGTCGCCGGTATGAAGCTCAACGAGATGATCAATGATGGCGAAATCACCGCTGAAGAAGCCAAGATGGGCTACGTTGGTGCTTTCACCTTCGCTGAAGTTATCTCCGGTTACACCTCCTTCTACCTGGGCGCTAAGTCCGTCTGCCCCTCTGTGACGATGGACGTTCGCTTCACCGGTAGCTGGTACGACGAGCAGCTCGAGAAGGAAGCCGCTCAGGCTCTGATCAACGGCGGCTGCGTCCTCATCAGCCAGCATGCTGACTCCATGGGTTCTCCCACCGCTTGCGAGCAGGCAAACGTTCCGAACGTTTCCTACAACGGCTCTACCGCTTCTGCTTGCCCCGAGACGTTCCTCATCTCCTCCCGCATCAACTGGGTCCCGTACTTCGAGTACATGATCAAGTGCGTGCAGGATGGCAAAGACATCGCTGCTGACTGGGCCGGCACTCTGGAAGACGGTTCCGTTGCTCTGACCGAGCTCGGCAAGAACGTTGCTGACGGCACCGCTGAGAAGCTGGAAGCTGTTAAGAAGGATCTGATCGACGGCAAAATCCACGTGTTCGATACCAACAACTTCACCGTTGGCGGCGCGAAGCTGTCCGCTGATCACAAGGCTGACGTTGACTTCGACGACAAGTACACCCCCGACACCAAGGTTGTTGAGGATGGCGTGTTCTACGAGTCCAAGTATCGTTCCGGCCCGTACTTCGACCTCCGCATCGATGGCATTTCGCTGCTGAACGAGAAGTATTAATCTGTTTCCCCCTGGTAAGGCGGGGCGCGAACCGCCCCGCCTTACCTTTTTGGGAGAGACATAGTTCTGAACAGTGCACCGCACGGCGGCGGTGCAGTTTTGAGAATTATGTAGAGGAGGAGCTACGGTGACATCCACACCCGCAATTGAACTCAAAGCCATCACCAAGGCCTTCGGCAGCAAAGTCATTGCCAATAAGAATGTCGATCTGACCGCCTACCGCGGTGAGATTCTGTCCATTCTTGGCGAAAACGGCAGTGGCAAAACAACGCTGATGAACATCATCTCCGGTATCTATTTCCCCGATGCCGGCGAAATCTTCATCGACGGCGAGCCGGCGGTCATCGCGTCCCCGAAAGATGCTTTCGACTACAAGATCGGTATGATTCACCAGCACTTCAAGCTGGTTGATGTGTTTTCGGCAACCGAAAACATCGTACTGGGTCTGAACAACGGCGAAAAATTCGATCTCAAGGAAGCAAACAAGCAGGTCAAGGAGATTTGCGACCGTTACGGCTTCGATATCGATCCCACGCAGAAAATCTACACCATGTCGGTGTCGGAAAAGCAGACGGTCGAAATCATCAAGGTGCTGTATCGCGGCGCAGACATCCTGATTCTGGACGAGCCTACCGCCGTGCTTACTCCGCAGGAAACGCAAAAGCTGTTCACCATCCTGCGTCGTATGCGCGATGACGGCAAGGCGATTATCATCATCACCCACAAACTGCACGAGGTGTTGTCGCTGTCTGACCGCGTTTCGGTACTTCGCAAGGGCGAGTACGTCGGCACGGTCAATACGGCGGAAACCACCGAATCCGAGCTGACGGAAATGATGGTCGGTCAGAAGATTGAACTGAACATCGAGCGCAGTGAACCGAAAGATCCCGTCGACCGGCTGGTCGTTAAGGACATCACCTGCGTCAACCGCCAGGGTGTCCGCGTGCTGGACAACGTTTCTTTCACCGCTCGCTCCGGCGAGATTCTAGGTATTGCCGGTATTGCCGGTTCGGGTCAGCGCGAGCTGCTCGAAGCTATCGCCGGTCTGCAATATCTGACCGAGGGCGACATTTATTACCACAACCCGAAAACCGATACCGTGGAAGACCTCCGCAACAAGACCCCTATGCAAATCCGCGAACTCGGCGTGCGCCTTTCCTTCGTTCCGGAAGATCGTCTGGGTATGGGTCTTGTCGGTAACATGGACATCATCGACAATATGATGCTCCGTAGCTACCGCAAAGGTCACTCCGCCTTCCTGCAACGCAAAGCTCCGCGCGATCTGGCGGATAAGATTATTGAAGACTTGCAGGTTGTCACCCCCAGTGCCCACACCCCCGTTCGCCGTCTGTCGGGCGGTAACGTGCAAAAGGAACTGGTCGGTCGCGAAATCGCAGCTGCTCCCACCGTGCTGATGGCCGCCTACCCCGTGCGCGGCCTGGACATCAACTCCTCTTATACCATTTATAACCTGCTGACCCAGCAGAAAGAAAACGGCGTTGCTGTTATCTTCGTCGGCGAAGACCTCGACGTGCTGCTGGAGCTTTGTGACCGTATTCTGGTCATTGGTTCGGGTAAAATCACCGGCCTGGTGGATGCCCGCACCACCACCAAGGAAGAAATCGGTCTGCTGATGACCAAGAGTGATACCGACGGAGGTGAGACGAATGAGTAAAGCCGCTGTGAAAAAAAGCCGCCGTGAGCCGCTGCTTCACATCGTCAAACGTGACGAACTCTCCGGTTGGCGTGCTTGGTCCATCCGTCTTGCCACCATCGTTGTTTCTTTGTTGGCTGTCGGCGTGATTTCGGTATTGCTGACAGGCGGCAGCTTCGGTAAAATCTACGAAACCATGTTCCTCGGCACCTTCGGTCGTATCCTGGAAGGTCGCATGGGTATGGTGTGGAAATTCTTGCAGGACACCGCCATTCTCCTTTGCCTCTCCTTGGCTGTCACCCCCGCGTTTAAGATGAAATTCTGGAACTGCGGTGCCGAAGGTCAGGCGCTCGCAGGCGGTCTCGCCGCTATGATTTGTATGATGCACCTCGGCGGCACGTTGCCCGAGGCATTGCTCATCCCCGTGGTGGTTCTCGCCAGTATCGTTGCCGGTGCATTGTGGGGCCTTGTCCCTGCTATTTTCAAGGCACAGTACGGCACCAACGAAACGCTGTTCACACTGATGATGAACTACGTCATCACTCGTATTGTTTCCTATTATGTCGGTATGTCCAGCGGCGGTTCTCAGATTATTCAGCCGGTGGAAACCGGTTCGTTGCCGATTATCGGTGACCAGCCGTATCTGCTGAACATCCTGATTGTTACCGTGTTGACCGTCGTGATGTTCGTGTATCTCAAATCCAGCAAACAAGGATATGAGATTAGCGTCGTCGGCGAAAGCCAGAACACCGCTCGCTACGTCGGTATCAACGTTAAAAAGGTTATGATCCGCACCATGATCATTTCGGGCGCTATCTGCGGTATCGCCGGTATGCTGTTGGTTGCCGGTACCGACCACTCCATCAACGTCGACTCGGTCGGCGGTCAGGGCTTCACCGCCATTATGATTTCGTGGTTGGGTCAGTTCAATCCGTTTATTATGGCACTGATGGCCGCTCTGCTCACCTTCTTGACCAATGGCGCCGCTAAGGTGGCAGACTCCTTCTTCCTCAACAGTTCGTTTGCTGACATCGTCGCCGGTATCGTCATTCTGGCGTTGGTCGGTTGCGAATTCTTAATTCACTACTCGGTGAAGATCCGTCATTCCAAGAAAAAGGAGGAAGCAGTATGATCGTGGCATTGATCACGCGCGCTATCACGTTAAGTGTTCCGTTGCTGTACGGTTCGACCGGCGAGATCATTACCGAAAAATCCGGTCATCTGAACCTCGGTATCCCCGGTATTATGTACGTTGGCGGTATCAGCGGCGTCATCGGCGCGTTCCTCTATGAAAACGCCTGCGGCAACAACCTTGCCGCCATGAACCCTGTGTTGGCAATCCTGATTCCGTTGCTGGCCTCCATCGTCGGCTCGGTCATTATGGGCCTGATTTACAGTTTCCTCACCGTGACGTTGCGTGCCAATCAGAACGTTACCGGTCTGGCACTGACCACCTTCGGTATCGGTGTCGGCAACTTCTTCGGCGGCTCGCTCATCAAGCTGGTGGAGAGCGATATGCCCTCCATCGCCCTGACAAAAACCAGTTCCTTCTTCAAGCAGACTCTGCCGTTTGCCAAGGATTGCGGTTGGTTCGGTGAAATCTTCCTGTCGCACGACTTCTTGACCTACTCGGCGTTTATTATCGCAATTGTGGCATCCATTATGCTGACTCGCACGCGTGTTGGTCTGAATCTGCGCGCAGTGGGTGAAAACCCTGCCACCGCGGACGCCGCCGGTATCAACGTTACTCGTTACAAGTACCTGTCCACCTGCATCGGTAGTGCCATCGCCGGTCTCGGCGGTCTGCAGTACGTTATGGCGTATGCCGACGGTGTGTGGTCGAACAATGCGTTTGGTGACCGCGGTTGGATGGCGATTGCGCTCGTTATCTTCGCACTGTGGAAGCCCCATATGGCGATCTTCGGTTCGCTCCTGTTCGGTGCTCTTTGCAACGCCCACAACTACATTGTCGGTCTCGACACCAATACGCAGGAACTGTTCAAGATGCTCCCCTACATCGTCACGCTGGTGGTTCTCATCATTACCAGCATGCGTAAGAAGCGCGAGCATCAGCCTCCGGCAAGTCTGGGTCTCCCCTACTTCCGCGAGGATCGATAATCCCTTAAAACCAAAACGGAGCATCCAGCGGATGCTCCGTTTTTTGTTAAAACATTTCGCCGAGTTCTTCTGCCAGCTCGCTCATATTTTTCAGTGCCTTACCAACCGTCTTTTTCATACCCTTTTTGCCGCTGTGCACATATTGGTTGGCAATCACACCGGTGACGCACCCGACCGCAACTCCGATGCCCATACCCTTTATGAATTTCACAAACCCTTTTGCCACACTCACCGTCTCCTTTTTTCAGTTACTGTTCATAGCATTTCCGTTGAAAGTGCGGTTTTCCGCGGAAGTTTTTGGAAAGATGCTTGACAAAAACTGTAAGTGTGGTATTGTGTAGACGTACTCTTTTTGTTTGTCAAAAAACGGCAGTCATTTCCCCATAAAATGGCACGCTTTTGCAGCTTTCGCGTGCTATACTGTAGTTGCTTTTGTGAGTTCCGAACCAACTGGAGGGATATCCATGACCACTCGTTCCAAACGCGATTTGTGTGTAGGCCCGTTGCTCCCTAAAATGCTGCTGTACGCACTTCCCATTATGGCCAGCGGCATTTTGCAGGTGCTCTACAACGCTGCCGACACCTTTGTCGTAGCACTGTCTCCCGTTGGCGATACCGCTGTGGCGGCCATCTCCTCGACCGGCTCGCTGACAGCACTGATTGTTAACTTCTTTGTCAGTCTGAGCTCCGGCGTTCTGACCGTTGTCGCTCGACATATCGGCGCACACCATCACAAGCGCGTTCGACAGAGTGTCCACACCGCCATCGCCATTTCGCTCTTCTGCGGTGTGTTCCTGACGATTTTCGGCTCGCTCTTGTCCGGCCCGCTGCTCCAGGCTATGGGTACCGGCAAGGATAGCGCACTTGTTCTGGAAAAGGCTACCTTGTACATCCGCATCTACTTCCTCGGTATGCCCGGCTTTATCGTCTACAACTTCGGCGCTGCCGTGCTGCGCGCAGCGGGTGATACCAAACGTCCGCTGATTTATCTGGCCATCTCCGGTCTTGTCAACGT
>JAZODA010000040.1:0-14025 GCA_045596745.1 Acutalibacteraceae bacterium
CTTTTGAATAGCCGTCGGCTCTGAACTTGGAAAGCGGATAGTCATAGACGATTTTATTTTCATATTCTGCCCGTATCTGCGGGTTATGAATGTCACAAGTAGCCGTGAATTCTAACAGCACATTTTCTTTGTTCGTTGCAAAGATCCGGCGAACGGTCTGTTCCCAACTGTGATAATTCGCCTGTTCGTCCTTGTTTTTTTCAAGCGTTTTTGTATCTACATTCAAATGGTGTGCTTCATCAGAAATAAGGACGACTTTTTTGCCTACAAAGTCATCAAACGAGAGAGCATTTTCTTTTGCAAACCACATGTCCGCATGCAAGCCCTGAGTAGTTGTAAAACAAATATTGATTGCATTTTCGTCGGTATTTTGGAAATTCTCAACTTCCTTAATTGGCACGCGCTCCCCGGATAAACGTACTTCGTCAGCGAAAAGGTACTTACTTGAAAGCGCGTTCAAGAAGTTGTCCCTTGTCTTATTGACGATGTTAGACAGATTTACGAAGAACAGAAAGTTGCGATACCCCTTTTTATAGAGGTACAGCATCAGCCCTGCCATAATCATCGTTTTACCCGAACCCGTTGCCATGTGGAACAGCGTTTGTGTCGGCTTGTGACACATCCTGTCGTTTTCAAAGTAGGTTATGAAGTTTTCAAACGCGCCTATCTGATACGGTCTTAACTCAAAGCGCGGACTTATATTTTCTTGTATGTACGGTGGTATTTCGGTGTAACTGCCGAAATTACGCAACGTATCAAGTTGTTCATAAAGGAACGGCATAATTACATCTCTCCATAGAAACTATTGGTAAATGCCTTGTCTGCATCAGACACGGCAAAAGTTTCATCTTCCATATCGCAATAATTAACATACAACTGGTTCTTGTCGAGCAGTTCCATAAGGAAACGCTTTTTATCGTCAATGGATAATTCCGTAAAGGCAACATCTTCCATATCAATATCTTTCGGATTGACCTTGCAACTGATGAAGCCCGTTTTCAGCATTTCCTGCCAGATGGTAACAATGTCGGCATCGGTTGCAGCCGTCTGAATATCATCGACATACTTTTGGTTCAGTTTAGAGAGTTCGCAATATACGAACGAACCGCCGCCTTGCCAATTAACAGCCGCAGAAATCCCTGTTGTATCTCCATTGATAACGTTATTAAGTCTAACAACAGAATCATTCTGACCGTAATCTAACTGTTCGCAACCGATGTATTTAAGATCCATTTTGTGTGCAACAGCACAAGTCGTACCGCAGCCGAGATGATAGTCTAAAACTATATCTCCTGCTTCGGTTGATAACTCGAAAATCTGTTTAATGAGTTTTTCGGGTTTTTTACCGTTTTTCAGTTTAACGCCGCCCTCATTCGCAATACCAGCCCAAGAGATATGACTCCAAAAATCCGACAGCAGTTCGGTTACTGTTAAATTACCATCAACCATTTGCAACTTGTTAGAATAGAAAGCAAGTGCGCCACCTTTATAGATATATCCAGATGAACCATCTTCACGCTTGTATTCCAATACCTCATCAACTTTTTTCGACTCTTGCATCAATCTCTTTAACGCATCGGTAGGTTTATGGGGGTCTCTGATACTAACTACATTATCGGCATTATTGTAGGCATACTGCTCAATCAGGTTTGCTACAATAACGTTCCACGCTTTACCGTATTTCTGCTTTGCTTCTTTTTCAGACTCAAAGCCAGCGTCTTTAATTACCGCTTGTTTGATAGGCTCAAAAGTCCAATCTCTTACTTTTTCTGCCTTTTTCACAACTAGGTTATAGTTTTTATTATATCCGACGGGCACATATGCTTTTTTGAACTTAAACTGTGATTTGCATTTTGTATAGAACAAAATATATTCCGTCACATCAATCGGTCCAGGATTAACCGTCTTAAAACCAGCAGGGGATGCGGTTTTGACGGAAATAATCTGGACTTTATTTTCTATGCCAAAGATTTCGTCCATTAAAATATTAAGATAACCCAATTCGTGATGGTCAATATGAACAAATATTGCGCCATCATCTCGCAACAGACGTTTTGCGATTGTGAGTCTATTACGCATAAATGTTAGCCAAGAACTATGATTGAAGTTGTCGTTGTAATTAAAATCATCATCCCCCGTATTATATGGGGGGTCAATGTAAATGCACTTAATTGCTCTTTCGTATTTCGCCAATAGCGAACTGAGCGACAAAAGATTATTGCCTTTAATAATGAGATTGTCACTATCCTCAAAACTGCTGATATTTTCTTCAATACCATTCGCTGTATATCTTTTGGCGTTTGTCAGCACTTTCGGATAAAGAAGTCTATCCACTTCATCGGGAGCAAGTGTTTCATTATAGAAGATTTCGCTGCGCTTCTGGTCTTCCTTTGTCTGACCGCCCTCAAGGACACAATCTTTGTACGGGAAAACGAGTTCAACATCGTTCGATGTAGATATATAGTCCCCGTTGCTGTTCGTCAGTCCAATTTTATTCTTATAGCGAGTGTATGAGTCCGGTAGAAACTCACGATTATTGATTACCCAACCGAAGCCGACCTTATCAAAAACGGAAATGCCGTCAATGTCGGTAAAAAAGCGAGCCTTAGTCGTTTCGTGCTGGTAAAGCAACTTCAAAAGGTTGCTATCCATCTTCATTGCGGATTCGTAAACGGCATTGCGCAAAAATTCTCCATCAGCGGAAAAATAACGCTCATCTTGTTTTAATACATCAAGAAGCACATCAAAGAAGTTATTCATAGACAAAATCCTCTCAAAAAGAATTGGGTATAGCGTAAAACAACTCAAAATAAGTATAACGAAAGTTTCTTCTTTTTTCAAGAGGAAGTCGGGAAGAAAGGCAATAAGAATGATTCATCAAGTTAGAATGATTCTGTGCGCCACCGAATTAACCTTTTAACGATTCTTTGCACCTTTGAACGATAGGTTATACCATTTAACGATTCCCCGTACCTTTTAACGAAAGGTCTTCCGGGGTGTGCATCTCGTATCAAAATAGGTCGCTAATTTCAAAACAAAAGACCACCCGACAGGGTGGTCTTTTGTTTTGGTTGGAATGGGTTTCATCCACGGCACGCGCCGCCTTGCGGTTGGCTCTTATTATCATACAAAACAAAAACGGCAGGCGGTGCGCCTGCCGCTTTTCTATTACACAATCATATTTCTTTGCAGATACCCTTCCTGACGTATCTTGTGTAAACGATGGAGGAAAACAGGATGTAGAAAACCAAATTCAGAATCCAGGCAACGGTGTAGCATTGCATAATTGTAACGAAATGGGGATAGAGCGGATAGATGAACTGCATCCAGATGACTCGAAATCCCAGGTTAATCGCTATGTTGGTTATGCTCGTGAGCATGGGATAGCCGAAGGCCTTCATAGATTCCGTCAGGACGTTGCTGATGGCATAGATGAACATAAATACGGCGACATACAGGAGTCGTGCCATACCATAGCTTATCGCTTCGGTTGAAGAAGCACCCACGATGATGCCGAGCCAGAACTCACCTGTGAGATAGGTGAGAATACCGACCGAGCCGTTGATGAGTGTGCTGTACAGCAGGCAAAGCCAAAAGGTTTTCCTCACGCGTTCGACATTGCCTGCACCGATGTTTTGCCCGATAAAGGTCATCGCCGTGTTTGCAAAGCCGCTACCGATTGCAAAGGAAAACATTTCGGTCGAGACGGACGCCGAATGCCCTGCCATCGCGGCGGCACCGTAGGAGTTGATGGCGGTCGTAATCTGCAGATTGCCGAGCGGAAGCACAATCTGAGAGATGGAGGCCGGAACGCCGAAGCGCACGATGCCGAAGAAGGTGGCAGTATCGAAGCGCAGACGGCGGAAGTCCACCTTCATACCGCTCTCAAGGTGACGAAGGCGGTTGAGAATGAGCACGACGCTGACAACGTTCGATGTGATGGTCGCGATGGCAACCGCTACCACCTTCTGGGGTAAAACAAAGCAGAGGATAACGTTTAACACAACGTTTATCACGCCGGCGATCGCAATATATATCAGCGGCCGTTGGGCGTCACCGAGCGTTCTCAGTATGGCTGAGCCGTAGTTGTACAGCAGTGTGATCGGTGCGGCGGCGAGCACGATGCGCATATACACCAGCGCCCCGTCGTAGCACTCTGCCGGACAGTTGGTTATGTTCAGGAAAAAAGGAGCCAGGAAGAAGCCGGCAATCGCCACCAACAAGCCTACGAACACCGCGGTCAGGAGTGACGTGTCGATGGTTTTTCGGATTTTATCCGTGCGTTTTTGCCCCACGAAACGAGCAAGCATAATGGAGGTTCCGGCGGAAAGGCCAACAGCACCGTTGATGACAAGTCCGGAAACGGTGGTGGTAGCTGCGATGGAGGCGACTTCTGTCGTGCCTGCCATATTTCCGAGCACGGCCTTGTCGGCAACGTCGAAAAGGTTTTGAAGGATGGTGCTCAGAATCAACGGGATTGTATAGAGAAAAATCAGTCGGTTCAATGAGCCTTTTGTTGCATCCACTCGTTTTATCATAGGAAAAATCTCCGTTTTGGGCAATAGTTCCACATATTGACATATGTTTGCACGGGATTAGTATAGCACATTACCACTGCGAGCGCAATCCTCGTTTTTGTATCGTCTGAGGAGTGTAAAAGAAACCGAATAAATCGGGCCGCCCTTTTTGCCGGAATTGTGGAGACAGGGCGCTTTGCCCTTGCTTTTTGCGTGGAGCGGGGGTATAATGAACACGATTGTACACAAGTAGGGAAGTGGCTTTATGGAACTGCTGCAGAATTTACACACGCATTCGACATTTTGCGACGGAAAGCATACGCCAGCCGAGATGGTTCGTTTTGCACAGCAAAAGGGATTTACCTCGTTGGGGTTTTCCGGGCATTGCGCGATGTGGTATTCGCCGTACTCCACCATTACGGAGCAGAGTACCGAAGCCTATAAGCGTGAAATCGCTGCCCTTAAAGAAGAATACAAGGATACCTTCCCCATCTTTTTGGGGTTGGAAGTGGATATGTACGCCGGAGTGGATTTGTCGGGGTACGATTACTTAATCGGCTCGGTGCATTATCTGAAATGCGGCGACGGGTATCCCGGCTTTGACCGCGATGCGCAGGTGGTGCAACAGGTGATACGGGAACACTTCGGCGGTGACGGTATGGCGTTCGTCAAAGCGTACTACGAAACGATGGCACAGCTGCCGCAGTACGGAACATTCGATATTCTGGCGCATCCCGATTTGATTACCAAGAACTGCGATACTGTCAACCTGTTCGACGAGAACGATCCTCGCTATTTGCGGTATGCTACCGAAGCGATTGACGCGCTGGCAGGGCATATTCCGCTGTTTGAAGTGAACACCGGCGCGATGGCGCGTGGGTATCGTAAAACGCCGTATCCGTCGCCCGAGCTTATGCGCGTGTTCCGCGAGTATGGATTCGGCGCGGTGATTTCGTCGGATTGTCACGACGGTGAGCAGATGGATTGTGGCTTTGAAGATTCGCGCTTGCTGCTCAAGGCTGCAGGGTTCAAAGAACGATATATTCTTACCGCTTCAGGCTTTGAAGCGGTGGCGTTGTAAGGAGGAACGATACCGTGTCGGTTGTATCGGTAATTATGCTTTGCTTTGCCGTTTTGGGCGGACTCGACCGCATTTTCGGAAATCGCTTCGGCTTGGGAAAAGAATTTGAAAAAGGCTTTATGCTGCTCGGCAATATGGCACTGTCGATGATTGGTATGATTGTGCTCGCACCGCTGATTGCCGAACTGCTGCAGCCGTGTTTTGTTTGGGTGTACGAAACGCTGGGGATTGACCCTTCCATCATTCCCGCGACGTTGTTTGCCAATGATATGGGCGGCGCACCGCTCGCCAAAGAGGTGGCACAAAACAGCGCCATCGGTATGTACAACGCGTTGGTGGTGTCCTCGATGATGGGTGCTACCATCTCGTTCAGTGTGCCGTACTCGCTGGGAGTCGTGCAAAAAGAACACCACCGCGAGCTGTTTTTGGGATTCTTGTGCGGTATTGTCACCATCCCGGTGGGGTGCTTCCTGTCGGGTTGCTTCCTGGGATTGCCGCTGTGGCAAAACCTGCTGAATCTGTTGCCGCTTATCGTGTTTTCCGCGGTAATTGCCTGCGGCCTTATTTTCGCCCCCGAATTTTCGGTTAAGTGCTTCTCGGTGCTGGGTTTCCTGATGAAAGCACTCATCACAGTCGGCTTGCTGCTCGGTATGGTGCAGTTCCTGACGGGGATTGTGGTTGTCAAGGGCTTGGCGGATATTATGGAGGGCGCGGATGTGTGCTTCAACGCCGCCGTTGTGCTCGCAGGTGCGTTCCCGCTTATGAACATTGTCTCCCGTCTGCTCAAGAAGCCGATTCGCAAATTCGGCAGTTGGCTGAAGGTTGAAGACGTGTCGGCGATGGGCTTTGTGTCCACTATCGTCACCAACGCGACGACGTTTGAAATGATTAACCGTATGGACAAAAAGGGCGTCTTACTCAACGCTTCGTTCGCGGTGTCGGCAGCATTTTTGCTCGGCGGACATCTGGCGTTTACCATGGCGTTCGATGCGGCGTATATTTTCCACGTAATGGCGGCAAAATTGCTTTCCGGCTTGGCGGCGGTAGTGGTTGCTATCCTCGTCTACAAACGGCTTTACGGGGCGAAAACAGCGAAATAAACGAAAGCGTCCGGTCTGTCACAAGACCGGACGCTTTTTTGATTACAGAATCTGTTGCAAAGCGGCGATTTCCGCATCCGAGAAGTCGATGTTGGAAACCGCGGCAACGTTTTCACGGATTTGTTCGGGACTGCTGGCACCCACCAGAACACTGGTGACGCCGCCGACACCGAGTAACCACGCAATGGCCATCTGTGCCAACGTCTGACCACGTTCGATGGCCAGCTTGTTGAGGCGCGATACCATCTCGAGCAGTTCGGGGGTAAGACGGTCGGGGGTCAAGAAGGTATCGGGTTTTGCAGCACGAGAGTTTTCGGGGATACCGCCGAGGTATTTATCCGAAAGAATGCCCTGTGCCAGAGGCGAGAAGGCGATGGAGCCCATCCCGACACCGTGAGTGGCATCCAACGTGCCGTTGTCCTTTACGTTGCGGTCAAGCATCGAGTAGCGGAACTGATGGATAAGGCAGTGGACACCCATATCCTCCAGAATCGCCTGCGCCTTTGCGGCGGTAACGGCATCGTAGTTGGAAATGCCGACGTACAGCGCCTTGCCGCTGCGCACGATATCGCGCAGTGCGCCCATCGTTTCTTCCAACGGGGTGTTGGGATCCATACGGTGGTGGTAGAAGATATCCACATAATCCAGTCCCATCCGCTTAAGGCTGGCATCCAGACTGGAGATGAGGTACTTGCGGCTGCCGAAATCGCCGTAGGGGCCGGGGTGCATATAGTAGCCGGCTTTGGTGGAGATGACCAGCTCATCGCGATAGGGGGCGAGCACCTCTTTCATAATGCGACCGAAGTTGCGTTCTGCCGAGCCGGCAAAGGGGCGGCCGTAGTTGTTGGCAAGGTCGAAATGGGTCACGCCCAAGTCGAACGCGGTGGTGAGCATATCCACCATATTGCTGTAGTTATCCACGTCGCTGAAGTTGTGCCACAGTCCCAAAGACAGGGCAGGGAGTTTCAGTCCGCTGTGACCGCAGTAGCGGTAGGGCATGGTGTCGTATCGAGTCTTATCGGCAAGGTAGCTCATAACATATCCTCCTTTGTATTCTTCTGATTGCAGTATATCACAAGTTTTGGTAGGATGCAATCGTCTATGCGAATTATGCTGACAGCATAGTTGAAAAGCGTTGTCGAATATGGTATGATGGATTGTAATTAAGTAAAAGGGGTGCGGATTATGGCGAAGGATACCTCCAAGATCGTGGAAGAGTTGAATCTTTGTCCCGATTTCAAAACATTTTACGGTGAGAACAAAGAGTACATGGTAACCGATACGTTGTCGGCATTGCTCAACCGTTTGATGCAGGAAAAAGGTTTGAGGAAGTCGCAGGTGATCCGCGAAGCTGAGTTGTCCGAGGTGTACGCCTACCAGATCTTTTCCGGCCTTCGTGTGCCCGAACGCAAAAAGCTGTTATGCCTGGCGGTGGGTATGCGGCTAACGCTTGAAGAAACGCAGACATTGCTGAAATGTGCGGGATATTCGCCGTTGTATGTAAAGCTAGCCTTTGACAGCATCGTGCTGTATGGTATTTGCAAATCGCTGTCGGTCATTGAGATCAACGAATTATTGTTTGAATATAACTTGGAAACGTTGGGATAAAGTATGAAGCATTGCCCGTTCTGCAAAGCGGAGATCGAGGATAACGCACGGTTTTGCTTGTATTGTATGCGCTCACTCGAGGAAAAGAAAACGATGGCATCGCCATTGCCGAGGTATCGGAGGTGGTCGGTGCTTTTTGTGGCAGGATTGTTTCTGGTACTGATCGGGATCTGCTTGCCGTTTTTCCTTTCGGAAAACGAGGCGGTAGAGAGTGGGACTTCCACGTCTGTCATGTCGGCGGCAACGACCACGACCACATCCACCAAAGAGGGTTCTCGTACGGTGATGGGCGTCGTATCCACCACAGAGGGGAAATTCACAACGAGTCAGACGACCGATGATACGACAGGTACGGCACCGGCCTCGACGGTGACCGAGAACAGTGTCATTGGCGGTACCACCTCACGGACGACGGTTAGTACACAGAGCACAACGCGACCGACGGCTGCAACAACCTCTGCCACCCGCCAAACGGCAGTTACGACGAAACCGTCCTCCACTACCCAAGCGACGGCTACGACAACTACAACTACAGCTGTGAATGCTTCTGTATCGTACCATTACCGCAAAGCGACGGATGCGGATAGTCTGATCCTCTCTCCGCTAAATTTTCCTGAAGATGCGATCGTGCTGACAGGTGTTCGAACTCCCGCAGCAAACGGCGTGTACGTGATTCCTGAAACGGTGGACGGCTACCGCGTGATCGCGTTGGCACCGCAGGCGTTTCGCGGCAGTAATGCCAAAACCGTGGTGCTTCCGAAAAGTGTTCGGGATGTCTGGCAAGAGGCGTTTGCGGACTGTTATGCTCTCGCCGACGTGTATATGGCGAGCGGCGCTGTGCATATCGAAGCCTCGGCGTTTGTTCCCGCGCAAGAACGCCGCGTTGCGCTGACACTGCATTGTCAATCGGATTGTCATGATGAGGATTATTACTACTATCGCAACGAATCCGTGCGCGAAGCCTATGCGGCAGCCTACCGCGAATGGGATGGAAGCTCGGTGGAATGGAGCGTGACCCAATGACGAGGGAGCAATACCTGGACACGGTATTCAAAACATATCGTTTGGTCAGTGTGCTGTCGGATCGCAACGGGGGGCGCGTGTATCGTCTGAGGCATCGCACGCAGGGGAAAGATATCGTGCTTCGCAGTTTTGCGACGCCGGTGGTCGCGTATGAGGTGCTCTGCGACGTGCGTTCGCAGAATTTACCCGAGATCTACGATACGATAATCTTGGAAGATGGGCAGATCGTGTTAGAGGAGTATATTGACGGTGTAACCGTGGCGCAGGTTATGGAAAGCGGTCATTACCATCCCGGCGGTGCCAAGCGTGTGTTGTCCGGCGTGTGCCGAGCGCTGTCGGTGTTGCATTCCTTAGACTTGGTACACCGCGATGTGAAGCCGGAAAATGTATTGGTTACCGCCGCAGGGCGCGTTGTCCTCATTGATTTTAATGCGTCCCGTAAAGTGGCGATCGGTTGTAAAGATACTGCCGTAATGGGAACGGTGGGGTACGTGTCGCCCGAACAGCTGGGGGTTTCGCAGAGTGATTCACGAACGGATGTCTACGCCGTAGGTGTGTTGCTTAACGTGATGATGACGGGCAAACATCCGAGCGAGCAGCTGGCTCGCGGTCATGCAGGACGACTGGTGCGGAAATGTACAAACATCAACCCCGGTGAGCGTTTTCAAACGGCTGAGCAATTGTTAAAAGCATTATAACATGATAAATGGAAGTCTGTTGTCAACAAGTGACGACAGACTTTTTTATATGGAAGCAGGTAGATAATCGGATGATGTAAAAATGGCATATGGTGTGAGTGAAAGAAACAACGGACAAGTTACTACGAATTGCAACGGGTTTCTACAAATTATGCAGGTAGCATAAGATTTGAGGGAGCGGGGGGCGTATAATTGGATAGTAAGAGGGGCGGTGTCCCCCCGAAATACGGAAAGTGAGGATGTTTAGTATGGCAGGTATGGAAGGTATGATGGCGAAGCTCGCCACCAAGTACGGTAAGGTAACAGAGGGTAAGCACAGCGGCACTGAGGTCAATCTCGGTTTCGATCCCACTGCCAAGGTGAAGCCGGGTACGCCCCCCACGCACGTGGCGTTTATCGACGACAAAGAGGTTCGTGGTCGCTACGAGATCGGCAAGGACGTTGTGGCGCTCAAGTGGCTGGAGGCTGACCCTGACAAGGTCGTGGTGGAGCTGAAGTTTGCTGATGGCGAGACCTCCACGGTGGCGCTGGCGTTCCCCAAGCCTGAGAGCGGTCTGGCCAAGATCTTCAAGATCTTCTCTGGCGTTAAGCCGGTGGATCTTTCGCAGCCTGTGGAGAAGTACCGTCTCATCGGCGGCTTCCTGCTGGCGTTTGCCCGTGTGTTGGATGTCCTCCAGTACCCCGCTGCCGAGGTGTATGACTACCTCAAGACCAACGGCTACTTCGAGGTGACCGAGGGCGACGACACCAACGCCTCTGCAATGGACAAGCATATTGTGCTGATCAAGCTCTGCGTGGATCGCTATGCGGTCAAGGTGCAAAACGGCAATCAGCGCTAAGGGGAGGAGTTACGCGGTATGGAACTGGTGAAGCAATCGGCGGCGTGGTTTTCCACCGAAGCCGCCTGCAAGCAGTATGCCGAGCTGAAGACCTTGGAGGATCGCTCGGTGTTCCTGTATTCCTATTTGAAGCAGATCGCCTCCGAGACGATGGATCAGCAGGGGTATGTGTTCAAGGTGGCGTTTTTCCTCGCGGATGCGGTGGCAAATTCCGCGTTGCCCTACGCCGCCTATCCCACGCTCATCGATGCAGAGAAAAACCCTTTTGTGGCGTTTCTCAAGACCCTTAAAAAGCCGTATACCAACGAGGCGATGTATTGCGTGATGATGGCGATCCTCTACGGTGCGGCGGATGCGCTGAACCCCAACGAGTGGATCTACGACGCCTCCGAATTTGAGGAAAAACGTTATCGCAACACGTTGAAGGGACGCGGCCACGAGTTCGTCAGCACGTCGGGTGAGTTGCTGCCCAACCCTGAGGCATTTGCTATCGACGAGGGCTTAGCGTTTGCCCGCACGGAACTCATCTGGATGTTCCGTATGGCAGGTTGAGGAGGTGCGAGCGATGGATAACAGAGAGACCATTCAAAAGCTGGAGGAGCTGCAGTCGCTGCTCGATGAGGCCATTTATTTGGGCGATTACATCGAGGACGGCGCATTCCGAGAGACCAGAGAAAAGATCAATGCCCTGCGCGCCGAGACGGGTCTGCCCGGCGGCACGCCCGCGGTGTTTGATAATTTCCCGGTGTTTCCGATCGACGGGAGCGATCTTGCGGAGAAAAAAGCCAACGCCGACAAGAGCAAACTGCTGTTTTACGGGGCGCTCGGTGCGATGGCGCTGTTCCTGATTTTGTATTTTGCCGCGGGTATTCTGATGATGCTGGCGGTGCTGGGTGTCGGTGCATCGGTGCTGACGTATAAGATCCACAAGGGTGCCGAGAAGGTGTATACCGACCGCAAAAAGGCGTATGATGCGTCGGTGGAGAAGTACGAGGCCACGATGGGCGCGTTCCGTCGGACACTCGCGAACTACGATGCCGAGCGGCAGGCGGGTTTGGACAAGATGGCGGCATACGCCGTTACCTACGGTGAAGCGTTTGCTCAGCAGAATGCGTATTGCGTGGAGTGGAGCGAAAACAAGAAAGTCGCCCAGGCGCGCCGCGATGAGGTGCTTCTGAAGCTTGATGACTACGATTTTATGCCGAGCGATTACTGGCCGCTGATTCCGTCGGTGATCTCGCTGCTCAAATCGGGTCGCGCCGACGACTACAAGGAGGCGCTCAACCTCGCCATCCGCGAACAGCGTGAGGAAGAGGAGGCCGCTGCCCGTCGTGCCGACGAGGAGCGCCGTGCCGCGATCCTGGAGCGTCAGGCGGAGGAGGAACGCCGCCACAACGCGCAGATGGAGCGCCAGCAGGCGGAGCATAACCGTCAGATGGAGCGCGTGGAGCAACAGCGTGCCGATGAGGAACGCCGTGCCAACCAACAGGCAGAGCGCGATCGCCGCGATGCCACGCGCCGCGAAAACGAGGCGAAGATGCGTAGCGATCGCCGTTGTCAGACCTGTATCAACTTCGGTCACGGTTGCCCGGGATATATTCAAAACTGCGGTGGCTATCGGTCGAAAATGGCAAAATAATGGTATAAAAAGAATCACCGTGCCTTGTTCTCGGAACAAAGCACGGTGATCTTTTTATTTCTCAGTGATGAGTTCTTCGAGAGGCTTGCGTCTTTTTGGACGCAACGGATCGTCGGTCTTGGCATAGCCTAGTGTGATGACGAGGCGAACGGTGCCGTCCAGATCGCACAGCGCGCGGATTTTGTCGTCATCCAGCCAGCCGAGGATACAGGTGTCCAGTCCTTGCGCGGTGGCTTCGGCGGTCAAATACGCCGCCGCAATGCCGATGTCGATGGAACGATAGTCGTTGTGCTTGAGCTTAGCACCGAGTGCCGCCGTTTTGACATACGGCTTTTCGGAAATAACGATAACAATCGGTGCTGCCGCCGCAAAACGGTTCATTCCCATACTCATAGTGGCTTTGGCGACCTCTTTTGCCAGTTCGCCGCGGCAGACGGTGAGATGGTACGGCTGACCGTTGCAAGCGGAGGGGGAGAGACGGGTCGATTCCAGAATTGCCGCGAGTTTTTCTTCTTCGACCGGGCGGTCGGCATCGTAGTTGCGGCAGGATTGGCGGGTGCGCGCGATTTCGGAAAAGTTCATATCGTGTGCCTCCTTTAAAGTGTGAAACGCCCCGCGGCGCAAAGCGGGCGGGGCGTTTTAGCTATCAGCGGATACCAAAGGTTTCGAGAACGTAGTCCATATCCTTGTCGCCTCTGCCGGAGAGGTTGATGAGGACAGAACCGTGCTCCATACGTTTTGCGAGCTTCATACCGTAGGCAACGGCGTGAGAGCTTTCGATGGCGGGGATGATACCCTCCATACGTGCCAGCTTGAAGAACGCATCGATGGTTTCTTCGTCGTCGATGACATCGTACTTGACGCGGCCGATTTCCTGCAGGAACGCGTGCTCCGGACCGGAGGAGGGGTAGTCCAGACCGCTGGCTACCGAGTAGACGGGAGCGGGTTCGCCGTTTTCGTCTTTCAGCATAATGCTGTTAAAGCCGTGCATAATGCCTTCGGTGCCGTACTTCAGGCTGGCGGCGTGGTCGCCCAGCTTCGGGCCGCGACCGAGAGGCTCGATACCGTAGATGTCCACGGGATCGTTCAGGAAGCCGGAGAAGAAGCCCGCCGCATTGGAGCCACCGCCCACGCAGGCTACGATGGCATCGGGCAGATGACCGGTCATATCCACAAACTGCTCACGAGCCTCTTCGCCCACCACGTGCTGAAAATCCCGCACCATCATGGGGAAGGGGTGGGGACCCACCACCGAACCAATGCAATAGATGCAGTCCTTATACTCCCGGGCATAGGCAGCGAAAGCGGCGTCCACCGCCTCCTTTAGGGTGGCCTGCCCTTCGGTAACCTCCACCACGTTTGCGCCCAATATCTTCATCCGTGCCACATTGGGCGCCTGCTTCTTAATGTCCACGGTACCCATATAAATGTCGCACTCCATACCGAAGTAGGCGGCAGCGGTGGCCATAGCCACGCCGTGCTGACCGGCGCCGGTCTCGGCGATCACCTTTTTCTTGCCC
>JAZODA010000041.1:0-11293 GCA_045596745.1 Acutalibacteraceae bacterium
CTCGCAGGGTCGCAAGATGTCCAAGTCGCTGGGCAACGGTATCGACCCGCTGGAGATTATCGACCAGTACGGCGCGGACGCTCTGCGCTTTATGCTGGCAACCGGTAACAGCCCCGGAAACGATATGCGTTTCATGAACGACAAGGTGGAGGCTTCGCGCAACTTCGCCAACAAGCTGTGGAACGCCGCTCGCTTCATTCTGATGAACATCGGCGACAACGACGTGCCGCTGACGCTGCCCGAAGAGCTGACGCTGGAAGACAAGTGGATTGTCTCCCGCTTTAACACGCTGGTGCAGGCTGTCACCGAAAACCTCGACAAGTTCGAGCTGGGTATTGCGGTGCAGAAGCTGTATGACTTCATTTGGGATAACTTCTGCGACTGGTACATCGAGCTGTGCAAGGCGCGCCTGCAGGGCGAAAACGCCGGTGCGGCCCGTCAGGTGCTGGTGTATGTGATGACCGGTATGCTGCGTCTGCTGCATCCGTTTATGCCGTTTGTCACCGAAGAAATCTGGCAGTCGCTGCCGCACGAGGGCGACGCGCTGATGATTGCTCCGTGGCCGGTGTACGATGAAACGCTGGCGTTCCCGAACGAGGAAAAAGAGATGGAGCGCATCATGGAAGCCATCGGTGCCATCCGTAACCGCCGCGGTGAAATGAACGTGCCGCCGTCCCGCAAGGCGCAGGTCTTTATCGAGACCGCCTTTGCCCCCACCTTTGAAAAGGGTGTGCCGTTCTTCCTGCGTCTCGCCTCTGCCTCCGAAGTGCAGGTTGGCGAAGCCTTTGATATTCCCGGTGCTGTCAGCATCGTCACCGCCGACGCCACCATCAAAATCCCGCTGGATGATCTGGTGGACAAGGCTGCCGAGCGCGCTCGTCTGCAGAAGGAAAAGGAGAACGTGCAAAAGCAGCTCGACGGCGTGAATGTTCGTCTGTCCAACCCTGCTTTCACTGACAAGGCTCCTGCCAACGTGGTGCAGACCGCCCGCGAACAGGCTGAGCGTCTGCAGGAAAAGCTGGCGCTTCTGGAACAGAGCCTGGCTCAGCTGCAGTAAGGAGTTTTTCGGTGAAACACATCGTCAGTTACGAGATTTTGTCCCACGATGCCGGGCATAACGGTGAAGTGCATCCGTCTGCCGTCTTCCGTTATTTTCAGGAAACGGCAGACAGCCAGATGCGCGCCGACGGTCCAACCTACCGCGAACTGCTCGACCAAGGCTACGCCTTTGTACTGAGTCGGATGCATGTCCGCCTGTACGGCACGCTGCGCGCCTACGACAATGTCACGGTGCAGACGTGGGCATACGACCCGCCGCGCGGTGCGGCGTTTGAGCGCTATTATCGGATGTACCGCGGTGACGAGTTGGTTGCCGAAGCCGGTTCGGTGTGGGCGCTTCTGAACGTAAACACCGGTGAACTTTGCCGCGTCGGTACGCTGGAGCTACATTACGGTCAGGATGAACCGCTCGAAATCGGCACGCGCTTCCGCCTGCCGCCTCTCGAATGGGAAACCGCCGACACGCACACGGTGCGGTATGCGGATGTGGATGTCAATAACCATATGAACAACACCCGCTATCCCGATATGCTGTGCGATCGTATTCCCGATATCGACGAGCGACACATCACCGATATCCAGATTGCCTACCTCGCAGAAGCGCCGCTCGGCGAAACGCTTGCCGTACGCCGCGCCGTCACCGAGGAAGACGACAAGACCGTATACTGGTTCGAGACAACACGAGCGGACAGCGGTTGCAACATCCGCGCCCGCATCGAAACGCAGAAACTATAAAAAACGGAGAACGCTTAGCAAAGCGTTCTCCGTTTTCGTTTACCTTTGCCTATTCTTCCACAATAACCACCGTTATCGGTTTGTCCTGCTTTTGGCAATAGTCAATGGTGTATTGGCTTCCTTTTGATTTCCCATCCCAGAAGACAAGCACCATATCGGAATAATCAACAATCTCACGATTTCGGTACAACGGTGCTGCTCTTCCATACCTTTTATACTTGGGCAAAAACTCCGTAAGCGGAATATCGTGTTCTCCGGCATAAAGCCCCGCATAACTATCAACCCCCTTGGCTCCACCGGAAACAATTTCAGTTGTCTCTGTCGGTAAATATTTCTCCAAGTCGCACTCTTTCAGTCCTCGAGACCCAATTACCGCTACTCTCACTTCAGCACCGCCATTCGTCACTTTTGCGTCATTATACCACCATTTTTATTTTGACGCAATAATTGCATTATAATGACGACATAGTGAGGATAAAATAACGTCATTGAGGTGCAAAAATGAAAGACAATTTTCTGCGATATACTCTGCGTGTTGACCGCACGTTGTTTCAGAAATTCCGCTATATTGCCGAATCAAAAGGACGTTCCGCCAACCGCGAAATCGAGCAATATTTGAAGCGTTGTGTCGCCGCCTATGAAAAGGAAAACGGCGAAATTCCGCACGAAGAGGATTAAACGGCATATAAGAAAGCAGGCAGACTCGAACGAGTCTGCCTGCTTTTTGTTTTGATTAAAACGCCTGCTTTTTGCGGATGTTTTGGTACAAAGCGGCGCAGTAGCCGCAATCGGCACAGGCCGCAATTCCATCCCTTGTGGCAGTGTGGGCACAGGTGGTTTTCTGTTCCCAATACTCCGCAGGAATCGCCGCGTTATCCAGCATATACGGCGACAACATATCACCGTACCCCGGCTCGGTGAGAGCGCACAAATCGTCCTCCCACCGTTCGCGGCAGTAGGCACGAAGAATCACCGCCGGAAACGGATGAATGCGGGTCGCAAGTTTGATGCCGTCCACCGCATCCTCGTAGTGGTGAATGTCTTCGGGGCGAACCAGGTTGCCTGCGAGCAACAGGTAACGGTTTTCCGGTTTCGCGAGCATACGGCGACACGCATACGGCTTGAACAACGGGTCGGTAGGCTGCCCCAGCACCTCCTCGCTGTGAGACACCATATTATCGTGGAAAATATGGTACGCGCATTGCGGAATACATCCGCTGTTTGCCAGCAGATACAGCGACTTGCCGTTTTCGCGACACCACGCGTGCTGACGGCGGATGGCAGCGATATCGTAGTTACTGTCTCGGTTGACATAAAACGAATCGAAAATGTCGGCGCACTGCTGCATACCGGCGATGCCGTCCACCCACATATTCACCGACGCACGCACTTCGATATCGGGAAACCGCTGCTTGACCGTGTGAGCGATAAAGGGCGAGGTGGTGGTGACAGCGTGCAAACCAACACGCTCTTTCAAGTATCCCACCGTGTCGCAAACGCGCTGTGCCAACGTGGGAGACATCGCCTCGCCACCATAGCAGTTGCCGTTAAGAAGCAGATTCAAACGCACGCCCTGCTCACGAAAACGCGTCAGTTCGCGTTCGGTCTGCTCGGTATCGTTTTGGCTCACCGCACGCCCGGTAGACCAGCGATCCCACGCAAAATACACTTCGCCGATGCGGTCAAGATACGGCGAAACCGTAGCAAAAAACGACTGTGGCGCGGTGCAGGGATACCCGACGGAAAACTTCAGCTTACTCATCGTTATCTACCGCGCCGGAGATGTCTTTCTGAATGCTCTGCTCGTATTTTTCACGCCACTCATCGGTGATGACCCACGGCTTCTGTCCCTTTTCGCGGAAGCGGTTGTGGAAATGGC
Organism: Acutalibacteraceae bacterium; assembly: GCA_045596745.1. Taxonomy (GTDB): domain Bacteria; phylum Bacillota; class Clostridia; order Oscillospirales; family Acutalibacteraceae; genus RGIG3009. Next base: position 3,674 of record JAZODA010000041.1, read on the forward strand.
GGGTCAGCACACCGCGATCCTCCAAGTGTGCGTAGCACTCACGCATACAGCCGCGCGCGCCTTCAATCGGCGGATTGTTGCCGTCGGCCGAGCCGTAACCGGTCCAGTTTTGCATATGATGATAGCCGTGATAGGTCTCGCTGAGCTCCTCCGGCGAGGGCGTCCCCTTCGGCAGGAACGGATTGTATTCCTTGTACGCGCCCATATACGCGGTGGAGCACTTGAGCACGTCCAGCTTGCCCCACTCGACCTTGCGACCTGCCACCACGATGGACTCGGTTTCGGTCATCGAAATGGCGTTGCCGGTGCAAGCACGCGCACAGCGCATACAGCGGTCACACAGCTGGCCCTCGTAAATCGGGTCGGGTTCCAGCTCGGCGTCGGTCAGCAGAATCACAAAGCGCTGGAACGGGCCGAATTCGGGCGTCAGGAACACTTTGGAGTAGCCAATCTGACCCATACCTGCCAAATATGCGCAAATGCGATAGTCCACCAGGATGTCGGGGTTCGGCAATCCCTCGCGAACCGGCACGCTGTATTCGGGCGCGTGCTGCTGCGTATCGAATTTCACCGAGTTACCCATAAACAGATTCGGTACGGGTACGGCTTCCCAGCCGAAGTCCTCGATAAAGCAACACAGATAGCGCAGGCTGAGCGGGGTGACGATGCGGTTGATATTGCCATAGCCCATACCGGCGTAGGAGGCGAAGTAGGTACCCTCTTCAATACCGCGGAAGTAACCGCGCGGGATACGGAAGCCCAGCACGATGCAACTTTTCGCGTTAGGGAAAATATAGCGCGGATCAAACTGCTTCGGAGTGCCCTCAAAGCGCTCCATCGGTGCAATGCCGCACAGGTCGGCACCCATGGCGAGAGCCTGCTCTTTTACCATGGCGGCGGTGAGTTTCATTTCCATAAATCTCATCCTTTCACATTGACTTTTTAACACAGCAGTGTTAGTATAAATCGTGTTATACTACCATTTTATCGGTTTATACTACAGTTTCCAATGGACGATTCAACACAAATACTAGCTTTTTTGATAGGGGTGACGGTATGCGGTACATCACGGCACGCGAACTGCTTTCGGAGGAAATTCAACTGCGGGATATCTGCATTGTCCCGGTACGCGAGATGCTTGGTCAGGAAGGCGTTTTCAAAGGCAAAAAGCGCCACTGCCACGTGTTGTTTCTGTATCTGGAAGGGCAGCGTATCTACACCACCGAGGATGGTCGCTCCTTTTCGCTGAATCCGGGCGAAATTTTGTATGTTCCCCAGTACGCTTCCTACAGCTTCCGCATCGTGGAGGCGGCAGATAACGGGTGCGACTATGCCATCGCTTTGAATTTCGAAATGTCGGATGCCGACGGGAATGCGGTGGCGCTGAGCGACGCACCGCATATTCTGCTGCGCAACTGCCCCGATTACCACATACGCTTCCATCGGTTGCTGAAAGCGGACAGCGGCGATAAACACAATCGGATGTTGCTAAAATCTATGGTTTATTCGCTGTTCCACGACATTCTGAATGACGTGCACCTGCGCGACACAAAGCAATCGCCGTGGGAGCTGATTCTGCCTGCCATCGAAGCCATCGAATCCCAACCGGCACGGGATATTCCCATTCCCGAACTGGCGGCACGGTGCGGCGTGTGTGAAACGCGGTTCAGACAGTTATTCCGCGAATATACCGGTGGACTCTCCCCGGTTGCCTACCGTAACCATCTGCGGTTGAATCTGGTAGAGCGTATGCTGTACACAGAGCAAGTTACAGTGGAAACCGCCGCGCGCGAAGCGGGGTTTCGGGATATGTCCCATTTCTACCGTCTATACCGAAAACGCAAAGCCGAAAAATAAAAAAACGCGGGCAGACCACGTGGCCTGTCCGCGTTTTTCGTATTATCCCTCGTATTCGGTTTCGAATGCCGCCCAGGGAACGTTGATGGTCGCTTCATCGTCCAGCAGCTCCTTGATATGCCACAGGAGCGGGAAGTCCTTGCGATCAATCTTGCCGAGTGTGGCGAGCTGTTCGACCGCCACAGCGGTGCGGCGGCTGATAACAACGCCCTCCATCGTAATGCCGGGGAGCTTTGCCATCGCCTCGTTGTAGGTATCTCCCAAACCGAGCAGCGTGCCGAGCTTGCGGTTTCTGCCGCCGAACACCGTGACGTACAAATCACCGATGCCGACGAAAATGTTGCGCTCTGCCGTGCTGTCGAACGCATCCAGGAGGAGGTACATCTCGCGCGACGCCTGCATAAACAGACCTGCCTGCGAGTTGTAATGCTCCAGCGGCTTGCCCTCACGCTTGTAGGCAAGGCCGACTGCCAGCGCCACGCCCAGCGCATACGCGTTTTTCAGCGCCACGGCGCATTCCACGCCATGCACGTCGGTGGACAGGCTGATATGATAATAATCGGTCTCGAAGAGCGACTTGAGCCAACGCAGCGTCTCCATATCCGGGCCGCAGAACACCACTTCGGTGGGGTCTTGCACCGCCAGCTCGTACGAGGTGCACGGGCCGCCGACCGCGTAGATTTTCAAATCCTTGTCGGTAAAGCGCTGCATATATTCGGGATACGAAATCAGGTGGCCTTTGTTCTCGCCGTCGTCAATCATACCCTTGGAGATGGACAACAGCGGCGTCTTTTCCGGCAGGCGCGGAATCACGTTCTCGCAGAACCAATCCATACCGAACGACGACACGCCGCAGATAATCAAATCGGCATCCTTGATGCACTCGTCCACTTCCTCAAAATAGTGGAAAGAGACCGACGGCGGCATCATAAACGGCTCGTCGGTGCCGTTGGTGTCGTTGTTTTTTCTGTACAAAGACAGCGTCAGATGCTCTCTCGTTTTCTTGCCGTGCTCGATAATCTCGTTGTCAAGCGGAGAGCCGACCAGACGAATGGTGTGACCATTCTGCGCCGCCGGGAACGTGATGGCAGAACCCATCATACCCGAGCAAATTACCGTGATATTTGCCATAAGATTACCACCCTTCATCGCTGTGGATATTTCCAGCCAAAAGCTATACCGATATGATACTACAAACTGCAAGCACACGCAAGACATAACGCAAAATTTTTGTCAAAAACAGCCACCGAAAAAAACGTGCCACCCACCGCAAAGTACTGATATTGCCCGAAAAATGCACCGCGAGCCGCAAATAAAACACCGTGAAAGAATGTCAACGAAGTTTTGAGCCGATTTGCAATATAAATGGCGAAAATTACAATGGAAATAACCGACATAATTCTCTATCATTGATAATAGGAAACCATAAGTAAACGGAGGGAAAACAATGCTTAAAATCGGTGTTGCAGATTATGGCATGAACGTCTACTACGGCGGCTTTATGGATTACGAAAAGCGCCTGTCGGACATCAAGGCCATCGGCTTCGACGGACTGGAGCGACTCACCCCCATTGACGCGGCGGATGCGCTGAACAAGGCGACCACGCTGGCAAAGCTGGGTATGGATTTCGCGACGGTGCTGGCTCCCACGCTGGAGCTCAAGGTTCAGTGGACTGCCGCGTTCGGCAAGGAATACATCTGGACCGACGTTACCGTCAACCACGCGAAGGATTCGCTCGACCTGTACTGCCGTCGTGTCAACTACTTGATCGAGGCTTGCAAAAAGTACGGTATCAAGGCTGCGGTGCATAACCACCTCGGCTGCATCGTGGAAACGCAGGAACAGCTCGAAACCTTTATGGAAAAGTGCCCCGAGGCCGGTCTGGTCTTCGACGTGGGTCATATGGCTGTTGCCGGCGGCAACGTGCGCGAAGTGTTTGACAAATACTACGATCGCATCGTCGCTATCCACCTGAAGGAGTGGGTCTCCACCGATCCCGACGCGAAGGAATGGTGGGATCGCGGTTACTTCTGCGGTCTGAAGCAGGGTAACACCCCTGTGGACAACGAGTACGTTGTGAAAAAGGCACTGGAAAACGGTTACGACAAGTGGATCTTCATCGAGCACGACACGCATCTGCGTGAGCCGCTGGAAGACCTTGCCGACAGCCGCAAAATTTTGAAAGAGTGGGGCGTGTAATTTATGAAACCGATTAAACTGGGTATGGTTGGTCTGGGTCGTGCCGGTAACGGTATGCACCTGCCGGAACTCGAAGGCAAAGAGGAAATGTTCCAGATCTATGCGGTCTGCGACATCATCGAAGAGCGCCGCAACAATGTTGCGGAAAAGTTCGGTGCTAAGGCGTATGCCACCATCGAAGAGCTGCTCGCCGATCCGGAAGTGGAAATCGTGGACATCGCGACCCGCTCCTGCGATCACTACAAGCACGCTTGCATGGCTCTGAAGGCCGGCAAGAGCGTGTTCCTGGAGAAGCCCATCTGCACCAACTATGCGGATGCCAAGGCGCTGATGGAACTCGCCGACAGCCTGCCGGATGTCAAGCTGTACATCCGTCACAACCGCCGCTGGGAGCAGAAGTTCGAGAAGGCAATGGAAATCTGCGATTCCGGCATCATCGGTAACGTCTATCAGGTCAAACTGACCCGTAACGGCTTTACCACCCGTAGCGACTGGCAGACCATCGACACCTACGGCGGCGGCCAGCTGCTCAACTGGGGTCCGCACATCATCGACCAGGCGCTCAACTTCGCCGGCGGTGACTACACCGACATCTACGCCGAGACCCGTCAGGTTCTGGCCAGCGGTAACTGCGAAGACCACATCAAGCTGCTGATGACCGGTATCAACGGCCGTATCATCGATATGGAAATCAGCTCCGGTTGCGCCATCCGCACCAACGATTTCGTGGCGTACGGCGACCGCGGTGTGCTGTATGACACCGGTTACGAAAACTCTCAGCTCGAGTGGCGCTATGTGAAGCCCGATCAGGAAATCGAGCGCTTCCCCGCCAGCGATGCTACCCCGGGTACCGACCCGAACTTCAAGACCGCTCCGAAGATTGAGTGGCGTTACGGCGGCGCATTCTGCGACTGCCTGGGCGAGCGCCTCGACGAGACGTGGATCAATATGTATGAGAACTATCGTCTCGGCAAGCCCTATCGCATCACGCATGCCGAAGCACTGAAAGTCGTCGAAGTTATCAGCAAGGTCAAGGAGATCATGGCTGAGAAGAACGCGAAGAAGTAATTTGACGCATAAAAGCGCCCCGACCACACGGTCGGGGCGCTTTTTATTCTTCCATCTGCCGTCCCAAGAACGCGGCGGCAACCTGTGCCAGCTTCCGGTCACTGTCACCGGGGAGTGCGCCGTTTTCGCCGCACAGAATGCAAACGCAACCCGTGATATCCCCTGCGGCAATAATCGGCGCCATCACGCCGACAGGGCGCTCCTTGCCTTCTGCCATTGTCAACCGCTCGCCGCTTTTCGCCGTCACCAGCCGCCGCTCTTCCATCGCCTGCTCCAACTGCGGCGACAAACGGCGTTCGAGGTATTCCTTTTTGGATTCGCCCGCCACCGCGATGATGTGGTCGCGGTCGCAAATCATCACCGGCAGATCACACGCACGCGACATCACGTCGGCATACTGCGTGGCAAACTGTCCCATCTCCCCCACCGGCGAATATTTTTTGAATACGACCTCTTCGTTCGGCCCGGTAAAAATCTCCAGCGGGTCTCCCTCTCTTATCCTCATAGTGCGGCGGATTTCTTTGGGGATAACAACCCTGCCGAGGTCATCAATTCTACGAACAATACCTGTTGCTTTCATATATCTTTCTCCTTTTACATTTCTAAAAGCCTTCCCCTTGACGCGAAGGTGGCCGAGCGTCAGCGAGGCCGGATGAGGTGTTCCTGCAATTTCTTTTCCACCTCATCAGTCAGCTTCGCTGACAGCTTCTCCTCAAGGAGAAGCCTTTCGCGCCCTACAATAATTTTACAAATTACGCTGTTAGTATCTGTAAAAGGCAGGAGATTATACCGCGAGATTTACTTTTTCAATTCGATGTGATATGATAAATAAAAGGCGGTGATTTTATGAAAACACTGGTTTTATCTGATATTCATGCAAATGAGCCGGCTCTTCGTGCCGTTTTGCAAGCGGCAGGGCAATGTGACAGGATCATTTTCCTTGGTGATTTGGCAAATTTTGGTCCACACCCTTCGGAATGCGTTGATTTATTAATGCAATATCATCCCATATGCATTATGGGAAATCACGATGAGCTAATCGTGAACACCCCGAAAAACTTTTGGGACAAGTGGTCTAAAACAAAACTCAGCAACGAGCAACAGGATTGGATTCGCGGATTTCAGGATTCCACTGTTTTAGACGGACATATCTTGCTGATTCACGGAGCGTATGCAGTGGATTATGACATCTTGCCAACAACCCCTGACAGCAAGATCGAACAGGCATTTGCGCAATATTTGACCCCGCAAATAGACGAAATTTGGTTTGGGCATTACCACTATCAAATAGACCGGATTATTCATGGTGTTGCGTATCGTTGCATTCGTCCTGTGGGACATCATCGTGATAAAGATACAAGAGCAGGCTATAGTATTTACGAGAACAATACCATTACCCACCATCGGGTGAAATATGATTTAGACAAAACCATCGAGGATTTCTTGGCCAGCGATGCCTTTGAAAATGATGAGGCAAAACTGGAATTTGCAGATTTTCTTAAAAACGCATATCACGAAAGAATCCTTAGCAAAGATATTGCACAAATGAAAGCGGATATGTGTGCAGCGGAGTGAATTTCACTCCGCTGTTTTTTGCGCCTCTCCGCAAACACCCCAGACTTTACACCGCTGTGCTGTCAGCATTTTAGTGCACCACCGAATTTTTAAGTCAATATTGACAATTCTTTTTTCCCGTGCTACTATAAAAATAGGCAATTCGACACATTTCGATTGTCTAACACAACAGTGAAAAGGGGTAATTTTTTATGAAACAGTACAAAGCAGTTGCCGGACCGAAGAGCATTAGCGTTGACAAAGGCAATACCCAGGCCGCATTCGATTCCTTTGCATCTCTGATTAACCAGAACGCCCAGGAGGGCTGGGAGTATCACTCCATGGAAACCATCACTGTTACCCAGAAGCCCGGTTGCGGCCAGCAGCCCATAGCGACGAGCTTCTATATGCTGATTTTTGTTCGTGACATCTAATCTCCAAGGATATTCCCGGTATGAAAGAAATACAATTTGATGAAGAGCAATTGAAGAACATCCAAGCGTTGGGGCAGTCTCTGTTCGATGAATCCCCATCTGACCCGCGCAGTTGGAATTATAAGCGAGTTTTGAATCGCCCAAAGATTCGTTGGTGGCGAATTTCACTGTTCGCGCTATCTGTGCTCTGCAGCACCATCGTTTTGTATTTTCTGTTGCGTGCAGTTGCATTGCCATTCGTATACGCATTGTTACTCTGCACCCTCTTTTTCGTGGGCGTGCTGCTACTTCATCTGAAGCGGATTTTGATTTGCTTTGTTCAGATGTACCAACGTTTTGCCCCGGATTCCGTGCGGAGCAAGTGTCGCTTTGAACCTTCGTGTTCACAGTATATGATATTGTCATTGCGTAAATACGGCCTGTGGACAGGCTTGGCAAAAGGTATTGACCGACTGAAACGATGCAACACAAGCGGCGGTGGGTTTGATTATCCATAATTACCGGCAG
>JAZODA010000042.1:0-18080 GCA_045596745.1 Acutalibacteraceae bacterium
AAGACCGCTTGGCCTCCGACTTATTTTGTTTTTACATAGTCAGATTTTAAAAATTTAAAACTAAAATATACAATCATCAGGTCCAGACCAAACCAAAAGATATGCCCCCAATTGCCACCTTTGCTTTCGAAAAACAAAGCAATCGTTTCCCATGCGAAATTCATCACGCCTGCAACATATGGCATTGAAACCATACTGATATGCCTGCTTTTAAAGCCTGCGCAAATAATCAGAACATAAGTAACAGACCAGAAAGTAATTTGTATGTAATCTAACAGCATGCTTTCCATTTAACAATAATCTCCATTGAAATTTTTTATAAAACCACATTTCATGATTGACTACATAGTATCATTCCTTGTCGAACTTGTCAATATTCTGATTGTCCATGAAATGAAATTTTTGAAAAGATTATGTGATAGCATCTTTTCATTGAATTTTGTAAAAAAGGATATGTTCAGAAAAAGGGAGAAAAATTACAAAAAAGCCCTGAAAACACTAGGTTTTCAAGGCTTTGGAGCTGCTAACCGGATTTGAACCGGTGACCTCATCCTTACCAAGGATGCGCTCTACCGACTGAGCTATAGCAGCAGATATTGGCGACCCGGAACGGACTCGAACCGTCGACCTCTAGCGTGACAGGCTAGCGTTCTAACCAGCTGAACTACCGGGCCATTGTGTTGCGCGACGAAGCGTCGACATCAGCAACGCTTTACATTATATCGTCTGTCTGTGGGTTTGTCAACAAGTTTTTTTGCAAAAAACAAGGTTTATTTTACTTTTTGGCGGAATCCTTGGAATCGGGCGCACCGCCAAGTACCGAACACCGTTTTACCGAATCGGTTCCATACCGTTCGCGCAGCGTATCCACCACCGATTCCAGCCGTCCCAACCGTTCGCGGTCGTGGCTCTCCTCGGTTTCAAACAGGCACATCTGCTCCCCTTCCGATTCTTTTTCCAGATGACACGCCGTCACCGTCAGGCTGCGGACAGGCGTACCGTTTTGCCAGCACTCGTGCAATAACAACTGTGCTTCACGATACAATTCCGGCACCAAATCGGTAGCGCGAGACATCGTTCTTTGACGGGATACCGTCTTAAGCGAGGGGTATTTGATGGTCAATTGTACCACACGACACCGCTGACCGGCACGGCGCAGACGCGCGGCAATCGGCTCAATCAGAAACAGAAGTCCTCTGTGCAGCTCGTCCTCCGTTTCCAAATCGCCGCGAAACGTCATACCGTTACCCACCGACTTGGCATCGGGGCGATCACCGAATAAACGCACCGGCGACGGATCAATACCATTAGCACCATCGTGCAGTTGACCGCCTACCTTACCGAGAGCCGCCACCAGACAAGCACGGTCTGCCGCCGCCAGTTCACCGATGGTACGGATACCCATTTTGTTCAGTGACGCTTCAATCGACCGTCCGACAAACAAAAAGCGAGACACCGGCAGCGGATACAGCAAATCACGGTACGTCTCTCGCGAGAGCACCGTTGTCGCATCCGGCTTCTTATAATCGCTGCCAAGTTTCGCAAAGGTTTTGTTGAACGATACACCGACGGATATGGTAATCCCCAGTTCCTCACGCAGTCGACGGCGCAAGGTATCGGCAATGCACTTGCCATCGCCAAACAGGCGCCGGCTTCCCGTAACATCCAGCCACGATTCGTCGATGCTGAACGGTTCTACGCGATCGGTATATTCGCAGTAAATCGCATTAATCTTATGATAAAACTCATCGTACCTGTCAAAATGCGGCGGCACCAGCACCAGTTCGGGGCACTTTTTCTTCGCCTGCCACACCGTTTCCGCCGTAGCGATACCAAACCGCTTGGCAATCTCGTTCTTGGCAAGCACAATGCCGTGACGATCGGCAGGTTCTCCGCACACCGCCATCGGTACATGACGAAGCTCCGGACGATAGACGCTCTCGACCGAAGCATAAAAGCTGTTACAATCGCAATGTAAGATGCAGCGTTCCATCGTCCTCACCTCCAAAACGGAACATTTGTTCCCTTTTATTATATACTTCCCTCCCCGTTTTGTCAAGCAAACAGATTGACAAACGCCCGTCCTCCACGCTATACTTATTTGAGTAACCAAGGAGGCGATCGGTATGTTTGAAAAATCGGTTTACGGCACACTGCCGAGTGGCGAGAGCGTGTCGAAATTCACCCTGTCCCACCCCGACGGAATCGCCGTTTCCTTTATCTCTTACGGTGCGACTATGACGGAACTGCTCGTTCGCGGCAAGGATGTGGTTCTCGGCTACAACTCGTTGGAAGGATACGTAAACGATGATGCCTCCCTCGGTGTTACCGTCGGTCGCTACGCCAATCGTATTGCCGAAGGCCGCTTTATGCTTAACGGCACGTTGTACGACGTTGGCCGCAACGAGGTTGCGCGCAATGGTCATCTGCACGGCGGCAGCATCGGATTCCAGAAAAAGAACTGGACACTCAAAGAATCTTCCGACAAGGCATTCACCTTGTCACTCTTTTCGCCCGACGGCGATATGGGATATCCCGGAAACCTCACTTTGCAGCTGACAGTTGCGCTGGACACCCCCGGCGCTGTGTCGCTGAGCTACGAAGCCGTGTCTGATAAAGACACGGTTATCAACGTTACCAACCACGCGTATTTTAATTTAAGCGGTAACGGCGATGTGCTGGATACCGAGCTGCAAATCAATGCCGATGCCATCCTCGCCGTCAACGAACGGCTTATCCCCACCGGCGAGCGTATCGATGTCAGCAACACCCCCTTTGATTTCCGCACCGCCAAAGCCATCGGATTGGACATTGACGCGCCGCACGAGCAGATTGCCATTGGCAGCGGCTACGATCACAACTTCATTTTGGGCGAAACGGTGGCATACCGCCATGCGGTAACCGCATTTTCTCCCCGCTCCGGCATTCGTATGCACTGCCACACCGACCAGCCCGGCGTACAGCTCTACACCGCCAACTTCCTCGATGCCGAAAACGGCAAGAACGGTGCTATGAAAAAGCACGGCGGCTTCTGTCTCGAAACCCAGCACTTTCCCGACAGCCCCAACCATCCCGACTTTCCCACCACTATGCTGCCTGCCAACGAAACATTTACAACCAAAACCGTATATTCGTTTGAATAAAGCGCGCCTCCCTCGCCCATACTTTCGGCGAAGGAGGCGTTATTATGTCCGTTGAATTTAAAAACAGCGAAACCAAAACCAATCTGATGCGCGCGTTTGCCGGCGAAAGCCAGGCCAGAAATCGGTATACCTTTGCCGCAGAAACCGCCCACAAGCAACAGCTTCACGTCGTTGAAGCAGCCTTTCTGTTCACGGCAGGACAGGAAAAGGAACACGCCGGTATCTTTTACAAGCATCTCAAAGAACTGTCGGGAGACAGCATTGCCATCGACGGCAGTTTCCCTGTCGATGCCGTCGAATCGGTGTTAGAACTTCTCAAAAGCGCCCAACACAACGAATACGAGGAATACGAAGATGCGTACAAGCACTTCGGCGATGTAGCGGAAAAGGAAGGCTTTTCCGCCGTGGCGACCTCGTTCCGTATGATTGCCGCTATCGAGAAAACGCACGGCGACCGCTTCGGTAAACTGGCAGAACTGTTAGAGAACAACCGCTTGTTTGTATCGGATGTGTCCTGCAAGTGGATGTGTCTGAATTGCGGCCACATCTTCGACGGCGCGACTGCACCCGAAAAATGCCCTGTTTGCGACCACAACAAGGGGTATTTTATCCGTTTGACGCTGGCGCCTTACACCGACGTTCAAACGCTTCAGTAAGAAAAAAGCGCGGCAGAGTAACTGCCGCGCTTTTTTATTCCTCTTCGGTCGTTTCGGTTGTACGGGGTTCAATAATCGACACCATTGCAATACGCACCTGATGTTCTTCCACCTTGTTCACCCGAATCGCCATACCGTTCGCTTCCAGGTCGAACTGGCTTCCATCCTCCGGAACGGAGCCGAGCGCGCCGAAAATCAAGCCGTTAAACGTGGTATAATCGTCGGTCGGCAACCAGATTTCAAGTGCATCCTCCACATCACGCAGCGCAGCATTACCGCTGATTTTCCACGTACGGGAATCCAAGCGTTCAATGATGGGAGCATCTTCGGTGTTCTGCTCAATATCGCCCAAATCACCGACCAGTTCCTCGACCAAGTCGTTCATAGACACCACACCGCACATACCGCCGTATTCATCAATGACAATGGCGAAATTCTTGTGGGCGTTCTTCATATTCTTGAACAACACATCAGCCTTGACAGTCTTGGGAACAAAGTACGCCTGACTCACCGCGTGCTTCATAACCGATTTGCGGTCACGCTTTGCCATACGCAGATATTTTTTCGCATTCAGCACACCGATAACGTCGTCCACCGTTTCGTTGCAAACGGGATAATAGGTATGTTCGCTGCCGCATACCGTGCGCATCCACTCTTCGTCGGTTTCCTCAGCCCACAAAAGCGTCACTTCGGTACGATGCGTAGCAATATCATCGGCGCTCAAATCGTCAAATTCAAAAATGTTCTGGATAAGCTCGTTTTCATCGCTGTCGATAGTACCCTGTTCCGTACCGGCATCCACCATCAGGCGGATATCCTCTTCGCTAACCTCTTCATCGTCGGCGTTCGGGTCAATGCGCAACAAACGAAGTACACCGTTAGTGGAAATCGTCAGCAACCCCACAATCGGGGCAAACAGCTTAGACATAACGTTCAGCAGGTTCGACAAACCCAGCGCCAGCTTTTCCGAATGGCGCATCGCCACACGCTTGGGTACGAGTTCGCCAAACACCAATGTGAAAAACGACAGAACAAGCGTGATAATAACAACGGCAATCGTATGAAGCGTGCCTTCGTGCATCGTGACACCGCAATCGACGAGCCAGCTTACAAGAGGCGTTGCGAAGTTATCCGCCGCGAACGCACTTCCCAAGAAGCCGGACAACGTAATGGCGACCTGAATGACCGCCAAAAACCGTGCAGGCTGCTTTTTCATCTTTGCCAAGCGGCGAGCGCGTTTGTTACCCTCTTCCGCAAGCTTTTCGAGCTTTGCCTCGTTCATACTGATTACCGCGATTTCCGCGCTGGCAAAAATCGCATTCAGCGCAATCAGCACCACCTGAACGAGGAGCATAAGCCAAATGTCCATTTTTGTTCATTCTCTCCTTTAAATCTCTCCAAAAAACACAACAAAGCACAGCCCGTAAATTGCAAACGCAAAAACAGACCGTGCTATTTTATCCAATCATATTGACCGTGCATAAGGGAGGTCGATCGCCGCCGTTATCCATGGATGGATTGTCGCTCCTTTTGGAATACTCGCCGCTTTCGCCGCGTCGGAACATATTATACACAAACCTATCCCCCTTGTCAAGCGGCGGCTAGCCTTAGAAATCAAGGTTGATTTTACTATATGAAGCGTGTATACTATTAGCGAATGTAAAGTGAAAGCAGGTTGATACTCAGATGAACAAAAAATCATCCGGTCGCTTATCCAAGGCGCTCTCGCTGTTTTGGACGTTTTTTAAAATCGGCGCGTTCACCTTTGGCGGCGGTTATGCCATGATTCCGCTGATCCAGCGCGAAGTCGTGGAAAATCACAATTGGCTGAACGATGACGATATTTTATCGGTCATCGCCATTTCCGAATCCACCCCTGGTCCTATCGCCATCAACATGGCGACCTTCGTCGGTTATCGCACCGCCGGTATGCTCGGCTCGACCTTTGCAACACTCGGTGTGGTACTCCCCTCGTTTGTCATCATTTTGCTGGTTTCCGGTCTGTTGCGTGAGTTCTATCACCTAAAAGCCGTTGCCTATGCCTTCCAGGGCATTCGTGCCGGCGTGCTGGCGCTGATTTTCAAAGCGCTGTGGACTCTGTACAAGAAGTGTCCGCACAACCCGCTTTCGTACGTACTGATGGCCGCCGCGTTTGTGATCGTCGCCTTTTTCAATGTCAGCGCTTTGGTGGTCATCATCGGCTGCGCTCTGTGCGGTCTTATCTCTTCGCTCATTATGGCAAGGAGGGATAAGAAATGATTTTTCTGGAATTGTTCTGGACATTTTTCAAAATTGGCGCGCTGACGTTTGGCGGCGGTTATGCCATGATTGCCATTATGCAAAGCGAAGTCATAAACCTCGGTTGGATGAGCGAAACGCTGTTGGCTGACTATGTGGCTATTTCCGAGTCCACCCCCGGCCCGCTCGCAATCAATATGGCCACCGCTGTCGGTTCGCAGCAAGCAGGCATCCTCGGCGCGGCAGTTGCCACGCTCGGTACGGTTCTCCCCTCGTTTGTCATCATCCTGCTGGTGGCGCGCTGGTTTGAATCGTTCAAGGATAACCGCATTGTCAAGAGCTGTATGAACGGTTTGAAGCCTGCTGTCGTTGGTCTTATCGGTTCGGCTCTGATTTCGATTGGTAAGGCTGTGTTTTTCCCTGCCGGTATTATCAGTTGGGAAATTTTCACCGAAGCCGGTTTCTATTCCTCGCTCGTTATCTTCGCCATCGCGCTTGTGCTGGCATTCAAGAAATTACACCCCATCGCTATTATCGCCATCTCCGCTGTACTGGGTATCGCGAGCGGTTACTTGCTGCTCGGATAAAGTTCCGCTTTCCTCCCGTGAATTTTTGCGAAGTTTGTGATAATAATTGAGGTTCTTTTGCTTGTATCGGTATGATACAATACAAGTACGTTACAGTAAGGATGTGATTTTGTGAGCGAGTTGCGGCTTTCCACCTTAACGCTTCCGATTGCCGATCTCGGCAAGCCGGAAAGTATGCCTGCCATTTTGTCTCTTCTGAATATCCAGCAGCCAACAAAAGGTATTTTGGACGAAGATGACGACATCTTCCTCGGCTATGGATATCTCAGCAACTATTTCCCCTATCACGCCAGAAGCTTTTACGACCGCGAATTCAAAAATCGCACTCTCAACACGGTGGTTCTGGAAAACCAATATCTGCGTGCGGAATTTCTGCCCGAACTGGGCGGACGCTTGTGGTCGCTGTTTGATAAGGTTGCCAACCGCGATTTGCTGCTTTCGAACGACACTATGGCATTCGGTAATCTTGCCGTGCTGAACGCTTGGTTCAGTGGCGGTGTTGAGTGGAATATGGGCATCATCGGCCACTCGCCCTTCACCTGTGAACCGGTACATACTGCTATGTTGCACACAGCAGACGGCACACCTGTGCTTCGTATTTATGAATTCGAACGTATTCGCCGTTGCACCTATCAGATCGATTTCTGGTTGCCGGATGATTCGAAGCGTCTGTATGTCGGCGTCAGCATCCACAACCCACACAACACAGTGACGCCGATGTACTGGTGGAGCAACATCGCTGTTCCGGAAGAGCGCACCTCGCGCGTGATTGTACCCGCCAGCGCTAATTTCACCTCCACGTTGGATGGCGTTGTTATCAAGGAAACGGCTCTTCAATACGACGATACCGACGTCACGTACGCCGTACAAACGGCAATGCCGAAAGACTATTTCTGGATTACCCGCAAGGCCGAGCGCAAGTTCATCTGTCAGGTAGGCAAGGACGGTTACGGCTTGTGCCAGGCATCCACCTCCCGTCAGGTTGGTCGCAAATTGTTTGTATGGGGTCAGTCCACCGCTTCTAAGCGTTGGCAGACGCTTCTGGAAACCGGCGGTCCTACCCAAAGATACATCGAACTGCAGGCAGGTCTCGGGCAAACACAGTATGAATGCGTTCCCATGCCACCCAACACTACGTGGCGCTGGGTGGAAAGCTACGGAGCTATTCAGCTGGATCCCGAGACGGCACACGGCGAATATACTGCCGCGGTGGCTGCCGCAGATACTCAGGTTTGCGAATACGAGTTGGAAACTGTACTTCGCGGCGCCGACCATATGAAGCAAAAAGCGGAAAAGGTGTTATTCAGCGGCAGTCCGTGGGGCGGTCTTGAAAACCAAAAACGCCGTGCCAACGGTAACGATACGCTCTGCCCCACACTGGAGTTCCACGAGGTCGAATCCTGCTGGACAGCACTGATGCAGAATGGCACAATCGGTCATCACGACCCGCAGACTCCACCCGAATCCTGGGTGCTGGACGAAGAGTTTGCCACCTTGCTGAGCAATGCCGTTCAAGGCAAAGACGCAGACAACTGGTTTGCATGGTTACAACTCGGTGTAATGCGCTTATCCGTCGGCAAGCTCGACGAAGCCAAGCGTTGTCTGGATACTTCTCTTGCCCTTTGCGAAACCGTGTGGGCATACTACGCAAAATCCATTCTGGAGTTCCAGCGGCAGCATATTGAAGACTCGCTCGCCATCGCCAAGAAGGCACTTCGCGTTTCTGCGGAACACGTTGACATTGTGCGCAATCTGTTGCTGCTCTTCGTTATGGCCGAGAAATATGACGAAGCACTGGAAGAAATTGAGCGTCTCCCCGATGCCGTTCGTGCCGACAGCCGCGTTATGCTGTACACAGCAAGAGCTCTGCTGGAAACCGACCACATCACTGAAGCGGAAACGATGATTAACGAAAACGGCGACACCATGGTCACGACGATCCGTGAAGGTGAACGCCTTGCCACCGACCTCTATCGCCTGCTTTTGGACAAAAAAGGATTGACCGAGGAATCGGTGCCGTGGGAATGGGATTTCGGTTTTTAAGCCGTTTAAATGCAAAAGAAAGCCCTCCTGTCACTGTGGTGACAGGAGGGCTTTTTACTTGTTTGGTTGGGATTAATACATACCGTCCATACCGCCCGGAGCAGCAGGAACAGCCGGAAGCGGCTCTTTCTTGTCGGCAACCAGCGACTCGGTCGTCAGAACCATAGACGCCACGGAAGCGGCATTCTGCAGAGCGGAACGAGTGACCTTCGCAGGGTCAACAATACCGGCAGCGAACATATCCACATACACTTCGTTTGCGAAATCGAAACCGAAGTTGAGTTTGTTTTCGGTGCGGATCTTGTCGATGATAACACTGCCTTCCAGACCGGAGTTCAGCGCAATCTGGCGAACCGGCTCTTCGATTGCCTTCAGCACAATCTTCACACCGGTCTTCTCGTCGCCCTCAGTCTCCTCGAGCAACGGCAGCAACACGCCGGAAGCGTTGATGAGAGCCACGCCACCACCGGCGACCAGACCCTCTTCCACAGCCGCCTTGGTAGCAGCCAGAGCATCTTCGATGCGGAGCTTCTTCTCCTTCATCTCGATTTCGGTAGCAGCACCAACCTTGATGACCGCCACACCGCCGGCGAGCTTCGCCAGACGCTCCTGCAGCTTTTCACGGTCAAAGTCGGACGTGCTGACTTCAATCTGCGAACGAATCTGACCAACGCGAGCCTTGATCATATCGGCATCGCCGGCGCCGCCAACGATGATGGTGTTTTCCTTCTGAACCTTGACCTGGCGAGCGCGACCCAGCATCATAATACCGGTATCCTTCAGATCCAGACCAACCTCTTCGGAAATAACCTGACCACCGGTCAGAATCGCGATATCCTGCAGCATCTCCTTGCGGCGATCGCCGAAGCCGGGAGCCTTAACAGCAACGCAGGTAAAGGTGCCGCGCAGCTTGTTGACAATCAGCGTGGACAGAGCCTCGCCCTCGATATCCTCGGCAATGATGACCAGCTTCTTACCGGCCTGCAGAATCTGCTCCAGCAGCGGCAGAATATCCTGGATATTGGCAATCTTCTTATCGGTGATAAGCAGATACGCATCGTCAATGACCGCTTCCATCTTATCGGTATCGGTCACCATATAAGGCGTGATATAACCGCGGTCAAACTGCATACCCTCCACCACTTCGGTGTAGGTCTCGGCGGTCTTGGACTCTTCAACAGTGATAACACCGTCGGCAGAAACCTTCTCCATCGCTTCCGCAATCAGCTTACCGATAACGGCATCACCGGCAGAAATGGTAGCGGCACTGGCGATATCGTCCGAGCCGTTAACCTTCTTGGAGTTCTTGGCGACCTCGGCGACAACCGCGGTCACAGCCTTCTGGATGCCGCGCTTAACGCCCATCGGGTTCGCACCGGCAGCCACGTTCTTCATACCCTCACGGATGAGAGCCTGAGCGAGCAGAGTCGCCGTCGTCGTACCGTCACCGGCAACGTCGTTGGTCTTGGTGGAAACTTCTTTAACCAGCTGAGCGCCCATATTCTCGAACGCATTGTCCAGCTCAATCTCCTTAGCAATGGTCACACCATCGTTGGTGATGAGCGGAGCGCCGTACTTCTTATCCAGAACGACGTTGCGACCACGGGGGCCCAGGGTAATCTTAACAGTGTTGGCCAGCTGGTCGACACCGGACTGAAGCGCTTTGCGCGCCTCTTCGCCAAACAGAATTTCTTTTGCCATAGCTCAATTCCTCCTGATTTCGTGCAATTATTCAACAATAGCCAGAATGTCGTTCTGACGAACGATGGTGTACTCCACGCCGTCCATCTTGACTTCCGTACCGGAATACTTGCTGGTGATAACCTTATCGCCGGGTTTGACATACATCGTGATGTCCTTACCCTCAACATTGCCGCCGGGGCCAACAGCGATTACTTCAGCGACCTGGGGCTTCTCTTTCGCGGTACCGGCCAGGATGATGCCACTCTTGGTGGTCTCCTCTGCCTCAACCATCTTGATAACGACACGGTCAGCCAACGGTTTCATCGTCATAATGTAAATCCTCCTTACGAGATAATATT
This sequence comes from Acutalibacteraceae bacterium, assembly GCA_045596745.1. Taxonomy (GTDB): domain Bacteria; phylum Bacillota; class Clostridia; order Oscillospirales; family Acutalibacteraceae; genus RGIG3009. The sequence goes on from JAZODA010000042.1 coordinate 10,710, forward strand.
GATAGTGTTAGCACTCTTTCATTAAGAGTGCTAACACCTATTTTACCTATGTTCCTCTCAAAAATCAAGCCTTAATTTGGTTGATTCTGGAATATTTCACGATTTTTTAACATTTCCTCGTTCATCGATGCGGGAAGCACAAATGAAATCGCTTGCGGAAGAATTTCGAAGGTAACATCGGTGGTACTGTAGCACTCGCCGTCCGCCGTAACCACAGCCGGTTTTTCCGAAAACACCTGCATTTTTGTGCCGCGGAGCATTTCACAGCAGGACAGATCCAGATGCTCACCACGCTTATACTTGCCAAGGAACGCCAGCACCTTCAGATGGCTGATGGTACGAACCAGAACGAAGTCAAGCAAACCGTCATCCGCTTTGGAAAGCGGCGAACCGTGATAGCCGCCACCGTAGTATTGACCGTTTGCCGCCAGCGCAAACAGATAGCTTCCCTCACGCTCCACCGTACCGTTTTCGGTTTCCATCACAATGCGAAGCTTCTGTCCCAGCTTACCGAAGAAGGTGCGCGCGACCGCAATATTGTAGGCCATCGGGCCGGAAACCAACGGCAACCGCTTGTATTTCACCATACGGTCAGCCACATTGGCATCCATACCCATGGAACACATATTCAGCGAGTACTGATCGTTGCACCGCATCAAATCCATTTTGTACGCCGTACCGCCGATGATGGACGGCAAATCGCGGAAGAGTTCGTTATGCGGCATAAAACGCAAGAAATCGTTGCCAGAACCACAAGGCACACACGCCAATTCGGCATTGGGCGCTTCGGCAATACCATTGACAACCTCAAACACTGTGCCGTCACCGCCGCAAGCATATACACGGACGTGTCCCTCGGCAGTAATGCGCTTGGCATATTCCGTCGCTTCTCCCGCGTGCGTGGTAACATGAATCTCGTACTCCTCCTGCGGATGCGCCGCAAAGTACGTCTCAATTTCCGGTATCAGTTGCAGGGACGATTGATTTTTACCGGCAATCGGGTTCAGAATAAACACGTGTTTCATCTTGATACCTCCCGCTTGATATTGTCAGCGATAGTAGATATACAACTGACATTTCAGCATACCGTTATACAACTTACGGCGTTTATCCGCCTTGCGGCCGAAAGCCGTCTCAAACGTTTCATCGGGGCTGATAACAGCGTAGCTCCATCCCTTTTTCGGGACAAACACCTGACCCATCGTGCGATACAGCGCACGCGCAGCTTGCACGTCCAGCAGGCGCTCGCCATAAGGCGGATTGCACAGCACCACACCACTGTCGCCTTCGGGACGGAAATCGCGCAAATCGCGCTGAGTGGCACGCACCTGCACGCCGACGCCTGCCTTGGCGGCATTTTCCAGTGTCAGTCGCACTGCCTCCTCGTCGATATCGCTGCCAAGCGCCGTAAACTGCTTATCCAGAAGCATTTGCGCGGCGGCTTGCTCACGCTCCTCTTTCCATACCGTCTCCGGCATCCAGCCCCATTCCATCGCCGCAAAGCGACGACGGGCACCGGGGGCTACCCGACGAGCAGCCAAAGCTGCCTCAATCAGCAACGTACCGGAACCACAGCAAGGATCCAGCACCTGCTCTGCCAGACGGGCGCGCGTCACATCCACGATTGCCGCCGCCAATGTTTCTTTCATCGGCGCACCGCCGCTGTTGCGACGATAACCGCGCTTATGAAGTCCCACACCGCTTGTATCAATCAACAGGCTGACTTCATCTTTCAGAATGGTGAACTGCACCTGAACGGTAGCACCGGTCTCTTCGAACCAACCGATGCCGTATGCCGATTTCAGCCGTTCAACAATCGCCTTCTTAATAATCGACTGGCAATCGGGAATACTGTGCAGCGCCGAATTCAGCGACCAACCCTTCACAGGAAATGCATCCCGCATCGCTACGAAGCGCTCCCACGGCAGTGCGCGCACGCCTTGGAAAAGCTCCTCGAAACTGGTGGCACGAAACGTGCCGAGCAGAAGCTGGATACGCTCTGCATAGCGGCTGTTGATGTTTGCACGTGCTAGAATATGCTCATCGCCCGAAAACAGCACACGACCGTTTTGCGGGGTTACCTCTTCAGCTCCCATACGGCGAAGTTCATCCGCCAGAATGCCTTCAACACCGAACAGACACGGTGCACAAAACTGTAACTGTTCCATAAAGACCTCTTTACACAATCATCTTACAAAAAACGCCGTTGCCACGGGGCAACGGCATTTTTGCTTTCCCAATCAAGCTGCCGCTCAGGAGCGCTTACGGGTGAACCCGCCGTGCTTTCCATCCAGCGAACGCTTCAGATCCAGCATTTTCTCATCGCTGGTCTGCTTAAAACGAGACATCATTTCCTCAAAGCTGGCATTTTCCGCGGTGCGGTTCGGTTGCCATTCAAAGCCGCCGGGCCGACCCGGAGACGTACGGCGCGGTGCGGGAGCACGACCGGTGCGCGGCGGAGGATCCATCGCCTTCTTGATAGAAAGGCTGATTTTGCCATCCTCGCCAATGCTGAGAATCTTAACCTTGACCTGCTGGTTTTCGGTGACATGATCGCGGATTTCCTTGACATACGTCGGAGCAACCTCCGAAATATGAACCATACCCGTCTTGCCGCCTTCCAGTTCGATAAACGCACCGAACTTCGTGATGCCGGTTACCTTACCCTCGACACACGCTCCAACTTCCAAACCCATGTTGCGGAGTTCCCCCTACTGCTTAGATAATCATTTTTCGCTCGGGACTTCAACCAAAATGGTCTCGCCCGGTTTAGCCATATTCTGATCGCGGACAGCCTGCTCAACATCGTTATCGGCGTTGCTGAGCTTATCATTCAGAACATCGATCTGATCCTGCTGTGCCTGGAGGGTGCCGAGCGCTTCTTCTTTGACCTTTTCGCGCGCATTCAACTCAATGCGAAGACGCACAAAAGAAGCAACAATATACACCGCGAGCGCCAGCAACGCAATACGCAACAGGACACTTTTTTTCTTGCCTTTTACGACGTGCATCACAAGCGCTCCTTTCCGCAATTTCATACAGTACGATTATACAATAACTTTCTTATCGGTTGCAAGACCTTTTTAAAATTTTTCTTGCTTTTTTTCGCGATTTTACAACATTTTTCCCATACTTTACCACCGGCGGCAAGCAAACCGCTTTTCATCCAAAAAATCGGCGGTAGCAGCACCGCTTTGAGGCATCGTTTTATAAACCGAACACCCAAAATCAAACGGTTAAAAAGCTCCAGCAACAGGTTCCCCACGGTGTGTCGATAAGCAAAATATCCAAGTGCCGCTCCGCAGAGAACGTACACCCGCACGACCCCATCCGTCATTGCGAGAGAAAACAAAAAGATAATCACAGCGGATGTGGCAAAAAACAAACAATCCTGAAAAAATACAGCAACCACCGACGAGCGAACTGTCCTGCGCCAGATACGAAACACATCGTAGTACGCACCCAAAATAAATCCCATTCCGCCCGACAAGAACAGTTCCCACAACTGCTTTGCGTTTGTAAAGCCCATACCCTTTACCTGAACAGTTTACCGAAGAATCCGCCGGCACGGCTGTGGATATCGGTGTATGTCAGCGACTCCACCGAACCCTCCACCGTCAAATCGCCACTTTCGGTATTCAGTCGATGAATGTGCAACTCGCTGCCCTTTACCGTCAATTCACCCAGATCGGTATAAATCACCACGGTCGCTTCATCGAAGCTGTCCACATCACGCACGCCGGACACCGATAACGTCTGCCGCTCACTCAACGTAACAAGGTGCGGCAGACTGCGTTTTTCCTGCTTTGGTTGTTCTTTCACGATAACACCCCCACGGTACACTTGTCACATCGTATGTGCGGGTGGTAAAAAATATACGAACCCGGCCGTGTTTACAGCCGGGTTCGTCATATTACAGGATTTTATACAGCAGTGCCGCGTCGTTCTTTGCTACCGTTTCCTGCACCGCAAGAACCTCCGCTTTGAATTCGCGGGCACCGAACTGAATAGTGAGAACGTCCCCTACCTTCACATCGTAGGAAGCACGCGCCACCTTGTCGTTCACCAACACACGTCCCGCATCGCAGGCTTCATTGGCAACCGTTCTCCGCTTGATAATGCGGGAGACTTTAAGATATTTATCCAATCGCATAGCGAACTCCTTTGCAAACGAAAAGCCGCCCGTTTCGGGCGGCTTCGTTCAGAACGAAACTTATTTCGCAACAGCGTCTTTGAACGCCTTGCCAGCCTTGAAAACGGGCTGCTTGGAAGCCGGGATAGTGATGGTTTCCTTCGTGCGGGGGTTACGACCGGTGCGCTCGCCACGAGCACGAACCTCGAAAGTACCGAAACCAACGAGCTGAACCTTCTCGCCCTTGACAACAGCGTCAACAACGGATTCCAGGACAGCGGCGACAGCCTTATCGGCGTCTTTCTTGGACAGACCAGCCTTTTCAGCAACAGATGCAACCAATTCAACCTTGTTCATGAGAAAAAACCTCCAAAATTTTTGTATTCCAACGGAATGCGCTCCGCTTAGAATCATATCATAGGAACTCTATAACACATTTTACCCTACCGTTTGGTCTTTTTCAAGGCTTTTTTTGAAAAAAATTATTACAAATTCAACATTTTGACAAAAACACCAAACCTCGGGTTGCTTTTTTGATACAATTGCCTAAAAATAATCACATTTTGAGGATGCGATCGGTACACACCTGCACCTCATAGCGAATCTTTTCGATATCAAGCGTCGTAAACCCACCATTTTGATACAGGATTTTACCATCGACCATCGTCATACATACCGCACGACTGCCCGCCGAGTACAGCAAATTGGACAGCGGCGCATGCGCCGGACACAGACCGATGTCCCGTTTGTCCAGCATCACCAAATCGGCACGATAGCCAACCTCAATATCACCGCAATCCGTACGGCCTTGCGACAAAGCGCCGGAGCGCGTACCGCCATACAGCACCTGCTCTGCCGGGAACGCTGTCGGGTCACAGGCAACGCCTTTGGCAACCAAAGCGGCAACCTTCATCTCATCCAGCATATCCAGCGCGTTGTTGCTGGCCGCCGAGTCGGTACCAATTGAAAGCGGAACGCCCTTTTTCAGCAACTTTTCCGTTTGTGCAATACCGCTTCCGAGTTTCATGTTGCTCTTGGCGCAATGCGCTACAAACGCACCGTGTGCCGCCAAACGATCCATATCGGCATCGGTAAGCCAGACACCATGTGCTACCGTAAGCGGATGATTTAACACACCCGCCGCCTCCAGCAACGCCGTAGGCGTCATACCGTGACGTGCCACACACTCCAGATGCTCTTTGTTCGTCTCGGACACATGAATCTGCATACGCAGATCGTACTCCCCCGCCATTTCCGCGGCATCATGCAGGATATCGGGGCGCGTGGTATACTCCGCATGCGGAGCAACATCGATGCGCACAAGACCGTCTCCGGCGCCATGGAATGTGGGAATCAACGATTTCAATTCGGCATACGCCGGAAGATCGGACAACTTCTTCGTGGGGTCAAAGCAAGAAATACCACGACCGATGTTGGCTTTGATACCGCATTCCAATGCTGCTTTGGCGGTTTCCTCACAGAAGTAATACATATCGGTAAAGGAAACCGTGCCGCTCGCCAGCATTTCCGCCATACCGAGCAGACTGCCCCAATACACAGCCTCGGCAAACAGCTTGTCCTCAAACGGGAAAATGCGGTCAAACAGCCACGATTGCAACGGCATTTCTTCACCGTAGCCACGCATCAGCGTCATCGCCACATGGGTATGTGCGTTGTACAGGCCGGGCATCAGTATGCGATCGGTACCGCAAACACGTTCGCCGAAATCCTCGGTCGGCTGTGTATCCGATACAAACGCAATGCGACCGTCACGGATACCGACATACCGATTCTCCAGATATGTTCCGTCCGATTTCAGGACAGCAATATTCTCAAACAGCATACCCGATGTCCATCCTTTCCAGCACAGCGCACACAAGCGCACTGAAGCGACCGGAAGCTTGTCCGGCTACCTCGGTGACTTCTTCATCGCTGACGTACATACCGGCAATCATACCTGCCGCCATATTGGTAATACAGGAAATACCGAGCACTTCCATCCCACATCGTGCCGCCACAATCGCTTCGGGAACGGTAGACATACCCACCGCATCGCCGCCAAGCAAACGCAACGCACGAATTTCGGCGGGCGTTTCAAACTGAGGACCACCCATAAAGCAGTATACGCCCTCGTGAATCGGCATAGACAACTCTGCTGCGGCATCTTTCACCAGCGCACGGAGCTGCGGCGTATACGTGGCAGTCATATCGAAAAAGCGCGGTCCGAAGAAAGGATCCGCCTCTCCCCGTTCGGGACTGTCGGCACAAAGCTTGATATGATCCGAAATGAGCATCAGATCGCCGGGGGTATACGCTTCATTCATACCACCGGCCGCATTGGTCAGCACCAAGCGGCGCACACCAAGGCAGAACAAAACGCGGACGTAAAACGTTACCGTCCGAAAATCGTAGCCCTCATAATAGTGGAAACGACCCGAAAAGGCAATCACCGGCTTACCGGCAAGCATACCGGCACACAGTACGCCCGCATGCGAATCCACCGTGGAAATCGGGAAACCCGGAATCTCCGCGTATGAGATACGCACGCACGCTTCCATCTGCTCCGCCAGAAAGCCCAGACCGGAGCCAAGCACGATTGCCGTATCGGACAAAGGAACACCAGCCTCTGGCGCACGTTTCCGAATATACTCTGCAGCCAAACAGGCCTGCTCTCGTTCCGTACTCATCAATCCAGTTTCTTACCGCACTGGTTGCAGAACACAGCGGTCTTGACGTTCAGCGTGCCACACTCACAGCGAATCACGTTTTTGCTCTGCATAACGCGATCCTCCAGCTTCACAAGCTGAGCCTGAAGCTCCGTAAGCTGTGCAACGCACGCCTCCACCATATCATCCACCGGTTCACCGGCAACACGACTGTCGTACACAAGACGACCGAGACCCTCGTACAAAGCTGCCATTTCGCGGCGCAAATCCGCAATCTGTACACGGATTTTCGTGAGTTCCACAAACTCCTCGGTCTTTTTACCGGCAGTCTGGGCAACCGATTTGGCGCAGGACAATACTTCTTCAAATGCTGTCATATTATCGCTCCCTTTCACTATCTTTTCTTATTATAAAAAAATCCTGACAAAATTACAAGACCCATTACCCGACGAATTCCTTCAAAAGCGCATCGGCCGGAAGCAAGGAAACCGACAACGGTTCAAACACCGACAGTGCGTCAATCAGACGCTTTGCCGTTTCGGCATGACGGCTGTCCGACGGAAGTTCGCGCAG
>JAZODA010000043.1:0-3064 GCA_045596745.1 Acutalibacteraceae bacterium
GGTCAAGGCGCTCTATCGCGTATACAACGAGGGGTGGTCCAGCCTGAGCGGAAGAGTCCGTGGCAAAACGCTGGTGACCACGCTTTCCGCCAAGGAGCGTGAGGTGGCAAAGCTGGCGGCATTCGGCATGAAAAATCCCGAAATTGCCAAAAAGCTGAATATGTCTGTGTCCGTGGTCAAGCAGGCCATCCGCGTCACCTCGGAAAAGAGCGGCATGCCGCGCAGCGAGTTTGCAGCCATCTTGTAGGGCCGAGGAACGGATTTTTGCAGCCGCAATATATCCAAAAACAGGCAAAACAGATATGTTCCCGCGCCAAAACCGCGCAAAAAAACGTCCGAAATTCGGGCAAATGGGTAATAAACAAAATAAGCAAAAAGTGCTATCATGTATACAGAACACGTGATGGCGCTTTTTTTGCGCCCTCGGAAAGGAGCCAAACGGTGAACGAGACTACGAAATATCCGATCAACGCTAAGGAAGGCGACTTATATAAAGAGATAGAGGTTTGCGGCGAGAGATTCACGCTGCGATACGGATACTACGAGGAATGCGACCGAGTCAACCCCTTGTGCAGGCCGATCCCCATCTATCCCGACTTTCTGGCAATGCCGCTGTATACCGCGCAGGGCGTACCGTTTGCCACCGAGATCCAGGATGCTTGCGAGCATTTCAAGGGGAAGGGCAAGCGCGACGAGAACAGCGTTTGCGGCGAATGTGCACATTACAAGCGCGGCGAGGACTGGATCGGGCTGTGCGAGTGCGAAGCGCGGAGCGCATAGTGGCCAAACGCGAATAGCGCGCCCCTTGTATACAGAATAGAATGAAGAGAACAGATACTGCGTATATACGATATATAGACCTGATTGGGAGGAAAGAACAATGACCAACACAAAAATGATAAAGATCACGGGCATCATGATTACACTTGTTATGCTCGTTACCATGCTCGGCGCGTTCGTGCTGATGGCGAATGCTGCGGACGGAACTCCCGTTGCCAAAGTAGGCGAAGTGGAATACACCGACTTTGCCACCGCAGTTGAAAACTGGACGGACGGTACTACGCTGACCCTGTTGGCGGATACCCCCGAATACACCGATAATATTACCATCGTCAATAAGTCCGTCACCCTCGACCTGAACGGATATGCATTGAATTTCTCCAGTACCGAAAGCAAGAAATTTATGGTTGGTGAATATGATGGCGCCGGAGGTAGCCTGACCATCCGCGACAGCGGCACCGGCGGTGCAATCAATGCGTATAGCTCTGCAGTGTATAATTATGGTACTGCGAACCTGCAGAACGGCACACTGAATGGCGGTGTACAGAATAGTGGTACATTCAACATAACCGGCGGTAAGGTCATCGGCTATAGGCAATCTGAAAGTAGGTGGACAACAGCCATTGGCAACGACGGTACCCTGAATATCTCCGGTGGTGAGGTGACCGGACGGTATGCTGTTTGGGCTGGTTATGATTCTGTTACCAATATTTCCGGCAGCCCTGTCATCACAGGCAAGGACCAAGGCACCAATGGAGGTTCTGCCATCGGCTCCGGCAGTACTGATTTAGTCATCACCATTTCCGGCACCCCCACGCTGAAGGGCGGTTCACAGGGCGAACTTTATTCAGATTCCCCCATTACGCTGAACACCCAGCCTGCCGACGGTGAAACATGGCGTGTTTTAGGAACCGCAAAAAGTATCAGAGTCCACAAGGGCGTATTTGCCATCCCCGGTGAGGGCGTGACCTTGAACCCGGAGAAGTTTGTATCCCTTACGGAAGGCTACACAGTAAAGAAAAACATCAAAGGAGAGCTGGTACTCTGCGACTGTGCGACCGGTTTGGTATTCGTTTCCAACGGCGACGGTACCCACAATACCACCTGTAGTTGTGGAAGCGTGACCTTTGAAACTAATTTGGCTTGTTCGGGCGGTGTGGCAACCGATACGCTGCAGGCTTACTGCGAGTATTGTAACACTCCTTACGGTGCGTTGAATCCCGATGTGTATTACGATATTACCGCGCTCACAATGACTGCGGAGGAATTGGAAAACGCCTTGCTGGAACTGCTGAATGCAGGCGAAACAGATATTTCCATACTCCTTGCAGCCGAGCCGAACAAGGATATGCTCATAGCAATCAACACGGCTTTGCGTAGCTCAACCGCAGCTGATGGTAGTATCAGCTTGACCGTTGGCGGCGTCAAAACAATTCCTAATTGTGAGTTTATGGGCAACGGAAACCCCACAATTTCCAAGAATACCGATGTCTGTGAAGTAAAAACAATCACTTTGCCGAATGCAACCACACTGGAGATGAATGCTCTTGCATATTGCCGAAATCTGGAGGCAGTATATCTTCCGAAGGTGACGAACTTTGGTGTCTGGGCACTTTGTGATTGCGAGAATTTGAATACGGTTGTACTTACCGCAAGCGGAACAATCACGGCTGATTTTACATCTTTGGAAACAGAGTCGATTGATCTTGTATTAAATTGCGATAAGAAAAACGATGTTACGAACGGAAACGAATGGCAGAGCGTGACTTGGAAGTCAATCGGCTTTACGCACAACTATACCGATGGCATTTGCAGCGTCTGCGGTGAAGTCTGCGACCACAAAAACAGCACCTACACCGACAACGGTAACGGCACCCACGATCAGGTCTGCTCCGTCTGCGATTACGTGGAAGTGGATAATGAAGCACACACTGGCGGTACGGCGACCTGCACCACTCTGGCAGTCTGCGACACCTGCGGCGCAAGCTACGGCGAAGTAGATAATACTAACCATGATTCCTCCGTGAAATATGAAAACGGCTTCTGCGAAAACGGCTGCTATCAGCCCGCTACGCTGAACGAAAGCGGCTACTACGAAATCGGTAACGCAGGTCAGCTCTTCTGGTTTGCAAACCATGTAAACACCATGGACAGAACGGCAAGCGCGGTGCTTGTGGCTGACATCGATCTGGAAAACAGACCATGGACTCCCATCGGCGAAACAGGCGAGAACAACAAAAACTTCCGTGGTGTCTTTGACGGACAGAACCACACCATCAAGGGT
>JAZODA010000044.1:0-1963 GCA_045596745.1 Acutalibacteraceae bacterium
AAGGATATCCGCTGCATCATCTGCGAAACCTCGTTCGAGCACGACTTCGTGCAGCACGAGCTGATGATGCCGATTCTGCCCATCGTCCGCGTCGACAACATCGACGAAGCGATCGAGCTGGCAGTCAAAGCGGAGCACGGCAACCGCCACACGCCGCATATGCACTCCAAGAACATCGACAACCTGTCCCGCTTCGCCCGCGAAGTGGAGACCACCATCTTCGTCAAGAACGCCCCGTCTTATGCGGGCATCGGCTTCGGCGGCGAGGGTCACGCGACCTTCACCATCGCCGGCCCCACCGGTGAGGGTATCACCTCGGCACGCAGCTTCACGCGTCAGCGCCGCTGCGTGATGGCAGACAGCTTCCGTATCATCTGATGAAAGGAGCCATTCGGTATGGCTTACGATGCAAAACTGGTTCAAGAAGTAGTCAGTCGCGTGATGGCGGCTGTCGGCCCGACGGGCGCGGCGGATAACACCGTTCCGGTGGGCGTGTCCAACCGTCACATCCACTTGAGCGCTGCCGATCTCGCCACGCTGTACGGCGAAGGCTACGAGCTGACTCCCATCAAGGATTTGTCCCAGCCGGGTCAGTTCGCCTGCAAGGAAACGCTCACCATCATCGGCCCGTCGCTGCGCCCCATCGAAAATGTGCGCGTGCTCGGCCCGGTGCGTAAGGCGTCGCAGGTGGAAATTTCCCGCACCGACTCCTTTGTGCTGAAGGTAAAGCCTCCCGTGCGTGAATCCGGCGACATCGTCGGCTCTGCGCCGATTACCATTGTCGGTCCGAAAGGCGTTGTCACGCTGAAAGAGGGCTGCATCATCGCCAATCGCCACATCCATATGAGCGAGGAAGAGGGCGTGGCATTCGGTCTGAAAGACGGCGACTACGTCACGGTGGAAGCGAACGGCGAACGCCGCACCACCTTCTACGACGTGCAGGTGCGTGTCAACAAAGCGTTCCGTCTGGAGATGCACATCGACACGGACGATGCCAATGCCGCAGGTATCGGCAACGGCGCCAAAGTCAAGGTTATCAAATAATCTGTGCAAAGCAACAGCCGCAGGTCTAAACGACCTGCGGCTGTTTATCGTCGGTTATACCGCCTTTTCCAACAGACAATATCGCGCGGTACCGTTTGACTTTTTCTGCCGACCTGCTATAATAAAGCGTGTACTAAATCAAGAGGTGATGGGTATGTCAAAGCGCGTTTTTGTGTGCGGACTGGTTCAGGAATCCAATTCGTTTAATCCGCAGTTTACCGTTCGCGGCGATTTCAACCGCACGTTTTGCCAGGGAGATGACCTGCTGTGCGGCAAAGGTGGCGATACGATCGATGGCATCGTCAAAACGCTGACCGAGCGCGGTATCACCGTGATTCCCGGCCGTGCGATGAGCGCGGGCAGCGGCGGCGTGGCGGAGCATACCATCATCGAGGAATTTATGGCGTATAACCTTGCCGCACTGTCTGCCGCAGGAGCGGTGGACGGCGTGGTGGTCAGCCTGCACGGTGCGACCTTGTCGGAGGTGTCGGACGATGTGTGCGGCGATATGCTGACCGCCTTCCGCGAAGCGGTGGGGGAGACAGCGGTGATTGCCGCCGCCTACGACCTGCACGCCAATGTCACCGAACGGATGGTGCGTGCGGCGGATTTCACCTGCGGCTATCTGACCTATCCCCATGTTGACCATTACGGTGTCGGCGCGCGTGCCGCATCACTCGCGGCGGATGCGTTGGACGGCAAGAGCCTTGTCACCGTGCGCGCGGCTGTGCCGTTTATTGCCCCTGCGCACGCGTATACCACCTCCTCCGAGCCGCTGAAGTCGCTGATGGACAAAGGAAACGCCCTGCGCGAATCGGGCAAAATCGCGGAATTCTCCGTCTTCCAGGCACAGCCCTGGATGAACATCCCCGAAATCGCCTCTGCGGTGATTGTCACGGCGGCGGACGAAGCGACCGCT
>JAZODA010000045.1:0-79073 GCA_045596745.1 Acutalibacteraceae bacterium
GTCTGGACCGGTACCGGTGGTGGTTCCATCCCGGGCATCGGCGGTGACGGCGAAGAGGAAGAGGAAGGCACCGTCGTGGATATGGCGGCTGAGGACTTCTGGTACAACTACTGCACCGATGATTGGGGCGATCCGATCACCAAGGTCGACGAAGAGAACTACCAGAACGTGCTGTACGGCGAAGAGATCTGGAAGCAGCTCACCGAGGAGCGCCGCGCTGAAATCAACGAGCTTCTCGAAAGCCTGGGTCAGCCGAGCTACGACAAGATGCTCGCTGACGCGCTGATCGTGGCAGACGGTGGCACTCCGGAGGAAGACGGCGATTCGCCGGATACCGGTGAGCACAACCGCGCTCTGCCTCTCGCGATGGCGGCCATCGCTCTGAGTGCTGCGGCACTGTGGGCGACCCGCAAGCGTCGTAAGGCAAACTAACCCACAAAGCACAGACGGTCGATGAACTCATCGACCGTCTGTTTTTGTTAGAAAACGGTGAGGGGTGTCTGATTTTTGCAGAAATCTACCCGATTTTCCATTTCTTTTGCAGGGCGTGGTTTGTTATCATAAGGGTGATAACGAGTATGGCAAGGAGGAAACAGGATGAGCAACACCATATCCATCCCCGAGGCAGCCAAAGCGGAGGGTATGACCCGCTTGGTATTCAACGAGGATTTTGATACCGACACCGCAATCGATTTCAGCGGCGAGGGCAAGCCGGGCTACAGCTTTTATGCCGATCGTCCGTACGCACTGCCGACCTTTACGCCTGAGGAGTGCCAGATGCGCGACTCGGTGCTGTATTTGGTTCCCGAAAAATGCCCCTCTGCCGTGGGTCTGGTATCCTACAGCAAAAAAGGCCGCAACGGCTTTTTGATGACGCAGGGGTATGTGGAAGCGCGCATCCGTGCCGATCTTCCTGTCGGTCCGTACGATGGTTGGCCGGCGTTTTGGTCGATGGATAAGCGGGATATGATGGGCGAGTATTGGGAAAACTGCGGCGAGCTCGATATCCTCGAAATGGTTGACCCCAAGGAAAAGGGTCGCAGCAAGGTTGCCGGCAAGGATGTTATCTATACCGGCACGCTGCACGAGCACAAGCGCATTTTCGACGAAGAGGGCAAGGAAATCCGCAAGCAGCGCCAGTTCGCCAGCAGCACGGTGATCGCGACAGGCTATCAGGACCAGTACGACTACCTCGACAGCGAATGGCACACCTATGCCGCTTTGTGGAAACCGGGATACATCGCGTGGTATCTGGATGGCAAGCTGATGCATGCCGCGAGCCACAACGAAACCGACATTCCGGAATACTACTACCGCGACGACCCCAAACCGGTTAAGCGTCTCAGCGAGGTGTATCCGCACCTGACCGAGCGTACCTGGCCGGGCGCACACAACGTAATGGAAACCTCGGAACAGATTTTGGTTCTGGGTTGTCACAAGAACTGGCCCATGGAAGTGGACTGGGTTCGCGTGTGGCAGAAATAACACGGCACAGCTAAAGGAGGAAACGATATGTCAAAGCAAATCGAAGCACCGGCAATTGCCAGAGAGTACGGTATGACCCGTCTCGTGTTTGAAGATGATTTTGATTCTCTCGACACCATCGACCTGGAAGGCACCGGTGGCAAAGAATTTAAGTGGTACACCACTCGCCCGTTCCGCGCAAAGCCGCTGACCAAGGACGACTTCCGTATCGCAAACAGCGTTCTCTATCTGGAGCAGCACGACAGCCTGTACAACTACGGTTTGTGCACCTACAATCCGCGTTTGCGCCACGGCTTTTCCTTTAACAAGGGCGTGCTGGAGTTCCGTTTCCGCGTACCGCATTACTACGAGGACAAAACCAAGTACAGCCTGCCGGATTGCGGTGGCCCGGCTATTTGGTCGTTCCCGATTGACAAGATTCATGACACCGCGCTGGAATGGGTGGAAATGGACTGGATGGAGTACTGGGGTACCTATGACGGCCGTTTCCCCGAAGGCTACTACACCACCACCCTGCACCACTGCCGTCGTGAGAATATGCACCAGTTCAACAACTTCATCGCCAACAACGCCACCCGTCGTGGCGTCGGTTGTATCACGGATGCCGAGTGGCACACGCTGACCTTCCTGTGGGACGAAGGCGTGCTGGCAAGCTGGTTTGACGGTATGCCCAGTGTGGTACAGCACTACGGTGCGGAAACCGGTCCCGAGCCGGTGGCGACCATCAAGGGTGAGTGTAAACTGTCCGACGTGTATACGCCGATGAACACGCAGTTCCTGCCGCTGATTATCAACGGCGCGAAGAACAATCCGTTGGAAATCGACTGGATTCGTGTGTGGCAGAAGTAAGGGGGAAGATGCGTTATGAATAAGAAGAATATCCCGATTCCCGAGATTGCGGAGCGCTATGGTATGCGCCATCTGGTGTTTGAGGACGATTTCGATTCCATCGATACCATCGATGTTGACGGCGAAGGCACTTACGGCTACAAGTGGTATACCACCCGCCCGTTCCGTGCCGCTCCGCTGACGAAGGACGATTTCCGCGTCGAGAACAGCGTACTGTATCTGGAGCAGCACGACAGCCTGTACAACTACGGTCTGTCTACCATCAATCCGCGTACTCATCAGGGCTTTACGTTCAACAAAGGTGTGCTGGAGTTCCGTATCCGCATTCCGCACTACGACAGAGCCTTTATGAAGTACACCGAGCCGGATTGCGGCGGCCCCGCTATCTGGTCGTTCCCGCCCGATAAGATTTACGACACCGCGCTGGAGTGGGTTGAGATGGACTGGATGGAGTACTGGGATTACAACTACTATACCACCACGTTGCATCACTCCGTCCGCGAAAATATGCACGATCGTAGCTCGTTCTGCGCCAGCAACATGCCGGGCCATCGCGGCATTCCTGCGCTGGGTGACGGCGAATGGCACACGATGACCTTCCTGTGGGATACCGGCATCGTGGACAGCTGGGTGGACGGTGTGCACTCCGTGCAGCAGATTTACCAGAACGGCCGCATCGAGCCGCCTGCCAAATTCAGAAGAGGCGAGCCGATTCCGAATCCGTACGAGTATATGAACGAGCAGTTCCTGGCACTCATCATCAACGGCGCCAAGAACAACCCGTTGGAGATTGACTGGATTCGCGTTTGGCAGCGATAAGAAAGCGTTCAAGCGACCCGCTTCGGCGGGTCGCTTTTGCTTGTCAAAAAAAGCGGTGAGAGCGGCAAAAAAGTGTCAAAAACTGCAAAAAGGTTATTGCAAAATGCGGCAAGACTGTTTATAATAAAATCAAGCAAAACGATTGCACAAAGCCTGCTTCATACGGAGCGCGGCGAGGGGCGTTCGTTTGAATTTCCGAGGGGGATTCCCCGTCGGAAATGCAATGCGGCAAGAAAGGGTAACAGTTGAGAAAACTGAAACGGTAACGTCCTGTTACGCCTTGTGCTGCGGTCGGTGCGATCGCACCAACCGCAGCTTTTTTTATTATGAAAAGCCAATAAACGGAAAAAGAGGAGGAACTTGTTATGAACAAAAACATCGTAATTCCCGAGGCAGCCAAAGCCGCCGGAATGACCAACCTGGTGTTTTCCGAAGACTTCGAAACCGAGACCGCGATTGACTTCAGCGGCGAGGGCAAACCGGGCTATAGTTTTTATGCCGACCGTCCGTATTCGATGTCCACGCTGACGCCCGAAGAGTGCCAGATGCGGGATTCCGTGTTGTACTTCAAACCCGAATCCTGCCGTTCGGCGATTGGTCTGGTGAGCTACAGCAAGAAAGGTCGCACCGGCTTCCTGATGCACTATGGCTATGCCGAAGCACGCATCCGTGCCGATCTGCCCACCGGCGAGTTCAACGGTGTGCCTGCGTTCTGGGGCATGGAGAAAAAGGATATGATGGGCGAGCCGTGGGAGCGCTGCGGTGAGCTGGATATTTTGGAGCTGGTGGTTCCTAACGGTCGCCCCAACGACCAGATGATTTACACCGGCACGCTGCACGAGCATTATCGTACCGGCGAACGCAACGAGAAGGGTCGCCACAAGACGATTTACGCGTCTAACTGGGTCAACAACTGCGGTTATCAGGACAAGTGGACGTATATGGACGACCAGTGGCATACCTACGCCGCACTGTGGGAGCCCGGTTATATGGCGTGGTTCCTGGATGGCAAGATGATGCACTCGGCGCGCTACAATGCAACGGATTTGCCGCAGTACTATCACCGCGACGAGACCGAGCCGCTGCCGCGTATCGAGGAAACGACGCACCCGCACCTCGCGCACACCACCTGGCCGGGCGCGCACCACGTGATGGAAACTGCCGAAGAGATTCTGGTTCTCGGCTGCAACAAGAACTGGCCTATGGAAGTGGATTGGGTTCGCGTGTGGCAGAAATAAGGAGGGATTCCGATGAGCTTCAAAAACGTACCGATTCCGGAAGCGGCTGCGGCTGCCGGTATGACTCGACTGGCGTTTGCGGATGACTTTGATTCGTACGACACCATCGATATGAGCGGCGAGGGCAAGCCGGGCTACAACTGGTATGCCGACCGTCCGTACGCCAACCCGACGCTCACCAAAGAAGACCTGGTAATCAAAGATTCCGTCGTCACCATCCGTCCCGAGCGAGCAGGTGCTGCCGTGGGTCTGCCGACCTACAGTCGCAAGGGCCAGACGGGTTTTACGTATAACAAGGGTTACGCCGAGGCGCGTATGCGCTTTGAGGTGACCGGACTTGGCGAAGTGAAGAACGGCCAGATTCCTGCGTTTTGGGGACTGGGCGTGGCGGATGTCGCCGGCAAGCCGTGGAATCACATCGGCGAGCTGGATATTCTGGAAGCGGTTCGCGCGCACCAGATCGGCAATGCGGTTATCTACACCGGCACGCTGCACGACCACAACCGATTGGAGGGTCCTCCGACCAAGCTGTGCACCAACACCATCAACGCCACCGGCTATCGTGACCAGTTCGACGTGTTGGACAACGAGTGGCACACCTACGCCGCACTGTGGGATGAAAACTACGTCGCGTGGTATCTGGATAATAAACTGATGCATGCCGCGCGTTATTCCGAAGACAAACTGCCGGAATACTTCTATCGCGACGATCCGACTCCGCTGCCGCCGATTGAGGAGTTTTATCCCAACTATGGCCGTCCTGCGTGGCCCGGCGCACACAGCATTATGAACACCGACGAGATGGTGCTGTTTATCAGCGGCCATCGTGACTGGCCTGTCGATGTGGACTGGGTTCGCGTCTGGCAGAAATAAGGAGGATTTCCGATGAGCTTTAAAAACGTACCGATTCCTGCCGCCGCCGAAGCGGTGGGTATGACCAAACTGGTGTTTGCCGAAGATTTCGAAACCGAAACTGCGATCGACTTCAGCGGCGAGGGCAAGCCGGGTTACAGCTTTTATGCCGACCGCCCGTACGGCGGCACGACGCTGACGCCCGAAGAGTGCCGTATGCAGGATTCCGTCCTGTACTTAAAGCCTATCAAATGTGGGGCGGCTATCGGTCTGGGTAGCTACAGCAAGAAAGGTCGCACCGGCTTTTTGATGCACTACGGCTACGCCGAAGCGCGCATCCGTGCGAAGCAGCCTACCGGCGAATACAACGGCGTTCCTGCGTTTTGGGGTATCGGCATTAAAGACTTCATGGGCGAGAAGTGGACGCACTGTGGTGAGCTGGACATTTTGGAAATGGTGATTCCGCATACCGATAAGGACAAGAAAATCTACACCGGTACGTTGCATAATCACTACCGCAATGGCGAGCGCACCGAGGAAGGTCACTACAAGACTCAGTTCGCCAGCAGCTCGGTTGTGGCTACCGGTTATCAGGATCAGTTCGATTTCATTGATGACGAATGGCATACCTACGCCGCTTTGTGGGAACCCGGTCACATTGCCTGGTATATGGACGGCAAGCTGATGCATTCCGCACGCTACACCGCCGACGGCATTCCGGATTACTTCTATCGTGACGACCTGACCCCCGTCAAGAGGTTGGAAGAGGTCTACCCGAACGCGAAAGAGGTTATGTGGCCCGGCGCGCATTCCATTATGGATGAGGAAAACGAGGTCATCATCCTCGGTTGTAACTACAACTGGCCGATGGAAGTGGACTGGGTTCGCATCTGGAACAAATAAGGAGGATTTCCTCGATGAGTTTTAAAAACGTACCGATTCCGGAGGCAGCCGCTGCGGCGGGTATGACCAAGCTGGTCTTTGCCGACGATTTTGATTCGCTGGATACGATTGATTGGAGCGGTGAGGGCAAACCCGGTTTCAACTGGTACACCGACCGCCCGTACGGGTATCCGACCTTTAGCAAAGAGGAATTCACCGCCGCCGATTCCGTGTTGCATATGGAACCGTTGGTGTGTCCCTCGGCAATCGGTCTGTCCACCTACAGCAAAAAGGGCAAGACCGGCTTTGTGATGAAGTATGGATACGCCGAAGCACGCGTGCGTGCGAAGATGCCTGTCGGTGAGTACGACGGTGTCCCCGCGTTCTGGGGCATCGGCAAGCGTGATTTCATCAGTGACCATCCGCTGGATTGGAAAGATTGCGGCGAGCTGGACATTCTGGAAATCTTCATCAAGAAAAACGACAAGGGTGAGGATGACAAGTACTACACCGGTACGTTGCACCATCACCATCGCCCCGGCCAACTGAAGGAAGACGGCACGGCGGTGCAGCAAATCGGTACGAACTCTGTCAACTCGCAAGGCTATGCCGAAACGACGTATGTTGACGATGAGTGGCACACCTACGCCGCTTTATGGGAGCCGGGCCACGTTGCGTGGTATATGGACGGCAAGCTGATGCATTCCGCACGGTATTCGGCGGATGCGTTGCCGGAATTCTATTATCGTGATGACCCTACGCCGCTGCCGCGGCTTGAGGCGAGCCATCCCGAATTCGCAGACCGCACATGGGTCGGTGCGCATTCCGTGATGGATGAGGAAGAAGAGGTTATCTTCCTCGGTTGCAACAAAAACTGGCCGATGGATGTGGATTGGGTTCGCATCTGGAACAAATAAGGAGGGCTTTCCAATGAGCTTTAAAAACGTACCGATTCCGGAGGCAGCCGCTGCGGCGGGTATGACCAACCTGGTCTTTGCCGAGGATTTTGAAACCGAAACTGCTATTGATTTCAGCGGTGAGGGTAAGCCGGGTTACAGCTTTTATGCTGACCGTCCGTACGGCGGTACGACGCTGACTGCCGAGGAATGCCCGATGCGCGACTCCGTGCTGTATATGAAACCCATCAAGTGCGCGTCTGCAATTGGTCTGGGCTCGTACAGTAAGAAGGGTGACACCGGCTTTGTGATGCACTACGGCTATGCCGAAGCGCGCATCCGCGCCGATAAGCCTGTTGGCGAGTACGACGGCGTTCCCGCGTTCTGGGGCATCGGCAAGCGCGATTTTGTCAGCAACAGTGCGCTGGCGTGGAAGGATTGCGGCGAGCTGGATATTTTGGAAATCAATATGGCGAAGAACGATAAGAACGAAGAGGATATGTTCTACACCGGCACACTGCACCACCATCATCGCCCCGGCACATTCCGCGAGGATGGTCGCGTGGTGCAAAAAGCAGGCACGAACTTTGCTAATGCGCTCGGTCACAACGAGACGCGCTGGCTGGATAACGAGTGGCACACCTATGCAGCACTGTGGGAGCCCGGTCACGTGTCGTGGTATCTGGACGGCAAGCTGATGCACTCCGCACGGTATTCGGCGGATGCGCTGCCGGAATATTATTACCGTGACGACCCCACGCCGCTGCCGCGTTTTGAGGACAGCAATCCGTGGGCGAAGGAGCGCACCTGGGTGGGCGCTCATTCCGTGATGGATGAGGAAGAAGAGGTCATCATCCTCGGCTGCAACTTCAACTGGCCGATGGAAGTGGACTGGGTCCGCATCTGGAACAAATAAGGGAGGAAACACAAATGCCGAAGTTTGATATGCGTGTTGTGCAGATCGATCTGGCGCGCCAGATTGAAACGGTGGAAACCGTCTGCCGCTATATGGACGTTGCCGCCGAGGCGGGTATGAACGCCATTTTGATGTATCTGGAAGACCGCGTGAAGACCAAGACCTATCCGTATGCTCCCGACGAAGAGAGTTATTCTCCCGAGCAGGTGCGCCAGATGGTGGCGTATGGCGAAAAGCTGGGTCTGGAACTGATTCCTGTGGTATCGCCCATCGGTCACACCGAGCGCTTCCTCGAAAAGCCCGAGCTGAAGCATTTGGCTGAGCTGCGCGGCGGCATCCCCGGTATGTTTGCCAAGGCGGGCGCGACCCGTCATATGGACACCTGCCCCAACCTGCCCGAAACCAAGGAGTTTTTCAAAAACTACATCACCGAAGTGGCGGAGTTGTTCCCCTCGAAGTACTTCCACCTCGGCTTTGACGAAATCCACGAGATGGGCTTCTGCGAGCTGTGCAAAGACACGCCGATTGCCGATTTGTTCTACGGCGCGGTCAAGTATTTCTATGATGTGGTCAAGGGCCTCGGCAAAGAGGTTATGATTTGGGACGATATGACCGAGCAGCAGCCTCGTTTGCTGGAAATGCTGCCGCGTGATATCATTCTGTGCGCGTGGTTCTACCAGTACACCGACCGTTATCCTGTTGCGCGCTTCAACACCAGCAACAGCTATGACTACTTCTCTCACTACGAGCGCCTCGGCTTCCGCTATCTGGCGAGCTTGGGCTGGCGTGACTCTTCGATGGATACGCTGACCACCTATGCTGCAAAGTGCAACCCGATGGGTATGCTGATGACGGTGTGGGAGATGAGCGACTATCGCCAGATTCCGATTCTGTATCCGATGGTGACGTATGCCGGTATGCTGTGGAACGACGGCGAGCCTGTCGGCTACGACACGCTGGTAAAGGCGACCTCGAAGTATGCCGATACCGAAGAGGGTGCGAAAGCGCTGGCAACGGCGATTTCCGCTATTTTGATGGAATGCCCGGGCATCCCGAATGAAAAGACGTCTTACAGCGTGCCGTGGGAAGATGCCCACCTGACGATGTCGATGCTTCCGCTGGTGGAAGAGACGCTCAGCAAGGCGACGGGCGATCGCGACGTGCTGGATGCGTACCTCGTGAAACTCCGCTATGTTAAAGCGCGCTTTAACCTGTGGCGCACGGGCTACGACCTGCACGAATATCGTGCAGGCGACGGCGGTGTGGCAATTGAGCACATCCGTGCCGCGGCGGCGAAGTGCCGTGAAGAGGTTGCCGCACTGCGCGAGGAATGTCTGGGTCTGTGGAAGCGTTGCCGTCCGGGTTTGGCTTCCCCGAAGATTGAAAACACGCTGAATGTGATGGCGGCTTCCGCCGAGTGGCTGGTTGAGACGGCTGCTAAGGCGACGAACGCCGACATCGGTCGTCTGGTGGTGCGCTTCGATTTGTCGGAGTTCACCTCCTCCTGCACGACGAAGATTACGGTGCATTACGCCGACGGCTCTACCTATGAGGCGGCCTGCGGCACGTTCAAGGCACTGTACGAGCGCGTGGTCAAGTATGACCGCAGCTTTGAAATTCCTGCGGACAAGGTGCCGACGGCGGTCACACTGAACGTGTGCGGCTATGGCGCATCCGGCTTCCGTTATTTCTCCGCCACCCTGCCGGGCAAGAAAGAGTACGTCCCCGCCGGCATCACGGAGGTGCACGGTCAGGTCGAGCACCCGGAGTTCATTCTCTGTCCCGACAGCCGCGCTTCGGTGTTCGGCGAGCAGGATATGCTGCAGTTCTTTGTTAACAAAAACTCCGGCAAGAAGGAAAACATCGTGAAGTTTGCGATGAAGGAGTGGTAAGTGTGAGAGTATTCCGCGATATTGCTTACGGCCCTTGCGAAATGCAAAAGCTCAACATCTATCTCCCCGAGCAGGAGGAGTTCGATGTGGTGGTTTGGTACCATGGTGGCGGTTTGGAAAGCGACAGCCGTCTGGGTGCTGAGCGTTTCGTCCACGCGCTGGCTGAAAAGGGTGTGGCACTGGTGTCGGTCGAGTACCGTATGTATCCGTCGGCCCGCTATCCCGAGTTCATCCTCGACGCCGCTGCTGCGGCTGCGTGGGTGCAAAAGCACATTGGCGAGTACGGCAAGATGAAGCGGTTTTACCTGTCGGGTCAGTCCGCCGGCGCGTACATCACGATGATGCTGTGTATGAACCCTCACTACCTGCGCAACGTGGGTGTGGATCGCAACACGATTGACGGTTTTATCATCGACAGCGCTCAGCAGACGACGCATTTCAACGTGCTGCGCGAGCGTGGCCTGGACAGCCGTCTGGAGCGCATCGACGAGGCGTCTCCGATTTACCACATCACCCCCGACACGAAGTTCTCGCGCCTGCTGCTTTTGCACTACGAGAACGATATGCCGGGTCGTACCGAGCAGAACAATCTCTTGTATTTTACCCTCAAGCGGTTGGTGCCGGATGCCGATGTCCAAATGGTGCAGCTGCCCGGCGGCCATTGCAACGGCTCTGTCAAAGCCAACCCCGACGGCACGTTTGATTACGTCGAGCAGGTCGTCAAATTCTTGTCCTAACCAAAAAGCGGCACAACCACTGCGGTTGTGCCGCTTTTTTTGAACGCAGCAATATCTGTCCGAAAAAACAGTTCAAAATGTCTTGTACTGTCTGTTTGAATTTGGTACTATACGAGTATAGAATCGTATCAATGGAGGGATTATCTATGTTGACGGAAAAGCAGCTTTTGGAAGGCGTTGAGGCTCTGTCGCTGGACGAACTGGTGGGTCAGGTTCTCAACTATGAGTTTAACGAGCGCCGCCATAAGCCGGAGTGGATTGAGCAGGTCATTCGCGAGACGTTGCCTGGCAGCGTGTATTATGGCACGGGCAGCTATGAGTTCTGCGAAAAAATCCGCACGTGGCAGAAGCAGTATTGCAAAACGCCGGCGATGTACGTGGTAGATGTGGAACACGGTCCGGGTTGCTGTGTCCCGAACGAGGAGTTCCTGCCCCGTCCGATGGCGTGGGGTGCTGTGGATGATCCCGATTTGCTGCAGCGTGCGCACTACGCCACGGCGCAGATTTCCCGTAAGCATATGCGCCATCTGGCGTTGTCGCCCGTGGTGGATATCAACTTCAATTTCCGCAACTGCCTTGTGAACACGCGCGCGATTGCGGACGACACCGACACCGTTCTGCGCAATGGCGTGGCGGCGGTCAAGGGCTTCCAGCAGGACGGCCTGATGGCGGCGTGCTGCAAGCACTTCCCCGGTGACGGTGTGGACGAGCGCAACCAGCACTTCCTGACCTCGGTCAACTCCATGTCGAAGGAAGAGTGGATGGACACCTATGGCCGTGTGTACAAAGCGGTCATCGATGCCGGCGTGATGTCGATTATGGTTGCGCACATTGCGCTGCCCGCGTTTGACGAGAAGATTGACGACATCCTCGGCTATCCGCCGGCAACCCTCAGCAAAAACCTGATGACGGGTCTGCTCAAAGGTAAGCTCGGCTTCGAGGGCTGCATCGTGTCGGATGCTATGAGTATGGTCGGCGCGTGCGCGATGGTCAAAGCGGAAAAGCTGGCGGTCGAGTACCTTAAGGCAGGCGGCGATATGATTCTGTTCGCCCTGCCCACCGATTTCAAGTATATCAAAGAAGCGGTGCAAAACGGCGAACTGCCGCTGGAGCGCCTGAAGGATGCGGTTCTCCGTATCTGGCGTATGAAGAACAAGGTGGGCTTGTTCGGGGAAGAAGAGCAGATTCAGAAGAAACTTGCCGAGGGAGTAACCGAGGACATTGTGGAGCTCAGCCGCGAGTTGGCAGAGCGCAGCGTCACGGTGGTGCGCAACGCGCAGGGCCTTTTCCCGCAGAAAGAGCTTAAAGCAGGTTCTAAAGTCCTGCAGGTTGTTATCAAGCTGGCGGAGCCGGAGCGTCCGGAGTATCACGGTATGACCACCGTGGAAGAGGAACTGACGGCGCGTGGTATGGAAGTTACCACGCTGATTAACCCGAAACACTACGACGTCAAAGACGCCGTGGAGAAGTACGACTTGGTGCTGATGAATCTGAAGATGGATTCCGGCAACTATACCGGCGGCACGCTGCGTATCGGCTGGGATCAGGTGATGGCGCTGTGGCGCGGCTACCTGATGCAGCATCCGAACCTGGTGTTCACCTCGTTCGGCGACCCGTATAAGCTGTACGATTATCCCTTTGCGGCAACGTATATCAATATGTATTCCGACACGGCAAGCTCCCAGCGCGCCTTTGTCAAAGCACTGCTTGGCGAGATTCCTGCCGTCGGAAAAAGTCCGGTAGCGCTGGAGGGCTTTTTTGACCGAGAAGTATAAGGAGGGCGTTTTATGAGCGAGCATATCCTTATCCGTGGCAATGCACGATTTACGGTAATCAGCGAGGGCGTTATCCGTATGGAATATGCGGAGGACGGCCGCTTTGTGGATGAAAAGACCCTATTCGCGATTTGTCACGACAACGATGGCACGCCGTTTTCGGCTGAGGATGCGGATGGCGTGCTGACGATACGTACTGCGCGGATGGTGCTGTCCTACGCGTACGATCAGGCGGAGGGATTCACCCCCGAAACCTTGCGTGCCGAAATTCTGGAGAACGGTGCGCTGTGGGATGTGTGGTTTGCCGGAAAAGAGAACAAGGGCAACCTGGGCGGCACGCGTTCCACGTTGGACGGCATTCCCGGTTCGGCACCGGTGAAGGACGGTATGCTCTCGCGCGACGGTTGGTATCTGGTGGACGATTCGGCGCGCCCGATTCTGAAAGACGGCTGGATTGCCGACCGCGACGATGCGCATCGCACCGACTGGTATCTCTTCTCTTACGGACGTAATTACGCACTGGCACTGCGCCAGTTGTCGATGGTATCGGGCAAAATGCCGATGCCGCGACGCAGCGCGTTCGGTTCGTGGTATTCCCGTTGGCATCCGTACACGGCGGATGATTTTGTGAGCATTGTGGACGAATACGACAAGCACGATTTTCCGCTGGATATCCTGGTTATGGATATGGATTGGCACTGGAGCAAATGGCGCTTTGTCGACAAGCCCGACGACCCGCACAAGGCCAAAACGGGTCACGGTTGGGGTGGCGGCGATTTGAACTGGACGGGATACTCTTGGTGTACCGACCTGATTCCCGACCCCGATGCACTGCTTGGCGAAATGAAGAAGCGGGATGTTCTGGTAACGCTCAACGACCATCCTGCAGACGGTATCCGCGAATGCGAGGATTGCTACGATAACTTTATGACCGCCTTGGGTTATGACCCCAAAGCGGGGATTAACCTGCCGTTCTCCGCAGGTGACAAAGCGTATATGACCGCTTTCTTCGAGCAAGGCTTGCAGCCGATTGAGGATCAGGGCGTGGATTTCTGGTGGCTGGATTGGCAGCAAGATTCCATTTATCCCACCGTCTCGGGCATGAAAAATCTGCTCCATCTGCCGTGGCTGAATTATCTGTATTACCACAACAGCCGTCGCGGCGGAAAGCGCGGTGTGTCGTACAGCCGCTGGGGCGGTATCGGCGACCACAAGCATCCGCTGTATTTTTCCGGCGACATCCACGCGACGTGGGATGCGCTGCGGTATGAAATCTGGTTTACGTCCACGGCGGCCAATGCAGGCTGCTTCTATTGGGCGCACGACACGGGCGGCTTCTGCGGCGAGCGCGACCCCGAGCTGTATGTGCGTTGGGTACAGTTTTCCATGACAACGGCGGCACTGCGCCTGCATTCCACCGGTGACGAGATGGATCGCCGCCCGTGGAAATGGGGCGAGCGCGAATGCAACGCCATTCGTGATATGTTCCATCTGCGTTCGCAGCTGATGCCGTATATCTATTCTACGGCGTATCAAAGCTACGAGCAGTGCCGACCGCTGATTCGCCCGCTGTACTACGACTATCCGAATTGGGAATTCGCCTACGCCTGCCCGGAGGAATACTTCTTCGGCGATGCGTTCTTGTGTGCGCCGATTTGTGCGCCGGGCGTCGGTGAAGACCGCCACGGCGAGCGCCAGGTGCGCCTTGTGGGTGGGGAGTACTACAACTTCTTTACCGGTGAAAAGGCTGCGAGCGACTGTCTGACCGAGCGCTGTCCGCTGGAGACGTTCCCGATGTATATCAAAGCGGGTATGCCGGTGCCGATGCAGCCGTATGAGCGGCGGATGACGGCACGCGTGTCCGAAACACTGATTGTCAAGGCATATCCGTCCTCGACAGCGTGCGAAAACCATTTCCGCTTGTTTGAGGATGACGGTATTTCCGAGCGGTATATGGAGGGCGAGGGCGTGATTACCGACCTGTGCTACCGCCGTGACGATGAGGGTACAGTGACGGTGTCGATGACGCCGCAGGGCAAGGCGTACGACGGTATGCCCGAGCAGCGCACCTACCGTATCGAGCTGGAAGCGACCGACGAGCTGACGCTTGTTTCGGCTTCGCACGCGGCACAGATTTCCTATGACGCCGCGAAAAAGCGCAACACCGTGATGGTGGAGGCTGTCGGCGCGTGGGATGCGGTCGAGATTGTTGTAAAATAAGAAAAAGCAGCAAGGAATCTCCTTGCTGCTTTTTGTTTTGCAACCGTTTATTTTTTGTCGGTGTCGAGACTGCCGCGGAACACGAAATACCGCTGAAAGAGGAATTCGGTGATGAAATTCAGCACCATATTCAGCACCGTGACCACATACTCGTTCCAGCCGATGGTTTCCACCAGCCAGTTGCCGAGGAGTGTGGAGAGCGGGGTGAAAACGGCGTAAAAGGCCAGCACCTTGAGCAGGGCGATGGTGTAGTTCGTTTGCGAGTGGAACGTGACCTTGCGGTTGACGGTGAGATTCCACACCACCGACAGCACCAGCGAGATGACGTAGCAGGGCCAATACGGCCAACGCAACAGCTCGTTCATCAGGGCGAAGGTGCCGATTTGGATGATGGCGGCACTGACCGAGACCAGCGTAAATTTGAGGATGCGGAGCCATTCGCGCAGGGTAGTTGTTTTCATACAGAGACCTCCGATACAAGATGATAGCAGCTGCAGTCCAGCAGATGTCCCAACAAAGACTCCAGCAGCTCGGGGGATTGGATGAGTTGTTCCTTTTGCGAGCGGGAAAGCGATTTTTTAATGCGGTATTCCAGTCGCATGGCGGACGAGCGGTCGCTCGCTTGCCACACGCCCTCGATGCTGACAGGGGGGTGTGCAACCGTGTATTTGGCGCCGCGGGGGCTGCCGCAATGTTCGGAAAACCGCCGTTTCCAGTCGGTGGTAAAGCCGGTATACAGCGTGCCGTCCGCACAGCGCAGAATATAGACGAAGTAGGCCGTATCCACCGAAGCACCCCCTCATTACCTTGACTCTATTGTACTCGATAACCGACGAAAAAGACAAGAGGGAATTTTACAAAAAAGACAGTTTTGTGCGTTGACATACGACGTGCGGTGTGGTATAATCCTTTAGAAATAAATCTTTAAGTGCGATACAGAGAGATCGGCAAGATTGCGGAATAAAATCGGTTGGTGCAGGAGTACTGCGCCGATTTGCTGTGTTATATCCGCCTTGCCGCACTTTCGGCAAGGCGCTTTTTTACAGGAAGGAGAAACAACCATGGCAGAACAGCTCAAGGCACGCGTGGTCGGCACTGCGGCATTGCCGTTGCTTCCGCAATGGGTGTCGGAGTGTTTTTCCATTCCGGAATTTTCGCGTTTTAACGATTCTCGATATACTGTTTTTCCCGGCTTTTGCGATGTGCATGTGCATTTTCGTGAGCCGGGTTTTTGTTATAAAGAGACCATCGCTTCGGGTTCTCGAGCGGCGGCGCACGGCGGTTACACCGCGGTGTGTACCATGCCGAACTTAAACCCCGTACCCGACAGTGCGGAGCATTTGAGAGAGCAACTTGACCGCATCCGCGAAACCGCGACCATCGGTGTGTATCCCTACGGTGCCATCACGGTGGGACAGAGGGGCGAAGCGCTGGCGGCGCTGGAAGAGTTAGCGCCGGACGCGATTGCGTTTTCGGATGATGGACGCGGCGTGCAAAGCGATGAGATGATGCGTGAAGCCATGAAGCGCGCCAAAGCGCTCGGCAAGATGATTGTCGCTCACTGCGAGGTCAACAGCTTGCTGAACGGCGGCTACATTCACGACGGCGAATACGCGGCGGCACACGGTCACCGCGGTATCTGCAGTGAAAGCGAGTGGCGGCAGATTGCCCGCGACCTCGACTTGGTGCGAGAGACGGGATGTGCCTACCACGTCTGCCACATCTCCGCCAAGGAAAGCGTGGAGTTAATCCGCAAAGCCAAGGCCGAGGGGCTGGACGTTACCTGCGAAACCGCACCGCATTATCTGGTGATGGATGACAGCGATTTGCAGGAAGAGGGGCGGTTCAAGATGAACCCGCCGCTTCGCGCCGCAGCCGACCGGCAGGCGCTGATTGACGGTGTGCTGGACGGCACAATCGATATGATTGCCACCGACCACGCGCCGCACTCTGCCGAAGAGAAATCCAAAGGACTGGAAAAAAGCGCGTTCGGCATTGTCGGACTGGAAACCGCGCTGGCGGTGATGTATACGGAGCTGGTAAAGCCGGGCATCCTGTCAGAGGAGAGGTTGGTCGAACTGCTGGCGATTCGTCCGCGAGAGCGGTTCGGCATCGGATACGACAACGCGTTTTCCGTGTGGGATATGGAAGCGTCTTACAAGGTGGATCCGCAGGAGTTCTTGTCCTGTGGCAAAGCGACACCGTTTGAAGGCAAGGAATTGTATGGCCGGTGTGTATTGACCGTAAGAAACGGTCAGCCGGTGTATCGATAAGGAGGAAGCATTATGGCAAAACGTACAGACATTCACAAGATTCTTATCATCGGCTCCGGCCCGATCGTTATCGGTCAGGCGGCGGAGTTTGACTACGCCGGCACGCAGGCCTGCCTCGCCCTGAGAGAAGAGGGTTACGAGGTGGTGCTGTGCAACTCCAACCCTGCCACCATTATGACGGATACCACCGTGGCGGACAAGGTGTATATGGAGCCGCTGACGCTGGAGTATATCGCCAAGATTCTGCGCTATGAGCGTCCGGACGCCATCGTTCCCGGCATCGGCGGTCAGACGGGTCTGAACCTTGCCATGCAGCTGGAGAAGAAGGGCATTCTGAAAGAGTGCGGTGTCGAACTGCTCGGCACCAGCAGCGAGAGTATCGAGCGCGCGGAGGACCGCGAGCTGTTCAAGGAGCTGTGCCAGTCGATCGGTGAGCCGACCATCCCCTCCGAAATTACCTACAGCATCGAAGAAGCCGAAGCCGCGGCAGAGCGCATCGGCTATCCCGTCGTGCTGCGTCCCGCGTTTACGCTGGGCGGCACCGGCGGCGGTTTTGCTTACAATCGCGAGGAGCTGCGCGAAGTCGGTCTGAATGCGTTTAAGCTGTCGCCCGTGCATCAGGTGCTCATCGAAAAGAGCGTCAAGGGCTACAAGGAAATCGAATTCGAGGTTATGCGTGACTCCAATGACCACGCTATCACCATCTGCGGTATGGAAAACATCGACCCTGTCGGTGTGCATACCGGTGACTCTCTCGTGGTGGCGCCGATTATGACGCTCAACGACCACGACCTGAAGATGCTCAACGACAGCGCTATCAAAATCATCCGTGAGCTGAAAATCGAGGGTGGTTGCAACGTGCAGTTTGCTCTGCATCCCGAAACCAGCGAATACTATCTCATCGAAGTCAACCCGCGCGTGTCGCGTTCCTCGGCTCTGGCATCCAAGGCGAGCGGTTATCCCATCGCCCGCGTGACCGCCAAGATTGCTGTGGGTATGGCGCTGGAGGATATTGCTATCGCCAACACCACCGCCGCATTCGAGCCGCGTCTGGACTACGTTGTGGCGAAGCTGCCGCGTTTCCCGTTCGATAAGTTTGCCACCGCTCCCAACACGCTGGGCACGCAGATGAAGGCGACCGGCGAAGTGATGGGTATCGGTTCCAATCTGGAAGAGTGCTTGCTCAAGTCGGTGCGTTCGCTGGAAATCGGCGCGTGCCACTTCCACCTGCCCAAGTTTGATTGCTTCGGCGATCAGGAGCTGCGCGATTATCTGCTGGAGTTCCACGATGACAACATCTTTGCCGTCACCGAACTGGTGCGCCGCAAGGAGAGCCTGGAGAGCCTGCACGAGCTGACCAAGATTACCCCCTTCTTCCTTGAGTCCATCAAGAAGATTGTGGATATGGAAATCGAGCTGTGCGCCAACCCCGGCGACGTGGAGGTGCTGCGCCGCGCCAAGCAGATGGGCTTCGGCGACAAGTTCATCGCAACGCTGTGGCGTATGAGCGAAATCGAGGTTTACGAGTTCCGCCGTCAGCACAAGCTGTTCCCGGTGTATCGTATGGTGGACACCTGCCACACGAACGCGTATATCCCGTACTTCTACTCGTCCTACAGCGGCGAGAACGCCTCCAAGCTCACCGACCGCAAAAAGATTGTGGTGCTGGGTGCAGGCCCGATTCGTATCGGTCAGGGCGTGGAATTCGACTATTCCACCGTGCATGCCGTAACCACCATCAAGAAAGCGGGCTATGAGGCGATTATCATCAACAACAACCCCGAAACGGTGTCCACCGACTACACGACGGCGGACAAGCTGTACTTCGAGCCGCTGACTCCCGAAGATGTGATGAACATCGTGGAGTTTGAGCAGCCCGAGGGCGTTATCGCTTCGCTGGGCGGCCAGACGGCCATCAACCTTGCGGAGCCGCTGATGAAGCGCGGTGTGCGCATCATCGGTACCGATTGCGAAGCCATCGATCGTGCGGAAAACCGCGATCGTTTCGAGAAGATTTTGGAAGAGCTGGATATTCCCCAGCCGAAGGGTCGTGCCGTTACCCGCATTGAGGACGGCATCGCCGCCGCGGCGGAGATTGGCTATCCTGTGCTGGTGCGTCCCAGCTTCGTTCTGGGCGGTCGTGCCATGCAGATTGTTGCCAACGAAGAGCAGCTGCGCCAGTACCTCAAGACCGCCGTGGAAATCGACGAGGACAAGCCGGTTCTGGTTGACAAATACATCCAGGGCAAGGAAGTGGAAATCGACGCTATCTGCGACGGCCGCAACGTGTTTGTGCCGGGTATTATGGAACTGGTCGAGCGCACCGGCATTCACAGCGGTGACTCCATCAGCGTCTATCCCGCGTTCAGCATTTCCGACCGCGTGAAGGGCATTCTGCTGCAGTATGCCAAGAAGCTGGGCCTGGGCATCGGCATTGTCGGTTTGTACAACATCCAGTTCATCGTGGACGAGAAGGAAGATGTCTATATCATTGAGGTTAACCCGCGTTCGTCCCGTACGGTGCCGTTCTTGTCCAAGGCGACCGGCTACAGCCTGGCGGATATCGCCACCGAAGTGATTTTGGGCAAGAGCCTGAAAGAGCTGGGTATTTTCGATATCTATCCCGAAGAGAAGGATCGCTGGTATGTCAAGGTGCCGGTGTTCTCGTTCAGCAAGATTCGCGGTCTGGACGCGTATCTCTCGCCCGAAATGAAGTCTACCGGTGAAGCCATTGGTTACGACGACAAACTCAACCGCGCACTGTACAAGGCGCTGCAGGCTTCGGGTATGCATCTGCAGAATTACGGCACGGTGTTTGCTACCATCGCCGACAAGGACAAGGAAGAAGCGCTGCCGCTGATTCGCCGCTTCTACAACCTCGGCTTCAACATTCAGGCGACCGAGGGCACGGCGAACTTCCTCAAGCAGAACGGCATCCGCACGCACGTGCTGCGCAAGATTGGCGAAAGCAGCGATGAAATCCCCGAGGCACTGCGCCAGGGCCACATCGCCTATGTCATCAACACCCGCGACATCGGTTCGGCAGGTCAGGCGAGCGACGGCTATCAGATTCGTCGTCACGCGACCGACAACAACGTCACCATCTTTACGGCACTGGATACCGTCAAGGTGCTGCTGGACGTTCTGGAAGAGACTACGCTGACCATCTCGACAATTGACGCATAAGGAGACAGAGTATGAAACAGGGTATATTTACCATTGTGGAGCACACGCAGCTCACCGAAACGGTGTGGCGTATGCGTCTGCAGGGCGATACCTCCGAGATTCTGGCACCCGGTCAGTTTGTCAACATTCGTCTGGAGGGGCTGTTTTTGCGCCGCCCCATTTCGGTGTGTGACTGCGAGGGTGATGTGCTGACCATCGTGTACAAGGTGGTGGGTAAGGGCACTCGCCAGATGAGCGGTATGACTGTCGGCGAGACGCTCGACGTGCTGACCGGTCTGGGTAACGGCTACAACACCGACGTGGCAGGGGAGCATCCGCTGCTGCTCGGTGGCGGTGTCGGTGTGCCGCCGCTGTATATGCTGGCGAAGCAGCTCATTGCCGAGGGTCGGCAGGTTTCGGTGGTGCTGGGTTTCAACACCAAAGCCGAAGTGTTTTATGAAGAAGAGTTCCGCGCACTGGGCGCGGAGGTCACTGTGGCAACGGCGGACGGTTCGTATGGCGTGAAGGGCTTTGTGACGGATGCGATGGCTCCCGGCTATAGCTACTTCTACACCTGCGGCCCCGAGCCGATGCTCAAAGCGGTATATGCCAAAACCGAAACGAGCGGTCAGTTCAGCTTTGAGGAGCGGATGGGCTGTGGTTTCGGCGCGTGTATGGGTTGCTCCTGCAAGACCATTACCGGCAACAAACGCATTTGTAAGGAAGGCCCTGTGCTGCGAAAGGAGGATATCCTGTGGGAGACTTGAGTACAACTCTGTGCGGTATCCGTCTGGATAACCCCGTGATTCCTGCCAGCGGTACGTTCGGCTACGGCTACGAATTTGCGGCGCTGTATGATATCAATATGCTGGGCACGTTCTCGTTCAAGGGAACGACGCTGGAGCCGCGTTTCGGCAACCCGACGCCCCGCATCGCGGAGTGCACCGCCGGTATGATTAACGCGGTGGGTCTGCAGAACCCCGGTGTGCAGAAAGTCATCAGCGAAGAGTTGCCGAAGCTGGCGACCTGCTTCGACAAGCCGGTTATGGCGAATATCAGCGGTTTTTCCATCGCCGAGTATATCGAGACGTGCTACCTTCTGGACCAGTGTCCGCAGGTGGGCTGGCTGGAAGTTAACGTCAGCTGCCCCAACGTCCACGGCGGCGGTATGAGCTTCGGCACTTCGCCGGAAGCGGCTGCCGAAGTGACGGCGGCGGTGAAGCGCGCCACTAAAAAACCGGTTATCATCAAGCTGTCGCCCAACGTGACCGACATCGTGTCGATTGCCAAGGCGTGCGAGGCGGCAGGTGCCGACGGTATCAGCCTGATTAACACGCTGCTCGGCATGCGCATTGACCTGCGCACTCGTCGCCCCGTGATTGCCAACAAGATGGGCGGCTTTTCCGGCAGTGCCATCTTCCCGGTGGCGGTGCGGATGGTGTATCAGGTCGCGAACGCCGTGAACATTCCCGTGGTGGGTATGGGCGGTGTCAGCAGTGCCGAGGATGTCATCGAAATGATGATGGCAGGCGCTTGCGCCGTGCAGGTCGGTGCCGCCAATCTGGTGGATCCGTTTGCCTGCAAGCGTATCATCGAAGAATTGCCGGCGGTGATGGAGCGGTATCGCATCGACCGTCTGGACGACATTATAGGAGGGGCTAAATAATGGGCAAGGACGTTATTATCGCTTGCGATTTTGCAAGCGCCGAGCAGGTTTTCAGTTTTCTGGACAAGTTCACCGGCAGAAAGCCGTTTGTCAAAATCGGTATGGAGCTGTTCTATGCCGAAGGTCCGCAGATTGTCCGCGAGATTAAAAAGCGCGGTCACAAAATCTTTTTGGATTTGAAGCTGCACGACATCCCGAACACCGTCAAGAAGTCGATGGCGGTGCTGTCGGGCCTGGATGTGGATATGACCAACCTGCATGCCGCCGGCACGATTAGTATGATGGAAGCGGCGCTGGAGGGCCTGACCCGTCCGGACGGCACGCGTCCGTTGCTGATTGCGGTGACGCAGCTGACCTCCACCGACCAGGAGCGTATGGAAAACGATTTGTGGATTCGCGAGCCGATTGACAAGGTGGTTATGCACTATGCCGCCAACGCGAAAAAAGCGGGTCTCGACGGCGTGGTTTGCTCGCCGCTGGAGGCAGGCAAGGTGCACGAAACCTGCGGTGCAGGCTTTATGACGGTGACCCCCGGCGTGCGTTTTGCCGACGGCGAAGTGGGCGACCAGAAGCGCGTGATGACCCCAGCTCAGGCGAAAGAAATCGGCTCCGACTACATCGTGGTGGGTCGTCCCATCACGGCGGCAGAGGATCCGGTTGCGGCATACGAGCGTTGCGTGCGCGAATTTGTGGATTGATAAAGGAGAAACGGATATGGAAAGCTACAAAAGAGAGTTTATTCAGTTCCTGGAAGGCGCCGGCGTGCTGAAATTCGGCGATTTTACGGCGAAGAGCGGCAGAAAGATTCCGTACTTCATCAACGCAGGTGACATCAAGACCGGCGACCAGATTTCCAAGCTGGGCGAGTTCTACGCCAAAGCGTATTTTGAGAAAATCGGCAAGAAGCAGACGGTGCTGTACGGCCCGGCTTACAAGGGCATTCCGATTGCCGTGTCGGTAGCTGTGGCGCTGTCCAAAGAGGGCCTCGACGTGCCGTTCTTCTTCAACCGCAAGGAAGAAAAGGACCACGGCGAGGGTGGTGTGTTTGTCGGCTACAAGCCGCAGGCGGGCCAGGAAGTGGTCATCGTGGAAGACGTTATTACCGCCGGTACCGCGATTCGCGAGAGCATGGCGATTCTTTCGCCGCTCGAGGGCGTCAAGGTTGCGGCTGTGTTCGTGATGGTTGACCGCAAAGAGAAGGGCAAGACCGACAAATCGGCGATGGCCGAAGTCGGCGAGGAATACGGTTTCCCGGTATACTCGGTGGTGGACGTGTATGACATCATCGAATATCTGGAGGAAGACGAAAGCAATCGCGAGAACGTGGAGCGCATCAAGGCTTACCTGGCGATCAACGGCGCGAAGGAATAAACAAGGAAAGGCGGCTGCCCTATGCGTAGTCTGATTGATATTGCGGAACTGTCTTTGGAGGAGCTGGACGACCTCATCCGCGTGGCGGAGGATATCATCGAGCGCCCCGAAGCATATGCACACGCCTGTGACGGCAAAAAGCTGGCAACGCTGTTTTTTGAGCCCTCCACCCGTACGCGCCTGAGCTTTGAGGCGGCGATGCTGGAGTTGGGCGGCAGTGTGCTGGGCTTCTCCGAAGCCAACAGCTCTTCCGCTGCCAAGGGCGAGAGCGTGGCGGATACGGCACGCACCGTCGGTTGCTATGCCGATATCATTGCGATGCGTCATCCCCGCGAGGGGGCGCCACTGGTGGCGTCGAAGAACGCCGGTGTGCCGGTAATCAACGCGGGTGACGGCAGCCACTGCCATCCCACCCAGACATTGGCGGACCTGCTGACCATTTACCGCGAAAAAGGTCGTTTCAACGACTTGACCGTCGGCTTCTGCGGCGACCTGAAATACGGTCGCACGGTGCATTCGCTCATTGCGGCACTGTCTCGCTATACCGGTATCAAGCTGATACTGATTTCGCCTGCCGAGCTGCGTCTGCCGGGTCACGTGAAATGGAACATCATCGAGCGTTGCGGTATGCAGTTTGAAGAGATTGACACGCTGGAAGAAGCAATGCCGAAGCTGGATATTCTGTATATGACCCGTGTCCAGCGCGAGCGCTTTGATGACCCGGTGGAGTACGAGCGTCTCAAGGACCGCTACATCCTGACGGCGGACAAGATGCGTTACGCGGGCGAAACGATGAGCATTCTGCATCCGCTGCCGCGCGTGAACGAAATCAGTGTGGCGGTGGACAGCGATCCTCGTGCGTGCTATTTCGAGCAGGTCAAAAACGGCAAATATATGCGTATGGCGCTCATCCTTAAGCTGCTTAAGGATTCGGCTGCCGGCGTGGTTGCTGAGGAAAAACCGACCGTCGGTGCCGAGACGGGACTGCGTTGCTGCAACCCCCGTTGTATCACGGCGGTGGAGCAGGAATTGGCGCCTGCTTTCCACCTGACCGACCCCGAAGCAGAGGTGTATCGCTGCGCTTACTGCGAAGCGCGCGCCGTTCGCTGAAATCGGGCAAAATTCGAGAAAATATGCGGCCGTTCGCCTTGACAGGGAACGGCCGTTATGGTAGAATATTTCTGTAGTTTTATATACCATTTCCTGCGACTGACGGAATTTGTGGAGCACCACAGGGAAGCAGGAATTCCGGGTGTTTTAAGCCGACCGTCTGGGCGCATTTGCTTGCAGAGAGTAAGTGCGCCCTTTTTTGTTTTTAGAAGGAGGATTTCGCATGAAAAAAGTAGGAATCGTGATGGGAAGCGACAGCGATTTGCCCATCCTGCGCAAGGCGATGGATATGCTCACCTCGCTCGGTATCCCGTATGAGGCGCACATCTATTCCGCGCACCGCACCCCGGTGGAAGCGCGTGACTTCGCGCTGAATGCTCGTGCCAACGGCTTCGGTGCCATCATCGCGGCGGCAGGTATGGCGGCGCATCTGGCGGGTGCCATTGCGGCGAACACCACGTTGCCGGTCATCGGTATTCCGTGCCAGTCCTCCGTGCTTGACGGTATGGACGCGCTGCTCTCCACCGTGCAGATGCCGACCGGCATTCCGGTGGCAACGGTGGCGATTAACGGCGGTGCCAACGCGGCACTGCTGTGCGCACAGATTCTGGCGGTTGAGGACGCCGAGCTGGCGGCCAAGCTGGATGCCAAGCGGGCAGAGGATGCTCGCAAAGTACTGGAAAAAGATGCGGCGCTTAACAGCGGCGTTTGAGGAAAGGGAGATTGAATATGAAAAGTCATAGCGAAAGCTACGCAGCCGCAGGTGTGGATATTACCGCCGGCTACAAAGCAGTGGAACTGATGAAGCAGCACATTGCCAAGACGATGACCTCGGGCGTTTGCTCCGACGTAGGCGGCTTCGGCGGTTTGTTTGAACTGGATCTCACCGGCATTACCCGTCCGGTGCTGGTCAGCGGTACCGACGGTGTCGGCACCAAGCTGAAGATTGCGTTCCTGATGGACAAGCACGATACGGTGGGTATCGACTGCGTGGCGATGTGTGTCAACGACATCATCTGCAGCGGTGCGAAGCCGTTGTTCTTCCTCGACTATATCGCTTGCGGTAAGAACATCCCCGAGCGTATCGAAGCCATTGTCAAGGGCGTGTGCGACGGCTGCGTGCAGTCCGGCGCGGCGCTCATTGGCGGCGAAACCGCCGAGATGCCCGGCTTCTATCCGGTGGATGAGTACGACCTCGCCGGTTATTGCACCGGTGTGGTGGATCGTGACCGCATCATCGACAACAAGACGATGCAGGCGGGCGACGTGGTGATTGCACTGCCCTCCAGCGGTGTTCACTCCAACGGTTTCTCGCTGGTTCGCAAAGTGTTCGACGTGGAAAAGGCCGACCTCAAGACGCCGATGGCGGAGCTGGGCGGCAAGTCGCTGGGCGAAACCCTGCTGACTCCCACCCGCATTTATTTGAAGCCTGTGCTGGCTCTGCTCGAGCAGGTTAAGGTGCGCGGCATTTCGCACATCACCGGTGGTGGCTTCTACGAGAACATTCCGCGCAGCATTCCGGACGGTCTGGGCGCGAAGATTAACAAAGAGGCGGTCAAGGTGCTGCCCATCTTCGATTTGATTGCCAAGGTTGGCGGCATCAGCGAGCGCGATATGTTCAACACCTTCAACATGGGTGTCGGTATGAGCATCATCGTTCCCGCCGACGAAGCCGAAAAGGCGCTGGAAATCCTGCGTGCCAACGGCGAAGACGCCTACGTCATCGGTGAAATCATCGAGTCCGACGAAAAGGTGATCGTATGAGCCGCGCAAGAATAGCGGTTCTGGTGTCGGGTGGCGGCACCAACCTGCAGGCGCTGATTGATGCGCAAAAGAGCGGCGTTATCACCTCGGGTGAAATCGTGTTGGTCATCGCCAACCGTGCCGACGCCTATGCGCTGGAGCGCGCCAAGGCTGCCGGTATCGATACGGCGGTCGTGCTGAAAAAAGAGCTCGGCTCGGCGGAAGCGTTTGAGAACCGCATCCACGAGCTGCTTGCCGAATATCAGGTGGACATCATTGTGCTGGCCGGATTTATGGTTATCCTCAGTGAATCGTTCACCTCGGCGTATCCTCGCCGTATCTTGAACGTACATCCGTCGCTGATTCCCTCCTTCTGTGGCGAGGGCTTCTACGGGCTGCGTGTGCACGAAGCGGCACTGGCGTACGGCGTGAAGGTTACGGGTGCCACGGTGCATTTCGTCAACGAGGTGCCGGACGGCGGCGAGATTATCCTGCAAAAAGCGGTGGATATCCTCCCCGATGACACGCCCGAATCGCTGCAGAAGCGTGTGATGGAGCAGGTGGAATGGAAGATTCTGCCCGCGGCGGTGGAGAAGGTCTCCGCCGAACTGACGAAGTAAAAGAAAGAAAAGGTGAACAGTATGGCTTTGTATGATCTGAAAACGCTGTTGTCGGAAAACAGCTATCCCGGTCGCGGTATTGTTATCGGCAAGTCCGCTGACGGCAAAAACGCGATGATCGCGTACTTCATTATGGGTCGCAGCGTCAACAGCCGCAACCGTGTTTTCGAACGGTTCGAGGGCGGTATGCGTACCAAGGCGTTTGATGAATCCAAGCTGTCGGATCCGCACTTGATTATCTACAATCCGTACCTCACCACGAAGGGCGGCAACATCGATATCATCACCAACGGTGACCAGACCAACACCATTTTCGATTGCATCAACAAGAACGAGCATCACTATGGTTTCGAAGAGGCCTGTGGTCTTCGCGAGTTTGAGGATGACGCCCCCAACTTCACCCCCAGAATTTCGAGTATCCTTTACTACTGCTTCCCCCGCAACACCTTCGCCTACAAAATGTCCATCCTGAAGAGCGCGGACGGCAGAGGCGAATCCTGCAGAAGATATTTCTTCGACTATACCGCTCCCGAAAATGGCATCGGCCACTTCATCCACACCTACAAGTGTGACGGCAACCCCATCCCGTCCTTCTACGGCGAGCCGGAAGAGGTCGCACTGCCGAACACCGCCGAAGAACTGGCGGAGCTGGTGTGGGAAAACCTGAACGAAGACAACAAGGTTTCGCTGTTTGTGCGCTGTGTCCCGCTGGATGGCAGCGAGCCGACCGAAATCATCATCAACAAAAACAAGTGAGAGGTAAGCGAAATGAAAGAGTTTGAACTGAAATACGGTTGCAACCCCAACCAGAAACCGGCAAAAATCTTTATGGACGGCGACGCCGAACTGCCGATTGAAATCCTCAACGGCCGCCCCGGCTTCATCAACTTCCTGGATGCGTTCAACAGCTGGCAGCTGGTGAAAGAGCTCAAAGAGATTCTGGGTATGCCGGCGGCTACCTCCTTCAAGCACGTCAGCCCGACCTCCGCTGCGGTGGGTCTGCCGCTGTCGGACAAGCTGAAGAAGGCTTGCTTTGTGGACGATGTGCCGGAGCTGGATGCCTCTCCGCTTGCTTGTGCCTATGCGCGTGCGCGCGGCACCGACCGTATGTGCTCCTTCGGTGACTGGGTCGCGCTGTCCGATGTGTGCGACGTCACCACCGCTCGTCTGATTGCCCGTGAGGTTTCGGACGGCGTTATCGCCCCCGGCTATGAGCCGGAAGCGCTGGAAATCCTCAAAGGTAAGCGCAAGGGCAACTACAACATTGTGAAGATTGATCCCGATTACGTGCCTGCCGAGGTGGAGCATAAGCACGTGTTCGGTATTACGTTTGAGCAGGGCCGCAACAACTTCCGAATCGACCGCGAACTGCTTGGCAACATCGTGACCAAGAACAAGGAGCTGCCGGAATCGGCGGTGCGCGATCTGATCATTTCGCTCATCACGCTGAAGTACACCCAGTCCAACTCGGTGTGCTACGCGGTGGACGGTCAGGCAATCGGCGTGGGTGCCGGTCAGCAGTCTCGTATCCACTGCACCCGTCTGGCGGGCGGCAAGGCGGACACCTGGTTCCTGCGTCAGCACGATAAAGTCTTGGCGCTGCCTTTCCGCAGCGACCTGGGTCGTCCCGACCGCGACAACGTTATCGACGGCTACATCAACCGCAATGAGGAAGATGTTTGTGCCGATGGCAACTGGGAGAAGTACTTCACCTGCCAGCCCGAACCGCTTACCGATGCGGAAATCCGCGCTTACCTCGACACCATCGACGGCGTGGCGCTGGGTTCGGATGCGTTCTTCCCGTTCAGCGACAACATCGAGCGCGCGCATCGCAGTGGCGTCAGCTACGTGGCTGAGCCCGGCGGTTCCATCCGTGACGATGTGGTCATCGAGTGCTGCGATAAGTACAACATGATTTGTGCCTTCACCGGCATGCGTCTGTTCCATCACTAATCCGTGCCGAGGAGGAATTCCAAGTGAAATTACTGGTGGTCGGCGGCGGTGGCAGAGAGCATGCCATCATCCGCAAGCTGCGGGAAAACCCTGCGGTAACCGAAATTTTTGCACTGCCGGGTAACGGCGGTATGGCGGCGGAAGCCACGTGCGTGGATGTCGGCGCCAAGGATATCGACGGCATTGTCCGTTTTGCGCTGGATAACGAGGTGGATTACGCCGTTGTCGCGCCGGACGATCCGTTGGTGCTGGGTGCTGTGGACGCACTGGAAGCAGCCGGTGTCCCGTGCTTTGGTCCTCGTGCCAATG
This sequence comes from Acutalibacteraceae bacterium, assembly GCA_045596745.1. Classification (GTDB taxonomy): domain Bacteria; phylum Bacillota; class Clostridia; order Oscillospirales; family Acutalibacteraceae; genus RGIG3009. Next base: position 28,772 of record JAZODA010000045.1, read on the forward strand.
CCGCGATTATCGAAGGCAGCAAGGTGTTTTCCAAGCAGCTGATGAAAAAATACGCCATCCCGACCGCCGCTTACGAGGTGTTCGAGGATCTGCCGAGTGCACTGGAGTATTTGGAAACCGCGCCGATTCCGACGGTTATCAAAGCCGACGGTCTGGCTCTTGGCAAGGGCGTTGTGATCGCGCAGACCCGCGAAGAGGCGAAGGACGCCGTTCGCTCCATGATGGAGGATAAGGTGTTCGGTGCCAGCGGTGACCGCGTGGTTGTGGAAGAGTTCCTGACCGGTCCTGAAGTGTCGGTTCTGGCCTTTACCGATGGCGAAACGCTGGTGCCGATGGTCTCCTCGATGGACCACAAGCGCGCCGGTGATAACGACACGGGCCTGAACACCGGCGGTATGGGTACGGTTGCTCCCAACCCGTACTACACTGCCGACATCGCCGCACAGTGCATGGAAACGATTTTCCTGCCGACGATGCGCGCGATGAACGCCGAGGAGCGCACCTTCAAAGGCTGTCTGTATTTCGGCCTGATGCTGACTCCCGACGGCCCGAAAGTAATTGAGTACAACTGCCGTTTCGGCGATCCCGAAACGCAGGTGGTGCTGCCGCTGCTGGAAAGCGATTTGCTGACGGTGATGCAGGCAGTTACGAACGGCACGCTGAAGGATACCGAAGTGAGGTTCCGCGACGGCAACGCCTGCTGCGTGATTCTCGCGTCCGAGGGTTATCCGGCGGCGTATGAAAAGGGTCTGCCGTTGCACATTCCTGCAGAGACCGCCAAGAACACCTACGTCGCAGGTGCGAAGTTCGCAAACGGCGAGCTGGTGACCAACGGCGGTCGTGTGCTGGGTGTTACCGCGGTGGCGGACACCTTGCCCGAGGCCATTCAGGAAGCGTACCGCCTGGCGGATACCGTTTCCTTTGATAACAAGTATTATCGCCACGACATTGGCGCAAGAGCGTTAAAAGCAACGGAGGGTAACTGATGGTATACCGTGTATTTGTGGAAAAGAAACGCGAGCTCGCGAACGAAGCCAAGGCGCTGTTGTCCGATGTCAACGGTCTGCTCGGCATTTCCTCGCTGACCGATGTTCGCGTTATCAACCGCTACGATGCGGAAAACATTTCGGAAGAGCTGTTCGCCCGTGCGAAGAACACCGTGTTTTCCGAGCCGCAGCTGGATATCGTTTCCGAAGAGCTTGATCTGAGCGGCGCTACCGTGTTTGCGGTGGAGTTCCTGCCCGGTCAGTTCGATCAGCGCGCCGATTCGGCAGCGCAGTGCATCCAGATTTTGTCGCAGGGCGACCGTCCTACGGTGGCAACGGCAAAGGTGTACGCGCTGTACGGCAACCTGACCGACGCAGAGCTTGCGGAAATCAAGAAGTATGTTATTAACCCGGTGGAAGCCCGCGAAGCGACGCTGGAAAAGCCGGAAACGCTGGCGCGTGAGTACACCATTCCCACCGAAGTCAAGACGCTGGACGGCTTTATCGAGCTGGATCGCGCCGGTCTGGAGGCGTTTGTTGCGTCATACGGTCTGGCGATGGATGCCGACGATATCGCGTTCTGCCAGGACTACTTCCGTTCCGAGAAGCGTGACCCCACCATCACCGAAATCCGTATGATTGATACGTATTGGTCGGATCACTGCCGTCACACCACCTTCTTGACGGTTATCGACGATGTGAAGTTCGAAGACGAACTGCTGCAGTCGGCATACGACGAGTACATTGCCGTGCGCAAAGAGTTGGGTCGTACCAAGCCGATTTGTCTGATGGATTTGGCGACGGTCGCTGTCAAGTGGCTGCGCAAGAACGGCAAGCTGGATAAGCTGGACGAGTCGGAAGAAATTAACGCCTGCACCGTGAAAATCGAAATCGAAGTGGATGGCAAGCCCGAACCGTGGCTGCTGCTGTTTAAGAACGAAACGCACAACCATCCCACCGAAATCGAGCCGTTCGGCGGCGCGGCAACCTGTATCGGCGGTGCCATCCGTGACCCGCTTTCCGGTCGTTCCTATGTGTACGGCGCAATGCGCGTGACCGGTGCGGCGGATCCGCTCAAGCCTGTTGCCGAAACCATTCCCGGCAAGCTGCCCCAGCGCAAGATCGTGACGACGGCGGCAGCCGGTTATTCCTCTTACGGTAACCAGATTGGTCTGGCGACCGGTATTGTTGATGAGCTGTACCACGACGGTTATGCGGCGAAGCGTATGGAAATCGGCGCGGTTGTGGCGGCGGCTCCTGCGGCAAACGTCCGCCGTGAGCGGCCCGAAGCCGGTGACATTGTCATCCTGCTCGGCGGCAGCACCGGCCGTGACGGTATCGGCGGTGCTACCGGTTCTTCCAAAGCGCACAACGCGCATTCGGTTGAGACCTGCGGCGCCGAGGTGCAGAAGGGTAACGCTCCCGAAGAGCGCAAACTCCAGCGCCTGTTCCGCAACCCGACGGCTTGCCGTATGATTAAGCGCTGCAACGACTTCGGCGCAGGCGGTGTGTCGGTTGCTATCGGCGAATTGGCAGACGGCCTGGAAATCGACCTGAACGCCGTTCCCAAGAAGTACGAAGGTCTTGACGGTACCGAACTCGCCATCAGCGAATCGCAGGAGCGTATGGCCGTTGTTGTGGAAGCCAAGGATGTCGATGGTTTCCTCGCGCTGGCCGCGGAAGAAAACCTGCAGGCTCGTCCTGTGGCTGTGGTGCGTGCCGAGCCGCGTCTGGTGATGAACTGGAACGGCAAGCGCATTGTGGATATCAGCCGTGATTTCCTCAACTCCAACGGCGCAGAAAAGCATATTGTTATCACTCCGGAAAAGCCGGTGCTCCCGAAACGTGAGGTTGTCGGCGGCTTTACCGAAAACTATAAGGCGTTGGCGGCTGACCTGAACGTCTGCTCCAAGCGCGGTCTGTCGGAGCGTTTCGACTCCACCATCGGTGCAGGTACGGTGCTGATGCCGTTCGGTGGCAAGAACCAGCTGACCCCCATTCAGGCGATGGTGCAGAAGGTGTCGGTCGAAAAGGGTCACACCAATGACTGCTCCTTTATGTCGTGGGGTTACAACCCCTTTGTGGCGGAGCAGAGCCCGTTCCACGGCGCGTATCTCGCGGTGGTGGAATCGGTCAGCAAGCTGATTGCTTCGGGTGCTTCGTTCGAGGATGTGTATCTGACGTTCCAGGAGTACTTCGAGCGTCCGGGTAAGGACGGCAAGCGCTGGGGCAAGCCGCTGGCGGCACTGCTTGGTGCGTTCCGCGCACAGCGCGAGCTGGGCATCGGCTCCATCGGCGGTAAGGACTCCATGAGCGGCTCGTTCGAGGATCTCGACGTACCGCCTACGCTGGTTTCCTTTGCCGTGACGACCGGCAAGACCGACGACGTTGTCTCTCCCGAATTCAAGGCGGCAGGCAACCGTGTGGTGTGCATCAGCCCCGAGTACGACGAAAACGGTCTGCCCAAGACCGAGTCGCTGTTGGCTGTGTTTGAAAAAGTGACGGCGCTGCTGCGCAGCGGCAAGGCTGTCGCGTGCTACACGCCGGGTCTCGGCGGTATCGGCGAAGCCGTGATGAAGATGTGCTTCGGTAACGGTCTGGGCTTCCGCTATGCGGACACCATGTGCCCCAAGTGCATTTTCCGTTACAACTACGGCGCGTTCCTGCTGGAAGTGACCGAAGAGGTCGCGGACGCTCGCTTTGTGGGTACGGTTACGGACGACGGCTGCATCACGCTGGGTGAGGAAAGCATGAAGCTGTCCGACCTGCTCGGCATTTATGAGAACAAGCTGGAGAGCGTTTACAGCTGCAACATCGCGCAGGGCAACGGCCCGATGGAGACCTTCAACTACACCGCCACCGAGCGTGTGACTCCCGCTATCAAAGTGGCGAAGCCGAAGGTGCTCATTCCCGCGTTCCCCGGCACCAACTGCGAATACGACAGCGCGAAAGCAATGCGTGACGCCGGTGCCGATCCCGAAATTGTGGTTATCAAGAACCTGACCGCTGCCGGCATTCAGGCCAGCGTGGAAGAGTTCGCACAGAAGCTTAAGACGGCGCAGATGGTCTTCATCCCCGGCGGTTTCTCCGGCGGTGACGAACCGGACGGCAGCGGTAAGTTTATCACCGCGTTCTTCCGCAACGCCGCTGTGAAAGAGGGCGTGACCGACCTGCTCGACAATCGCGACGGCCTGATGTGCGGTATCTGCAACGGTTTCCAGGCGCTGATTAAGCTGGGTCTGGTGCCGTACGGCAAAATCATCGACACCGATGAGACCTGCCCGACGCTGACCTTCAACACCATCGCGCGTCACCAGTCCCGCATTGTGCGCACCCGTGTGGCTTCCAACAAGTCTCCGTGGTTGGCGCTGACCAACGTGGGCGACGTTTACAACGTGCCGATTTCGCACGGTGAAGGTCGCTTCCTCGCGGACGAGGCGCTGATTCGCAAGCTGGCGGAAAACGGTCAGATTGCTACCCAGTATGTGGACGCCGACGGCAACGCCACTTCGGATATCCACTTCAACCCGAATGATTCGCTGTTCGCCATCGAGGGTATCACCTCGCCCGACGGCCGTGTGTTCGGTAAGATGGGTCACAGCGAGCGTATTGGCTCGGGTCTGTATCGCAACGTACCGGGCGAGTACGAGATTCGTATGTTTGAAGCGGCAGTGAAATACTTCCGCTAAGAGACAGGGAGGGAATGGATATGAATTTCTTTGAAGAACTGAAAACCTACGACTCCGCCGTGGCGGATGCGTGTCATCTGGAACTGGAGCGTCAGCAGCACAACATCGAGCTGATTGCTTCCGAAAACATCGTGTCCAAAGCGGTGCTGCTCGCCGCCGGCGGTGTTCTGACCAACAAATACGCCGAGGGTTACCCGGGCAAGCGCTACTACGGCGGTTGCCAGTGCGTGGATATCGTGGAAGATATCGCCCGTGAGCGCGCCAAGAAGCTGTTCGGTGCGGAGCACGCCAACGTGCAGCCTCACAGCGGCGCCAACGCAAACCTCGCGGTGTTCTTCGCTCTGCTTCAGCCGGGCGACACCGTGATGGGTATGAACCTCCAGCAGGGCGGTCACCTGTCCCACGGTTCGCCGGTTAACATTTCCGGTAAATACTTCAACGTCGTTCCCTACGGTGTCAGCGATGAGACCGAGACGATCGATTACGATGAGATGCGCCGCATTGCACTGGAGTGCAAGCCGAAGCTCATCGTGGTGGGTGCCAGTGCGTACTCCCGTACCATCGATTTCCCCCGTTGCCGCGAAATCGCGGACGAGGTGGGTGCGTACCTGATGGTGGATATGGCGCATATCGCCGGTCTGATTGCTGCCGGTGTGCATCCCTCTCCGGTGCCGTACGCCGACATCGTGACCACCACCACGCACAAGACGCTGCGCGGTCCTCGCGGCGGTATGATTCTGTGCCGCGAAGAGTTTGCGAAGCAGATTGACAAGGCTGTGTTCCCCGGCACGCAGGGTGGCCCGCTCATGCACATCATTGCCGCCAAGGCAGTGGCGCTGGGCGAAGCGCTCACCGACGAATTCCGTGCCTATCAGCAGCAGGTCGTCAAAAACGCGGCGGCACTGTGCGAAGGTCTGACCAAGCGCGGCCTGAAGGTTGTGTCCGGCGGTACCGATAACCACCTGATGCTGCTCAAGCTGCTGGATACCGGCGTGACCGGCAAGGAGCTGGAGCATCGTCTGGACGAAGTGCATATCACCGCCAACAAGAACACCATCCCCAACGATCCGCAGAGCCCGTTCGTGACCAGCGGTCTGCGTCTCGGTACGCCGGCGGTTACCACGCGCGGCTTCGGCGAGGCAGAGATGGAACTCATCGCCGGTTGGATTTATGACACGATTTATGACTTCGAGAACAGCCGCGAGCGCATCAGCCGCGAGGTTCAGGAGCTTTGCGCGAAATTCCCCATCTATTAAGAAGGAAGTGGCAGAGATGGCCTATTTGTCCGATATCGAAATCGCACAGGCATGCGAAATGAAGCCGATTGGCGACATCGCCGCGGCAGCAAAAATCGACAAAAAATATTGGGAGCCGTACGGCACCTACAAAGCCAAGATTGACCCCGCACTGCTCAAAGAGACCGACCGTGAAAACGGCAAGCTGATTCTGGTAACGGCGATTACGCCTACCCCTGCAGGCGAAGGCAAGACCACCACGACCATCGGTCTGGCGGACGGTCTGCGCCGCATCGGCAAGGACGTTACCGTGGCACTGCGCGAGCCGTCTCTCGGTCCGGTGTTCGGTGTCAAGGGCGGCGCTGCCGGCGGCGGCTACGCTCAGGTCGTTCCGATGGAGGATATCAACCTGCATTTCACGGGCGACTTCCACGCCATCGGCGCGGCGAACAACCTGCTGGCGGCGATGCTGGATAACCACATCCAGCAGGGCAACAGCCTCGGCATCGACGTTCGCAAGATTACCTGGAAGCGTTGCGTGGATATGAACGACCGTCAGCTGCGTTTCGTGGTGGACGGTATGGGCGGCAAGGCCAACGGCGTGCCGCGTGAGGATGGTTTCGACATCACGGTGGCCAGCGAAATTATGGCTGTGCTGTGTCTGGCGGATTCCATTACCGATTTGAAGGAGCGTCTGTCCCGCATCATCGTGGGTTACACCTACGACGATCGTCCGGTCACCTGCGGCGAGCTGAAAGCGGCGGGTGCGATGACGGCGCTGCTGAAGGACGCTATCAAGCCGAACCTGGTGCAGACGCTGGAGGGTACTCCTGCATTTGTGCACGGCGGCCCGTTTGCCAACATTGCACACGGCTGCAACTCGGTGATGGCAACGCGTCTGGCGCTGAAGATGGGCGACTACACCGTTACGGAGGCCGGCTTCGGTGCTGACCTCGGTGCGGAGAAGTTCCTGGATATCAAGTGCCGTATGGCGGGCCTTACCCCCGATGCGGTGGTGGTTGTGGCGACGGTTCGCGCGCTGAAGATGCACGGCGGTCTGGCGAAGAACCAGCTCGGCGTAGAGGATATCGCCGCTCTGGAGCGCGGTATTCCGAACCTGCTGCGTCACGTGTCCAACATCAAAAACGTGTACCGTCTGCCCTGCGTGGTGGCGGTCAACCGTTTCCCGACCGATACCGATGCGGAAATCGATTTCATCATCAAAAAGTGCCGTGAGCTGGGTGTCAACACCGTGCTGTCCACCGTGTGGGCAGAGGGCGGTCGCGGCGGCGAAGCACTGGCGCGCGAGGTTGTGCGTCTGTGCGAAGAGGAAAAGGGCGACTTTACCTTCTCCTATGAGCTGGACGGCAGCATTGAAGATAAAATCACCGCGGTGGTGCAGAAGGTCTACGGCGGTGACGGTATCACCGTGATGCCTGCTGCCAAAAAGCAGATTGCGCAGCTGACCGAGCTCGGCTTTGATAAGCTGCCTGTGTGCATTGCCAAAACGCAGTACAGCTTCTCGGATGATCCCACGAAGTTGGGTGCTCCCGAAGGCTTTACCGTGACGGTGAAGAACGTAAAGGTGTCTGCAGGCGCAGGCTTCCTCGTGGTGCTTACCGGCGACATTCTGACGATGCCCGGTCTGCCCAAGGTGCCGGCGGCAGAGGCGATTGACGTGGATGAGGATGGGCGCATCATCGGCTTGTTCTGATAAGGGGCTTGACAAACCCACGCCGATGTGCTAAACTGCTAACAAATCACATACTGAAGGATAGAGGCGCACTTAGCAAACAGTACCCTGCCATCGGTCGAAAGGCGGCTGCCAAAGCCGTGGGGGAAAGGTGCGAGTGCCGAAGCGGATGTCGTGGCGGGCATCTTGACTGGCAGCACGGGAAATACCCGTGTTGTTGTCGCAGCAATGCGGAGAGCTATCAATCACAAAGCGGTCCTGTTTGGATTTGTTTTTACGGAGATAGCCTGTGCTTGTGCGTTGGCTATCTCTTTTTTTCAGAGAAAAGGAGAAAACAATGAACAGAACCGTGTTTACCGGAGCCGCAACCGCCATTATCACGCCCTTGAATGAGCAGGGTGTGGATTATGCGCAGTTCGGTCGTCTGATCGATTGGCAGATTGCCGAGGGCATTGATGCCATCGTGGTAGCAGGTACGACGGGTGAGGGCCCGACACTTACCGATGAAGAGCACCGCGAGGTGATTCGCTTTTGCGTAGAGCGGGTCGCGGGTCGGGTTCCTGTGATTGCGGGGACAGGCTCTAACGACACGGCGTACGCCATCAGCCTGACACGTGCCGCCTGTGAAGCGGGCGCAGATGCCATGTTGCTGGTAACGCCGTATTACAACAAAGCAACGCAGGCGGGATTGATTCGTTCCTTTACGGCGATTGCCGATGCCAGCACCAAGCCGTGTATTTTATACAACGTGCCGAGCCGTACCGGTTGCAATCTTACCCCCGCTTCAGTGGCGGCGCTGGCGGAGCATCCGCGTATTGTGGGCATCAAAGAAGCGGGAGGCAACATTTCTCAGGTGGCGCAGATTGCGGCACTGTGCGGGGATAAGATGGACATTTACTCCGGTAACGACGACCAGATTGTACCGATTTTGTCGCTCGGCGGAAAAGGTGTTATTTCGGTGCTGTCCAATGTGCTACCGCAGGAAACGATAGCGATGTGCCGTATGTATTTTGATGGTCGTGTTCGCGAAGCGGCGGCACTGCAGTTGAAACTGCTCCCGCTGATTGATGCACTGTTTTGTGAAGTCAACCCCATCCCTGTGAAAGCAGCGCTGGCTGCGATGGGATATTGCGATAATTATTTGCGCTTGCCGCTGACGCCGATGGAGGCGGAACACGAAGCGCAGTTACTCGCCCTGATGCGGGAGAACGGATTGAGCGTGTAAACCGCAGGGCATACTAACTCGTAAGGAGTGTTATTATGAAAATCGGTATTTACGGCTACGGAAATCTCGGCCGCGGCGTGGAGTGTGCGTTGCACCACACGGCAGACGCGGAGCTGGTGGGTATTTTCACGCGCCGTGATCCTGCTTCGGTACAGCCGCATGGCGATACGCCTGTGTACTCTGTCGAGGAGTTACCGCGTTTTCGCGATGTGCTGGATGTGCTGATTTTGTGCGGCGGCAGCGCCACCGATTTGCCGAAGATGACCCCGTCGCTGGCGGCGGAGTTTAACGTGGTGGACAGCTTTGACACCCACGCGGCGATTCCCGAGCACTTCACAGCGGTGGACGAAGCCGCGGCGAAGTCGGGTCACATTGCGCTGATTTCTTCCGGCTGGGATCCGGGGCTGTTCTCGCTGAACCGCTTGTATGCTGCGGCGGTATTGCCGCAGGGCAAAGACTATACGTTCTGGGGCCGTGGTGTCAGTCAGGGTCATTCGGATGCCATCCGCCGTATTGACGGTGTCAAAGACGCGCGCCAGTACACCGTGCCTGTCGCCGAAGCGATGGATGCGGTACGCGCAGGGGAGTGCCCGATGCTGTCGACGCGCGAGAAGCACACCCGTGAATGCTACGTTGTTGCGGAAGAGGGCGCAGATCGTGCTCGCATTGCGGAGGAAATCCGCCTGATGCCGAATTATTTTGCAGACTATGACACGACGGTTTATTTCGTCACGGAAGAGGAGCTTCGGCGCGACCATGCCGGCATGCCGCACGGCGGCTCGGTGATTCGCTCCGGTGTTACCGGCTGGGATGGCGAAAATCGTCAGGTAATTGAATATCGGTTGGGACTGGATTCCAACCCCGAATTTACAGCAAACGTGTTGGTGGCGTATGCCCGTGCCATCCATCGGATGTATGGCCGCGGCGTGACAGGGTGCAAGACGGTGTTTGACGTAGCACCTGCCGATTTGTCGCCGCTGTCACCCGAAGAGCTCCGCGCTCATATGCTGTAAAAACAGCATTTGCGAAAGGATTTTTCCTATGATTTCCCATCCCCTTATGACTTTGTGTCCTAACTTATCGATTCGTGACGACGGACAATTGTTGTTTGCCGGTCAGAACACGGCGACACTTGCTGCAGCGTATGGGACACCGCTGTATCTGATGGATGAAGATCGTATCCGGGAACGCTGCCGCACTTATCTGAGGGCAGTTCAAGAGGCATTCGATGGAAACGCCCGTATCTTATATGCCTCCAAAGCCGCTTCGTTCAAGCACATGTATGAAATCATGCGCGAGGAGGGAATGGCGGTGGATGTGGTGTCGCCCGGTGAAATCGTTACCGCTCTTCGGGCGGGCTTCCCGATGACGCAGGTATATTATCACTCCAGCCACAAAAGCGATGAGGATATCCGTTACGCGTTGGAACAGGGCGTCGGGTATTTTGTAATCGATAACACCGAGGAACTGCTCGCAGTGGAGCGTATTGCGGCGCAGCTGCAGCGACGGCAGGATGTTTTAATTCGGCTGACCCCCGGCATCGATCCGCATACCTATGAAGCGGTAGCGACCGGCAAGGTGGATTCCAAGTTTGGATTTGCCATTGAAACCGGGCAGGCAGAAGAAATCACACGGTATGCATTGGAACTGCACCACGTCCGTTTGGTGGGATTCCACAGCCATGTAGGCTCACAGGTGTTTGATTCGGATGTGTTTTTGCAGACGGTGGATATCGTGATGGCGTATGTGGCGCACATTCGCGATGTGTATGGCTATCTTCCCGAACAGTTGGATCTTGGCGGGGGATATGGTGTGCGGTACTTGCCGGAGGATCCCGAGTTGGATATCGCTTCGAATCTGGCGCAGGTGGCGGCGTATACCAAAGCCAAAGCGGTGGAATATACGGTGCCGATGCCGATGATTCTGTTTGAACCGGGACGCAGCATCGTGGCGGATGCGGGGATGACACTGTACACCGTCAGTTCGCTTAAGCAGATTCCCGGCTACAAAAACTACGTTTCGGTGGACGGCGGTATGACGGACAATCCGCGGTTTGCGTTGTATGAGGCACCCTACACAGTGGTTGCTGCCGGAAAGCTTTCGGAGCCTGCCGAGCTGGCTTGCTCGGTGGTGGGGCGTTGCTGTGAAAGCGGTGATATCATTCAAGAAAATGTACTATTGCCATCTTCAATCAAACGTGGCGACCTGATTGCGTGCCTAACGACAGGTGCGTACAACTATTCGATGGCATCCAACTATAATCGCGTTCCCCGACCGCCGGTAGTAATGCTGCGCGGCGGCAATGCCGCCGTGGCGGTGCGGCGGGAAACGCTTGAGGATATTGTGGCACTTGATGTATAATACAGAGGAGAAACTGGAATGAGCACTTGGATTGCAACACTGTTGAACTGCCTGTTTTTGCCGGCGATTATGCTTGCGGAGGGTACGTTTTTTGTAAAATGCGGTGGCCCGAAAAAGATTAGCCACCTGCGCGGTTACCGCACGCATCGTTCGATGATGAACGAGGACACCTGGCGCTTTGCCCATCGTCACTGCGGCCGAATCTGGCTCGTCAGCGGTTGGATTTTGCTTGCGCTGTCCTTCATCACCGCACTGTGCCTCCTGGGGCAGAGCGACTATGTGTGCGGCGTTGCTTGCTCGGTGGTGTTTTTGGTGCAGTTCGTGGTAGCGGTTCCCGTGTCGGTGATCCTCACCGAGCGCGCGCTCAGACGCACCTTCGACAAGGAAGGCAAGCGCCTCTGATACAGAAAAAACAGCGGTCGGTATGCGGATTTTCGCGTACCGACCGTTTTATATATTTATAAGGAAATAATTATAAAAAACCGCAGTTTACCCCTTGACTTCACCGTGATAAAGTGATAGTATACTATAACGAACCAAAAGAAAGCGAGGGAAGCACCGTGAATATTCTTGATTCTGCTTCTGCGGAGCGACTGTTTTCCGTAATTAAAAGTTTGGAAACGCCGGAAGAATGTCGCCTGTTTTTCGAAGATATCTGTACCATTCGTGAGATCCAGGATATGGCTCAGCGACTGGATGTGGCGATTTTGCTGCGTGAGGGCAAAAACTACCAGGAGATTTCCGCAAAGACGACGGTCAGCTCGGCGACCATCAGCCGCGTGAACCGTTGCCTGCTGTACGGTGGCGGCGGTTACCGCACGGCGCTGGACAAATACGAACAGGCGGAGGGAAAGAAATGAACACACCGACCGGCCTGCAAGGCGAAGAAATGACGGTGGCGGCACTGCGTACGTTGTACGGACGCTATGGCTATGCCCCGTATAAAATGAGCAAATTTGAAGAATATGATTTGTATGTCCGCAACAAGGACTTCCTGATTTCGGACAGCATTATCACCTTTACCGATACCAACGGCAAGCTGATGGCGCTCAAGCCCGATGTGACGTTGTCCATCGTCAAGAACACGGGCGATGTTCGCGGCGGCGTGCGTAAGGTGTACTACGACGAGCACGTGTACCGTGTTGCCAAGAGCACCCATTCGTTCCGCGAAATCCGTCAGATGGGTCTGGAGTGTCTGGGCGAGCCGGATGCGTATTGCCTGGCAGAGGTGCTGCGACTGGCGGCGGAAAGCCTGCAGTGCATTGCCGAGGAAGCGGTGCTGGACGTGTCGCATCTGGGCGTTATCACCGGTATGCTGGACAGCTTCGGCGTTCCGACGGACGGCCGTGCGGAGATGTTCAAGTGCATTGGCGAGAAAAACCGTCACGAGCTGGCGATGGCGTGTGAAGCGGCGGGTATGTCCGCAGCGGATACGGCGCTGTTGTGTGAGGTTGCCGGTCTGTACGGCGCCCCTGCGACGGTGCTGCCGCAGTTGCGTCGACTGCTTGCCGATACGGCACAGGCGACGGTGGTCGAAGAGTGGGCAGAGGTGCTCTCCGCGCTGGAAAACAGCGGCGCGGCAGCGGTCATCCGCCTGGATTTGTCGGTTGTCAGTGATGTTCGTTACTACAACGGCCTGGTGTTCAAAGGCTTTATCAGCGGTATCCCCGGTGCGGTGCTGTCGGGCGGTCAGTACGACCGTCTGCTGCATAAGCTGGGCAAGGCTTCGGGTGCTATCGGCTTTGCGGTGTACCTGAATATGCTGGAAGAGCTGACGGTGACCGAAGAGCCGTACGATGCGGACGATGTGCTGCTGTACGACGCACAGGCACCTGCGGCGGTAAGCGCTGCTGTGCAGAAACTGCAGGCCGAGGGCGCTCGCGTGCTGGCACTGCGCTCGTTGCCGGAAAAATTGCGCTGCCGTCGTGTGTGGCGCTTGACGGAAAGTGGGGTGGAGCGTGTTGAAAACGATGCTTAACGTGGCGTTGCCGAAAGGCCGTCTGGGCGAAAAGGTGTACAGCCTGTTCGAAAAAGCGGGTTTTGAATGCCCCTCCATCCACGAAAATAACCGCAAGCTGATTTTCGAGAACCCCGAAAAAGCGGTTCGCTATTTTTGGGTCAAGCCGTCGGACGTTGCGATTTATGTGGAGCGCGGCGCCGCCGATATCGGTGTGGCGGGCAAGGACATTTTGCTTGAGTACGAACCCGATGTGTACGAGCTGCTGGATTTGAAGCTGGGTCGTTGCCGTATGGCGGTGGCGGCACGGGCGGACTTCCGTGACGACCCCCGTCGTACGCTGAAAGTGGCAACCAAGTTCGGCAACATCGCACAGCAGTATTATGCATCCCGCGGTCGTGACATCGACATCATCCACCTGAACGGTTCGATTGAGATTGCGCCGATTCTGGGGCTGTCCGACGTGATTGTGGATATTGTGGAAACGGGTACGACCCTGAAAGAAAACAACCTGGAAGTGATGGAGACCATCGTTCCCATCAGCGCACGTCTTATCGCCAACAAGTCCGGGTTTAAGTTCAAGAGTGAAGCAATCGAAGAAATCGTGCGCAGTATTGCCGCTCAAACGGAGGAAACAGTATGATCCGAATTTTAAAACGCAGTGAGGTAGACGACAGCGAAGTATTCGCCCGCGCCGTACCGCAGGTGAATGTGGAAGAGGTCGTTGCCGAGGTCATCCGCCGCGTGCGCGCCGAAGGTGACAAAGCGTTGTTTGAATATTGCGAAAAGTGGGACGGCGCGAAGCTTACCTCCCTGCGTGTTACGCAGCAGGAGATTGACGAAGCTGTGGCGGCTGTCGAGCCGGAATTCTTGGAAATTCTGCGTGAAGCCGCTGCCAACATCCGCCGTTTCCACGAAAAGCAGGTGCGTACCAGCTTCCTGCAGAACGAGCAGGCAGGCGTGGTCACCGGTCAGAAGATTATTCCGCTGGATCGTGCGGGTCTGTATGTGCCCGGCGGCACGGCGGCGTATCCGTCCACTGTGCTGATGGATGCTATCCCGGCGCGTATTGCCGGTTGCCGCGAGGTCGTGATGGTCACGCCTCCCGACAAGCAGGGCAAAATCAACCCCGTCATTCTGGCGGCGGCATCGGTTGCCGGTGTGGATCAAATTTACAAAGTCGGCGGCTCGCAGGCTGTGGCGGCACTGGCGTACGGCACCGAAAGTATCCCGCGTGTGGACAAGATTGTCGGCCCGGGTAATGCGTTTGTTGCCGAAGCGAAAAAGCAGGTATATGGCACGGTTGCGATTGATATGATTGCCGGTCCGAGCGAGATTCTGATTGTAGCGGACAGCACGGCGATTCCCAAGTATGTGGCGGCGGATTTGCTCTCGCAAGCGGAGCACGACCGTCTGGCAAGCGCGGTGTTGGTTACCGATGACGAGGCACTGGCACTGGCGGTGCAGGCGGAAATCGAAGCGCAGCTGCCGAAGCTCCTGCGCGAAGAGATTGCGCGGGAATCCATTGATAAAAACGGCAAGATTATCGTGGCGAAAACGCTGGACGAAGCTATCGATATTTCCAACGCCATCGCGCCCGAACATCTGGAATTGTGCGTAGCCGACCCCTTTGCGATTCTCGACAGCGTGCGTCACGCCGGTTCGATTTTCATGGGTCACTATTGCCCCGAAGCGCTGGGCGACTACTTTGCGGGTCCCAACCACACCCTACCGACCAGCGGCACGGCGCGGTTCTCCAGCCCGTTGTCGGTAGACGATTTTGTCAAAAAGACGCAGTACACCTATTTCACCGCCGACGCGCTGAAAACCGTGGCGGAAAAGGTGGCGTATTTCGCGGATAAAGAGGGTCTCACCGCGCACGCACGCAGCGCCCGTATTCGTTTGGAGGATTGAGCATGAGTCGCTTTTTCAGTGAAAAATATGCGGCGTTGGTGCCTTACACCCCCGGCGAACAACCGAGCGGTCGGAAGTATATCAAGCTGAACACCAACGAATCGCCCTTTCCGCCGTCGCCGAAAGCGATTGCGGCGGCTGCCGAAGCCGCGGCGATGCTGCAACTGTATCCCGATCCGACTTGCAGAGAGCTGACCGCCGCCGTGGCGGCACTGTGCGGCGTTTCCGCCGACGAGGTGCTGATGACCAACGGCTCGGACGAGATTCTCAATTTCGCCTTTATGGCGTTTTGCGATGACAAACATCCTGCGGTGTTTCCCGATATTTCCTATGGCTTTTACGAGGTGTTTGCCCAGTTGAACGGCGTGCCGTATCGCACCGTTCCGCTGCGCGAGGATTTGTCGGTTGACCCTGCCGATTACTACAACGCAGGCGGTACGATTTTTATCGCCAACCCCAACGCCCCGACCGGTCTGGCACTGTCGTTGGCGCAGGTGGAGGACATTCTTCGAAACAACCTGAACAACGTGGTGGTTATCGACGAAGCGTATGTGGATTTCGGCGCGGAAAGCAGCGTGTCGCTGGTGGAGAAGTACGACAATCTGCTGGTAACGCAGACCTTCTCCAAATCCCGTTCGATGGCGGGGGCGCGACTCGGTTTCGGTGTGGGTCAAGCGTCGCTTATCGGGGACTTGAATACCGTTAAGTATTCGACCAATCCGTATAACATCAACCGCCTGACGATGGCGGCAGGTCTGGGAACGCTCGCGGACGATGCGTACACCCGTGACAACTGCCGCACCATCATCGAAACGCGTGAGAAAACCACCGCGGCGTTGCGAGAGATGGGCTTTGAACTGGCGGATTCCAAGACCAACTTCCTGTTTGCCAAGCACAAAAACGTGGCAGGGGAGCAGTTGTATGCGAAGCTCAAAGAGCGCGGCATACTGGTGCGGCACTTTGCCAAACCCCGTATTGCGGAGTATGTGCGCATTACGGTGGGCAGCGAAACGGAAATGCAGGCGTTGCTGGACGCTTTGCGTGAGATTGTGGAGGAATGACAAATGCGTACTGCAGAGATTAACCGTAAAACAGCGGAAACGGACATTTCGCTGAAACTGAATCTGGATGGCAGCGGCAAGGCTGAGGTGGCTACCGGTTGCGGTTTTCTGGATCATATGCTGACGCTGTTTGCGCGTCACAGCCGTATGGATTTGGCGGTGACCTGTCGCGGCGATGTGGAGGTAGACGACCACCACACGGTGGAGGATATCGGCATCTGTCTGGGTCAGGCGCTTGCCGAAGCGCTGGGTGAGAAGCGCGGTATCTGCCGCTACGGCGATACCATCCTGCCGATGGACGAAGCGCTGATTTTGTCGGCGGTAGACCTGTCCGGCAGAAGCTTTTTGGTGTATGATATGAACATCCCGTCGCAGAAAGTGGGTACGTTCGATACCGAGCTGGGTCAGGAGTTCTGGCTGGCGTTTGTGCGCACGGCGAACTGCACGCTGCACATCAAGCAGCTGGCAGGCGGCAACTCGCACCACATTCTGGAGGGTGCGTTCAAGTCGGTGGCACGCAGTCTGCGTCAGGCAGTGAGCATCGATCCGGCGCTCGCCGGTGAGATTCCTTCCACGAAAGGAGTTCTGGCATGATCGCCATTGTGGATTACGGTGTAGGCAACCTGTTTTCGCTGAAAAGCTCGCTGGCGGCGATTGGCGCCGACGGCGTGGTGACGGCGGATCCCGAGGTGCTGCATCGCAGTGACCGCATCCTGCTGCCCGGTGTGGGCGCGTTCGGTGATGCGGCAGAAAAACTGCGCGCTTCGGGTCTGGCGGATGTCGTTGTGGCAGAAGCGAAGGCAGGCAAGCCGATACTCGGCATTTGTCTGGGTATGCAGCTGCTCTTTGAGCGCAGCTTTGAGTACGGCGAGCACGAGGGTCTGGGACTGATTCCGGGTGAGATTCGCCCGATTGAAGAGGTCATCCCTGCCGACTACAAAATACCGCATATCGGTTGGAATGCGCTGGATTTCGGCGGCAAGACCAGCCCACTGTTCCGTCACATTCACGACGGTGATTTTGTGTATTTTGTGCATTCGTTTTATGCGACCAAGTGCGATGAGCACGTGATTGCCACGGCGGAATACGGCGCACCGCTGACTGCGGCGGTGGCGAGGGACAACGTGTTCGGCTGTCAGTTCCATCCCGAAAAGAGTGGCAC
This sequence comes from Acutalibacteraceae bacterium, assembly GCA_045596745.1. Classification (GTDB taxonomy): domain Bacteria; phylum Bacillota; class Clostridia; order Oscillospirales; family Acutalibacteraceae; genus RGIG3009. The sequence goes on from JAZODA010000045.1 coordinate 46,055, forward strand.
GGTGGGACTGAACATTCTCAAGGCGTTCTGCGAAGAAACGAGGTAATAAGATGCTGATTTTTCCGGCAATCGATTTATACGAAGGCAAAGCCGTTCGTCTGTTCAAGGGCGACTATGCGCAGATGACGGTGTATAACGAAAATCCGCTGGCGGTGGCCCGCGATTTTGTGGCGCAGGGCGCAACGCATCTGCATCTGGTGGATTTGGAGGGCGCTCGCAGCGGCGAGACCCCGAATTTCGACGTGGTGCGCCGCCTGAAAGAAGAGACCGGTCTGTTTTGCGAGGTCGGCGGCGGTGTGCGCAGTCACGAGGTGATTGACCGTTACCGTGCGGCAGGCATCGACCGCATCATTCTGGGCACAGCGGCGGTGACCGAACCCGGCTTTGTGGAAGAAGCGGTGCGCCGTCACGGCGAGCATATTGCTGTCGGCGTGGATATCAAAGACGGTATGGTCGCGGTCAAGGGCTGGACCGAGAGTTCCTCGCTGGAAGCGTTCGCGTTTTGCGAGTCGATGCAGAAAATCGGCGTGAAAACGCTTATCTGCACCGACATTTCCCGCGACGGCGCGATGCAGGGCACCAATGTGGAGCTGTACCGCGAGCTGTCGCAGCGGTTCTCGCTGGACATTGTGGCGTCGGGCGGTGTTTCGTCGATGGACGATGTGCGTCGCCTTTCGGCAATGGAGCTGTACGGCGCTATCGTGGGCAAAGCCTATTACACGGGGGCGCTGTCCCTGCGTGAAGCAATCGAGGTGGCACGATGATAACCAAACGCATTATTCCCTGTCTGGACGTCCGCGATGGTCGTGTGGTCAAGGGCGTGAACTTTCAAGGTCTCAGCGACGTGTCCTCCCCGGTGGAACTGGCGCGCTACTACAGCGACAACGGCGCTGACGAGCTGGTGTTTTACGACATCACCGCTTCGGCGGAGGGACGACAGCTGTTTACCGACATCTTGTGTGAAGCGGCACGCACCGTCTTTATTCCGCTGACGGTGGGTGGCGGCATCAACACGGTGGACGATTTCGACCGCGTGCTGAAATGCGGCGCGGACAAAGTGAGTGTCAATTCCGGCGCGATTCGTGACCCCTCGCTGGTGCGCGAAGCGGCAAAACGCTACGGCGATCAGTGCGTGGTGCTGTCGGTGGACGTCAAGCGCGTGGACGGTGAGTTCCGTGTGTTTGCCCGCGGCGGACGCGACGACACCGGAATGGAAGCCATCAGCTGGATTCGCCGCTGTGTGGCGGATGGCGCAGGCGAGGTTGTTGTCAACTCCATCGATACCGATGGCGTGCGCGGTGGATTTGACCGCGAAATGCTGGCGGCGGTGTGCGACGCCGTGTCGGTACCTGTCATTGCTTCGGGCGGTGCGGGTTGTGCCGAGGATTTTGTTACGTTATTCCGCGAGTTGCCGCGGGTGGATGCCGGCCTGGCGGCATCGATTTTCCACTTTGGTGAAGTACGCATCCGCGACCTGAAACGGTTGCTTGCGGATGCGGCGATACCGGTACGTTTGGAAGGAGAATACAAATGATTGATTTGGATGCACTGAAATTTGACGAACAGGGTCTCATTCCTGCCATTGTGCAGGATGCCGTGACCAAGCAGGTGCTGACGCTGGCGTATATGAACCGCGAAAGCCTGCAGATTTCGATGGAAAAGGGACTGACCTGCTTCTACAGCCGTTCCCGTCAGGAGCTGTGGCTCAAGGGCGAGACCAGCGGCAACTATCAGCACATTGTGTCCATCACCGCCGATTGCGATAACGATGCGCTGGTGGTGCTGGTAGAGCCGGAAGGCCCTGCTTGCCACACCGGCACGACCTCCTGCTTTACCCACCCGCTGTGGGAGAGCGAGGAGCGCTCGGAGTTCTCGCTGCAGGCGCTGATGACGCTGATTGAGGGTCGCAAGACCGAAAAGAAAGAGGGCTCGTACACCACCTACCTGTTCGAAAAGGGTCTGGACAAGATTCTTAAGAAGGTGGGCGAGGAGTGCACCGAAGTGATCATCGCAGGCAAGGCGGACGACAAAGCGGAGACGATTTACGAGATTTCCGATTTGACCTACCACGTGCTGGTGCTGATGATTCAGATGGGCATTTCCCTTGAGGATATCCATCGCGAGCTGGCTTCCCGCCACGTTATTGACCACAAGATTAAGCAGGAGAAGATGACGAAATGATGCGTCAGGATTTTCACAACCACACCACGTTTTGCGACGGTCACGCCGATCCCGAAGCGATGGTCAAAGCCGCCATCGAGTGCGGCGTCAAGCGGTTGGGTTTGCTGATTCACTCGTATACGTTCTTTGACGAAAGCTATTGTGCACGACAGGATGCGCCCACCAAATTTCAGGCGGCGATTGCCGGGCTGAAAGAGAAATACCGCGGACAGATTGAATTGTACTGCGGTGTGGAGCAGGATTTTTATTCTGCCGAATCCACCGAGGGGTTCGACTATGTGATTGGCTCGGTGCATTATCTGAAGGTAGGGGACGACTATCCGCCGATTGACGATACGCGCGAGCACGCCATTGCGGTGGTGAACGAGTATTTCGGCGGCGATTGGTACGCTTATGCGGAAGAGTACTTCCGCACCGTGGCACAGGTTGCCGAGCGTATCCGTCCGAACATCATCGGTCACTTCGACCTTGTCGCCAAGTACAACGGCGAGGGCGACTTGTTCGACGAAAACCATCCTCGCTACGTGGCGGCATGGCAGGCGGCGGCGGACCGCTTGATACAAAGCGGCGTGCCGTTTGAGCTGAATCTGGGCGGTATGCTGCGCGCAGGACGGCACGAGCCGTATCCCACGCTGGCGATTCAGCGCTATCTCGCAAAGCGGGGCGCGCAGGTGGTGCTTTCCAGCGACGCTCACACCGCCGAAGCGCTCGGCGTTGGCTTTGAGCAGTGGGGACAGGCCGCGCTCGAAGCGGGATTTACCCCCGATTCGTTCGCGTATATTACCTGCCGCGAATAATGGATATAAAAGCAGAGGCTTCGGCCTCTGCTTTTTCGTTTTTGCGCTTTGTGCAAAATAAAAGACAAAAAATGGCACAAAGAAGTTCACTTTTGGCAGGAAAAAGCAAGAACAAAATGCTATACTCTAGGGTGATACTGGGGGCAATGTCTTAATTTGCCCCTCGGATGAGAAGAAAGGGAGAGATGCCGAAATGAAGTTTTTCAAAAAGGCAATGGCAACACTGCTCGCTGCAGCGTTGCTGATTGGGTGCGCCATCTCCGGGCTGGTTCTGCCGGTCGCGGCAGAGGGTGACACCTTCAAAATGGGCTATGACCACATCTACGTGGCACCTGCGGATAGCGCGGGTTATGTAACGTATGTGGCAGTGCCGCTTTACACGATGGACGGGCAGCCGTACACCGAAACGGTTACCTGGGCGACCAGCAACAGCAACAAGCTGTCTGTTAGCAGTGCTGCGAAAGGTATTTTCGCAACAAAGAAAAATACCAGCGGTGATGTGACCATTACGGCGACCAACGCTGCGGGCGAAAGCCACAGCTGTGTTGTCACCATCTGCTTCGACGGTGAAATGATTGCCGGCGGTGATTTCGAAAGTTTGGCTTGCCAGACCGGTTTCTCGTCTGACCGCTGGAAGAACATCATCACATCCGGCAAGGGCAAGGTTTCGGATGATCTGGATGATTCGTCCAATCACGTGCTGGAACTGCCGGCAGGTGTCGGTAGCGGTGAGGGTGTGGAGCCTTTGTACTATTCCGGTCTGCGCTGTGAGTCGGGCCGCGAATATGTCGTTTCTTTCGATATCAAGGGTGCTACCGGCGAAATCAAGCCGATCACCTTCCCGGGTTCTTATGTGACGGTGCTGGCTTCCAACACCGGCTATTATACCAGCGGCAACTGGCAGTGGATTACGCCGAAAGCGGACGAGTGGACGCACTACGAATACCGTATCAAGACCAAGACTCCCTCGGGCAAGAGCTTCAACCGTAATTATATTGTCGGTTTTGGTAACAGTTCCACTACCAACCCGGTTTATATCGACAATTTCTCGATGTACGAACTGGGCACGGCGGAATCCGTTACCCTGAACACCGAAGCGCAGACGTTGGTGAAGGGCGAAAGCACCCAGCTGTCCTACACCTATGCGCCCGACGGTTCTACCGTTAACCGCGCGAAGTGGACCTCCAGCGACGAGACGGTCGCAACGGTGGACGCGAACGGTAACGTGACGGCAGTGAACCCCGGCACGGCAACCATCACGCTGAAGTGCGGTTGGCTGAAGAGCACCTGCGAGATTACCGTGACCGATATTATGGTGACCGGTATCGAGCTGAACAAGTCGGTTTTGGAACTGGCTGCAGGCGACAGCGAAACGCTGGAGCTGGCGGTTCTGCCGACAGGCGCAGCGCTTGCGGGCGAAGTTACCTGGACGACCAACAACGCGGCGGTCGCTACCGTCGACGGCGGTAAAGTTACCGCTGTGGGCAAAGGTGTGGCTATCATCACGGCGGAGGCCGATGGCTTCACGACCGCTTGCGCCGTGACGGTTTCCCAGTCGACGGCGAACGACACCTTTAAATTTGCAAAAGACGAACTGCGTCTGGCTCCTGCCGACAGCGGCTACGTTATTTATGCCGGTATGCCGGTGCGGGCAATTGATGGCTCGGCGTATACCGGGACGCTGACCTGGAGCGTCGACGATGCTTCGATTATTTCCGTGAACGCAACCTCCGGTCTGATTACGACCAAGAAGGACGTTACCGGTGTGGCGTTTGTCACGGCGGCCAACGATGCCGGTGAGCGGCACACCTTCAAGGTCACGGTGGAATGGGACGGCGACCGTATTGCGGGCGGCGATTTCGAAACGGCTGCTACCAACACCAACCGCTGGACCAACAAAATCATCACGGGCGGCGCGGGACAGCTTGTTACCGAGGAAGATGGCAACACCTGCCTGATGATTCCTGCGGGCAAAACGGATTTGTACTATGCCAACCTGACGGTCAAGGTGAATACCACGTATCGTCTCTCCTTTGATATCAAGGGCGATACCGGTGAAATCAAGCCTGTTTACTTCAAAAACACCACCAGCAACGGCTGGAAATATGCCACCCCGATCGCCGGAGGCACGGAGTGGAAGCGCGTTTCCTATGTCTTCACCATCGACAGCGATATTACCGATCAGCGCAGCTGGATCATCGGTTTCGGCAACTCGCCGCTTTCCGGTGTGACCCAGACCAACCCGATTTACATCGACAACGTGTCGATGGTGGAAGTCGGTAATGCCGAGGGCATCCAGGTCGGCGCCGAAGAGATTCAGATGGAAGTCGGTGACAATATGACGGTGCCGGTCACCGCCACTCCCGACGGTTCCCGTTTCAACTATCCCACGTGGGAAAGCAGCAACCCGGGTGTTGCCATGGTCGACGGTGAAGGCAACATCATCGCGCTGTCTCCCGGTACGGCGACCATCACCGTGACCTCCAAGTCCGCGACCACGCTGACCGATTCCTTTACGGTTAAGGTGTTCAACGAGCTGCTGGTGGTTACTCCCGATATGGAACTGGAAAACGGCGAGCTTTCTTCGGACGCGGTGTTCGGCGAGCTCGAACCCGGTGACGTCGTGACCGTCACGGTCACTCCCGACGAGGGCTATCTGCTGGTGCCCGGTTCGCTGAAGTATGTAAAGAAAGACGGTACGGCCGTCCGCATTCTGAACGAATCCTGGACAGCGGAGCCGGTGTTCGGTCGTGACTCGGTCGGTAACACCTTCGAGTTCGAAATGCCCGAGGAAAAGGTTACCATCACCGCCGAGTTCGTTTCCACCGAAAACCAGTCCTTTGCGATGGATACTGTGGGTACCTCGTTCCATTACGTCTACTCGAATGGCGAGCGTGTATACGATGGTATCCGCTTCCTGACCCGTATGAACCTGGCGGTGGCGTTTGACGACACCTCCGACACGATGACGGTTCGTTACAACGGTAAGGATTACGAGGTTGTCGAGCTCGGCTCGCTGCTCAAGCGTGACGGTAACGACACCGAACTGACCTATGCCAACGCGATTGCCAACACCGGCACCAGCGGTATGGGCAAGATGTGGGTCAGCAAGGCTTACAGCAACACGAACGGTGTGTTCAAACTGGTGGACTACACCGATTCCTACATCGACTTCGCGTCGGTGATGATGACCACCCACTACGATCGTTTCTACACTGCGCGCGGCTACATCCGACTGAAGGATGCCGACGGCGAGGTTATCACCGTCGAGTGCGGCGAAGTGACCAACGGTATCGGCTCGGTTGTGTCGCAGCTGCCTGCGGTGGAAACGCTTGACGGCATCGCCGCCGAAAAGAGCGCTTCTGTCCCGGCTTCCCACGCGGTTGCCCCCGGTCAGAAGGTCACCTACACCTTTACGCTGAAGAACAACGGTGCAACGAGCGGCAACGTGACCGTGTTCGATCCGATTCCGGAAAACACCACCTATGTTGAGGGCGCCGATATCGTGGCGACCAAGGCTGTTCAGACCGCCGATGGCTCGCTGGCTCTGCAGAAGACTGCCGCGTGGACGGTGTGGCTGGAAGCAGGCGAGACCAAGGATATCAGCTACACGGTGCGTGTGGATGATGATATGGAACTGTGCACGGGCGGCAAGGTCGAACCCACCGTTTCGCAGGTCGGCGACACCACCGTTACCACCGATTATCCGATCTACATTGAGCGCATCGTCAACTCTGTGGACGAACACTTCTTCAACACCGCAGTGAAGGCGCTGGGTGATTCCAGCTACTCCGATATGACGCATATCTATTGGCTGTACTACATCACTTACTCGAGCGCTTCCACCGGTTATCGTACCGGTGACGTGTACAACGGTTGCACGGCTGAGCAGGTGCTGAACAGCATCATCAACGGCACCGGCACGACCTCCTACAACTACACCGACTCCACCGGTAAGGCACAGAGCGGCACGATCAACCATCTGGACAACATTGCCCCGACCCTGTACGGTGGTACGCAGATTCGCGGCCAGATTGAGGGCGTCAAGGGCGCTCCCGCCGCTTCGGTTACCGAAGAGAACCTGATGATCGGTGACGTTATCATCGTGAAGGTTGACGGCGTTGTGTCGCTGTATGTCTACTGCGACAAGGGCCTGATGAAGATTAAGGCCACCGGCGGTAGCGAAAAGGCCGACATGGATCTGCTCGATACGCTGACCTCTTCGCAGGCGTACATTGTCCTGCGTCCGCGCACCTCGCTTACCGGCGTTTTCTCCAGCGATCCCGAGGCTGAGCCTGTTGAGTACACTCCCGAACAGGAAGCGGTCATCAGAACGGCCGAAGCGTTCCTGCTGCGCGGCGAAAAGGTTCAGTACGCCGATACCGACTACAACTACGGCGGCCCCGATCCGTATAACGGCAGTTACACGGAGTATCGTTGGAAGATTCGCGAGGATTCTCCCGAGGATGCGACCATCGATAACATCAAGTATACCAACTGCGCCGCGTTTACGTTTGACAGCTACTACTTTGCTCTGGGCCTTGACACCGGCCTGTTCACTACCAACCAGCTGGCGAGTGCGTCGTCCACCTACAAGGTGTTCGACTTCAAGCGCACGGTGTCGAGCGGTGTCATCACCTCGACCCATACCGAAGAGGAAAAGGCACAGATTCAGCAGCAGTTCCTGGATACGCTGCAGCCCGGCGACCTGATGGTCGTTCGCCGCGTGGCGGGTACCGGTCACGTGATGATGTACATGGGCAACGGCAAGATGATTCACTGCTCCGGTTCCGTGTATCGTTACGGCACCAACGGTAAAGACCCGGTGGAAATGCACGAGCCGGCCATCTACTACGGCCAGATTATGAACTACTTCTTCAACCCCACCGGTTCCAACTATATCTTCGGCAGCAACGTGCATCACACCGTTATCGTTCGTCCGCTGAACAACTTCAAGAAGACGATTCCGGAAAACACCACCAACCGTCTGAACAACCTCACCGGTATTGTGGCACAGAAGCTGGTTCCCGTAAGCCTGGGTAAGACCGTGAACGTCGGCACTGAGCTGACCTTCACCTTCGACCTGCGCAACACCAACGATGTTGCCAAGACGCTGACCATCACCGATACCGTGCCTGCCGGCACTACTTATGTGTCCGCTACCGGTAACGCTGTGAAGGATGGCGACACCCTGACCTGGACGGTCCCGCTGGCGGCAGATGAGCAAAAGACGGTCTCCTACACCGTGCGCGTTAACAACGATGTGGCGGGCGGTACCAAGATTGCTACGGTTGCTGTCATCAACGACGTTGTGTTCGATTGCCCGCCCGTCTCGGTTGGCAACACGCTCACCGACGATGAGCAGAGCGCTCTGATTACCGCGTTCAACGCGCTGAAGGCAGAGGGCACGACGCTGGCCAATCTGGAATTGGTCAACGAAATCTACAAGCGCGCCGGCATTCAGGACACGGTCTTTGCCGAAACGGCACTTGCCGATGTCGCGCTGGGCGAGAATGGTATCTTCCAGAACATCGGTACCGATTCTGCTCCGTACTACGCGCTACAGGAAGGCGTGGAGGATAACCTCTACTACAACATGATGGCGCCGACGCTGTATGGCGGTGAAAGACTGCACACGGATCGTTGGACGCACGATCGTACCCGTATGATGTACGTCGAAGACCTGGTGGTTGGTGATATTCTCATCTTCCGCAATGGTTACTACAATGTCGGCTATCGTATGTATCTGTACACGGGCGAAGATAACTTCTATTGCCTGACCACCGGTGCGTACGACACCATCACGGTGGCAAAGCGTCTGGAGCAGTCGCTGGGTCGTCCCAACTACAACTACAGCACGCACTACTTTATGGTGCTTCGTCCGTCGCTGGTGCAGGAATAAAGGAGGAGAAGAAATATGAAACTGTATACGACTCCTTCTGTGGAGATTCTTGATCTTACCGCCGATGAGGCGCTCGCGGCCGTGGTTCAAAGCGAACCCACCGTCGAGGATAACGACGACGATCTGAGCGCATAACAACAAACATCGCCGTGGGGAAACCCACGGCGATGTTTCTTTTTTTGTGGGTGTGTATTTTTTTGCCGCCCCCTTTATTTTTTAATCTATATGTGATATAATAAACCGAATATGTCTTTGTAGGGTGGAGGTGACGGGATGGACCGATTCGAACTGCATGCGCCGTATCAGCCGACAGGCGACCAGCCGCAGGCAATCGAGAAGCTGGTGGCGAGTATCAACAGCGGAAAACGCGAGCAGACGCTGCTTGGCGTGACCGGTTCCGGCAAGACCTTCACGATGGCGAATGTCATCGCACAGGTGAATCGTCCCACCCTCGTTCTCGCTCACAACAAAACCCTCGCCGCACAGCTGTGCAGCGAGTTCAAAGAGTTTTTCCCAAACAACGCGGTGGAGTATTTCGTTTCTTACTACGACTATTACCAGCCGGAAGCGTATGTGCCGTCCACCGACACCTATATCGAAAAGGATTCCGCCATCAACGACGAAATCGATAAGCTGCGGCATTCCGCTACGTCGGCGCTGTCGGAGCGGCGCGATGTCATCATCGTGGCGAGTGTGTCCTGTATCTACAGCTTGGGTAACCCCATCGATTACCGCAATATGATTATTTCGCTGCGCCCCGGTATGACCAAAAGCCGTGACGAGCTGATTGCGCGGCTGGTGGATTTGCAGTATGAGCGCAACGATATCAACTTCATCCGCAACAAGTTCCGCGTACGAGGCGATGTGGTGGAGATTTTCCCGGCCTATTCCAACGACACGGTCATCCGTGTGGAGTTTTTCGGCGACGAGATTGACCGCCTGAGCGAAGTGAATCCGCTGACAGGCGAACTGAAAGGTCTGCTCGGGCATATTGCCATCTATCCTGCGTCACACTATATTGTGCCGCCCGATAAACTGGAGGTCGCCATCGCGGAAATCGAGCGCGAGCTGGAGGAGCGTGTGGAGGAGTTCAAGCAGGCAGGACAACTGCTGGAAGCCCAGCGTATTCTGCAGCGCACACGGTACGACATCGAAATGCTGCGCGAAATCGGTATGTGCAAAGGCATTGAAAACTATTCCCGTGTGCTGGCAGGGCGTGCGCCCGGCTCGACACCGTTCACGCTGCTGGATTATTTTCCCGAGGACTATTTGCTGTTTGTGGACGAATCGCACGTGACACTGCCGCAGGTGCGCGGTATGTTCGGTGGCGATTTTGCACGCAAAAAGAATCTGGTGGATTACGGTTTCCGCCTGCCCAGCGCGTTTGACAACCGTCCGCTGAATTTTGATGAGTTCTACAACCGCGTAAACCAAGCGGTGTTTGTCAGCGCGACCCCCGGCGCGTTTGAATATGACCACAGCGGCGCACCGGTGGAACAGGTAATCCGCCCGACAGGCTTGCCCGACCCCGAAGTGACGGTGCGACCTGTGGAGGGACAAATCGACGATTTGATGGGCGAAATCCGTCTGCGTGCCGAGCGCGGCGAGCGTGTGCTGGTGACAACGCTGACCAAGAAAATGGCGGAGGATTTGACCGCGTATTTCGAGAATGTTGGCATCCGCGTGCGGTATATGCACCACGACATCGATACGATGGAGCGTATGCAGATTATCCGCGATTTGCGTCTCGGTGAGTTCGATGTGCTGATTGGTATCAACCTGCTGCGCGAGGGCTTGGATATTCCCGAAGTGTCGCTGGTGGCGGTGCTGGATGCCGACAAGGAAGGCTTCCTGCGGTCGGCGACCTCGCTGATTCAGACCATCGGTCGTGCGGCGCGTAATGCCGAGGGCAAGGTCATTTTGTATGCGGACGAGGTCACGCCGTCGATGGAGCAGGCGATTCGTGAAACCGAACGCCGCCGCACCATTCAGCTTAACTACAACGAGCAACACGGCATCGTGCCGAAAACCATTATCAAAGAGGTGCGTGACGTGCTGCAGATTACACCGTCTGCGGTGCGGGATGCGGCAAGCGGTAAGAAGCTGTCCAAGGCCGAGCGGATGCAACGCATTGAACAGCTGACCAAGGAGATGAAACACGCGGCCAAGCTGCTGGAATTCGAGCATGCGGCGTGGCTGCGCGATGAGATTGAAAAGCTCAGAAAGGGCTGAGCCGAGAGGAACAACTATGCTGGAGAACCTGATTGTCAAAGGCGCGAAAGAACACAACTTAAAAAATGTCGATGTGACGATTCCGCGTGACAAGCTGGTGGTATTTACCGGTGTGTCGGGTTCGGGTAAATCGTCGCTGGCGTTCGACACCATCTATGCCGAGGGACAGCGCCGTTATATGGAGAGTCTGTCCTCGTATGCCCGTATGTTCTTGGGACAGATGGAAAAGCCGGATGTCGAGTCGATCGAGGGCTTGTCGCCCGCGATTTCCATCGACCAGAAAACCACCTCGCACAACCCCCGTTCCACGGTGGGTACGGTGACCGAGATTTACGACTATCTGCGTCTGTTGTACGCGCGTATCGGTATTCCGCATTGCCCGAAGTGTGGCAGAGAAATTCGCCAGCAAACGGTGGATGAGATTGTGGATCGGTTGCTGGAGTTGCCGGAGCGCACGCGTATTCAGCTGCTCGCGCCGGTAGTGCGTGGACGCAAGGGCGAGTGCCAGAAAGAACTGGACGCCGCGCGGCGGTCGGGTTACGTGCGTGTGCGCGTGGACGGCTCGCTGTATGATTTGTCCGAAACCATCAAGCCGGACAAAAACAAAAAGCACACCGTTGAGGTGGTGGTCGACCGTCTGGTGATTTCGCCCGACATCCGCAGCCGTTTGGCGGATTCGGTGGAAATGGCGACCTCCCTGTCGGAGGGATTGCTGACGGTGGATTTGCCGGATAGCGGGGAAGAGCTGTCCTTTTCGCAGAATTATGCCTGCCCCGAGCACGGGTTCAGTATGGAAGAGCTGACCCCGCGTATGTTCTCGTTTAACAACCCGTTCGGTGCTTGCCCGAAATGCACCGGTATCGGTATCTTTATGTCCATCGACCCGGCACTGGTGCTGGCGGATGAGAATCTTTCCATCCGTGAGGGTGCTATCCGCGCCAGCGGCTGGAACTATCTGGACGGCGGCACCATCGCCCAGATGTATTATGAGGGTCTTGCCGACCACTACGGTTTTTCGTTGGACACGCCGTGGAAAGATTTGTCGGAACAGGCGAAAAACCTTATCCTGTACGGCAACAATGGCGAAAAGGTGCGGATGACCCGTCGTATGGAGTACGGTTCGGGCGAGTATTTCACCGCGTTCGAGGGCGTTGTGAATAACCTGCAGCGCCGCCATCAGGAAACGAACAGCGAGTGGATGCGCAGCGAACTGGAAACGTATATGAGCAAAGTGCCTTGCCCCGATTGCCACGGCAAACGCCTTAAGCCGGAAAGCCTGGCGGTGACGGTGGGGGATATCAATATCGCCGACTTGTGTAATCTGTCGGTGACCGAAATGCTGGAGTTTATGACCGCGTTGGATGAACGGTTGACGGCGCGTGAACACGCCATCGCCGATCGTGTCCTGAAAGAAATCCGCGAGCGGTTGGGATTCCTCAACAGCGTCGGCCTGGAATATCTGACGCTGTCCCGTGCGGCAGGCACGTTGTCGGGTGGCGAGAGCCAGCGCATTCGTCTGGCAACTCAAATCGGTTCTTCGCTGATGGGTGTTTTGTATATTCTGGACGAGCCGAGCATCGGTTTGCATCAGCGGGATAATCAGAAACTGCTGGATACGCTGCGGCGTCTGCGCGACCTCGGCAACACCCTCATTGTGGTGGAACACGATGAGGAGACGATGCAGGCGGCAGACTGGATTGTGGACATTGGCCCCGGTGCCGGTGTGCACGGCGGTGAAGTGATTTGTTCGGGTACGCTGGAGGATGTGTGTGCCTGTGAGCAGTCGCTGACGGGTCAGTACCTCAGCGGTCGGCGCCGTATCCCCGTGCCGGAAAAACGCCGCGCCGGAAACGGTCGCGAATTGCGGGTGCTGGGTGCAGCCGCCAACAATTTGAAAAACATCGATGTTGCGTTCCGCCTCGGCGCGTTCAACTGTGTGACAGGTGTGTCGGGTTCAGGCAAATCGTCGCTTGTTAACGAGATTTTGTACAAGCAATTGGCGAACAAGCTCAACCGCGCCTATACCCGCGCAGGAGCGCATCGCCGTGTCGAGGGCCTGGACGCGCTGGACAAAGTAATTGCCATCGACCAGTCGCCCATCGGACGGACACCTCGCTCCAACCCTGCAACCTACACGGGTGTGTTTAACGACATCCGCGAGCTGTTCGCTTCGACGCCCGACGCCAAAATGCGCGGATACGCCGCAGGACGCTTTTCCTTCAACGTGCGCGGCGGTCGCTGTGAAGCGTGCGAGGGCGACGGTATTTTGAAAATCGAGATGCACTTCCTGCCGGACATTTACGTGCCGTGCGAGGTGTGTAAGGGTCAGCGTTACAACCGCGAAACGCTGGAGGTGCGCTATAAAGGCAAGAACATCTACGATGTACTGGAAATGACGGTGGAGGAAGCACGGGAGTTTTTTGACAGCATTCCGAAGATTGCCCGTCGCTTGCAGACACTGTTGGATGTGGGCCTTGGGTATATCAAGCTGGGCCAGCCTGCCACCACCCTGTCGGGTGGCGAGGCGCAGCGCGTCAAACTGGCGACCGAACTGTCCAAGCGGTCTACCGGACGCACGATTTATATTTTGGACGAGCCGACCACCGGTCTGCATACAGCGGACGTGGCACAGCTGATTCGCGTGCTGCAAACGCTGGTGGACGGCGGCAACACGGTGGTGGTCATCGAGCATAATCTCGATGTCATCAAAAACGCCGACTATATTTTGGATTTGGGTCCCGAGGGCGGCAACCGCGGCGGCACGTTGGTGGCGGCGGGTACGCCCGAAGAGGTTGTGCAGGTGGCGGAATCGTACACCGGACAGTATTTAAAGCCGCTGTTGGAGCGATAACAACAGTTTAAAACGAGGAAAGGAGGAGAAACCGTATGTCGTTCTCGGAAGAGTTGTATCGGATATCGTATTACGCCGGCGTGCAGACTGTGCGTCTGTTCCATCGTATGGGACGGTTTCTCACTCTGCTCTTTTTGCCGTTGCGCTTGCTTATGCGGCGCATCGGAAACCATTTCCGCCGTCGGCGGTCGCTGCGTATCCGCGAGGGCTTCGCGGGTGTGCGTCGGCGCTTTTCGCAGGTCGGCGATCGCGTGCGTACGGCGTGGAAGCGACATCCGCTGATTGGTATTTTGCAGGTGCTGTATCTGCCGATTCATGCGCTGCGCCATTATCGCGGCTTCACCCGTATGATGGCAGGCGCGCTGGCAGCCGTGGTGGCAATCACCATTTTGGGAGGCACGCTGTATTATTGGAGCGACACGACCTTTGCACTGGCGCTGACGGATGACAGCGGCGAGGTGTGGGGCTATGTCACGGACGAAAGCATTCTCCAGCAGGGCGTTGCGATGGCCAAAGAGCGCCTCGGCGAGATGGAAAACGCCAACGGTGTGACAATGTCGTCGCAGGTGTCGCTGCAGATTGTTCCCCAGGCAGATATCTGGAGCCGCACCGAGGTGTGCGATTATCTGATGGAGCGCTCCGGTGTGGCGAAGCAATAAGCCTGCGGCATTTACATAGACGGTGTGCTGCACGGCACGGTGGATAACGGCAAAACCGCACAGCGGGTGCTGGATGACATTCTGGAAGAAAGTCTCGAGGACAACGGTGAGGTGCAGGCTTCGTTTGTGGAAACGGTGGAGCTTGTTGACGGTATTTACCCCGAACAGGCGGTGATTAGCGGTCAAGAGCTGAAAACCCGTCTTACTACGGTGAGCGAAGAAAAGATTCACACGGTACAGACAGGGGATACCCTGCTCTCCATCACCACGCAGTACGATATTACGGTGGTGGAACTGAAAAAGCTCAACCCCGAGATGGGTCTGGAGCTGAAAGCCGGCGACAAGCTGCTGATTTCGGAAAAAGAGCAGCATCTGCGCGTGCAGGTCAGCGGTACGGTTACCTATGACGTGGAAATTCCGTATACCATCACCCGTATCCCCGACGCCTCGATGTACGAGGGCAACGAGAAGGTACAGGTGGAGGGTCGCAACGGCGTCAGCCGCGTGACGGCGACGGTGACCTATTTGAACGGTGTGGAGCAGTTCAGCGTGATTACCCATTCCGAAATTGTGGAAGCTCCCGTGATGGGCGTTGTGGCGTATGGTACCAAGCGCAAGACCAACAATAACACCGGCTATAACGGCAAGTTCCTCTGGCCGACGCCGAGCACCAAGTTTGTGACGCAGCAGTACGGCAGCGACGGTCATCGCGGTATCGATATCTGGCGTGAGGGTATGGAAGGCGATGACATTCTGGCTGTGGACGGCGGCACCGTCATTATGGCGGGCGAGTACGCCGGTTACAAAACGTACGGCAAGTTCGTCATAATCGATCACGGTCAGGGCTTCCGTACGGTGTACGCACACTGCAGCAAGGTGCTTGTCAAAGAGGGCGACACTGTCAGCCGCGGCGATTTGATTGCGTTGGTCGGTAACACCGGACGCAGTACCGCGCCGCACCTGCATCTGGAGGTGCAGCGAAACGGCGTGTTGCAGAACCCGATGAAATTCTTTTAACGAGGTGCGCGGGTATGGAGATTAAAATCGGTCAGCGGTATCGGCATTTCAAGGGCAACGCGTATGAGGTTATCGCCATCGCACGGCACAGTGAAACGCTGGAGCCGCTGGTGATATACCGCGCGCTGTACGGCGAGGGGGACGTGTGGGCGCGTCCGCTTTCGGAGTTTACCGATACGGTTACGCGTGACGGTGTGACCCGCCCGCGATTTGAAGAAATGCAGGCGTGAGTATTGAAGAGCGACACGCTTCGTGGTATACTGATAAGAAGTAGTAGTTTTCGACAGATAGGAAGTAAGAGTAACCATGGCAATGCAAGAAAAACTCAGAAATATCGCCATCATCGCGCACGTTGACCACGGCAAAACCACTCTGGTGGATCAGTTGTTGCGTCAAAGCGGCATTTTCCGTGCCAACGAGCAGGTTTCGGAGCGCGTGATGGATTCCAACGATCTGGAACGTGAACGCGGCATCACCATTTTGTCCAAGAACACCGCGGTGATGTACAACGACACCAAAATCAATATTGTGGACACGCCCGGTCACGCCGATTTCGGCGGCGAAGTGGAGCGCATCCTGATGATGGTGGACGGTGTGCTGCTGCTTGTGGATGCGTTTGAGGGCTGTATGCCGCAGACGCGCTTTGTGCTGAAGAAGGCGCTGGGCCTTGGCAAACGTCCCGTGGTGGTTATCAACAAGATTGACCGCGACGGCGCGCGCCCCGATGAAGTTATCGACGAACTGCTGGATTTGTTTATCGAACTCGGCGCGGACGAAGACCAGCTGGATTTCCCGGTGGTGTATGCGTCGGGTCGTGATGGGTATGCGTCGCTGGATCCCTCGGCGCGCAGCGGTGATATGCAGCCGTTGTTCGAGGCGATTCTGAAGTACGTTCCCGCTCCCGAGGGCGACAACGATGCGCCGCTGCAGATTTTGTTTTCCAACATCGACTATGACGAATATGTCGGTCGTGTCGGCGTGGGTCGTGTGGAACGCGGCACGGTGCGTAACGGTCAGGCGGTAACGCTGTGCCGTGCGGATGGTAGCACGCAGAACTGCCGCATTGCCAAGCTGTTCCAGTTTGAGGGTCTGCGTCGCGTGGAGTATGATACGGCTTCGGTGGGCGATTTGATTGCGGTGACGGGTCTGACCGACCTGAACATCGGCGAAACGGCGTGTGACCCGATGTGTGTTGAGCCGCTTCCGTTCGTGCGCATCGATGAGCCGACCATTTCGATGCTGTTTATGGTTAACAACAGCCCCTTTGCCGGCAAGGATGGTAAGTACGTTACCTCGCGCAACCTGCGTGACCGCCTGTTCAAAGAGGTGGAAACCAATGTGAGTATGCGGGTGCGCGAAACCGAATCCACCGATGCGTTCGAAGTGTCGGGCCGCGGTGAGTTGCATCTGTCCATTCTGATTGAAACGATGCGCCGTCAGGGCTATGAGTTTGCTGTCAGCCGTCCGCAGGTAATTTACAAGCAGGACGAAAACGGCAACCTGCTCGAGCCGATGGAGCTGCTGATGATTGAGGTGCCCGAAAACTATGTGGGCGCCGTTATGGAAAAGCTGGGTTCGCGTAAAGCGGAAATTGTGAATATGGGTACGCGTGAGACGGGCGCCAGCCATCTGGAGTTCCGCATTCCGTCTCGCGGACTGATGGGCTACCGTCAGCAGTTCCTTACCGATACCAACGGTAACGGCATTATGAACAGCGTGTTCGACGGTTACGAGCCGTACAAGGGCGAGATTCCCCAGCGTGTACAAGGCTCGCTGGTGGTGTTCGAAACGGGCGAGACCAGCAGCTACGGCCTGTTCAATGCACAGGATCGCGGCGCCCTGTTTGTCGGCCCTGCCGTGCCGGTGTACGAGGGTATGATTGTCGGTCAGTCTCCCAAGAATGAAGATATTGTTGTCAACGTTTGCAAGAAAAAGCACGTAACGAATATGCGTGCTTCCGGTTCGGATGAGGCACTTCGCCTGACTCCGCCGACGGTATTGTCGCTGGAGCAGTCGTTGGAGTTTATCAACGACGATGAGTTGGTGGAGGTTACGCCGCACACCATTCGCTTGCGCAAGCGGATTCTCTCGCGCGAGCTGCGTATGAAGGAAGCGGCGAAGAAAAAGGCGTGAGGCGCGGACTGATTCGCCCACTTTGGACGGGTGGAATTGCTTTCGCGGCGGCATGCCTCATCGGTGCGTGGCTTTCGGCTGACGGATTGCTTATCGCAACAGCAGTGTGTGCGGTGGCAGCCGTTTGTGTCGTATGTATCCCGGCATTGCGTCGGCCTGTGTGGGCGGTAATGCTGTTTACTGTCGTCGCTGCGCTCGGCATTTTGTGGTATCACGAAACCACGGTATATCTGCCGAGTGTGCAGAAGGTCGGGGAGACGGTGTCCCTGCGCGTGCAGGTGACGGCGGTTGCCGAAGCGAAAGAGTTGACCGTGCTGGAGGGCGATTTGCCGACAGGAACACGGGTCATGCTGTGGAACGAGCCGATGAATGCCGCGCTGAATCTGCACGATGTCATTGAAACAACGTTTGAGTTGCGTACCGTAGAGAGCGAAGGTCTTGCCTTGCGGCAATGCAAGGCAGAGGGTGTTTGGCTCGCGGTTGTTCCGCTGGATTTGTCCAAAGAGGCGTGGAAAATCATGTCGGGAGAGGCATCTGAGGACAACTGGTTCACCGATACGCGTGAGCGGTTGTCGCTTCTCGTGCGCCGACACCTGTCGGGGGATATCGGTGCGGTGATAACGGGCATTTGCTTTGGCGAGGACGAAGCACTGTCCTCGGCGGCAAAGCAGGATTTTCGTGCCTGTAACGTGTCGCATTTGTTTGCGGTATCCGGCTTGCACTTATCCATTCTGATACAAGCCATATTGTGGTTTTTAAAACGGTTGCGGATGTCCCGACGCTTGCGCGGCGGTGTCTGTGTGATGCTGGTGCTGTTCTTTTCCGCGTTGGTCGGATGGACACCGTCGGTGTTTCGTGCCGCCGTGCTGTGCGTTATCGTTGTGGCGGGAGAATGCGCCCGCCGTCAAGCGGACGTTCGTAACTCGCTGGGCTTGGCACTGTTCGTACTGCTTGTCGCGCAACCGTTTGCGGCGTATGATGCCGGATTGCTTCTTTCGTTTTTAGCGACCTTCGGGTTGTTGTTTGTTGCGCCGGTACTGCGGCGCGCGTTGTCGGAAATCAAAGTCCCCAAGTGGTTTTTGCCGTTGTGGAAACCCTTTTGTGTGTCGCTGGCGGTGAGCTTGTCCGCCACGTTTTCGACCTTGCCTGTGATGGTGCTGTACTTCGGTCAGTTGTCACTCGTCGGCGTGTTGGCTAATCTGATTATGACCGTGCCTGCGGCAATGCTGCTGATTACAGGCTGGTTGTCGGTTCTGACCTTGTTGCCCGGTGCCGCATTTCTGTATCGGCCGTTGCTTCTGGTGGCGGGATACCTCGCACGGCTGCTTTTGTGGATTGCCGAGTGGATTTCCGAAATCCCGTTTTCCGTACTCAGCGCCACGGATTTATATCTGGTAATCGCGCTGATCGGTGGAGCGCTTTTGTTTGCGGTCGGATGGTATTTCCTGCGCCGCCGAGGTGTTCGCATCGCGGCGATACTGTGTGCGGTTGTACTGCTCCTCGGTAGTATGGTGTATCACTTCCGTATGTGGGATACGGTGCGGTTTTACGCGATACCGAACCAGCGTGATATGGCGGTGTGCGTGTTTTATCGAAACCGCACGGTGCTGGTGGCAGCACCCACTGAAGCCAACACGTTGTATGCCGCGAGGGAAGCGTTGCGCGACTGCGGTGTACATACCGTTGATGCGGTGATTCTTTGCGGTAACGGCGATTACGATAAATCGTTCGCCGTGCAGGTGCTTTCGGGGTATCTGGATGCCCGTGAGATTTATGAGAGCGCACCGAACGAAATGACGTTGTGGGAAGATTTGACCGTTCGCACTGCGGGCGATTGGGTGTATATGCAAAGCGGCACGATGCGCGCGGCGTTTGATATCGGCGCCACAACACAGCCGCCAAGCGAAAAGGTCAATCTTATCTTTTGCGAAGGAGAGCCTGTGGATGCCACAGGCGACTCGGTAATCGTGATACAGGATTTGCAATGGAACCAACCGTTGCCGTCGCAAAGCCTGACAGACAGTCTGCAAGCGATCCCGTGGCTGTGGGTATACGGCGACGGAGAGGTCGTTGTCAAATAAACGAGCGAGGAGAGGGTTTCATGCCGTTGTCGGAACAGGAACTGAAACTGCACCTGAAGCAAGGAGTCCCTGCGCGGGTCTATTTGCTGTATGGCGAAGAAAATTACCTGACGGCGCACTATGCCGATGAGGTGATTCGTCTGGCGGGCATACGTCCGAACGACAGTCTGGCGGAGTTCAATATGCACCGCTTTGATGGGCAGGAATGCTCTTTCGATGCTATTGAAGAGGCGGCGGAGGCACTGCCGCTGATGGCGGATCGCAAATGCGTTGCGGTGTGCAACTGTGACGTGACCTCTGCGGCGGTGTTTGACCGCGCGATGGCGCTGGTCTCCGACCCGCCGGAGGAAACGGTGCTGGTGTTCTGGATGACGACGCTGTTGTCTGAGGGTAAGCCGAACGCCAAATGGCGTCAGTTTATCGACGCGGTGGACAAGTCGGGTATTTGCGTTTGCTTCCCCCGCAAGACCACCGAAGAGGTTGTGCGTATTCTGTGTGCCGGTGCGACCCGTCGTCACTGCCTGCTTCGCCCCGAAGTGGCGCGTGAACTGGTGGAGCAAAGCGGCAACGATTTGAACCTGCTGCTCAACGAGCTGGATAAGCTGTGCGCGGTGGCAGGCACGGGCGAAATCACCTCCGCCATTGTGGGCGAGGTGGCGACCAAAAACCTGAATGCACAGGTGTTTGAGCTGTCCAACGCCATTTTGAAGCATCATTATGAAAATGCGTATGCCATTCTTCACAAGCTGTTTGCCAGCAAGCTGGAGCCGGTGGTAATTCTGGCGGCGCTGTCGGGTTCGTATACCGATTTGTACCGCGCCAAGTTGGCCGCCAATGCAGGTCAGCGTGCGGAAACGCTGGTGGAAGAATTTGATTACAAGAGCCGCGCGTTCCGCTTAAAGTATGCAGCGCGTGACTGCAGCCGTCTGTCGCTGGAATCGCTGCGCGAAAGCCTCGACATCCTGGCGCAGGCGGATCGTCGCCTGAAGTCGTATGTCAGCGATAAGCGCACGGTGCTGGAAGAGACCGCCGCCAAGCTGATTGTCACTGCCAAGCTCGGCAAAATCCAATGACGGTGCGTATCAAAGAAGCCATTGTAGTCGAGGGAAAATACGACGCCATTCGTTTGCGGTCCGTGGTGGATGCCACCATTGTGGAAACGGACGGCTTTGGCATTTTCCGAAAGCCGGAGACGATGCAGCTGTTGCGTCGCCTGGCAGAGGCACAAGGACTGATTGTGTTGACCGACAGCGATGCGGCAGGATTTGTCATCCGCGACCGCATTGCCGGTGCCTTGCCGAGCACGCAGGTGCGGCACGCGTATGCGCCGGAGATTGTCGGTAAAGAACGTCGCAAAACCGCTCCTTCCAAAGAGGGGTTGCTCGGTGTCGAGGGAATCGACGGCGAGCGGCTGCTCGATGCGATTCTGCGCGCGGGTGCTACCGTGCTCGACGGCGATGTGGCGGCGTTGCCGACCCCGTTTTTGACCAAAGGACGGTTGTATGAGGACGGCTTGTCCGGCGGCGACAACAGCGCCACGTTGCGGCAAGCGCTCTTACATGAACTGGGATTGCCGAAGCACCTGTCCGCCAACCGTATGGTGGAGGTGCTTGGCGCGTTGCTGACCGAAGAGGAATACGTTCGGCTGCTCGCACATATTAAAGGAGAAGATATCGTATGACCCAACCGATTGTTCTGGCATCGGCATCGCCCAGACGGCGCGAAATCTGCGACCTGCTGGGACTGACATATACCGTTTGCCCCGCCAAAAGCGAGGCGGAAGCTGACCCGAGCCTGCCGACCGACAAAGCGATTTTGCAGGTGGCGCGCGGCAAGGCCGAAGAGGTCGCGGCGCAATATCCCGATGCCATTGTGCTGGGTGCCGACACCGCTGTGGTGGTGGATGGTCGGATTTTGGGCAAGCCGCAGGACACCGAGGATGCCAAAGCGATGTTGCGGATGCTGTCGGGACGCACGCATCAGGTGATCACCGGTGTGTGGGTGTGCGGCGGCGGTTACGACGATGGATTCGCGGATGTTGCCAATGTCACATTTTATGAAATGACCGAGCAGGATATTGCGGCGTACGTACAGACCAATGAGCCGCACGACAAAGCGGGCGCGTATGCCGTTCAGGGCATCGGCGCACGGTATATCCGCGGTATTGACGGTGATTTTTACACGGTGATGGGTTTGCCGTGTGGACGGCTGTTCCGTTTTCTGGAGCGGCGCTGAGTTTTAAGGTTTTGTTCGACAGATTTCTACAAGAAGGGAAGCGGCATTGTGAAAGACAGACGATATGGCCGACACGCAAAACAGGAGGCACCTGCGGAAGTGGTGCAGAACAAAGCCCCGCGCTGGCGCTTTGTGTTGTTCCTCCCGATTGCGTTTTTGTGGATGGAGCTTGTGTTCCGCGCGGCGGTGATCGAGCAGTTCTTCGGCAGCGGATTGCTGTACGTGTTCGGCTTTACGCTGGCGGCTGTGGCGGTGGTGTACATTTTGTGCACGCTGTTTTCCACCAAGGTCAACCGTTGGGTAACGGTAGGCTTTTTGGCGTTTGCCGCGGCGCTCTTGACTTCGGAAGTGATTTACGCCGGCATTTTCCCCGGCACGTTCTGGGATTTGGATAAGCTGAGCATCGCAGGTGAAGCGATGGGCGACTTCGGCGGCAACGCGCTGGTCGCCGCGTGGAATAACATCGCCTACATTCTGGCAATCTGGTTCCCGGTGGTGCTGTATGCTATATTCGGTAACCGTTTTTGCCCTGCCTACCGCGCACCCGGTCTGCTGCGTATTGTTTCCGGTGTGCTGGCGGTGGTGATTCACGCCATTATTGTGGTGTGCGCGCTGTGCTCGACCGGCGATTTGAGTCCGCGCTATCTGTACATCAGCTGTTTTGACAAAGACGCTTCGGTGGAGCAGTTTGGTCTGCTGACGATGTTCCGCCTGGATATTCGCTACGATTTCATCGACGCCAAAATCGAAGAGGATTTCTCCAAAGACGCGTCCTCCATCGGGGATTTCGACTTTATCATCGACAACGATAAAATACCGGAAGAGGACGGTCAGCAGGATGAGGACAAGATACCTGTGGTGTACACGCCCAATGTGATTGAGTCGCTGGATTTGATGTCGCTTGCCGCCTCCGAAAGCAACAGCACCATCAAGACGATGCACGAATACTTCGCGTCGGTCGAGCCGACGATGAAGAACGAGTATACCGGCAAGTTTGAGGGCAAGAACCTCATCTTTATCGTGGCGGAAGGCTTTTCGCCGTACGCGGTCAGCGAGGGGCTGACCCCCACGCTGTACAAGCTGTCGCACGAGGGTATCCAGTGTACCAACTACTACACGCCCGGCTGGGGTGTGTCCACCTCTGACGGCGAGTATACCAGTCTGCTTGGCTTGATGCCTGCGACAGGCGTCAAGAGTATGGCGTACTCCGCCGACCGCAATATGTATTTCGCGCTCGGCAACCGGATGAAAGCGGAGGGGTACAACACCTACGCCTATCACAACCACACCTACACCTATTACGGACGTGACAAGTCGCATCCCAACCTCGGTTATACCTACAAGGGTATCGGCAACGGTCTGGAACTGGATTATTCCGAGTACTACCCCGGCAAGAATACCAAGACCCGTTGGCCCAACTCGGACTACCTGATGGCACAGGCCACGGCGGATGAATATATGGCGTCGGGCGAGCCGTTCCATACGTATTACCTGACGGTGAGCGGTCATATGCTGTACACCTTTATGGGCAACAGTATGTCGGCGTATCACAAGTCCAAGGTGGCAGACCTGCCGTACTCCGACGAGGTCAAGGCGTACCTCGCGTGCCAGATTGAGCTCGACTTGATGCTGGAGGAACTCATCCGCAAGCTGGAAGAATACGGCATTGCGGAGGACACCGTGCTGGTGGTGACGGCTGACCATTATCCCTACGGCTTGCAGCAGTCGGGCGAGCCGGACTTCTATAGCGAATTGGCGGGCAAAGACACCACCTCGACGTTTGAAAAGTATCGCAATACGCTGATTATGTGGCACAAGGGTATGGAAAGCATCGTCATCGACGAGCCTGTTTACAGCATCGACCTGCTGCCGACCCTCAGCAACCTGTTCGGTCTTGAGTACGATTCCCGTCTGCTGATGGGACGCGACTTCTTGTCGGATGCGCCGGCACTGGTGTGCTTCGCGGATCGCAGCTGGATCACGGAATACGGACGGTACGACTCCAAGACCAAAACCTTTACCTTGGCGGCGGGGCAGGAGTGGACGGAGGAAAACAAGAAAGAATACGTCAGCGCCATCAACACGGTGGTACGCCGCAAGTTCGATTTCTCCAACCTGATTCTCAAAAACGACTACTACAACGAGTTGTTCGGATAACAAAAAAGCGCAGTCCCGAATGTTTCGGGACTGCGCTTGTTTTTTGTGGTTTAGCAGGGAACGTTGACCCATTCGCCGGGACGGTTCTGTGCCTGCATGGCGGCGTCGCGGATTGCCATAACCCACAGCGTCTCTTCGTGTGCAACCGGCACGTTGCGGGTGCGGAAGAATTCCACCATCTTTTTGCTGAACGGCAGGAAGAAGTCCGAATTGATGGCTAGCGACTGGCACTCGTCGGCGTGTTTGATGTTGGTCTGATAGGGTGCCCACGGTTTCCAACCGGCAATGCTGCCGCGGCGACCGTCTGCGAACTCGACCAGCAGCTGATAAGCACCCTCGGTGCCGCTGAACAGCACGCGCTCGGCAGGAGCTTTCATCAGCAGAACCATCGGCTCGAGCATATGGACGGAGTAGCCGTCAATTTCGCCGCTGCCCCAGCAGCAAACCGAGGTGATGTCCTCGGTGACAACATCGGCGTACTCGTCTGCGTAACGCAGCGAAGAGGTGGAGTAGCAGGGCGTACCGTTCGCTTCTGCCAGCGCAAACAGGCGCTTGGCGGCGGCAAGGTCGGGCGCGAACGTTTTGTCAATGAAGGTGGGCTTGCCGGAGCGCAGCGGCAGGTCGCACAGCTCTTCGTGCATCTCGCAGTTGTCGGGAGCCAGCACCACCAGGGCGTCGCTCTTTTCCACCACTTCGGCGATGGTGTCGCACGCGGTGACACCGAACTGCTCACACCACTGTGCGGTGGTCATACCGGAGTGGGGAGAAGCGATTTTGCCGTAGGCATACGCCACTTCCATCTCGCCGTCGGAGAACTGCTTAATCCAGGCGGGGTAGTTGTTGGCGTGCCACTCATCCAGGAAGTAATCGATAAATCCGATTTTCATACTTAACCCTCCAAAGCGATTTCACGATGCGATTCGGCGGAATCGTAGATGGCCTGCATCATACGCGCCGTGATGATGGCGGTGTCGATGTGGCTGGCGAGACGCTCGCCGCTGCGGACGCAATCCACGAAGTGGTTGATTTCGTTTTCGAACATATTGATGTCGTCAAACGCAGGCTTCTCGGTGACGAGCTCGCCGTCCTTGACGCCGTACAGCGTAAAGTCGCCGCCGTACTGCAGACGGATGCCTGCCTTCTCGCCGATGAAGTCGATGAACATTTCGTTTTCGAAGATGTTCTGCGCCCACGCGCCGTTGATGGTGATGGTCGGGCCGGAGGTACGAATCATACCGGTGACCATTTCTTCAACGTCGTAGATACCATCGAGAATCGGGGGGCCTGCCCACATATCCTTGTAAACATAGTTCGGAATATCGCGGCCGAGCTTGGAGAACACCTCGGCGCTGACCGTCTTGGGCGTGGGATCGCCGCAGCAGTACATCACGATATCGAGGAAGTGAACGCCCCAGTCAATCAGCACACCGCCGCCGGCGATGGCCTTGGTCGTGAACGCGCCGCCCAGGCCGGGGATGTTGCGGTGGCAACGGAACGAGATGTAGGTCTGCAGAATGTCGCCGAGCTCACCGCTCCGGATGTATTCGCGGATGCGGTTGACAGCGCAGTTGAAACGGTTAACCACACCGATGTTGAGGATTTTGCCCGTTTCGTGCTGAGCCTTCTGCATTTCCAGCGCTTCTTCGTAGATGCGCGCGGCGGGCTTTTCGCACAGTACGTGCTTGCCGGCGCGCAGGCAGGCAACCGCAATTTCCTTGTGAACGTTGTTGGGGGTGCAGACGGAGACCGCTTCCACCTCGGGATCGGTCAGAATGTCGCGGTAGTCGGTGATGGCCGTGCCGCAACCATATTCCGCGACAGCCTTTTCGGCACGCTCGGGAATGATGTCACAAAAATACTTGATGACAGCGTTTTCGTTTTTGACATAGGAGGGGATGTGAGCCATGTTGGCGATGGTACCGCAACCGATAACGGCTACTACAACAGGTTTCATACGAGATCCGTCCTTTCTTTTTTGGTTCTGATATAATCATAAATAATTTTTACGCAAAAGAACAGTTCAACACTTGGCAAAATAATTGTCATTTCTTTCACTCTTTTTCGGAAAAGAATTGACAATATCGGATGGCTGTTTTATGATAAGGTGCAAGGGAGGTGGCAATGTGGAAAAGAAGCGTTATCACGTGGACGTTACCTATATGCCGTCACCGCTGATGCTGAATCTGCTGAATCTCTATCAAATCAGTGATCTTGCCTGCTCCTACGATTACGAAGTGCTGCCGCACCGCCAGTGGTGCTATGAGATTACCTTTGTGATTGAGGGGGAGGGCGTGTTTCGCCGCAACGATGCGGAATACGCCGTGTCTCCGGGCAAGCTGTTTGTGGTGAGCAAGGACGATACGCACTATATCCGTTCCTCCAAGCTGCGACCGCTGCGGTATATCAGTGTGGGCTTTACGTTTAACAAAAACCATACCGACTACCCGAAATATGCGGCGGTGGCGGATTTCTTCGACAACGCGGAGGAGCCCATCGCGGATGATTTGTATAACACATATGAATTGCTGTCGGCGGCGCTCAGCGAGATTTCGTCGCCGCAAACGTTGTCGGAAGAGATGGTGGCAAACTACCTGCTGCTCGTCATCGTCAACGCCTACCGCAGCTTCCACAGCAGCCGTCGCACGCGGCACACTGACCTGGTCACACCGCAGAACACGAATCCGCTGATTTACGAAATGATTCGCTACATCGACGAGCACCTGACCTCGATGACGGTGCTGCAGGAGATGAGCCACGCGCTGGGATACAGCTACAGCTATCTGTCCCGTCTGTTCTCCGGCACGATGGGATCGACCTTGCGCCAGTACTACAACGAGCGGCGGTTCGAAAAAGCACGCGAGCTGCTCGCCGAGCCGCGCCCGTTGGCGGATGTGGCGGAACAACTCGGCTTTACCGACACGGCCAATTTCTGCCGCGCGTTCAAAAAACAATATCAAGTGTCTCCCGGCGAATACCGTCGGCGGAACAAACAGTAAAAAAGCTCCGACAGCGTACGCTGTCGGAGCCGTTTTTATCGTACGAGGACATCCACGATTTCGCCGATGTATTGACGGTGAAAATCGTTTGCTTTATAATGAGTAAGCAGGGCAGGGTCGAGGAATTGCCCGGCGGTGAAGTCGGAGACGTGCAGCTTGCGGCAGATAAGCACCAGCCGCGCTTGTGCAATGTAGGGCGTGTCGCCCTCGTAGGCGAGGGACAGGCCCGTTGCTTCAAATTTGTCGCCGTCGCGCCCCGAATGTGTGCCGCAATAGCGCAAGGCATCGCGGTGGTCTTCTGACAGGAACGAGAGCGAATAGGTGTTTGTCCCTTCCATCACGGAATAGGTATGACGCTGCGGACGCACGAAGCAAAACGCCACCGGCAGATTCCACAGGATACCCACGCCGCCCCAACTGGCGGTCATGGTGTTTTGGCAGTTGCCGTCATTAGCGGTAATCAGCATCCAGTCGTCACCGATAAGCGAAAAGGCGTTGTCGGTGAGTGCGCGGGGGTTGATGTGCGAAAATTCGGACATAATCGAACACTCCTTTGCGAAGTCTTTATTACAGTATACCACAAGTCGGCAATTTTGGGAACTTTTTTCAAAATTCAAAGACTGTTCAAATTCCGCGCGGAAAATCTGTTACACTGTATGGTGTAAGGAGGTATTGGCATGAGTATGGTAAAAATTATGGTCGTCGATGACGACAGCAATATCGGCGAGCTGCTTCGTTTGTATCTGGGCAAAGAGGGCTTCGACCCGGTGGTCATTGCCGACGGCGAGGAAGCGGTGGAACGCTTCGATATCGAAAAGCCTGACCTCATTTTGCTGGATGTGATGATGCCGAAGCTGGACGGCTGGCAGGTGTGCCGCAAAATCCGTAAAAAGTCGCAGTGTCCCATCATTATGCTGACCGCCAAGGGTGAGTTGTTCGATAAGGTGCTCGGCCTGGAACTGGGCGCGGATGACTATATCGTCAAGCCGTTCGAGACGAAAGAGGTTATCGCACGTGTCAAAGCGGTGCTGCGCCGCAGCGGTATTCGGCAGGAGGAAAAGGTCAAAGAGGTTACGTACGACGGCTTGTACATCAATATGGAAAATTACGAGCTGCGCGTTGGCGGCAAGCAAATCGACACACCGCCCAAAGAGATGGAACTGATTTACCATTTGGCGAGCAACCCCAATCGGGTGTACACCCGCGATCAGCTGCTCGACGAGGTGTGGGGATTCGAATACTATGGTGACAGCCGCACGGTGGACGTGCATGTCAAACGATTGCGCGAAAAGTTAGAGGGCGTCTCCGAACAGTGGACGCTGAAAACCGTATGGGGTGTGGGGTATAAATTTGAAGTCAAACAGGACGCTCTTTAAGAGCATATTTTCAAAATATTTCACCGCCACGGCGGTGCTCATATCACTGGCTTTTGTGCTGACAGCGGTGATTCAGCTTGTGTTCGCGCGCCGGTACTGGATTGATGAAAAACAAGTGCTGCTGGAAACGCAGGTTGAGCAGGTATCCTCGTTTATTGCGGACAGTGCGGTAAAGGATGATAAAGGCGATTATTACATTCCGAATTCGCTGACTCCGACGCTGACGCATCTGGCAGGGCTGACCGAGGACAGAGTGTTGGTTGTGGATAACAACTACCGCATTTTGGTCTGCTCGGAGGAAAACTGCAAGCACCGCGGCAAGGTGCTGGCGTCTTCGGTGCAGAAGGACTTGGCAGGCGGTGACTTCTTCCGCCTCGGTCGTCTGGGCGGTCTTTACCAAGACGCGCAGTACACCGCCGGCACGGTGTTGCGCAGCCGCGACGGACAGGAGCTGGGATATGTGCTGGTGTCCTCGCCGGCAACGGCACTGGGCGATTACGTGCTGGACAACCTCAAAACGTATGTCCTCTCCGCGCTGGCGGTGCTGATTCTGGCGTTTATCGTGTTGTATATCATCACCTACCGTCTGGTGCGCCCCTTGCGGCAGATGGCGGCGATTACCCGCCGCTTCAGTCAGGGCGATTTTTCGGGGCGTGTGCATGTGCGCGGCAGTGACGAAATCACGGAGCTCGGCAACGCGCTAAACGGTATGGCGGTGTCGCTCTCTTCGCTTGAGGATATGCGCCGCAGCTTTGTGGCGAATGTGTCGCACGAACTGAAAACGCCGATGACCACGATTTCGGGATTCATCGATGGTATTCTGGACGGCACTGTTCCGCCGGAAAAGCGTGCGGATTATCTGCGCATTGTGTCGGAAGAGACCAAGCGCCTCTCGCGCCTGGTGGGCGCGATGCTGAACCTGTCGCGCATCGACAGCGGTCAGCTGCGTATGACGCCCACTTCGTTTGACTTGACTGCGGTGACCTGCTCGACACTGATGTCGTTTGAGCAGCGCATCGAAAGCAAGAGCCTCAGCATTGAGGGACTGGACGTCTGCCAGCCGCAAACGGTGTATGCCGACTATGACCTGATACAGCAGGTTGTGTATAATCTGGTGGACAATGCCGTAAAATTTACTGAGGCCGGTGGCACGCTGTCGTTTGCCGTGACCGGCGCGGAGGGACGGACGTACTTTGCGGTGCGTAACACAGGCGAGGGCATTCCCGCTCCCGAGATGCCGCACCTCTTTGAGCGGTTCTACAAGAGCGACCGATCGCGCGGATTGGATAAGTCCGGCACGGGTCTCGGCTTGTATATTGTGAAATCCATCATCGATTTGCACGGCGGCGAAATCACGGTGCGCTCGGTGGAGGGCGAATACTGCGAATTTGTGTTCTGGCTACCTGTCGGCGGTGACGGTTCACAAAAAAAGTAGATTTTGTTCAACAAACTGACACAAAAACGGTTTATAATAGTCCCATGCTGAGGAAAGGTGTGAGATTTCATGGATGAATGGAATCGTTATCCCATAAACGAATCGGAGCAGCCGACGCCACCTGCGGAAGAGCCGAAAGCACCGGAAGCGCCTGCTCCCGAACCGACGGAGCCTGCGCCTGCGCCCATTCCCGAGCCGCCTGTACAGCAGACGCCGCCGCAGTCCTATACCGCATACGGCTGGAATCAGTCGCCGTACGCTCCGCCCCCTCCGAAAAAGGGAAACAGCGGCGCGGTGGTCGCGGTTGTGGTTGGCGTGGT
This sequence comes from Acutalibacteraceae bacterium, assembly GCA_045596745.1. Lineage (GTDB taxonomy): Bacteria > Bacillota > Clostridia > Oscillospirales > Acutalibacteraceae > RGIG3009. The sequence goes on from JAZODA010000045.1 coordinate 76,427, forward strand.
ATGTGTGCTGGTACTGGGCACGCTGGCCTTTTTGATGACGATGGCGGGTCAGATGTCGGATGGTGACAACGCAGACGGTAATGACGTTGGTGTGACGGCGGGCGATGTGCCGACCACCACGACCCGACGCAATCCCGAGGATTTGCCCTCGCTGGTTATCCCGGGCGAGGATGAACAGGTTGAGGGCCTGACCACGCGTGAAATTGTGAGCAACAATGTGGATTCCACCGTGCTGCTGACCGTCTACACCCAGACCACCACCAGCGGTGGCGCGTTCGGTCAGGGCGGCACGCAGCAGGAAAAGAAAGCGGGCTACGCCAGCGGCTTTATCCTGTCGCAGGATGGCTACATTGCTACCAACTGCCATTGCGTGGTGAATGAAAACACGGGTGAACCGTATGCCCGCGTGGAAGTGACGTTATACGACGGCACGGTGTTTAAGAGTGCCGAATTCATCGGTGCCGACGAGACCACCGATCTGGCGGTTATCAAGGTGGATGCCACCGGACTGCAGGCGGCAACGCTCGGTAACTCCGATATCATTCAGCTCGGCGATCGTGTGGTTGCCATCGGTAACGCAGGCGGTCTGGGCTTCACGGCGACCGAGGGCATTCTCTCCGGCCTGGCGCGTGACGTGTATGAGGATACCGGCTACGCCATCAAGTGCTTCCAGGTGGATGCGTCCATCAATCCCGGCAACTCGGGCGGCCCGCTGTTTAACGCCGCCGGTCAGGTTGTGGCGGTCAACTCCGCGAAAATCGTTGCCGAGGGCTATGAAGGTCTTGGCTTCTCGATCCCGATTAACGAAGCGGTTGAGATTTTCGACGATTTGATGCAGTACGGCTATGTCACCGGCCGTGTGGAACTCGGTGTCTACGGCAAGAACTATAACGACGGTTATTACGCCGGCTACCTGCTCTATTCGATGGAAGAGGATTCGCCGCTGCTTAACACGGAGGCTGCCGTGGGCGATTTGCTGACTGCGGTGGACGATACGAAGGTAACCAACCACGCCGAACTGCGTGCGGCGCTGGCGAAGTACAATGTCGGCGACACGGTGACGCTGACGCTGCTGAGGGCAACCAACCGCGGCGTGGAAAGCTACACGGTCGATGTCGTGCTGATTGAACAAAAAGGATAAGAGCAAAGCAAAACCGCCGCAGGGCGGTTTTGTTTTTGAACTTGACAGCGGGCGATTCATCCGCTATAATGGGTCTGTTAGATTGCTCGCAGAGCAGTAAGAACGGGGGACTGAACGTATGGCTAAACAAACTGTCATTACTGACGAAGGCCTGAAACGTCTGGAAAATGAACTGGACGAACTGAAAACTGTAAAACGCAAGGAAGTTGCGGAAAAAATTAAGGTTGCTCTTTCATTTGGTGACCTTTCGGAAAACAGTGAATACGACGAAGCGAAAAACGAGCAGGCGATTATCGAAGGCCGTATCGCGGAGATCGAAAATCAGCTGAAGAACGTCCGCGTGCTGGACGATGCCGAGCTCGGTACCGACCTCGTGCACATCGGCTCCACCGTGACGGTGCGTGAAAAGGGCAAGAAAAAGTCGGCAACCTACCGCATTGTGGGTTCGACCGAAGCGGATCCGCTGGGTGGCCGCATCTCGGACGAATCGCCCATCGGCAAGGCGCTGATTGGCCATCGCAAAGGCGAAGAGATTGAAGTTGAAACTCCCGGCGGCACGCTGCGGTTGGTTTTGGAAGACATCTCCAAGTAAGCAAAACGATCTTCGGGTGAGGCGACCGCGCGTTGCCCGCCCGATTTTTTTGAGAGAGAGGGAATTCGAATGAGCGAAAATCATCTGCCCGATGCTGTTGCACCGGAAATGACCGAACAGCAGTTGTCGGAACTGCTGCAGATTCGTCGCGACAAGCTGACCGCTTTGTGCGAAGCGGGTCAGGATCCGTATCAGATTACCAAGTACGAGGTGTCCGCCTACACGCAGGATATCCGTGCCGCTTATGAAAAGGCCGAGGCGGCATACATTGCCGAGCACGGCGCTCCCGAAGAGGGTCAGGGCATCGAACTGCCCGAACCCATCACGGTGTCCATCGCGGGTCGTATGATGAGCCGCCGCATTATGGGTAAGGCCAGCTTCCTGGATTTGCACGACAGCACCGGCCACATTCAGGTGTATGTCAGCCGCGGCGACGTGGGTGAAGATGTGTACGCCGGTTTCAAGAAGTGGGATATCGGCGACATTATGGGTTTGACCGGCTTTGTGTTCCGCACCCGTATGGGCGAGATTTCGGTTCACGCCACCTCGCTGACGCTGCTCAGCAAGTCGCTGCGTCCGCTGCCCGAAAAGTACCACGGCCTGAAGGATACCGATACGCGTTTCCGTCAGCGCTACCTCGACTTGATTGTCAACCCCGAAGTGAAGCGCAATTTTGTGATTCGCTCGCAGTTCATCAAGTTTATGCGTAACTATCTGGATAACAGACGGTATATCGAAGTGGAGACCCCGGTGCTTAACACCATCGCGGGCGGCGCTTCGGCTCGTCCGTTTATCACCCATCACAACACGCTGGACTTGGATATGTATATGCGCATCGCCACCGAGCTGCCGCTGAAGCGTCTGATTGTCGGCGGTATGGAGCGCGTGTATGAAATCGGCCGTATCTTCCGTAA
>JAZODA010000046.1:0-10992 GCA_045596745.1 Acutalibacteraceae bacterium
CCCTGCCATGCTGCAGAAGGCGCTGTCGGGCGACATCACCGAAACGTTCAATATGATCAGCGTCGACGGTGATACCTCCACCAACGATATGGTGACGGTGCTCGCCAACGGTCTGGCAGGCAACGAAGAAATCACCGCCGAGGGCGAGGATTTCACCACCTTTATGAAAGCACTGAACACCGTTACGGTACAGCTGTGCCGTATGCTGGCCGGCGACGGCGAGGGCGCAACCAAGCTGCTCGAATGCCATGTCAGCGGCGCGGCAGACCTCGCCACCGCCAAAACCGTGGCGAAGAGCGTTGTTTGCTCCAGCCTGCTGAAAGCCGCGATGTTCGGTGCGGATGCCAACTGGGGTCGCGTGCTGTGCGCCATCGGCTACAGCGGTGCGGCTGTGGATGTGAGCAAGGTCGGCGTGTCGTTCCGCTCCGCCAAGGGCGAAATCGTCGTTTGCGAGAACGGCGCAGGCGTGCCGTTCTCGGAGGAGATTGCCAAAGAGATTCTGCTCGAGCGCGACATCGACATTCTCGTCACGCTGGACAGCGGCGATGCCTCGGCTTCGGCGTGGGGCTGAGACCTGACCTATGACTATGTCAAAATCAACGGCGATTACCGCACCTGATGAACGGAGGATACGGCAATGATTGACAGCTTTTCCAATGCGGAACGCGCTGAGGTGCTGACCCAAGCGCTTCCCTACATCAAGCGTTACAACAACAAAATCGTGGTCGTCAAATACGGCGGCAACGCGATGATTAACGAGCAGCTCAAGCAGCAGGTGATGGAAGACATCGTGCTGCTGTGGCTCATCGGCGTCAAGGTCGTGCTGGTGCACGGCGGCGGCCCCGAAATCAGCGAAATGATGACCCAGCTCGGCAAAAAGCCGCAGTTTGTGGACGGTCTGCGCGTGACCGATAAGGAAACCGTGGACATCGTGCAGATGGTGCTTGCCGGTAAGGTCAACAAGACCCTCGTCAACCTGCTGGAAAAGAAGGGCGGCAAGGCGATGGGTATTTCGGGTATGGACGGTCGCCTGATTGAAGCCAAAATGCGCGACGAGCGCCTCGGCTATGTCGGCGAGATTACCAAGATTCACATTCAGCCGGTACTCGATCTGCTCGAGAAGGGCTATATTCCCGTCATCTCCACCCTCGGTTGCGACCGCGACGGCAACGCCTACAACATCAACGGCGACACCGCCGCCGCTTACATCGCAGGTGCGATGAACGCCGAGCGTCTGGTGATGATGACCGACATCGCGGGTATTCTGCGCGATAAGGACGACCCCTCCACCCTCATTCCCGAGGTCACCATCTCGGAAGCGAAGCAGCTGTGCCGGGAGGGCGTTGTTTCGGGCGGTATGATTCCCAAGGTGGACTGCTGCATCGAGGCTATCCACGCCGGCGTGAAGAACGTTGTCATTATGGACGGCCGCGTTGAGCATTCCATCCTGATGGAAATTCTTACCGACGAAGGCGCCGGTACGATGGTAACGGAGGATCCGGTATGAGCACATTGACTCAGCGCGACAACGCGTATGTGGCAAACACCTATCGCCGCTTCCCTGTGGAGGTCACCCACGGCAAAGGCTCTCTGCTGTGGGACACCGACGGCAAGCGCTATATCGATATGGGTTCGGGCATCGGTGTCACGTCGTTCGGCATTGCGGACGAGGAGTGGCAGGCGGCGGTGACCGCCCAGCTCGGACGCGTGCAGCACACCTCCAACCTGTACTACACCGAACCGTGCGTCGAGCTGGCACAGCGCCTGTGCGAGCGCACCGGTATGAAGCGCGTGTTCTTCGGCAACTCGGGTGCCGAGGCAAACGAATGCGCCATCAAGGTGGCGCGTAAATACGCCGCCGAGCATAAGGGTGCGGAATACAGCACCATCATCACGCTGGAAAACAGCTTCCACGGCCGCACGCTGACCACACTGGCAGCCACGGGTCAGGAAGTGTTCCACAGCCTGTTCAACCCCCTCACCCCCGGCTTTGTCCACGCGCCTGCCAACAACTTTGAGGCGATGGAAGCGCTGGTAGCCGAGCACAAGGTCGCAGGCATCCTGCTGGAATGCGTGCAGGGCGAGGGCGGTGTCAACAGCCTGAATAAGAAGTACGTTCAGCAGGTGGCGGAACTCGCCGCTCGCGAGGACATTGTGCTGATGATTGACGAAGTGCAGACCGGTAACGGTCGCACGGGTCGTCTGTACTCCTACGAGTACTACGCCATCACCCCCGACGTCGTCACCACTGCCAAGGGCATCGGCGGCGGTCTGCCGCTCGGTGCGGCGATTCTCGGTGAAAAAGTGGCGGATACGCTGGGCTACGGCGACCACGGCTCCACCTTTGGCGGCAACCCTGTTTGCTGTGCCGGTGCTGTCAACGTGCTGGATCGTCTCGACGATGCGTTCCTGCGCGACGTTCGCCGCAAGAGCATCTATGTGTTCAACGAGCTGAACAAGGCCAAGGGCGTGCGCTCGGTCAGCGGTATGGGTCTGATGATTGGCATCGAGACCGAGCGTCCCGCCGCCGACGTGGTAGCGGATTGCCGTGTAAACGGTGTGCTGTGTCTCACCGCCAAGCACAAGGTGCGTCTCCTGCCCGCGCTGAACATTCCGTTTGAAGTTTTGGAAGAAGCCATCGCCGTTATCAAAGCGGCGTGCGCCAAGGAGGACTGATTATGTCGCTTAAAAACAGAAGCTTCCTGAAGCTGCTTGATTTTACTCCGGCGGAGATTGAGGGTCTCATTGACCTCGCCGCCGATTTGAAAGCCAAGAAAAAGGCAGGCATCCCCCACCGTCTGTGTGAGGGCAAGAGCATCGCGCTGGTGTTCGAAAAGACCAGCACCCGTACTCGCTGCGCCTTTGAAGTCGCTGCCGCCGACCTCGGTATGCATCCCGTGTATCTCGACCCCCAGGGTTCGCAGATTGGCAAAAAGGAAAGCATCGCCGACACCGCCCGTGTGCTGGGTCGTATGTTCGACGGTATCGAATACCGCGGCTTCGGTCAGGAAATCGTGGAAGAGCTTGCCGCGCACGCCGGTGTGCCGGTGTGGAACGGCCTGACCAACGAATTCCATCCCACCCAGATTCTCGCCGACTTCCTCACCATCCGTGAGCATTGCGGCGGTCTGAAGGGTAAGAAGCTCGTGTATATGGGCGATGCCCGTTACAATATGGGCAACTCGCTGATGGTGGGTTGCGCCAAGATGGGTATGCACTTCGTGGCGTGCGCGCCGAAGAAGTACTTCCCCGATGCCGCTCTGGTCGCCGAGTGCGAAGCCGTCGCCAAGGAGACGGGCGCTGTGCTGGAGTTCATCGAGAACCCCATCGAAGCGACCAAGGGCGCCGATGTCATCTACACCGACGTGTGGGTGTCGATGGGCGAACCCGATTCGGTGTGGCAGGAGCGTATCGAAGAGCTCTCCCCCTACCGCGTCACGAAAGAGCTGATGGAAAATGCCGGCGCACAGTGCCGCTTTATGCACTGCCTGCCTGCGTTCCATGACCTCGGTACCACCGTTGGCAAGCAGATTTACGAGAAGTTCGGTCTGACCTGCATGGAAGTTACCGACGAAGTGTTTGAAAGCGAACAGTCCATCGTTTTCGATGAGGCTGAGAATCGTATGCACACCATTAAGGCGGTTATGGCGGCCACGCTGTAACCCTCACGGCGGACGAGGGATCGTCCGCCGTTTTGGACAAAGGAGTGTATTTGTATGGCATATCTGGTGCTGGAAAACGGCACCGTGTTTGAGGGCGAGCGCATCGGCGCCGTCGGCAACACGGTGGGCGAGCTGGTGTTTACCACCGGTATGGTCGGCTATGTGGAAACCATCACCGACCCCGCCTTTGCCGGTCAGATTGTGGCACAGACCTTCCCCATGATCGGCAACTACGGCGTTGCGCCGCAGGATGCCGAAGGCAAGCCGTCGCTGTACGGCTATGTGGTGCGTGAGCTGTGCGATATCCCCTCCAACTTCCGCAGCGAGGGCGATTTGAACAGCTATCTCAAGGAGAACGGCATTGTCGGTCTGTGTGGCGTGGACACGCGTGAGCTTACCCGCATCCTGCGCGAGCACGGCACGATGAACGCCGCCATTTGCGATGCTGTCCCCACCGATATCACCCCCATTAAGCAGTACGCCGTGTGCGGTGCGGTGGCGCAGGTCAGCTGTACCGCCCCCACCGTGTATCCTGCCAACGGCGAGCAGCGTTTTGCCGTCACGGTGCTGGATTGCGGTGTGCGCCGCAGTGTGATCGAAGCACTGTGCGAGCGCGGCTGCAGAGTCACGGCCGTGCCGTACAACACCTCCGCCGATGCCATTTTGGCGGAAAAGCCCGATGGTGTGGTGCTGTCCGACGGCCCCGGCGATCCTGCCGAAGTGACGACGGTAATCGACACCGTTCGCGCGCTGTTCGGTCGTCTGCCGCTGTTCGGTATGGGTCTGGGACATCAGCTGGTTGCCCTTGCTCGCGGCGGCAAGACGGAGAAGCTGCCCCACGGACATCGCGGTGCAAACCAGCCGGTACGCGATTTGCTCGGCACACGCACCTACATCACCTCGCAAAACCACGGCTACGCGGTCAGCGCGCCTGCCGTCGATGCTGTTTCGCAATTTGTCAACGCCAACGACGGCACGAACGAAGGCTTCAACTATCCCGAAGCCTCCTGCTTTACGGTGCAGTTTGATCCGCAGCCGTTCGTGTACGATCGCTTTATCGCTTTGATGGGAGGTGCCGACAATGCCTAAAGATTCCGCTATTCGCAAGGTACTGGTTATCGGCTCCGGCCCTATCACCATCGGTCAGGCAGCCGAATTCGACTATGCCGGCGCTCAGGCGTGCCGCGTCCTGCGCGAGGAAGGTCTCGACGTGGTGCTGGTCAACTCCAACCCTGCCACCATTATGACCGACAAAAACTTGGCGGACGAGATTTATCTTGAGCCGCTCAACGCCGAAACGGTGCGCCGCATCATCGATAAGGAGCGCCCCGACGGTCTGCTCGCCGGCTTGGGCGGTCAGACGGGTCTTACCATCGCGATGCAGCTGTCTCGCGACGGTACACTGGAAAAGTACGGCGTGCGCCTGTTGGGTTCGGGCATCGACGCCATTGATAAGGCGGAGGACCGCGAGCTGTTCCGCGATGCGATGAACGAAATCGGTCAGCCGATGGTGCCGTCCGACATTGCCGAGGACGTGGACACCGCGCTTGCCATTGCCGAGCGCATCGGCTACCCTGTCATCGTGCGCCCCGCTTTTACGCTGGGCGGTTCGGGCGGCGGTATTGCCGCCACCGAAGAGGAGCTGCGCGAAATCGCCAAGGTTGGTCTGGATCGCTCCCCCATCACCCAGATTTTGGTGGAGAAGTGCATCGCAGGCTGGAAGGAAATCGAGTTTGAGACGATGCGCGACAGCGCAGGCAACGCCATTGCGGTCTGCTCGATGGAAAACTTCGACCCCGTCGGCATCCACACAGGCGACTCCATCGTGGTCGCCCCTGCGCTGACCCTCTCGCCCAAAGAATACGGTATGCTGCGTCAGGCGGCACTGGACATTGTGGAAGCCATCGGCATCGTCGGCGGCTGTAACTGCCAGTTTGCGTTGGATCCTGTCAGCTTTAACTACGCGGTCATCGAGGTCAACCCCCGTGTGTCCCGTTCTTCCGCACTGGCATCCAAAGCCTCGGGCTACCCCATCGCCAAGCTTACCACCCGTCTGGCACTCGGTTACACGCTGGACGAGGTCAAAAACGATATTACCGGCAAGACCAGCGCCTGCTTCGAGCCGTCGCTGGACTATGTCGTTGTGAAATTCCCGAAGTGGCCGTTTGATAAGTTTGCAGGCTCGAGCCGTCTGCTCGGCACGCAGATGAAAGCCACGGGCGAAGTGATGTCGATTGGTCAGAGCTTCGAAGCCGCGCTGATGAAAGCGGTGCGCGGTGCCGAGATTTCACTCGACACGCTGAACGCCGCTCCGCTGACCGATGCGCCCGTTATCGAGCGACTGAAGATTGCGGACGACCGCCGTATCTTCACCGTGTTTGAGGCTCTCAAGAGCGGTGTCTCGGTGGACGACATCCACGAAATCACCCGTATCGACCGCTGGTTCCTGCACAAGCTCGCTCGCCTCGCGGCGTTTGAGCAGCACCTCGAAGCCGACGGTCTGTGCGACGGCGATTATGAGACCGCCAAGCGTCTCGGCTACCCCGATGCCGCCATTCGTCGGCTGTCGGGCGCGGAAACGCTGCCCTCTTTTGCACTGTCCTACAAAATGGTGGACACCTGCGCCGCCGAATTCCACGCCGAAACGCCGTATTTCTATTCCTGCACCGACAAGGTGTGCGAATCGCGGCAGTTCCCCCGCAGCGGACGCCCTGTGGTTATGGTTCTCGGTTCCGGCCCGATTCGTATCGGTCAGGGTATCGAGTTCGACTACAGCTCGGTTCACTGCGTCTGGACGCTGCAGAAGCTCGGCTACGATGTGGTTATCGTCAACAACAATCCCGAAACCGTTTCCACCGACTACGACACCGCCGACCGCCTGTACTTTGAGCCGCTCTGTCCCGAAGATGTGCTGAACATCATCGAGGTGGAAAAGCCGATTGGCGTGGTGGTTGCGTTCGGTGGTCAGACCGCCATCAAGCTGACAGGTCTGCTCGACCGTCACGGCATCCCGATTCTCGGCACGTCGGCGGACGGTATCGATATTGCGGAGGACCGCAGCCGCTTTGACGCACTGCTGGAAGAGTTCGGTATCCGCCGTCCCAAGGGTCTCGGCGTCAACACGGTGGAAGAAGCCGTTGCCGCCGCCGAATCGCTGGGCTATCCCGTGCTGCTGCGTCCGTCTTATGTCATCGGCGGTCAGAATATGACCATCTCGCGCAGCCGCGAGCGCACGGTGGAGTATATGAACACCATCCTCGCAGGCGGCATTGAAAACCCGGTGCTGGTGGATAAATATATGCCCGGCACCGAGCTGGAAGTCGACGTCATCTCGGACGGCGAGACTGTGCTCATCCCCGGTATTATGGAGCATATCGAGCGTGCCGGCGTGCATAGCGGTGACTCCATCGCCGTGTATCCGCCGTATAACCTGAGCGACTCGTTCCTGCGCAAGATTTGCGATTGCTCGGAAAAGCTGGCACTCGCGCTCGGCACGAAGGGCCTTGTCAACATCCAGTACTTAATCTACGAAAACGAGCTCTACGTCATCGAAGTGAATCCCCGTGCCTCGCGTACCATCCCCTATATCAGCAAGGTCACAGGCGTTCCGATGGTCGATTTGGCGGCACAGGTTATGCTGGGCGCAAAGCTTGCCGACCTCGGCTACGGTGACGGTCTGTACCGCACGCCGCCGTATTTCGCGGTGAAAGTGCCGGTCTTCTCGTTCGAAAAGCTGCTCGATGCCAACTCGATGCTCGGTCCGGAAATGAAGTCCACGGGCGAAGTGCTGGGTCTCGGTCGCACGCTGGCGGAAGCGCTGTTCAAGGGTCTTACCGCCGCCGGCTTCTCCGTCCCCTCGGTACACGACGGCAAAGCAGGCGTGCTCATCAGTGTGGAAGAAAGCGACTACCCCGAAATCATCTCGCTGGCAAAGCGGTTCTATGATTTGGGTCTGACGCTGTATGCCACCTCCGGCACCGCCGCCGCCATCGCCAAGCTGGGCATTCCCGTTGTCGCGGTGAAGAACGCCGCCGAAAGCGACGAAATCACCACACTGATGGAAAGCGGTTGCCTGCATTACATCGTCTACACAGGCGCAATCAAGGACGCCACCGTGGGCGATTACACGCTGCTGCACCGTCAGGCGATGCAGCTCGGCATCCCCTGTCTGACCTCCACCGACACCGCGCACGCACTGGCGCAGATTATGGAAAGCCGCTTCAACGGTATGAACACCGAGCTGGTGGACATCAACGCCATGCGTCCGACACGCCAGACGCTGCATTTCACCAAAATGCACTCCTGCGGCAATGACTATCTGTTTGTGGAGAACTTCGATAACACCATCACCTGCCCCGAGTCGCTGTGTGTGGACATTTGTGCGCCGCATACCGGTGTCGGCTCGGACGGCTTGGTGCTGATGGAACGCTCCAAAGTGGCGGATGTCAAGATGCGTTCGTTCAACCGCGATGGCAGCGAAAGCCAGATGGCTGGCAACAACATCCGTTGCGTGGGTAAATACCTGTACGACAAGGGTCTGGTTGCCTCTCGCGATATCACGGTGGAAACCGCCAGCGGTGTGCGCCGTCTGCGGTTGCACCTGCGTGACGGCAAGGTCAGCTCGGTCACGGTGGATATGGGCAAGGCGGAGCTTTCCGCCGCCGCACTGCCTGCTGTGGTGGACTGCGAGCGGATGCTGCGCTATCCCCTCACCGTCGGTGACACCACCTACGAAGTCACGGGTGTGTCGGTCGGTAATCCGCACGCCGTGGTGTTCTGTGACGATATCGACAGCCTGCCGCTGTCGGTCATCGGTCCGCAGTTCGAGTATGCGCCGCAGTTCCCCGAACGCGTCAACACCGAGTTTGTGCGCGTGGTGGGTCGCACCACACTGCGTATGCGCGTGTGGGAGCGCGGCAACGGCGAAACCCTCGCTTGCGGCACAGGTGCTTGCGCCGCCGCCATCGCCGCCGTGGAAAACGGTCTGTGCGATAAGGGCGCGGACATCACCGTCAAGGTGCTGGGCGGCGATCTCACCGTCAACTACACCGACGAGCGTGTCACCTTAAACGGTGCTACCGTCGCGGTGTTCGAAGGCACGCTGGAATATTAAGTCTCACCATAAAAACGACCGCCGCCCGTGTGAACAGGCGGCGGTCTTGTTTATTTTCGCAGCTTTCGCGCGCTATATATACCTATATAAAACGCGGCAATACCCACCATCGTTATCATCATATCCGTCATGGTGTCGGCAATCGGCGATGTGCCGAGCTTCATCGCTTCCGCCACGCGTTGGGCATCCCCACCGAGCAGCGCATCCGCTATAAACTCGAAAATTTCCCACAAAGCGGCACACCCCATCACCGCGAGTCCCAGTGTGATACCGCGCGCCGACAGCACGGCGGACACCACCACACAGCCCACCACGCCGAAGAGACCGTGCATCAGCAAATCCCACCACGAAATCAGCCGATAGAACTGCAGCGCACTGCCGAGGAAGCTCGCAAGCAGGATAAACGCCGCCACCGCGACCCCTGCCGCAAACGACACCCGTCTGCGAAACAGCCAAAACATTGCCATCGGCAGGGGCGAGGTAAACGCCACCTGCGCGTACACCGTCGGCGCGTGTCCGCCTGTCAGCGTGTATACCAGCAATGTCACGCCACCGAGCAGCACCGTTGCCCCCGACACCAGCCATTTTTGCCGCGTCATCCGCCGCACCTCCGTTTCGGTTACAGTATACACCCCCACCGCGCAAAATATGTGGACAAATTGTAAAGTACAGTGCATTGACGCAAGCCGCGTTTGGGTGTACAATGGGGATATCCGAAGCGCAGGAGGATACGCTATGATTTACCTGATTACAGGCGCATCACACACCGGCAAAACCTTGCTCGCACAGCGTCTGCTGGAGCGGTATCACTACCCCTATCTGTCCATCGATCACCTGAAAATGGGCCTGATTCGCAGCGGCAACACGAAGCTGACACCGCTGAGCGACGATGCCGTGCTGACCGACTATCTGTGGCCCATCGTGCGTGAGATGGTAAAGACCGCCATTGAAAATAACCAGCACCTCATTGTCGAAGGCTGTTACGTTCCCTTCACCTGGAAAGAGGACTTCCCACCTGCCTATTTGGAGCAGATTCGCTACATCTGCCTTGCGATGAGTGACGATTACATCCGCACCCATTTTGACGATATTTGCCGCTTTTCCTCGGTCATCGAGCAGCGGCTGTGCGATGACTATACACTCGAGGAAGCACTGGCAGACAACGCCGCCGTGCGCGAGGGCGCGGCACGCCATGACCTCCCCTGCACCCTCATCGAAACCGACTACCACATTCCGATTGACTAAGGAGAAACCGCCATGGAACGCTGTATTGATGAGCTGCGCATTCGCCTGTTAGAGCCTGCCGACCGTGAGCGCGTGTACGCCTTTTTCCGCGCGCTTGGCGAGGAAGGCGGCACGTTTTTCAACCGCAAAGGCAACAATGAGCGCGGTGTCTATGACTATCTCGACGGCAAAGAACCCGACCGTCTCTACTGGGTCGCGGTTGCCGACACGCCCGACGGCGAGGAAATCGCAGGGCTGGTATTCCTGTGGAAGAAGCACACGAAGATTCCGTGGCTCGGCATCGGTGTCACCGAAGCGTGGAAAGGACATCACCTCGGTCGCCGACTGATGACCACCGCCAAAGACTGGGCAACCGAAGCAAAGGCCGGCGGCATTCTGCTGACCACCGCCCCCGAAAACATCCGCGGTCAGAAACTGTACGAGCGGATGGGATATGAGCGCATCGGCACCTACCACGACGGCGAGTACCTCTACCTCCTCACATTGCCGAACAACATCACCGAATAACAAAAGCGGATGGGTCTCCCCATCCGCTTTCTTTATACTCCGCAGCCTTTGTCGAAGCTCGGATTGCACGCGTAGAAATTTTTGCTGTCCAACCGTTCCGTTGCCAAGCGTAAGCCTTCACCGAAGCGCTGATAGTGCACGATCTCGCGCTCGCGCAGGAACTTCAGCGGATCGCGCACGTCGGGGTCATCAATCAGACGAAGCAGGTTGTCGTAGGTGACACGCGCCTTTTGCTCGGCGGCAAGGTCCTCGTGCAGGTCGGCCAGCACATCGCCCTTGGCGGCGATATACTCGGCGCGCCACGGAATCGACGATGCCGCAATGGGATACACCGCGGTGGTGTGGTCCACAAAATACTTATCGAAGCCGGAACGCTTGATTTCCTCCTCCGACAGGTTGCGCGTCAGCTGGTACACCATGGCGGAAACCATCTCCATGTGATTCAGCTCCTCGCTGCCGATGTCG
>JAZODA010000047.1:0-6651 GCA_045596745.1 Acutalibacteraceae bacterium
AACATTGGCACGTCGACCTCCATATTCGTCTGCTCCGCGCACACTGCGAAGGTAAGCATGGACAAGAGCAACGTTACAGTAGCAAGAAATGAAAGTGCTTTTTTCATAATTGTGCTCCTTATGTAGTGTACATCGTCATTATATCACCGATGCCGACACGTTGTCAATATTTGTATGATAGGAAACGTGGACTTGGGAACCTCGGTTGGCGGTATAGTCTCCACCATCCGTTCATTTCCCGTTCGCCAACCCCTGCATATTTGCTCCGCAAATCTTTGAAGGTTCGCGCTGCTTATCTACATAATTTAACAGAGGTAAAAGTAAATAAAAGTAGTGTAACCTAATTTTTCCTATACTCGTATTCTAAAAGCTCTTCGTCTTTGTTTACACATATAAACCCAACACTTTCAAATAATTTAAGTGAGGCGATGTTTTTCTCATTAATAGAAACTTGAATTTTATCAAAATCAAGTCCGATTTTTCTTGTTTGGATATCCTTTAATATGGTTGTTGCAATTCCTTGCTTTTGATATTCCGGAAAAACAACCACAGACATATACAAAACACAATCAACCAATTCGAGATGTATGGTGGCGAGCAAAATGTCATCTTTATAAATTTTATAAAAATAGACGTTATCGGTGCTCGTTATGTATTTCCAATAGTTTTCTTCATCAATACTAATAAACCGAGAAATCGATGGTTGCCTATAAACCGAAAGTATGGTTGGTATATCTTCGTCATCGAGATCCTTTATCAAGCGATAAATCATTTTATATTTTCCTTTGCAGTGTTGATGGAGGAGATGAGCATTCTGCGAATTGAACCACAATCATGCAATACGGTTTTAGCAATTTCATCAGAGATAATATCCGCTTTTTGTGCTATTTCAATCCAATATTCTGTTTCATAGCATTCCTTTAATGCAATCTGCAGCTTGGCAATAAAATCAGGACGGCTGTGTGCATATTTCGCCTCACGGATATTTGCTCCAATACTCGTTCCGCTTCGTTCAAGCTGATTTGACAGAGAATAATGTCCTTTTATATTTTCTGTCAGTTTTAAGATTTGAATTGCAAATTCTGTTGATATATCAGCAAGTTTATTTTCAGCCATCGAAATCACCTCTTTGAACACATTATATCACAGATTTCAATAATTTTCAATGAAATCGCGCTTTGCGCGATGAAATCCGAGCAAGTTCGGATGAAATCTGCTAACGCAGATGAAATTAAATCCGTCCTTCTCACGACGAAGTCGGATTTCATCACGAAGTGATTTCATCCCACTGAGGTGGGATTTATCCCGTCCGCAAGGACGGATTTAGTTGAAAAGAACCCACACTTGTCGTAGACAAATGTGGGTTCTTTTCTGGCCCGCCCGGAGGGATTCGAACCCCCGGCCTTTGGAATCGGAATCCACTGCGATATCCAGCTTCGCCACGGGCGGATGTGAACCTTTGTTATTTTACACTCTTTTCAGCCGTTTTGCAATACCTAAAACAGAAAAATATTCTTTTGCCACGCTTGTCAAAGCGTCGTTTTATGTGGTACAATGACAGTAAGAATTACGAAAGGAGGACGCCTTGATGCCGTTTTTACCTATCACCAAGCAAGAAATGCTGGAACGCGGTTGGGAGCGTCCCGATTTCGTTATCGTGACGGGTGACGCCTATGTCGATCACCCCTCGTTCGGCACGGCAATTGTCTCGCGTGTGTTGGAACATGCGGGATACAGCATCTGCATTCTGCCTCAGCCGAGAAGCGACGCAGACTATCGTCGTTTCGGCACACCGCGGTACGGCTTCTTTGTCAACGGCGGCAACATTGACTCGATGGTGGCCCATTATACCGCCGCCAAAAAGCGCCGCAGTGAAGATGCTTACACCCCCGGCGGCAAAGCAGGCGTTCGTCCCGACCGTGCCACCATTGTCTATGCCAAGACGGTGCGCCGCCTGTTCCCCGATATGCCTATCGCCATCGGCGGCGTGGAAGCCTCTCTCAGACGATTTGCTCACTACGACTACTGGGATGACCGCGTGCGTCCCTCCATCCTGCTGGATGCCGAAGCGGATTTGCTGATGTACGGTATGGGCGAAAAGCACATCGTGGAAATCGCCAATCGTCTGCGTGACGGTGCCGCGGTATCGGAACTGACCGATATCAAGGGCACTTGCTACGCCGTTCGCACCTGCGATTACCGCCCCGGTCCTGTCAAGGAGTGCCCCAGTTTTGAAACGGTAAGCGCGCCGACTGAGCAAGGCAAGCGCCGCTATGCGGAATCCTGCCGCATTCAACAGCAGGAACACGATCCCATCCGCGGTAAAACCGTTATCCAACGCCACGGCGACCGCATTGTGATTCAGAATCCGCCGCCGTCTCCGCTGACTACCGAAGAGATGGACGAGGTCTATGCTCTTCCCTTTATGCGCACCTATCACCCCTCCTACGAGGCACAGGGCGGCATTCCCGGCATTGAAGAAGTCAAGTTCTCCATCATCCACAACCGCGGATGTATCGGTGCTTGCAACTTCTGTGCGCTGGCATATCACCAGGGTCGACAGATCGCCAGCCGCAGTCACGAATCGGTACTGGCCGAAGCGAAGCTCATTACCGAAATGCCGGATTTCAAGGGATATATCCACGACGTCGGCGGCCCAACCGCCAACTTCCGTTTTCCCTCGTGTGACAAGCAACTGACCGCCGGCGTTTGCGCCGACCGTAAGTGTCTTGCTCCCGAAAAATGCCCCGCTGTCAAGGTGGATCACAGCGACTATCTGTCGTTGCTTCGCAAATTGAGGACGCTTCCCAAAATTAAAAAGGTGTTTATCCGTTCCGGTATCCGTTTCGATTATCTCGTGTACGACAAAGACGAAACCTTCTTCAAAGAACTGGTACAACACCACGTCAGCGGTCAGCTTAAGGTAGCTCCCGAACATTGCTCCAACGCGGTACTGAAGCGTATGGGCAAGCCCTCTGTCGCTGTTTATGAACGCTTTAAAAAGCGATTTTACGAACTGACACGCGCCGCAGGAAAAGAACAGTTCTTAGTCCCCTACCTGATGTCCTCCCACCCGGGAAGCACCCTGTCTGACGCCATCGAACTGGCTCTGTTCCTCAAGCGGGAAAAGCTGCACCCCGAGCAGGTGCAGGACTTCTACCCCACCCCCGGCACGGTGTCAACCTGTATGTTCTATACCGGACTTGACCCTTACACAATGGAAGAGGTCTACGTGCCACGCACACCGCAGGAAAAGGCACAGCAACGAGCGCTGCTTCAGTACTTTCGCCCCGAAAACCGCGAAGTCGTGCTGAACGCACTTCGGAAAGCGGGGCGCACCGACTTAATCGGTAACGGAAAAAATTGTCTGGTTGCCGCACCTGCCGCTGCAAAGCCGCAGCAAAAAAACACCCGCGGCAAACCGAAGCCCAAGCCGCGCAGACGATAAACAAAAGGCATCCGTGCGGATGCCTTTTTTGTTACCCCTCAAACACGGTTTCGATGACCTTGCGGCAACCAAGCGGAGAATATTGCCAACGGTCAATGTGCCCCTCGGTAATAAAATATTTCAGCGGAGGCGGCAAATCCACCGCATCCTGAGCATCAATCAGCACGAGCTTGAGTTTCATTTTCTCTGCCAGAATATTTTTGATATACACACCGGCATATTGCCCCACACGCACGCCCTCGCGCGGCTCGGCAAGCCCTGCCAGATTGGGCGTCAGTTCAATAAACACGCCGTAATCCTCAACCGAGCGGACAATGCCTGCCACCGTCTCTCCCTGCGTAAACAGCGCAGCGTTTTCTTCCCATGTGCCGAGCAATTCACGCTGCGACAGGCAAATGCGGCTGCCCTCGATCGAGCTGATGACACAGTGAATATCCATCCCCACAAACAAGCGGTCGGACGGATGTGAAATGCGGCTGACCGAAATGCTGGCAATGGGCAGCAGTGCCGGAATACCGCAACCGATATCACAAAATGCGCCAAAGCTTTCGAGCCGCGTTACCCGTGCCGCAATCACGTCGCCGGGACGGCAATGATTCAGATATTTCTCGTGGCATTTCTGCTGCGCTAAGCGGCGAGAACATACCGCGCGACGTTCACCGTCCGGTGTGTATTCAAACCCGGTAACTACAAAGCTGACCGGCTTACTCACACGGGAAATCAGCGCGATATCGCGTGTCGTTCCCTCGGCAATACCGATTGCCCCCTCTTCGCGGCGGATGATTCCCGACATACACGGCAATTCCACGTGCAGATTGTGCTCGCTGTCACACAGCACCGCCCGCGCTTCGACCACTTCCTCCGCCAGTGCTGCCTCGGCAAGCGCCGTTGCCGATTCGGTTTTTCGACGATTCGCGATAGTACCGAGCAATTGACCCTCCGGATAAAATTCACACATTTGAACAGTCATTCCTTTCAACAATGGTTTTGTGACACATCTATATGTCCCGCACGGTTTCACCATGCTAAAAAATAACGAAAATTGAAACTTTTGCACCCAAAAGTGCCTTTGTTTTGCTCTTCGAAATTGTTATAGTTAAACTATACCATATAGGAAAGGGTGTCTTTTGTAGAATGAACGTACATGGACTGGAAGTTTCCGTAAAAAATTTGCCGGTACTGGATCCCGGCTTTATCCCGATGGCTGCTTTCTGCCGTGACTATGAAAAGTCGGCAGCGAACGGCAAGGAAATCGCTGTTGCGGTAGAGCGCAACCAGGGTCAAACCGCTGTTCGCCGTTTCCGCATCCACGGCACGCCCGAGATGCAGAAGGTTGACGCGATGTATGTTGACCGCACCGTGAAAATGCTGCTGTGGGCTTACGGCGGTTACAAGGTTATGATCTGCGGTGATGAGACCATCGCCAAGACCGTTGCCACCGCTTACAGCAAGGGCGGCTCCCGCGAGTTCGACAGCACCTTTATGGCTCGCGTGTACGAGCGTCCGTTTGAAGTCATTTCTCTGCCCCTCTCCGAGGTTCCTGCAGAAAAATCCACCGCGCAGTCGGTCGGCCGCAACCTGGACGGTTGCCGCATCGGCTTTGATGCCGGTGGAAGCGACCGCAAGGTCTCCGCTGTGATCGATGGCGTTTCGGTGTATTCCGAAGAAGTGGTGTGGTTCCCGAAGACCAACGAGGATCCCAACTACCACTTCCAGGGCATTGTGGATGCGTTCCGCTCCGCTGCCGCCAAGATGCCGCGCGTGGATGCCATCGGCATCTCCTCCGCCGGTGTATATGTCGACAACCGCGCCATGGTGGCTTCGCTGTTCATCAAAGTGCCGGAAGATCGCTACGAAAAAGAAGTCAAGGACATCTACCTGCGTGCTGCTGCCGAAATCGGTGATGTGCCGATCGAGGTTGCCAACGACGGTGACGTTACCGCTCTGGCCGGTGCGATGAGCCTGAACAAGAACAACATCCTCGGTATCGCTATGGGTACTTCCGAAGCGGTCGGTTACGTTGACGGCGACGGCAACATCACCGGTTGGCTCAACGAGCTGGCATTCGCTCCGGTTGACCTGCAGGAAGATGCTATGGTCGACGAGTGGTCCGGCGACAAGGGCTGCGGCGTGAAGTACTTCTCGCAGGACAGCGTTATCAAACTGGCACCCCGTGCCGGCATCGTGCTGGACGAGTCTCTCTCCCCCGCTGAAAAGCTGAAGGTTGTTCAGCTCGAGATGAACAAGGGTGGCGAGGATGTCCGCAACATCTACCGTTCCATCGGTACCTATCTGGGTCACACGCTGGCTTACTACGCGATGTACTACAACATCGGCGATGTGCTTCTGCTCGGCCGCGTGATGTCCGGTGAGGGCGGCGACCTGATTATCGACGAAGCCAACCGCGTGCTGAAGGAAGAGTATCCGGAATGCGCTGCGATGGAGCTCCACCTCCCCGACGAAAAGATTCGCCGTGTGGGTCAGTCGGTGGCGGCTGCTTCTCTGCCGAAGATCGGCTGATAATCCCCGAAAACAAAACAAGCGTGCGAAGTCGTCTGACTTCGCACGCTTTTTGCATATTCCTCCCCATCACCCCATATAGTGTACAGAACACAATGACGGGGTGATACAGATGAAAGGTGCTGTTGAAGAACGGGCTATTGAACTGGGCGAATACATTTTGGAAAACAAGGCTACCGTTCGCGCGGCTGCCAAAAAGTTTCACATCTCCAAATCCACGGTACACAAGGATGTTTCCGACCGCTTGCAGTCGGTCAACCCCCAGCTCTACAGCGAAGTGCGTCAAATTCTGGATATCAACAAAGCACAACGACATATCCGTGGTGGCATTGCCACAAGAGAAAAATATCGGAGCGAATAATCAAAGCGGCGTTGCACACAGCAACGCCGCTTTTCTTTGCATCAGATGGTTTCCTTATCGATGACACCGAGAGAGGCGTAGAAAGTCTCTCCCGCCAGCACGCGCGCCTTTACCTTTTCGGCGAAGGATGATGTCGGCACCGCCCACCGCAGGTTAAAGGGATTCGTATCCCACTTAAAGGTAAACCGAATGATATCATTCGACGGGTCTTTATGTACAACTTCGTACCGATTCTGAAATGCCAGAATCTTACTTTGCGGCGGCAGCAGTTCTTTCAGCTTATCATCCAGCATCCAGGAATGACAGGTAAAGTACCGATACT
>JAZODA010000048.1:0-2441 GCA_045596745.1 Acutalibacteraceae bacterium
GGACGTCCGTCGGACGGCTTGAGCAGGTTGCCGGCGGCCAGCATCAGGAAACGAGCTTCGGCCTGCGCTTCGGCAGACAGCGGTACGTGAACAGCCATCTGGTCGCCGTCGAAGTCGGCATTGAAAGCGGTACAAACCAGCGGGTGCAGCTTGATGGCGCGACCCTCAACCAGTACCGGCTCAAACGCCTGAATACCCAGACGGTGCAGGGTAGGAGCACGGTTGAGCATAACCGGATGGTCCTTGATAACGATTTCCAGCGCATCCCACACTTCAGGACGCACGCGATCCACCATCTTGCGGGCGGATTTGATGTTGCCGGCAGCACCGGTTTCCACCAGGCGCTTCATAACAAAGGGCTTGAACAGCTCCAGTGCCATTTCCTTCGGCAGACCGCACTGGTACATCTTGAGTTCCGGACCGACAACGATAACCGAACGGCCGGAGTAGTCAACACGCTTACCCAGCAGGTTCTGACGGAAGCGACCCTGCTTACCCTTGAGCATATCGGACAGGGACTTCAGAGAGCGGTTGTTGGGGCCGGTGACCGGACGGCCGCGGCGGCCGTTGTCGATCAGCGCGTCCACCGCTTCCTGCAGCATACGCTTCTCGTTGCGAACGATGATATCCGGAGCGCCCAGTTCCAACAGTCTCTTCAGACGGTTGTTACGGTTGATGACGCGGCGATACAGATCGTTCAGGTCGGAGGTGGCGAAACGGCCACCGTCCAACTGCACCATCGGGCGGATATCCGGGGGGATGACCGGGATAACATCCATAATCATCCATTCCGGACGGTTGCCGGACTGGCGGAAGGATTCCACCACTTCCAGACGCTTCAGCAGACGAGCGCGCTTCTGGCCGGAAGCACCTTCCAGTTCTTCCTTGAGCTCATCAGCCAATTTGTCCAGATCGATAGCGGCGAGCAGCTTCTGGATGTACTCGGCACCCATACCGGCGTCGAAGTCGTCCTCATACTTCTCGCGCATATCGCGATAATCTTTTTCGCTCAGCACCTGCTTGGCCTGCAGGGGAGTGTCGTGCGGATCCGCCACGATGTAAGAGGCGAAATACAGCACCTGCTCCAGCAGACGGGGCGAGATGTCAAGCAACAGACCCATACGGGAGGGGATACCCTTGAAATACCAAATGTGGGAAACCGGAGCAGCCAGCTCAATGTGGCCCATACGCTCACGGCGCACCTTAGCACGGGTGACCTCGACGCCGCAGCGATCGCAAATCTTACCCTTGTAGCGGATGCGCTTGTACTTGCCGCAGTGGCACTCCCAGTCCTTGGTGGGGCCAAAGATACGCTCGCAGAACAAGCCGTCGCGTTCGGGCTTGAGCGTGCGGTAGTTAATCGTCTCCGGCTTTTTGACCTCGCCGTAAGACCACTCACGGATCTGGTCAGGGGAGGCGAGACCGATCTTGATCGAATCGAAAACGTTGAATTCCATCATAATACTCTGCCCCCTCTCTTAAAGTTCGTCGGAATCGCCGAGAAAATCATCCTCGTCGCTGCCGAACAGGTCAATGCTGAAAATGTCTTCCGGTTCCGGCTCTTCCACGCCGTAGCCGTCGAGCTCGTTTTCATCCGTCACGGTGCTGAATGCTTCTTCATCCGCATCGCCAACGGTGACCAGCGTCAGTTCCTCATCGTCCTCGAAGGTCTGCTTCAAGTCGATTTCCTGCTTGTCTTTGTTCAGGACCTTAACATCCAGACCCAAGGACTGCAGTTCCTTAACCAGAACCTTGAAGGACTCCGGCACGCCGGACTTCGGTACGTTCTGGCCCTTGACGATGGCTTCGTAGGTCTTGACACGGCCAACCACGTCGTCGGACTTCACCGTCAGGATTTCCTGCAGGGTGTAAGCGGCGCCGTAGGCTTCCAGTGCCCACACTTCCATTTCACCGAAGCGCTGACCACCGAACTGCGCCTTACCGCCCAAGGGCTGCTGGGTGACCAGCGAGTACGGGCCGGTAGAACGGGCGTGGATCTTATCGTCAACGAGGTGATGGAGCTTGAGGTAGTACATATAACCAACGGTAACCGGGTTATCGAACTGCTCACCGGTACGGCCGTCGTACAGAACGGTCTTGCCGTTGGGGTTCTTGCCGGCCTGCTCCAGCAGTTCCTGGATATCGGCTTCGTGTGCGCCGTCGAAGACAGGCGTCATCACCTTAAAACCGAGCGCCGAAGCGGCATAACCCAGGTGCACTTCCAGAACCTGACCGATGTTCATACGAGAGGGAACGCCCAGGGGGTTCAGCACGATGTCAAGCGGCGTGCCGTCGGGCAAGAAGGGCATATCCTCACTCGGCAGAATGCGGGAGACAACACCCTTGTTACCGTGACGACCGGCCATCTTATCGCCGACGCTGATCTTACGCTTCTGAGCGATGTAGCAGCGAACGACCATATTGACGCCGGGGCTGAGTTC
>JAZODA010000049.1:0-23420 GCA_045596745.1 Acutalibacteraceae bacterium
GTGCAGCCGTTTTGGGATTTGTTGCTTGCAGTTTTAGCCCAAAAAGAATAATAGATGATTTTGTTCTTTTTAGAATATTTAGGTTTGTTCTTTTACACCTACTCGCCCCGAACGCAAACGCATATCCAAAAAGGGATAGCGTTGTGTGTTCTCTACGCGGTGATTGTATCACCTGCAACGACGACAAAACCGTCGCTTGGTAACACGGTAAAAGAAAATCCGCTCCGCGAACTCGCGGAGCGGATTTTGTGTTATTGAGGAATTAGACGGAGGTACGCGAAGTTTAGTCCGACGCGGTTCTCGTCGACGATGCGGCGCGGCAAAAGAATCAACTGATGATCGCCGACGGCGAGCGGGACACCCGCTACCGTGGTGACGCGCTGTTCCTTTTCGTTTATCAGTCCGTCCACGGTTAGTTGCAACGGCTTGCCGTCCAAAAGCAGCGTGATCTCGTGACCGACGTCCTCTTCTTTGAAGAAACCGCCGCCTGCGGTGACGAATTCCATCGTATAGGCCACATCTTCCTTAACGGAAAAATCCCAGGAAATGCTGTCTTTTTCGCTGAACCAGCGTTGAACGCCCAGCGAAGTGATCTCGGTGTGAGAATGGGGGTCGGTTTTGTGAAGCGTTGCGTTTTGTGCGGTCAGGTACACGACACCACGGTCGTTCGCGTAGATGCCCTTCTTTACCGTGGGCGTGTCACGGCATTCCACTGCGACCACACGGACGGTGTCGTCCACGCTTTCTCCGAGCGTGACGGTGAGACCGTGCTCGTCCTGCGCGAAGGCGAGGTCCGTACCACCGACTTTACGGCAGGAGACGACCTCGGAGATTATACCGGGTAATCCCACGCGGGTGGTGTTGGTGTCGGTGATGTATAAATACGCGGTATTCCCGCTTCGGACAGCGTAGCCCCAATCGCAAACGTAGGGGAGGACCCATGGCTCGACGGTATAGATTGCTTCCTCGTGACGGCGGATCCACTGCCCGACGGCGCGAAGTTCTGCTTGCGCTTCGTCGGGGATGTGACCGTCGCGGTCGGGACCTTCGTTGAGCAGCAGGTTGCCGCCTTTGGCGACGATCTCCACCAGTTTGCGGATCATTTCCGTGTGGGGGAGGAATTGCGAATGCTCGACGTAGCCCCACGCATTGGAAGAGGTAGCGGCGGTTTCCCACGGCGTGGAATCCGCGAACAGCGGGATGCTGTTGTCGCCCATACTGCGATAATCGCTGTAGACACATTCATCATAGCACAAGCGGCTGTTGACAAGGCAATGTGGCTGACGCTCGCTGACGAATTCGCGCAGCCCGTCCGCTTGACGGGCGTTGATCTGCGACGGTGTGTCAAACCAGATCGTCAGGATATCGCCGTAGCGGGTGAGAAGTTCGTCCAGTTGCGGCTTGTCGAATTCTTCGATATAACGCTCCAGGTCCTTGGCGCTTTCCGACGGATAGTCCCAGAAATTGCCGTAATTGCCGAAACGGTCGTCGCGGCCCTGCTTTTCGTAACTTTGTGCGAGCGGGTGCCGCCATTCGCGCACGTGGGAATAATACAGCCCCAGTTTCATATCGTGACGGCGGCAGGCCTCAGCGAGTTCTGCAACGACGTCGCGTCCGAACGGCGTACCATCCACGACGTTAAAGGAACTGACTGCCGTTTTAAACATAGAGAACCCATCGTGATGCTTGGCGGTGAGAACGATGTATTTCATACCGGCGTCCTTGGCGAGAAGCACCCATTCTTCCGCATCAAACCGCTGCGGATCAAATTCGGCCGCCAGCTTTTCGTATTCTTTAACAGGGACGCGATCAATGTACATATGCCACTCGCCCTTGGCAGGAATGCTGTAAATTCCCCAATGAATGAACAAACCGAATTTCAGTTGTTGCCACTGCTTGACCTCGGCTTCGTGCACAATATCGCCTCCTTTAACTTTGCTGTCATTATATCACAGAGAAAAAAGAAGTGCAACACCACCTTTGCGTGATACAATCGGGAGTGAGGGGAGTCAACTATTTTAGTTGACTTATTTTGTTGAACACTCTATAATACATATAAAGGCGATAGATACTATGTCAAAAGCCAATCCAATTCATTCCCAAAAGAACAAATTGGATTATCCTATGACAACGAACAAAATCGCCTTTCTGGACTTACCAGAAGGGCGATTTTCTTTTATATTATTCCCACGGGGTTGTGCCAATCGGCTTCGGTGTGAACCCTTGCTATTACTGGTTTTGTAGTGGTTTTACCTATTTGATTATGAGTTTCTAAACCAATAGATGAATGACTGTTTGTTATGTTTTGTTAAGAGAATAGATAAATTTGTTCTTTTGAGGATAAATGGGTTTGTTCTTTTACACGAATAACGCCCGAAAGCCTTGTGTTGCAACGGCTTTCGGGCGCTTGTTTTTTATGACATATCATAGTTGTACCATTTTAGCTATCAAAATTCTATCATACCTATTCGCAAAACAACAATTGCTTTTCTCTTTCTTGTAGCATTTGGCGATAAAACCGTAGTATATATCCGACAAGCGCGAGCGGTTGTTCACCGCGTCGATGGCGCTCGGTATTGGCTTTGCGGTGCTTGAAAATGCGTATTATCTTATCTCTTACCCCAACTTCAATATGCTCAGCGCCGTCATCCGCGCGTTCGGCGCAGGTCTGATGCACGGTATGTGTACCTTGCTGATTGGCGTCGGTATGTCGTTCGTCAAGAAGAAAAGCAAGATGTTTGCCGTCGGCACGTTCGGCTTGCTTTCCACCGCCATCGTGTACCACGGTATCTACAACATACTCATCCAGTCTGAGTACCATATTGTGGGTGCGCTGTTGCCGATTGCGACCTACGTTCCGTTCTTTATCTGGCGCTTGCGAATCAAGAGGCGAGCAAGAAAAACAACATAACAAAAACCGCTCTCCGAATCCTCGAAGAGCGGTTTTTTTACAGCGCCGCGGCTAATTTTTTAGCGGTTTGATAGCGGTCGTCGGGGTTAATCTGCGTGCATTTGCGGATAATGCGTTCCGCACGACCCGTTGCCAACCGTTCGCTCGGATGAGTTCCCGTCAGCAGAACGTTGAGCAAAATTCCTGCCGCGTAAATATCGGTTCGCATATCGCTTTGTGCCAATCCGAACTGTTCGGGGGAGGCGTAGCCGACCGTTCCCAGAACGGCGGTGTCTTTGGATTTAATCGATATGCGCCGTGCGGCGTTGAAATCGATAAGCACCACGCGTCCGTGGTCATCCAGTATGATGTTTTCCGGTTTGATATCCCGATGCACGATGTTTATTGCGTGCAAAGCCGACAATGCGTAGCACACGTTTTTCACAATGCCGAACGCCGTGTCGGGGGTGCATTTTTCGGCAGTGATGCTTTCGGCGACGGTGATGCCGCTGATAAACTCCTCCAACACAATCATACCGTCATCCAGGGCGATGGCATCGTAGACTTCGGGAAGATAGGGAGAGCGAATTTCGGTCAATGCTTCGTAAACGGGGAGCGGTGTGCGGTAACTGCGCAGAACGATATCGCGTCCCAACGTGCGATGGCGAAATCGATAAATCGCGTGATCCTCTTTGTTTACAAGCACCGTTACCGGCTGGTAGGTTACTTGAAATTCAGTTAAATACTCGTCTCGTGTCATAGCGTTACTCTCACTTGCAATTATAATGCCATGTCGCTTGGCTGAGGGCGGTGTTCCCACTTTCGTCGATGTTGATTTTAGCGCGATCACTTTCGCTGCCTGCGTAGTAAATATGCAGTGTCTCGCCCGGAACACTGAGGAAGCAGGCTTCCTCAATCTGCGTGACGGACAACGGTAAATGCACCGTTTTGAGAGCGGTGCAACCGTCAAAGGCGTGTTTTCTCAAGGTCGTTACCTTGTCGGGAATATCAATCGACGGCAAGGAGCGACAACCGTAAAACATATAAAGGGGTAATACCGTCAGTGTGGTAGGTAATGTGACGTCCGTGAGTTTGCTGCAAATCGCCAGTTGATATCCGCCAAGAAAAGTCACGTTTTCCGAAAAATAGATGGATTGCAATTGTCCGCTTGGGGAAAAGACGGATTGCTCCATGTGAATATTACCAGGCACCGTGATGGAGGTGAATTTGGTGTGCATAAATGCTCCGTATTTGATGTCTGTTACGGTATATCCCTCGTAGGTTGCAGGAATCACCAATGCTTTTTGCAGAGTTTTATCGGCACCTGTAATGGTGATATGGAACATAAACACCCGAGTCCTACAATGTACGGTAAGGCTCGGGTGCTTTTTCTTAAAGGTTGAAGCAGGGCGTTATAATTTTCTGCCTTATGTCGAATGTGGTTGAAAAAAGTGGGGGGAAGCGGTATACTATCTGCAGGAGAATGTCTTGGGGAGAGTGTGGTATGGACGAAAAAAGGGCAGTACAGTGGGCGGTGTACGATGCATCGGTCGATGCGCCGTTTTTGCCGAAAGATATCTTCTCCGAATCGCTCTGCGTGGACGGACTTACGCTGTGTGACGAGGCGCTGTGCGCCGACGGCGAGGGGTCTGTGTATGTACTGGCAGGCGAATGGGGCAAATGCTACGAGATTAAGATGGCGGATGCCGCGTTCAAGGCGGTTCGCTTCTCCGCCGATCCGCGTGCGCTGAAAGTGGGCGAGCAGCTCGCGTATGAAGCGGCCGCGGTGGAGTGCGATGATGACACGTGCTTTATGTATACCTGCCGCCACGAGGGCGAGTATCTTGTTATCGGCGGTGCCAAAGCGCCGTTTTACATCGGCGAGCGCACCATCCTTGCCAAAGAGGACACACCGGGTGAGTGGTATTATCCGCAGCCTATCGGCAACGTCGGTGAGGGCGGCACGCTGGGCGAGTTTACCTGGGTGGCACAGGAGTTTATCGACAACCTCTACGAGCCGGTTCGCGCGCGTCATCCCGAGTATATCACGCGCACGGAAATCGGCAAGGATGAGTCGGGCGAGCATACCATGTATTGCTACGAATACACGCCCGAAAACTATGAGATTACCATGTTCTTAACCAGTGGTGTGCACGGCTGCGAGGGTGTTGGTTACTACGCGATTTCCAAGATTATGCAGCTGATTGCCGATGCCACGCCGGAGGATAAAATGCTGTATACCCTGCGTCAGCAGGTGCGGTTCGTGGTGATTCCGCTGGTCAATATGTGGGGAATGAGCCATGAGCATATCCGCCCGAACTGCGCCGGTCACGACCTCAACCGCGATTTCGAGAACCTGACTCAGCAGGAAACCCGCAACGTGATGGCGTGCTTTGAAAAGTACGTCAAGGACGTGTCGATTGCCATGGACTTCCACACGTCGTATGACCCCAACGTGGAAGTGTGGTTTAACTTTATCAACTTCACCGACAACGCGGTGGCGAACTACAAAACCACCAACCATCTGTATCATCGGTATTGTGATTTGGGCTACACCGTCGAAAAGACCGATATGACGCGCTTGCCCGGTAAATACAGAAAGAAGAGTATGTACCTCGAGGGCGCTATCTGGAACAAGTACGGTGTACCGACCATTACGGCGGAGTACACGGTCAACGGCAAGATGCCCACGCCGTATTCCGAAACGGCGATGACGCTGGCGGTAGAAACGTACGGCAACCTCATCATCCAAAACGCATTGTTCTTCCTGCAGAAAAACCGATAAACAAAAGCCCCGCTCTCCCGAACATCGGGAGAGCGGGGCTTGTTCGTTATTCTTCGGGTTCCGGCTCGACCGGGGTTACCTTGACGTTGAGCTTGATGATGCGTCGCTCTTCGATTTCCGTTACCGTGAACGTGATGTTTTCGTAGGTGGCAACGTCGCCTACTTCGGCATAGCGACCGAGCAGTTCCACCACAAAACCGCCAACCGTGGCGTTGTCATCGTCGAAGTCGCGGTCATCGAAATCCACTTCGTCGAAGAAGTCTTCGATACGCATATCGCCGTCGATTTCAAAGCAACCGTCGCACAGCTCCACGATTTCGGGTTCAATCTCGTCGCTTTCGTCCCAGATATCGCCCACAAGCTGCTCCAGCACGTCTTCCATAGTAAGCAGACCCATAACACCGCCGTACTCGTCGGTAACGACTGCCATATGGCTGTGCTGGCGGCGCATGGTGCTGAGAACGTCATCGAGCGGCATCGTCTTATGTACGTATACCGTCGGCATCAGCAGTGCGGTCAAATCGACGTTCGGGTCGTCTACCAGCTCCTTGAGCGCCACGTTTACGTGCAACACGCCGACAATGTGGTCGGGGGTGTCACGATAAAACGGAATGCGGGAGTAGGCGGACCCCAGAATGATTTCCACCATTTCCTCTTGGGTGCTGTCAATATCAATCGACAGCATATCGACGCGGGGCGTAATAATCTCATACGCCTGCACATCGCCGAAATCAAACACGCTCTGGATGAGCTCGCATTTGTCTTCGTCGATAACGCCTTCATCTTCCACCGTATCGATGATGGTCTCGAGCTCTTCTTCTGTCACCGACGGGGTTTCTTCCACTTTGTTTTTCCAAAGCTTGGAAATCACCTTGAGCGCCGAGTCCACGAGGAACACAATCGGCTTTGTGATGATGGCCAGCACGCGAAGCGGGATGGCGAACAGGATAGCAAAGGTTTCCGGCATCGTCTTGGCAATGACCTTCGGCAGGATTTCACCGAAAATCAACACCAGCACCGTCATGGCAATGGTAGCGACCCAGGCGAGCGATTCGCCAAGCAGCGAAATCACAATCACCGTTGCCACCGATTCGGCAGCGATATTCACCAGGTTGTTACCAATGAGGATGGTGGCAAGCACCTTGTTGTAGTCGCCGTGAATCTTCAGCGCCAGACGACGCGGCAACGAGCATTTTTCCTCCGCCGCACAGCGCAGTCGAACTTCGCCCGCCGAAGCGTAAGCGATTTCGGATGCCGAGAAGAAGGCGGAGCAAATCAGGCAGATTACGATAACGATGTAATTAAGCATCTACCGCACCCCCGATCTCTTCCTCGTCGTAAATTTCACCGACGAGCTCTTCGAGGATATCTTCCACGGTGATGATGCCAAGCACCGATCTGCTGCCGCGCACATACGCGAGATGCGTGCGCTTCGCCGACAGGGTGGACAGCAGGTCATCCACCGGCGTGTTTGCATTGATGTAAACCGGGGGCGCCATAATGTCGCGCACCATAATGTCGGGCGTTCGGAGATACTTTTTCAAATAGGAACGCATACTCAGCGTGCCAATCACCAAGCCCTTGTCATTGACGACGGGGAAGCGAGAATGCGTACATTGCTTGAAGATGGCCACCACATCGGCGGCGGGAGTGTTCTCGTGGATTTTGGTGACGTTTTTCCAGGGCGTCATCACTTCTTTGACGGTCGACTCGGAAAACTCGATGGCGTTTTGCACCAGCTCTTCGGTTTCTTCGTCAATGTCATTTTCTTCCACATAGGTTTCGATGATGTCGTACAATTCCTCTTCGGTCACCGTCGGTGTGTCTTCCGCCTTTTTCTTGAACGGACGGCTGACGAGGTCGGAAAGCAGCGAGAAGAGGAAGCTAATCGGCGTGAGCACCTTCATCAGGAGGATGAGCGGGCCGCACGCAAACACGGCAAACGATTCGTTACACGTTTTCGCAAACGATTTGGGAATCATCTCGCCGATGAAAAACACGGCCACGGTTGTGATGACGGTGGAGAGCGTCACCGCATAATCCGGGATGGATTCGATGCTGTCAAACAACGTGTAAGTAAACAGGGTAGCCAGCGTAGCGACACCGGCATGGGTCACGTTGTTGCCAATCAGCAAGGTGGTCAGCGCTTTGTCGAAATGATCCAGTACGTACAACACACGTTTTGCGGAGCGATCGCCGTTTTCGGCGCGGGTGGACATACGAATACGGTTGACCGAAGCCAAAGCGATTTCCGTTCCCGCGAAATAACCGGCGAGCACCAAGAGCACGATAATATAGAGTAAATATCGCGCAGGACTGTCGTCCATTACAAAACCAACTCCCTTAAGAAAAAAGATAGACAGACTATTTATATCATACTTTTGTCTGTTTTGCAACTTTTTATGACAAAAAAGATACTGTAAGTTTGTAAAATCCTGCCGAGGGGGAATATTGCACAAAATGTTGCAATCGCACCATTTTTATGATAGAATAAACGAAAAACAGCGACATCAGCGTTGCAAGGAGGCTAAAATATGGCTATCAGCTATAAAAAGCTCTGGAAGCTTTTGATTGATAGGGATATGAAAAAGAAGGATTTGGTGGCGGTTTCGGGAATCAGCCAGTCCTCTGTGACCAAAATGGGCAGAAACGAAAATGTGAACACGGAAGTTCTCGTGCGTGTTTGTCTGGCACTGAATTGCGATATCGGAGACATTGCGGAAATCGTACCGCAAGAGTAAGCAGTGCGCGGAGTATACGTAAAGGAGATGGGATGATGAACAAAGCAAAAACCAAGCATCGGTTTTTCAGCGCATCGGCGTTGAAAATCGGCGGCGTGTTGCTCATATTCCTGTTGGCGATTGTTATGCTGTGGCACGGCAACGCAACCAGCAGTCAAGCGGAATCGGCGATGATGGCGCAGGTGTACTTTGATGGCGAGTATCGCATTGCCGACGGCGAATGGCAGGAAATCGAGGAGGGCAAGCACATTCCTTCCACGAAAGGCGACGTAATCCTGCGCGGTAATTTTCATCTTTTGACGCCCGAGGGGGAGTACATCGGCATTTATACCGAGGATATGCCGATTGCGATGTATCTCGACCATATCAGTCTGACGCTGTATGAGGGGGACAACGACCCCTACGTTATGGACACGGAAAACCTGCTGTACGGCGATGCGGCTTGCGGCGAGAGCTGGTCGGCACTTTCGCTGATGAACGGCAGTGAAGAGCCGATTGAGATGCGGATTCACAATCCGCACCGCTACGGCAACGAGACAGCCATCGACGAGTTGCTGTCCAAAACCGCGTTTTGGGCAGGTGTTGATTTCGAAAAGAGCGCTCTTGCGCGCGGTGACACCCAACGCGATATCGGCCTTTTGTTTGTGATTGTGTCGCTTGTGTTTTTGGGAACGGCCTTGTTCTCGAGCCTGATACACACAAAGAACAGTAAGATCATCTGGGTGCTCGGTGCGGTGATTTTGTTCTCCGGCACATACCTGTCCTACAGCGCAGAGGGCGTTTCGTTCTGGAGCGATTCCGTGGTATCCAACACCACGCTGCTCGGCTGCTCGATGATGTTCTATATGCTGTTTTTGTCGATGGCAATCGTTCATCTTCTGAAGCGGACAAAAGCGGTCGCCACCGTCACGGTGACAGCGCTCGGCGCGGCGAACGCGGTGTTTATTCTCTTGCCGCTGCTGACCGACACGCTGTTTTACGATATGTGGTTCTATTGGACCATCGTACAGGGTCTTGCCAACGCAGTGTTGCTCGGCTGTCTTGTGACGGAATGCTGCTGTGTCAAGGGGAAAATGCGCTGGCTGTACGTCGGCTTGCAGATGCCGCTTTTCGCCTTTGCGCTTGACGCGGTGATGACGGACCTCGGCCTTTGGAAAGGCGGCATCGCCTCGGAGTACGTCTTTATTGCGTTCTTTATTGCCGCGATGATTGCGGTGCTGCGCGTGATACCACACAGTATCAACGCGGTTGCCAAAACCAAGGAGCTGGAGACCGAAAGAATCGTATTGAATGCCGAGCTTACGGAAAGCCGTATCTCCACGATGATGAGCCAGATTCGTCCGCACTTTATCTATAATACGCTGGGCAGTATTGAACAGCTTTGTAACATCGATCCGCCGAAAGCAGGGGAGCTGGTTCACAACTTTGCCAAGTACCTCCGCGGTAATTTCGGCGAACTGGATAACCACAAGCCGATTCTGATGTCGCGTGAAATGGAGCACGTACGCCATTATATCAGCATTGAAAATGTGCGATTGGAGGCCATCGGTATGGAGGAGATTTTCGAGAGAAACAACTACCTCTATTCCATCAATCCCGAAAAGATTGACTGCGATTACTTCAACCACCTGAAGACGGGAAAGCCCGAATTCCTCGGCGAGTATATGTACCAGTACAGCTGGGCGGAGGAAACCTGCGGATTGCATTGGGCCAGGAAGAAAACACAATAAAAATGCGAGGACACGCCGTCAAATTGACGGCGTGTTTTTTCGTGGTTTGTAAGAAGTTTGTCATACCCTATTTATATAATAGAAGAGTTAGAATAGGTTTACTATAGTCTTGTTCGGAAAAGAGGAAAATGTATGATTAAAAACAGAACCGCGCAACTCATTTATCAGACGGTATACTGTGCGTTCGGTTTGGTGGGAATTATCGGTTGTCTGGGCGTTTTTGATAACATCAACGCCATCCGTTGGGACTTCTACGTTCACTTCACCAACATCAGCAATGTGCTGTGCGTCGGCGTGATGTTTGCCGCGCTGATTCAGACGGCGAAGAAGAAAGAAGACAGCTGTGTGACGACCGCTCCGATGCTGAAGTTTATCGGTCTGCTTGGCATTTTGCTGACCTTCTGCGTGTTTAACATTATGCTGGCAGGTGCTCCGGGCCGTGACCCGCAGGCGAACTGGCGTGTCGGCAGCCGCATGTTCCATGTTGTGTTGCGGATATTTTGGTGATTGAGTAATGGAGCTTGTCAGTGAGGCGCTCGTGTTCGCGGCGAAAGCCCACGACGGAATGCGACGCAAAAAAGTGAGACTCCGTACATTGTGCATCCGATGGAAGCCGCTGTTATTGTCAGCACTATGACGAGCGATCAGAACGTGATTGCGGCGGCTATCCTGCACGATGTCGTGGAGGATGCGGGAATCGCCATGGAAGAAATCGAAGCAAATTTCGGAGAGCGCGTGCGAGAACTCGTGGAAGCCGAAACCGAAAACAAGCGGGAAGACCTGCCGCCTTCGGAAACCTGGCGTATCCGCAAGGAAGAGTCTCTGGACGTGCTGAAGAATACGGATCTGGCCTGACGAAAACGGCGGTTTTCCGCATATTGACGGACTGACCTTCTCGGTGGACACGTCGATTCCGTCGTCGGTAGTGCTGGACGAGTTCGACGAATTCGTGCGTGTCGATGGCGAATATCGTATCTATGACATCAAGGTGTACAACAGAGAAACCGGCGAGTATGAGCCGCTGGAACTGACCAAGACCTACACCATCGGTGCTTCCAACTACATTCTTCTGGAACGCGGAAGCGGTCTGAAGATGCTGGAAAACGTGAAGATTATCCAGAACGACGGCGTGCTTGACGTCGAGGCGATGGAACGGTATATTACCGAAGTGATTGGCGGCACGGTCGGCAGCGAGTTTGCCGAAGCGGCGGTGAACATCACGTTCACCGAGGGCAAGCCTGTTGACGAACCCGAAAACAACGAACCTGAAAACGAGGAGCAGAAGCCTGAGGTGGAGGAGACTCCCGAGACCGGCGACACTGCCGGTGTTACCGTAATTCTGCTGGTGATGCTGGGTGCTTCGCTGCTGACGATGACGAAGACCGCCACAGCGAAAAAGCGATAAGATAATCACACAAAAGCAACAGTCTGTTAAACCGATACAAAAAGCGTCCCTGCCGTTGGCAGAGACGCTTTTTTGCTGTTTTGAGTATTGACAGACGGCAGGAAGTATAGTAAAATAACAAAAGATATATAACACTTGTTATATTATGGAGGTGCCGTATGCCGCCCAGAGTGAAAATCACAAAAGAGGATATCGTAAACGCCGCGGTGGACATCGCGCGTCGTGGGGGAGCGCAGGCAATCAACGCCCGAAACGTGGCGGCGGAGTTGCAGTGTTCCACACAGCCGGTGTTTTCCAATTTTGCAACAATGGAAGACCTGTATCTGGCGGTGGTTGGCGCGGCAGAAAAGCTGTACCGCGAATATATGAAACGGGAGACGGAAAGCGGCGAATATCCGGCTTACAAGGCGAGCGGTATGGCGTATATCCGCTTTGCCAAGGAAGAGCGGGAACTGTTCAAGATGCTCTATATGCGCGACCGTTCGCATGAAAACACCGCCGAAGGTGCGGCACTGTTTGAGGAAATGGAAACGCTGGTGCATAATAACATTGGCTTGAGCGGTGAGGACGCCAAACTGTTTCATCTGGAAATCTGGGCGTATGTCCACGGCATCGCCACGATGTTTGCCACCGAATTTTTGAATCTGGAATGGGAACTTGTCAGCCGGATGTTGACCGACGCGTATGTGAGCCTCAAAAAGCGGTACGAAACGGAGTGAGAACGATGGATGCCATAAAAACCGATAACTTAACCAAAAAGTACAGCGATACGACGGCGGTAAACGGTCTGAATCTGACCGTAAAACAAGGCGAACTGTTTTCGCTTCTCGGTTTAAACGGTGCGGGTAAAACCACCACCATTAAGATGCTGTGCGGACTGACCCGCCCGACGGCAGGTGACGCGGTGCTTTGCGGTAATAGTATTTGCACCAAACCGGCTGCCGTAAAAGAAAAGATTGCGGTGTCTCCGCAGGAGACGGCGGTAGCACCGGCACTGTCGGTGCAGGAAAACCTGGAGCTTATCTGCGGCGTTCACGGATTCGATAAAGAAAAACGCCGCAAAGCCATCGAACAGTTGACGGAACTGCTGGGATTGCAATCGGTACTGAAGAAACGCGCAGGAAAGCTTTCCGGCGGCTATCAGCGGCGGCTCAGCATTGCAATGGCGCTTATCAGCGAGCCTGAGATTTTGTTTTTGGATGAGCCGACGTTGGGGCTGGACGTTATCGCCCGTAGCGAGCTGTGGGATGTGATACGGTCGCTCAAAGGGCGTATCACCATCATTCTGACCACGCATTATATGGAAGAGGCCGAGGCACTCTCCGACCGTATCGGCATTATGAAAGACGGACAGCTGCTTATTTGCGACACGGCGGAAGCCATCAAGCAGACGGCACAGGCCGACACGTTTGAGCAGGCCTTTATCCGTCTGGTCAAGGGGGTGGCACAATGAGAATGCTGACTTTTGCAGGGCGCAATACCAAAGAGCTGCTGCGCGATCCGCTGACGCTGGCGTTCAGTCTGGGCTTCCCGTTGGTGCTGTTGCTGCTTCTTACCGCCATACAGGCGAATGTGCCGGTGGCGCTGTTTGAAATTCAGCACCTGACCCCCGGCGTTACGGTGTTCGGTCTGGCGTTTTTAAGCCTGTTTTCCGCGACCGTTATTTCAAGGGACCGTAGTAGTTCGCTGCTTCAGCGCCTGTATACCACGCCGCTGACACCGACGGCATTTATCTTGGGATATACCTTGCCGATTTTGCCGATTGCCGCGGCGCAAAGTGCGGTGTGCTATGTGGCGGCGCTGTTTCTCGGTCTGGAGTTTTCGGTCAACATCCTGCTTGCCATCCTGTTCATTCTTCCGATTTCGATTCTGTACATCGCCATCGGTTTGCTGTGCGGCAGTGTGCTGAACGATAAGCAGGTCGGCGGCATTTGCGGCGCACTGCTGACCAATCTGTCGGCGTGGCTGTCGGGTGTGTGGTTCGATTTGGAACTGGTGGGCGGCACGTTCGAGCGGATTGCGTATCTGCTTCCGTTTGTCCACGCAGTGGATATGCAACGCGCGGTGCTTGCCGGGGATTTTGCGGGTATTTTCCCGCACATCTGGTGGGTACTCGGCTATGCCGTCGTGCTGCTGGTAGCGGCGGTTCTGCTGTTCTTGCGGCAGATGAAACGGCAATAAAAACAAAAGCCTTCTGCGAGTGTTTCGCAGAAGGCTTTTTTATACTGTCAGATACCAATCGGCTTGTCGGTGTGCAGCTCTTCTTTGTAAGTGATGGGCTGTGCGGCATCCAGATGGGGGGCGAGATACTTCAGCACCGCGTTCGTAAAGGTTTCGGTACCTTGCGGAGTGTAGTAATGCACCGCATCGGAATGCGATTCATCCGGCAGGGTGGCGGACACAGCGTACAGGTCGTTTACTTCAAAACCGTGCTGTTTTACCACCGCAACGGCCGCTTGGTTGTAGGCCTCGATTTCTTCGTTATAGCGCTTGAAATCACGGCTCATCTTTTCGGACTGAACTCGCGTGGAGGTAGCAAAGATAACCTTGGCGTTCGGGAAAACCTTCTTGATACGCACGCAGAGGCGGTCGATGTAGTAGCTGTACACGTCAATCGGCGTGTGCGGATCTTCCTCGAACAGGCGCAGGCAATCCCAAAGGCCTGCGTTCCAGTGCAGAATATCCACCTCGCCTTGGGGGACGAGTTCTTTGTACTCGTGCAGGTAACGCAGGAGATAGGAGGCAAAACGGCAGTTTTCCGCCGGGAAGTACACGTTGGCAATACCTTCCAGTGAGCGTTTAACCGCTTTGTCATAGCCGATACGAATGGAGTCGCCGAGCAATAAAATGTTTTTCATATAACCACCTCGCTTGATTTTGGTTACGGAGTTTGATGGAGCTGAGGAATCCGCGCCGAAGCGCCTTGATCGTTTTTGGGCGAGTGCCCGAAATAGTGAACGTAAGCGCGGTAGAAAGCGGAATAATCGTTGTATCCGCAGGAGTAGCAGGCGTCAGCAGGGGAGGCACCGTGGCGGATGCGGTCACGCGCGGTGAGCAGCCGCTTGGAGGTGATATACTGCCGCGCCGAAGTGCCGGTGTGCTGCTTGAAAATGCGGTTAATCTGGGAATAGCTCAGGAAAAACCGCTCGCTCAATGCGGACATCGTGATGTTGGAATACAGATGCTCGTTGGTGTAGTCAATCAGCCGTGTGCCGACGGTAGTGCGCTCGGCCTTTTGCGGAGCATTTCCTTTTTGCTTGAGTACACGGTCGGCTTCGGTAACGATGACGAACAGATGGCTTAAAAACTCGGTATGCGTCATCTGCTCTCCGCGACGGGCGATTTCCGTCATAATATCCACGCACAGCGTGTTGCCGAAATCGTCGGCGGTAAAGCGGTTGTTCGTGCCGAGCGGACGTTTCATCATCGCGTCGAACACGCCGTCGGTATCGATGCTGTCAAACAGACTGATCGGCAGCGTGATGCCAATGCGTTCATAGGGAATATCTGTCGAGTTGACGACCAACCTGTGCGCTTCCAGCGGACGCTTAAAAATCAGGTCATGGGGTTGGAGGGTGTAAGCCGTTCCCTCGATTAAATAGGTGCAGTCGCCCGACAGGAAAAAATAGATTTCCAGCACGTCGTGCGTATGCATGGTACAGGTACTTTGCGGGGTTTCTTCCAGTGTGTAGCGACAGCAAATATCGCCAAATTGACGAACCCATAAGGCCATATTTTCCACCTCGCGCTCATTATAAAATAAGGTGGAAGAAAATGCAATAGTTATTTCCAAAACCGCAATACCAACTTGCATTTTCTTTCGCTATACTAGGGTGTAGGGAGGCGATAGTATGGCATATGCACGTCGTTTTGGTGCGTGCGCCGTTGACCCGCGCAATGCGTATATTATGGCGAAGTACGGCTTTGAATTTTTCGAAACACACTTCCGTATCGTTCGCGAACTGTCGGAGGCGGATTTCAAAGAGTTTGTGGCAATCGTCCGTGACTCGGGGATTCGTGCCGAGGGTACGAACTGCTTTGCCGACCCGCCGATGTTTTTGCTGGACAGCAGCCTGCAGGAGCTGGATGATTATCTGGAAAGCAGCCTGCCGCGTATGAAAGAACTCGGAATCGAGTATGCGGTTATCGGCAGCGGTGCCGCGCGCAGAATTCCGGAGGGGATGAGCTACGAGGCGGCAACCGAAAAGTTCACCCAAATGCTTTCGCGCTACGGCAAAATTGCCGATGCGTACGATGTGGATATCATTGTGGAACCGCTCTATAAAAAGGGGTGTAACTTCATCAATTCCTTCACCGAAGCGGTGGGTATCTGCAAGGCGGTGGACCATCCCCGTATCGGCTGCCTGATGGACTTCTTCCATTCCTACCACGAAAACGAGCCGTTCTCGGCGCTGGAATTGGGCGGCAAGTATCTCAAGCACATCCATTTCTCGGCGCTGGATCGCCGCATTCCTGTCAGCACCGATGAGGAAGAGGTGCGGATGCTGATTCGCGAGCTCAATGCCATCAACTACACGGGACGCATTGTGATGGAAGGCGATATGCTGAACGACTACGATGCCGAGCTCGGCGAGTTCTCCAAGTTCCTCCCCCTGTTTTTGCAAGATACGGTGTAATCCCAAGGCAGCCTGCACGAGCCGTGCAGGCTGCCTTTTTACGGTGTGTAATATGCCTATTGCAAAAAGAGAACAATACGCGGTATAATGTGTTATATACAGTCGATACGTGTCGGATGATACGAAAAAACAGCGGGTGGTGACGGCATGAAGAAAAAAACAGCAGGTGGCGGGATGCGGCGTGCGTTTTATCGGGCAGAGGCGGGTGTCCCCGGTGTGTATACGGGACTGCGCTACCGTGCAAAGAAAATGATTATACCGGTACTTGTGGTAGCGGCCTTTCTCCTCCTTTCTTATTTCTGCGTTTCCAATGCGTTATATGCTTCCGGTTCGGTCAAGGTGGATCGGATAACGATTTTCTGTTCCGAAGCGTCCAACCGGATGCTGTCCAGTCAAAATATTTATCGGGTATATTCCCGCAGCGCCGGGGTGACGACCGGTTACGAAGAGTTCTTCGAAAAAATCGAGGTGCACGCGTGTAGCGATTTTCAGCTTAACGGCATTCTGCAGCGTTATTCCAAAGATGTCGGTGACCAGCGTGTGCGGTATATCGTCATTGACGAAAACAACGAGCTGCTGGAGTATTACGTGAAAGCGGATTTTCGTGACGTTCTTCGTCTGCTTGTCGAAAACGGCTATCTGGAGGGTAAGTGATGAACAGTAACAACACTATCTTCTTGTCCAGTACGTTTCGGGATATGCACGCCGAACGCGATATCATTCATAACATTGTGTTGCCGGAACTCTCCGCCGCTTTTGCGGAGTCGGCTGTTAACCTGGATTTTGTTGACCTTCGTTGGGGTATTGATACCGAAAACGAGGACAACGAGCAGCAGGCAACGCAAAAGATTCTGCAGGTCTGCTTCGATGAAATTGAACGAAGCAAGCCGTTTTTCGTATGCTTTCTGGGTGAACGGTACGGCTGGATTCCGCGGATGGAAAGCATTGAAAGTTCCTGCCTGAATGCCGGCTTGTCGCCGGAACAGTTCCACGGCAAAAGCATCACCGAAATGGAAATTGAATTTGCGGTAACCGCTTTTGAAAAGTTGGATAACTGCTATTTCTTTTTCCGTGAAGGGCTGTCGCAGTCGGATATTTCGGACCGGGAAACTCGTGCGATTTATTTTGGGAACGACGAAGCGGAGCGCGAGAAATCGGCGAAACTGAAGGCGCGCCTGCGCGAAAAATTCCCGGAACGTATTTTTCCGTACACCGTAACGTGGGACGATGCTCAACGCAAGGTTATGGGGCTGGAGCCGCTGGGCGATTTCATTATCGAATGCATTCGCACAGCCTTGTTGGAGGATGAGGACAAGGCAGCTGCGCGAGACGAGTACTATAAAGAGTACCGCATTCAGTCGCATTATTTCAAAAACACCGCCGGAGCGACGGTGGATCGTCAACGATACACGAAGCCACTTGTCGATTTTGCCTTGGGTGATGGACCTCAGCGCGAAGCTGCGCTGGTCGCACCGTCGGGTCTCGGTAAGAGTAGTTTGCTGTCGTTGGTTTCCGACCGGCTGGAGGAGACCGGCGCTTATGTGCTGAAACTGTCGGCAGGTCTGACAGCGAATTCGTTGGATTTCCGCTTTGCGGTACGGTATTTGTACACGCGTCTGGCGGCGGATTTTCAGGTAGATGCCGTGGAAGGTGATTATGCCGAAACCAAGCAGGCACTGTATTCGTTGCTCAGCAATGTCAGCCGTCGTCAACGAGTGGTTATCCTGATTGATGCGCTCAACCAGTTCAATACCTGTGAAGAGGTACGTACACTGGACTGGATTAACGAATTGTTTATCCCCGAAAATGTGCGTGTTTTGTATTCGGCGCTTCCCGGATTGTTTGACGATGTCTTTCTTAAGCGCGATGTGTATTGCCTGAACCTGGAAGAACTGGACAACAGTGAAATCACAGCGATTGCCGGCGTGACGGCGAAAAAATTTCACAAGCAGTTGTCTCAGGGCGTGTTGGAGGCGTTGTGTGACAAGCGCGATGACGCGGGAGAAGTCGCTTGCCGTATTCCGCTGTATTTGTCGATGTTCATCGAGTATATTGCCGATTTTGATATGGAAGAT
Source organism: Acutalibacteraceae bacterium (assembly GCA_045596745.1). Taxonomy (GTDB): domain Bacteria; phylum Bacillota; class Clostridia; order Oscillospirales; family Acutalibacteraceae; genus RGIG3009. Next base: position 18,264 of record JAZODA010000049.1, read on the forward strand.
TATCTGGCAATTTCCGAGATGGAAAAGCAAATGGGCGGTGCGCACGCTATCAGCGAATATATTCGGAATCGCATTCGCACCGCCCCGTCGGATGTGGCGCGGTTGTTCGATGCGGTTTCCCTCAAATGTGCCAAGCATATCGGCGAGGGGAAAAATGAGTTTATCACCACCCTGCTCGGTCAAAGCCGTTTCGGTGTGCGGGAAGCTGATATTTGCGCTGTTGCCAAGCTGTTTGGCATCGACATTTCTCCGGCGGATTTTTCGCTTTACAGAAAAATGTTCCGTATGCACCTCGTTCAGCGCAACGATGGTCGTTGGGATTTCAGCCACTGGGCGTTGCGCAGCACGGTGCGTGAAAGCGGTGAGCGTAACGTACACAGTGAACGTATCCGCGAACTGACAGCGCAGCACTTCCTTTCGCTGGACAGAAACGATGTGTTGCGGCAAAGTGAACTGATGTATTACCTTGCCGCCAGTGATAAACTTTCGGATATTCGCCGGTTGTTTGGTGATGAACTGGTTTCCCGTGTTGAAACGACAGAATTAAAGGCGTTGCTGTGTGCTGATGAGGCAGGTGGCAAAGAGGATCTTTTAAACCGTTATTTTGCGGTGGAAACCCCGCAGGATATGCGCGGTTGCCTTAAAACCGCCGAACATATCGTGACACTTACCGATCGTCGGGCAATTGTGAATGCGCGCGACGGCGATGTACGGCTATTTGTGCGGATGATTGCCTTTTTGTTGAAGCAAAAGAAAGAGTGTGAGGCCGCGCTGTTGACAAAAGCGTACGGCATTGGCGGCGCAATCTTCCTCAACAGTGGCGACAAGCGCCATGGTGTATATTTCGACTTGTGTCTCGGGCTGACCGAGCGCTTGTGCCCGGAGAAGATAGGTGAACACTATTCCGAGGTGTTCGGAAATCTTTTCCGAGCAGGCGAGTACCGTCAGGCTGCGCAGGTGGCGGCAGCGTATTGTCGCGCTGTCCGTCGGTTGCCGCTTGATGAGAAGGAAAAGCGCGAGGTGTTGGCACAAGCACTGTATCTGCGTGCGTTGGCAACGAGGGAAGCGGCGTTGTTGCCGCGGCTTTCCGGAGCAAAGCGCTACTTGCGAAAGGCGAGCAAGTTAATATCGCCCGAAAATGAACTGCGCCCCAAAATTGCGGCGGCGATGGAACTTTCTTCCGCCGCGGGCACCGCCTCCGCGCAGAGTGAGGCAGAGGCAGCGGCACAGCAGGCGATTGCCGAAGGGGATCGCCTTGTGAAGAAAGATCGCGTCGGTGCGGTGTCCTACTATGAACAGGCATTGGAGGGTGCGCGTCTCGCGCTGATTGAAAAAGAAGATTTGGCACTGCTCTGTGTTTACCAGACAGCCACCCAGCGGTTGGCCTATTTGATGGCGTCGGATGCCTCTTCGGCTTCCCGCGCTGCCGAGTTGTTCTTCGAGGCACAGCGGTTGTGCAAAACCATTTACTATATGACCGAGGATGCCGAGTGGAGTGATCGGCGGGTAGAACTCATCGAGGATGCTGCGCGTTTGTCACAATCGTCGGTGTCGGAGCGGGAGCAGCGTGAAGCGGTGGCAACCACAGCGACTATCGCCGAAAAGCGGTTGAGTTCGTACCGTTCGGAGGTCAACCAAATTGCCCATCGCGTAGTGATTTTTATGCTGATTGCGGCTTTCCCGGTTGCGCTTGTGGGTGTGCCGCTGCTGTGGGCATATAAAGCCGGTGCGCCCATCGAAAGCGCGTTCAATATGTCACGCCTGCTGTTGTATTTCGATCAATTCTTGCAATGGTTTTCTCCGCCGCTGATGGCGCTGACCGTGTTTCAGGTGCAGCAAAATTTATCCGAGCGGTATACCGGCACGGTTCGGTATTGCTACGGGTACAAAAAAGCGTGGCAGTATGGCGCACTGTATGCGGCGCTGCTGTTGTTCGCAATGTTCTTCAACCTGGTCACCAAGGGACTGCTGTTGATGGACTTTTCCGAAGAAAACCTGAAAACGGTTTTCACAGAGGGGTATTATTATCTGCTCAATGCGTCTATCGTTTTTTGTGTCGTTTGGTGCGGTACGGAACTGGTGCGCCTGTTGCTGACTGTACGCAAGGCACAAAAGGAAGATGGATATATCCGAAACCGCTACTGTCATCGTCCGTACATAAAGCGATATGCGTTCGCTGCCGCCCGCCGGTTTGTCATTACGCTGATTGTGCCGCTGGTTTTGTATATCGGTTTCTGCTCGGGTGCGGATTTCGGCTCGCTGACCTATTGGGGAAGTAAGATTGAGGATGTTTGGAAATACCACTGGGTACTGCCGTGTCTGGAAGCGGCGTGCGGCGTGTTGTCGCTCTTATGGCTGCTGCTTCGCGGTCGAAAAGTGGCTCTGCGGGGCTGTGGCGTGCGCCGCGCGAAACAGCTTCGCCCGATGTTGCTTCGACTGAGACTTCGCGGTGTCGGCGGAGTGTTGCTGACAATTGTCTGTGCAGCGACTTTGGTGGTGGGCGGTCGGTATGTCAGTCAGCTTCGTGATTATTCCAACTACCTGTATGAGGATGGATTTTATTACAAGGAAACGTCGGAGGGCGTTACGATTTACGGTTACGATGGCGATGCGGCCGATTTGACCGTACCGGATATGTTAGCAGGGGAACCTGTTACGAAAATCGGGCGCAGTGCGTTTTGTGAGTCGGCGAGTATCCTGAAAAAGGTAACGTTGCCGCAACGTGTTCATACAATCGAAAAAGACGCCTTTGCCGGTTGCGTAAATCTGGTGTCTGTCACGTTTGGCAAGCAGGTGCGAAGCATCGAGGAAAACGCTTTTTACGGCTGCACTTCGCTCGCGGAGATTCGCGTGCCCGGTAGTCTGCGAACGATGGGCGAGGCAGCGTTCCGCAACTGCACTTCGCTGGGTGCCGTGTACATCGAAGACGGGCTGACCGCTCTTCCGGAAGATGCATTCTATGGCTGCACGGCACTGCGTACTCTTCGATTGCCGGAGACACTTTTGACTGTGGACAGAAACGCATTTGATACGTGTTCCGCTTTGGAAACGCTTGAATTGCCCAACTCGGTTGAAACAGTGGGTATCGGGGCGTTTTCCGATTGTGATGCCTTGGAGGAGCTGTATATCCCGGATAACACTCGCCTCGGGTATCTGGCGTTTGACAGCTGTGACTCTCTTCGCAAGGTGTCATTGGGTGCGAATATCGATATTGACAACGTTGTTTTCCGAAACTGTGCGGTGCTGACCGAAATATTTACCGACACCGCTGTCCGAGTGGATGTTGTCTTCCAGAACGCGCCGCTGCAGACACTGGTATTCGGGGATGCGGCTGAATCTGTTCCCGAATATTGCGCAAGCAGTATGTACGAACTCAAAACCGTAACGCTTGGCAAAAACATCCGCTCGATTGGTAGTTATGCGTTCTCGCGCTGTCGCTCTTTGGAAACAATCCATCTGAACGGTGCGTTGGAGACTATCGGCGGGGGAGCGTTTGATTCCTGCGATGCCTTGCAAACGGTAAACATCCCCTCGGTAGAGGCGTGGTGTAATATTCAGTTTGTTGACAGAAAGTCGAATCCCGCGCGGATTCCCGGAACCTTCCTCGTGGATGGGCAACCGCTTGTGTCACTGACCATTCCGGTAAGTCACATCAGCGATTATGCATTTTATGGCATTACCACACTGACCGAGGTGACGGTTCCCGCTTATGTGGAATCGATTGGCTGCTCGGCGTTCTATGCGTGTCCTAACCTGAAAACGGTAAACGTGCTTGACCTTGCCGCTTTTTGTGCGGTGGAGTTCGAGGATGCCTACGCCAATCCGTTGGCGATGTACCACGATGCAAACGTCATGACCTACCGTACGTTGCTTGTGAACGGACAGCCGGCGGAGGTGCTGAAGGTTCCCGATACGGTTACCGAAATCAAGGCGTATGCGTTTGCCGATGTTGTGGGTATCCGCGAGGTGCATATCCCGTCTTCGGTGAAGAGTATCGGTACGCGGGCATTCGACTCGGTCGACAGCTTGTATATTGAAGATCTGGTTTCGTGGCTGCAGGTGGATGTCGGAAATGCACTGAGTGCCGGTGCACTGTACGTTGATGGGAAACACATCACCACGTTGGTTGTGCCGCAGGAAATCACGGTTATCCCTGCTGATTTTCTGGTGCATTTTGAGGTGGAACGTGTGGTGCTTCACGAGGGTATTACCCACATCGGCAAGGGTGCTTTCTGTCGCTATATCGAAGCGGTGGAACTTCCCTCGATCGAGGCGTACTGCCGTATGGTGCTGGAAGATAACTCTTCTTCGCCGACCTATAACGCGAAAGCGGTGTATTTCGACGGCGTTAAAGCAGAGGGGACGCTGGTGGTTCCCGATACGGTAACGCGATTGGGCGCTTACGCTTTTTCCGGTCTTCGCAGTGTCACGAAAATCGTCTTGCCGGAAGGCTTGACGGATATTGACGAAAACGCCTTCAAATACTGCGATGCGCAGGTGATTACCGCTCCGTAAACAAACAAACGCCACCGACGATAAGTCGGTGGCGTTTTTTGCTTTGGGGGCAACGAAAAAAGAATGGGGAATTGCAGCAATTTGATATGGATTTTCGGGCAAAGTGTGATATAATGACGGTAACATCGGATTTAGGAGGAACGAATATGGCACAGAAGCTGAAAATCGGTTATTTTGAACATTGGTTCCGCCCCCCGTATGCCTTTGTGGATTTCTTGGCAGAGCAGGGGATTGAGCTTGAGAAAATCGACTATTCGCAGCGTGGGTATCTGGAAAAGTATGACGTGGCGATTATCGAGCAGCACGGCTTTAACGATTACATCGAAAACGACGAGGCGTACATTCAGGATTGGGCCTCCCGTGGTGGTATCGTGCTGTTTATGCACCAGGATTACCAGCGCTTTGCGCCGTATTTCCTGCCGCATAAAGAGGTGGGCTATATCCAGCTTATCCACCGCTATGTGGAGACGATTTACGGCTTTGGTTGCTGTGCCGACAAGACCTTCACCAACGACCCCTCGCCGTATATGGCGTATATGATGCCGTGGATTGAGGATTGCGGTCGCCGTCTGTTCAGTGAGCCGGAGCAGATTACGCCGGACGAGATGATTATGTGGGACATCCAGGTCAACAGCTTCGGTA
>JAZODA010000050.1:0-5202 GCA_045596745.1 Acutalibacteraceae bacterium
TATCAAAGAGGTCATCAGCACGATTGATATCCCCGCGGTACTGGAAGCCGCAAAGCGCCACCGTATTGATGGTGTGATGACGCTCGCAAGCGATATGCCGATGCGTACCGTTGCCAAGGTAGCGCACGAGCTGGGGCTGGTCGGTGTCACAGAGGATACGGCGCTGAAAGCAACCAACAAAGCGGTGATGCGTCAGGCGCTTGCCGAGCACGGCGTGCCGATTCCGCGGTTTTTCAAGGTGTCGGACAAGGCGGAATACGAGGCGGCCGTTGCACAGTTTGCCAAGCCGTTTATTGTAAAACCGGCGGATAACTCCGGAAGCCGCGGTATCTTCCTCATCGAGGATATTACCGATACCGAATTGATTGAGAAAGCGTATGAGTACAGCCGCACGTATTCCCGCGGTGGTGACGTGGTGGTTGAAGAATATATGCGCGGTCCCGAAGTCAGCGTGGAAACGCTGACGGTGGACGGCGAATGCCACGTGATTCAGATTACGGACAAGCTGACAACGGGCGCTCCGCATTTTGTGGAAATGGGTCACTCGCAGCCGACACGGCATTGCAGCCGCACGGCGGAGCGAATCAAGTGGGCGGCACAGGCGGCCAACCGAGCGGTGGGCATTACCAACGGTCCGTCCCATACCGAGATTATCGTGACCGAAGAAGGGCCGAAGATTGTGGAGCTCGGCGCACGCTTGGGCGGCGACTGCATCACGACGCATTTGGTGCCGTTGTCCACAGGGGTGGATATGGTGGAATGCTGTATCCGTATTGCGCTGGGCGAAACGCCGGATATTACGCCGAAGAAGCACGGCGGCAGTGCGATTCGGTATTTTGAACAGACCGCCGGCACGGTGCAGAGCATTGTCGGCATTGCCGATGCCGAGCAGGTCGACGGCATTCGACAAATCAGCATTGTCCACGGCGTGGGCGAGACGGTAACCGAAATCAACAGCAGTGCCGCGCGCCTCGGCTTTGTGATTGCCGAAGCCGCTTCGGCAGATGCCGCCGTTTCGGTGTGCGAAAAGGCGATGGATGTTGTTAAGATCGATATCAAATAACAGTAAATGGGTTGAGTGTGAATGAAGATAGCGATTGTGACACCGATTTTATACGATGCAACCAGTCCGTTCAATCACCTGATGCACGATATTTTGCAAGGATTGCTCGATGCAGGTCATGAGGTGGTACGCATTCTGGCGACGGATGGTTCACAAGATAAAAGCTACACGATGGGCTTGGATGGTATTACCTATATCCCGATTGCCCGCAAAGCCAGCAAAAAAGCCAACATCATTCAACGCTATCTTACCGATACGTTGACCTCGTGGCGTATGGCGCGTGCCTTAAAAAAGATAAACGCGGACGTGCTGTTTGAGGATGTGTCGTATTCGTCGTTTTGGAGTGTTCGTGTTGCCAAGAAAAAAAGGATGCAGATCGTTTCCATGCTTCAGGACGTTTGGCCGGATAATGCGGTGCAGAGCGGCTTGATTGCCGAGGGTTCGTTGATTTATCGCTATTTTGAATTTTGGCAAAAGAAGGTATACGCGAAATCCGACCGTTTGGTTTGCATTTCGGAGGACATTAAACGGTTTATTGCCGACAAGGGCGTCGAGCCGAATAAAATGACTGTCATCTACAACTGGGGCTATTCGGACGACACGGTTGACATACTGTGGGAAGAAAACGAATTCGTTAAAAAATGCGGTTTGAAAGACGATGTGTTTTACGCCGTGTACGCCGGAAACATTGGTCGTATGCAGAATGTGGAGTTGATTGTTAAGGCCGCGGAGTTGTTACAGGGCAACAAAGCCGTTCAGTTCCTGTTGATTGGCGACGGTGTCAAAGCGGATGAAATTCGAGCGATGGCAAGCGGTATGTCCAACGTTACGTTGTTGCCGTTGCAACCGAGCAGTTTAGCAACGTCTATTTATTGTGCCGCAGGTGTCAATATCATCCCGTTGGTGAAGGACGGCATTAAAACGGCTTTGCCAAGCAAAACAGGTGTTGTTCTTTCCTGCGGTCGACCGACGGTGTTTTGTTTCGGCAGCGAAGCGTTGTTTGAAAAGACGGTACGCGATTGCGGGGCCGGATATTGCGTCAGTACCGAAGACCCTGCGGAGCTGGCGGAGGTGATCACTTCGCTGAGCGAAGATCGGAAAACGACCGTGCAGGGTGCGTATACGTTGTTCAAACAGCAGTTCACCAAACAAAGCAATGTGCAGGCGTACGTTGATGTGATTACGGCAAGCGGGGGATAACGGAAGTGAAAATCCTTTTTATCAACTCGGTTCGCGGTATTGGAAAGTATGCGGCAAAGGACATATACAGCTGCTAATTGCAACGATATGTTTAAGGAGAATGATGATATGTATTGTTTTGAATTGTTTTCTGTTGATACGGTCAACGCCGAAGAATATGAGGGATATGCCGATAAAAATCTTTTCTCAACCTTGTCCTGGCTTCGCTTTTTAAAGCAGTGGCGTCACGTTTCGCCGGCCATTGTCCGCATAACGGACGAGTCGGGTGCTTTGGTCGGTCATTTCACCGGCGGTGTGCAAAAGAAGTTCGGTTTCCGCATTTTCGGCAGCCCGTTCTATGGCTGGATGGGTCAGCACCTGGGCTTCGATTTGGCGGAATCCACGGGCGGCAAGCTGCCCGAGGGTCTGCTGGACGAGCTGCTGGTGTTCCTGAGAAAGGAACTCAAGATTTCGTTTATGATTTTGGCGGACTTCAAGCTGTCGGAAGAGGACGCCAAGACCTGCAAGAGCAAACTGTTCTACGACACGAAGCGTTGGTCGTACTTTCTGGACTTAACGCAGTCCGAGGAGCAGATTTTCAAGAACTTCAAGAGTGGTTACCGTACCTGTGTTCGCAAGTTCGAGAAGCTGGGCGGCACCATCGTGGAAGATATGAGCGATGTGTTTATCGAAGAGCATCACGTGCAACTGGCAGAGGTGTTTGCGCGCAAATCGTTGACTTCGCCGAACTATCGCGAGCGTATGAACCTGCTGTACAAGAGCTATCCGGATATGGTGCTGTCGATTAAAGCGTTGGATGAAAACGGCAACAACATTGCCAGCAGCTATTATTTGGGTGCGGGCAGTATGGCGTTCTTTGCTTCGAACGCCAGCCTTACTGAGGCGTTGAAATACAACGCCAACCAAGCACTGATGTGGTATGCGATTCGGTATTGGAAAGCCAAAGGTATTAAGACAATGGATTTGGCAGGTGGCGCGGCGTATAAAGAAAATTTTGGTTCGGTGCTGAAAGGCACGCCGACGATTGTGTGGGCAAAGCACGCGTGGCAGTATCATTTGGTAATGTGGGCCAAAAACACCTACTACAAGAGCTTCCGTGTGAAATACAAACTGAAGAACCTGTTGCATCGTCAGCATGACGAGCCTGCTGAAAAGGCAGCAGAGCAGAAGGAACCGGAAAAGACCGAGGTGACAAAATGAACGTAATGGTTGTGGCTGATGGGCATTATTATCAGACACCCGATGGCACGGTGTATGCGGAATCGGTGTACGATTACACGTTCTACAAGCGGTACTTGCAGGCGTTCGACCACGTGTATGCAGTCGCAAGAATACAGCAGGTTGATTCCATACAGGGCAAAAAAGTTTCCTGCGGCCCGGGCGTGACATTTTTACCGTTGCCCGCTTTCCGTGGGCCGGTACAATACGCCAAGAAATATTTGGCAATTCGAAAGTGTGTTCGGGACTATTGCCGTCGATTTGATTGTGCGATTTTCCGTTTGCCGGCTGCCACCGCCAATGTTTTTTCCAAGGTGTATTCAAAAATGAAAAAACCGTTCGCGGTGGAGATTGTGGTGGACCCGTGGGAAAACTTCGGTCCGCGTGCCAGCGGTAACAAACTGATGCTGTGGTATGTTCGCCGCAGCTGGACAAACATTGTTCGGAAAATGTGCGCGAAAGCCGATGGCGCATCGTATGTGACGCAGCGCTATTTGCAGGCGTTATATCCGCCGAAGAGCGCGCTGAAGCCGACGTCGAATGCGTTTACCGCGTCCTATTCCTCGGTGGAGCTGGGCGACGACAGCTTCGCCGAACCGCGCAGCTGGACAGCGGAGCAACGGTCGTTTTGCATTGCTCACGCCGCCAATTCCTTTACCGACTACGGCAAAGGGCACTTAACGCTGATGGATGCGGTCAAAAAGGTGCGCGACAAAGGGTATGACGTGTCGATTCGCTTTGTAGGCGACGGCCCGCTGCGGGAAGAGTTTGAGCGGTATGCCGCCAATCTGGGAATCCGTGATGCGGTGGAGTTTACGGGGCGTCTGGCAAACGGTGACGAGGTAAGACGCGTGATTCATTCTGCGGATATGTTCGCGTTGCCGACGTTTGCCGAGGGATTGCCGCGAGTGTTGCTGGAGGCGATGGCGGAAGGCATTCCGTGCTTGTCCTCGCCGACCTGTGGTATTCCCGAAATTCTGGATGCGGAATATCTCTTCGATTTCGCGGACGTGGACGGTTTTGCCGACGGTATCATTCGTTTTGTGACCGACCCGTCGCGTATGACCAAAGAAAGTCAGCGCAACCTGGAAACGGCGAGAGCGTTTGCCTCGTCTGCGTTAAACGAAAGAAGAAAAGCCTTCTACGGCAAGCTGCGTGAGGTTGCCGAGACGAAGGATTAAGGATGATGGTATGAAAATCGCGTTGGTTATGGGAGCGTTTTCCTTTGGCGGTGCCGAACGGGTGATGTGCGCGCTGGCGAACCACCTTTGCAACGAGCACGATGTGACGTTGGTGACGGTAATCGCCGCCGAGGAAACCTATCCGCTGGACGAGCGTGTCCGCCGTGTCAACGGCATTGGACGGCGCAACGATGCCGACGGTATTTTGAAGCTCCGTCGGCTGTTCAAAACGGAAAAACCCGATGTGATTATTTCGTTCCTTGCCCATATCAATGTGGCGGTCATTTTGGCAACACGAGGGTTGTCCATTCCGGTGATTGTGTCCGAACGCAACGACCCTGTGCGCAGTGCCACATCGCGTTTGCGCAAGGTGTTGCGGCGGATTACCTACCCGATGGCAAAGGGCTTTGTGTTCCAGACGGAGGATGCGCGCGATTACTTCTCGAAGCGCATTGCCCGTCGCAGCCGATTGATTCCCAATCCGCTGTTTTTGAAAGAGGAGACCGTGCCGTTTGAAGAACGCCGTGCGGAAATTGTTTC
>JAZODA010000051.1:0-68566 GCA_045596745.1 Acutalibacteraceae bacterium
TCATAGTCTCCCAGCCCGACGGCTACGATACGGTTGTCGGCAACCGCGGACTCAAGCTTTCGGGCGGCGAAAAGCAGCGCGTGTCGCTGGCGCGCGTCATTCTCAAAAATCCGCCCGTGCTGCTGCTGGACGAAGCGACCTCGTCGCTGGATTCCATTTCGGAAAGCCACATTCAGGATGCCATCCAGCCGCTTCTGAAGGACCGCACCTCGCTGGTGGTTGCACACCGCTTGTCCACGATTTTGTCGGCGGATGAGATTTTGGTAATTGAAAACGGCGTGATTGCCGGACGAGGTCCGCATCGGAAACTGGTGGAAGAAAACGACCACTATCGCGAATTGTATGAAACGCAGTTCTTGCGTCCGCTTGCCAAAACGGAAACGTGATAGAACAAAAAGGTTGCTTTGAAAGAGGGAGTATCGGATGAAACGCTTGTCGGCGATGCTGTTGGTTCTCGCACTGGTGTTGAGCGGTTGTGCGCAACCGGTTGAGCAGACGACTGCTACGACAACCACGCAAACGGTGATTCAGCGTGACGTGACCTTGGCGGATTGCGGCACAGAACCCGGTATGATTTCGCACAAGAGTACAACGAAGTATTCTTTCTTTGAAAGCGACGGCGTGGTAAGCACGCGGAATATGTTGTTTGTTCCTGCGGGAACGACGCTGTCTTCCGATTGCCGTATGGCGGTGTACACCTACACCGAAAAGAACACGCTGGACCTTGAACAGTTGAACGCTACCGGACAGCAGGTTATGAACACCTATCTTGTGGTGATGTCCGAGGGTGACGTGACGCTGGAGCAAGACAGTTTCCTGCGCGTTTCGGTCAACGGCAGTCTCGAGGATGTTACGGTAACTTATCCGTCCGGTAAAGCGGCGGAAGCGTATGTGTTTGACAACGATTACGAGGCTTACGGCAAGGAGTATGACCGCATTATCAGTGAACTGAAAACGGTTGATGACGGTGCGGTGAACTATGTTTTCATCACCGACATCCACTACGATACGGATCAGTTGACTAACGTTCAGGTGGATTCGCTGAAAAAGCAGATGGAGCTTGTCGTACAGATGGCCAACGAAAGCGACGAGCTCGATTTCGTGGTAATCGGTGGTGACACTACCAGCGGTAACAACTCCAACAAGACGAAGACGGAAAAGCGTGTGAGCGAAATTTTCGAGCTGCTGAAGTCCTGCGAAAAGCCTGTTTTCATCCTGAAAGGCAACCACGACGACAACTCCTATTTCACCGGTGAAACGGTGTACAGTCAGGATATGGCGGATATGCTTGTCAGTCGCGCCCAGTGGAACGAAACGGTGCTGAAAGAGTATGCGGCGGCAGGTATTGTCCACGACAGCCGCGACGAAGATTCGGCATATTACTACTACGACATCCCGGAAAAGAAAATCCGTGCGGTTTGCTTGGATGCGGCGGACTATCCGCAGGAAGTGGACGATGACAATACTATCATCGCCTCGAAGATGGAGCTGAATGAAGAGGGTAATGCCAAGAGCGGCCGCTCCTACTGGGGATACAGCGAGCGTCAGCTGCAGTGGCTGATAAATGAAGTGTTAACCGCCGAAGATGGCTGGAACTACGTGTTCCTGTCGCATATGCGTGTGAACACCGAAAACTACGGTGCAGAACTGAAAGAGCTGCTGTCCGCGTTCCAGAACCGCACTGCTTACAGTAACGAAGAAATCGGTTCGGCGGATTTCACGACGGCGACGGGAAAGGTGCTGGTCTACCACTATGGCCACTCGCACTCGAGCGCTGTTACCGAGGACGAATCACTTAAGTTCTGGCAGATTCTGACGAGCACGGCGAATATCACTCAGCTCAGCAGTAACAAAACCTCCTCGGAGAATTACCGTTCGTTCGGTACAGACACCGAGTGTTGCTTCGATGTGATTTCGGCAACGACCGAGAAGATTCAAAAGTACGGGTTCGGCTCGGAAAAGGATGCCACACTCCCGGTAAAATAAAAAAGCTTCCACGGCAACGCCGTGGAAGCTTTTTTGTTACAGTTGTTTTTTGAGGTATTCGGCAACCGCCGTCAGGGAAGAGGGCTTCGGGTCTTGCTTCGAGAGCGGAAGGATGACAGAGAAGTCCATCCGATAATTGGGAAGCAGCTCCTTGCGCTCTGTGGAAAGCAAGAACTGCTCCCACTGTTCCGTTGTATAATCCTTGAATCGTTCGGGATACAGGAACAACTTTCTGGCCATCTCGGCTTTGACAAACGCCTGTGCCGAGAGCGGCAGCAGCGCTTCGTATTCCTCTTGCGGTATGTTCGTAAATACCGCCGGAACATCGGAAGCGACAATGTGTTCTTCGCCGCGCAGGATGGTCGTGCCGAGCGCATCAAAGGTGAACTCGTCCGGCGTGAAGTGCAGCTTCAGCAAGACGCCGTACTCGGTGTTGTGCTGTGCACGCTGGTAGTCGGTGTCGAAGATGAAATTGCCGAGCGAATAGAAAATGGCTTTGTTGTCAAGCAACTCGTAGTTCATGGTGACGTGCGGATGGTGTGCCACCACGATGTCCGCGCCCATGGACAGATATTCCAGATACCGCTCGCGCGTGTAGGGCTGGGGGAGGTTCGTGAATTCTTCACCGTCGTGCGAAACAATGATGCACCAGCGGCAGGTTTCTTTGATTTCACGGATGCGTTTTACCAGTTGTTCGCGAAGATTGGGGGTGAACAAACCGGCTTTGCTTTCGGTGGCATCGGGACACTCGGGGTAATAGCCGAGCGCCAGAATACCGATGCCGCCTGCTTCGTCCAAAATAATCGGGCGGCTGGCTTCGTCAAGATTGCTGCCTGCGCCGACCGTTTGGCAGCCTGCTTCCGCGGCGTGGCGCATGGTGCATTCCAGACCGAAAGCGCCAACGTCCATACAGTGGTTGTTGGCAATGTCCCAAATATCCGCGCGAATCTGCTTCAGCACAGAAACGGCCGCGGCATCCATATAGTGGCAGAACTCACCCTTGCCTGCGGTTTTGGCAGTTTCGGCATCGATCACCGCGCCTTCGACGTTGGCGACAACGTGATCGCTTTGGCGGAAAAACTCCACGATGTCATCGGACAGAAGTTCGGGGTCGGCCCATTTGCCCAACATATAGCGGCTGAAACCAATGTCACCGGTGAATACGATGGAGGTGTTTTGCTTATTCATACAAAACCTTCTTTCATGTTATTCCCGCACTAAACCGTTGGTGTAATCGGTTCCGCAGGGGAGCGGGGCAGGAAATGCGACGTTGTACAAATCGGTGGCGCGAGTCTCCAGTTCCCACATGGCTCGGCACTCATCGCCGGCTTTGTCGATTTGCGAAGCACGGTACAGAAGCGGCACAGCGGGACGGGAGGCGGAGAGAATTTCCTTGCCTCGCTCGTTGGCGGCAAGCACGCGTGCGTACGGCGGACAGGTACCTGCGTAGCCGGCAGGAATGCCGAGATACGCCGACCAAATCAACCGTCTGACACGGGTGAGGGGATACCGCTTGGTCTTGATGCCTTCTTCCAGCTCGGCAAGCGACTTTGCCGTACGGATGGCGTTGTACATACGATTTTCAAGGCCCTCGGAAATGCCGGGAAGGTCTCCGAGCTCTTCCACAGACAACTGTCGCAACCGCGAGAGAACCGCGCGTTCCAACTGTTTGGCATCGGCAGGAAGGCGTCCGTTTTGCGCGGCGTCAGACAACGCAGCGGCAGACGGAGCAGGTATGTACGGCAGGGTGTTGATAAGACGATCTGACATCAGCAGCGTGCGCAGGAACGAGGCGGACGCGGTGTTGCCGATGGGGGCGAGCGAGTCGTGCGCGCTGCCCATACGTTTCACCGTAAAAGGCTTGATGTTGCTGCCCAAACGGTCCAACGCTTTCAGATATTCAATGCCGAGGGTGTTGTTGGGCGTATCCAGCACCGAAGCGGCGGAGGCACCGGCGATTTCCGCCAGCGCTTTTTGCTGTGCTTCGGGGAAGGAGATGCCAAGCTCCATAAAATATCTCAACAAAGAGGCGAAACGGGGCGTGTCCATAATCGATACCGCCTTTTGCAGCGGCGCCAAATCGCCAGCTTCGCTGCCAAAGCTCAGCGTGTCAACACAACGGAGTGCGTCAAGCAGCGCCACAGCACCGTGGGCAAAGCCCTCGGCAGAGGACAGACACCACGGTACGGGAAGCTCAAGCACCAAGTCAACGCCGCCCAGAAGCGCCATACGGGCACGGTCGAATTTGGACATAATGGCAGGTTCGCCACGCTGGACAAAGCTACCGCTCATAACGGCGACAACGTGAGTTGCCTCGCAACCGCCGTTCTTGGCGCGGGTTTTTTCCAGGTGAAGAGCATGTCCGTTGTGGAACGGATTGTATTCAGCAACAACGCCGGCAATATGCATAAAAACGCCTCCGTGTCTTTTTTTGAAAAAGCCTTGAAAAAATTGCAGTTTAGTATTATTATAGTATATAGCATTTTATGGCAAAAATCAATACTATGGAATGGGGATACGAAACACATGAAAATTCTGGTTATCAATGCAGGTAGTTCTTCCTTGAAGTATCAGCTGATTGATATGGATGGCGAGCAGGTCGTTGCGAAGGGCCTGTGCGAGCGCATCGGTATCGACGGTCGCTTTACGCACAAAACCGGTGACGGTCGCGTGGTGCAGCTGGATGTAGCCATGCCCGATCACGAGACGGCTTTTGAGCAGGTTAAGCAGGCTTTGGTTTCCGGCGAAGGCAAGGTCATTGACGATCTGTCCGAAGTTGCTGCCATCGGTCACCGCGTGGTGCAGGGCGGCGCGAAATACGATAAATCCGTCCGTATCGACGAAGATGTGCTGAAGGCTGTCCGTGAGTACGAAGTGCTGGCTCCTCTGCACAACCCTGCCTGCCTGAAGGGCATCGAAGCGGCTACCGCTGCTTTCGGCACCGAGATTCCGCAGGTTGCTGTGTTTGATACGGCGTTCCATCAGACCATGCCCGAAGTGGCGTATCTGTGGGGTCTGCCTTACGAGTATTATGAGAAGTACGGCGTGCGCCGCTATGGCTATCACGGCACGTCCCATCGTTTCGTCAGCAAGCGTTGCTGCGAACTGCTGGGCAAGCCGGATGGCAAGGGCACTCGCATCATCACCTGCCACCTGGGCAACGGCTCCTCGCTGGCGGCAATCCGCGACGGCAAGGTCATCGATACCACCATGGGTCTGACTCCCCTGGATGGCTTCCTGATGGGTACCCGCAGTGGCGCAATCGATCCGTCTGTTGTTACCTTCATTATGGAGAAGGAAGGCCTGACCGCGGCTGAGATGGACGGCATTATGAACAAGAAGTCCGGTATGCTGGGCGTTTCCGGCGTTTCCAGTGACGACCGTGACATCACTGCTGCTATGGATGCCGGTAATCCGCGCGCCAAGCTGGCGTGGGATCTGCGCAGCTACCAGATTCTGAAGTACATCGGTGGTTATGTTGCCGCTCTGGGCGGTCTGGATGCCATCGTGTTCACTGCCGGTATCGGTGAAAACCAGGATCGCCTGCGTGCCGAACTGCTGGAAGGCCTCGCTTATCTGGGCGTCAAGCTGGATGCCGAAGCTAATAACGTGCGTGGCCAGGAGCGTGAAATCACCACGGCGGATTCCACGGTGCGTGCTTTCATCATCCCCACCAACGAGGAGCTGGTTATCGCTCGCGATACCAAAGACCTCATCTAAGGTTGCCTGATAAAAAAGCAGGGCCGCCGTCTCACAGACGGTGACCCTGTTTTTGCAACGTTTAATTGTGTTCTTCCATCATCGATCGACGTCGGCGGAACAGCAGCGAAATGCACCAGATGCCTGCCAAGGCGACCACGGTGTAGATAACACGGCTGATGGTACCGTCCTGACCGCCGCCAATCCAGGCGACGAGGTCAAACCGGAACAAGCCGATGCTGCCCCAGTTCAACGCGCCGATGATGACCAGAATTAATGCGATCGTATCCATAAACAGCTCCTCCTTATATACAAACATTTCTTAGCAATACGTTGTTTGACGCACTGATAGTATGAACGGATTTTCGCGCCATATGCATAAGTCGGCTTAAGGTTTTTTGTGGTAAAGACGGATAATTTACAAAACTTTCATACTCTCTCGACAGAATGTTTGTATCATACTATATATCGTGTACAAAGGTGAAACAGATATGTTCGGATATATTAAGGTGTATCAGCCGGAATTGAAAATGGGGGAGTTTGAGCAGTATCGGGGGCTGTACTGTTCGCTGTGCCGACGTCTCGGTAAGCGATACGGTCCAAGCGCACAGATGACGCTTAGTTACGATATGACATTTCTGGTGCTTTTGGAAATGGCGATGGCGGATTCCTGCCCCGGATTTCACAAGGGGCGTTGTCCATACAATCCGTTCAAAAAGCGCACCTGCTGCAGCGACAGCCCGATACTTGATCGGTGCGCCGATTTGTCGGTGCTGCTGGTGTATCACAAAACCCGCGACACCATTGCGGACGGCGGCTTTTTCAAACGCTGCGCCGCACGTCTGGCGTTAATCCCCGCCGCACGCCATCGTCGCAAAGCGGCACGGCTTCAGCCGGAGGCGGATGCCGCCGCTGCGCGGTACGTACAGCGTCAGGCGGCAATTGAAGCGGCAAAAAGCGGTTCGCTGGACGCGGCCGCCGAACCCACGGCGGAATTGCTGTCGGTCTTCTGTTCGCAGATTACAACAGACGAAGAACAGCGCGAGATACTCGGACGATTTGGCTACTGCCTCGGTCGCTGGATTTATTTGATGGATGCGGCGGACGACCTGGAGGAAGACAGTCAAAGCGGCAATTACAATCCGTTGCTTGTTGAGTACCGTTCGCAGCCGATAACGGCGGAAACGCTGTCGGCGTGTCGCGAACGCGTACGGTTGTCGCTGAATGCATCGCTTGCCGAATGTAAATCGGCGTATGAGTTGCTTTCCATCCGTCGCTTTGACGGTATTTTACGCAATATTCTTGAGTTGGGAATGCACCACATTCAAAAGAATGTTCTTGACGGCGATTTCCAAAAGAAAAAACGGGAGGTTTAAACGATGAAAGATCCGTATCAAATCCTTGGTATTGGTCGCAATGCCACAGATGACGAGGTGAAAGAGGCCTATCGTCAGTTGGCACGCAAGTACCATCCTGACAATTATGAGGACAACCCGTTGTCGGACCTCGCAAAAGAAAAAATGCAGGAGATTAACGAGGCCTATGATGCCATCATCCGTGAACGCCGTTCGGGCAACAACGGACAGGGTCATGCGCAGGGCGCTTCTCACTACACCGACATCCGCAACCTGATTCGCTCCGGTCGTATGGCTGATGCGGAAACGCTGTTGGATGGCATCCCCGCACCCTCGCGCGATGCCGAATGGTATTTCCTCAAGGGCAGCGTGCTGTACAAAAAAGGCTGGCTGGACGATGCTTATAATCACTTCTCCACCGCTACGCGTATGGATCCCGGTAATATGGAGTATCGTGCGGCGTATAATCAGTTGGAGCGTCAGCGCCAGACCGGCGGAATGTACCGCGGTGCACCGGTGGGTGGTGCCGGTTGTACCGGTTGCGATATGTGTCAGGGCCTGATTTGCGCTGACTGCTGCTGCGAATGCTTGGGTGGCGACCTCATCGGTTGTTGCTAATCGGATAGGAGTGTTATTTCGGTGAAACGTACGGCACGGGTCGCCTGGAGCGGCTTGATGGGCGCGCTTTCGTTAGCGTGCTTGCTGCTGACGGTATTTCCGTTTGCAACCTACGCGTTGCCGGCTCTGGCATCGGTGTTTCTGATGCCGGTGGTAATCGAATGTGGGCGACGCTGGGCGGTGGCAGTGTACACCTCGGTGGCATTGCTCGCCTTACTTATCACGCCGGACATTGAGGCAAGACTGCTGTTTGTGGCGTTTTTCGGGTATTACCCGATTGTCAAATCCTTTGCCGAATCGCGGCGTAGCCGTGTGGCGGAATGGGGCATCAAGTTTTTGGTGTTCAACGCCGCTGTGGTGGCTGCTTACGCACTGCTGTCGGTGGTCGGGTTTTCGCTGGAGGCGTTTCGCATCGATGGTGTGGCGTTGCCGCTCGCCGGGTTTTTGCTGGTATTCCTGCTGCTCGGCAATGTGGTGTTCTTGCTGTATGACATCACGCTGACGCGGCTGATTCCTTTGTATTTCAGTCGTTTCCAGCCGCTTCTTCGCCGCTTGTTCCGTTAACTCGGTCTTGCTTTTTGGGCGAAAAGGAAGTACACTTAAAGGGGTTTTCCCGCATTTTCAGTAAAGGTTTGTGATGACGTTGAAAATCGATCTCGTCGCGCATATCACCCGACAGATGTCGGGGTTTTCAAAAGGGCAGCGCCTGATTGCTGCCTATATTCTTGAACATTACGACACCGCTGCGTTTATGACGGCCAATGCTCTCGGCGAAGCGGTGGGAGTCAGCGAGTCCACCGTGGTTCGTTTTGCCACGGAACTCGGTTTTTCGGGTTATCCTCGCTTGCAAAAGGCGATGCAGGAACTGGTTCGCAGCAAGCTTACCAGCGTGCAGCGCGTGGAAGTCACTCGCGCCCGCATGAAGGACGAGGAAGTACTGGAAAACGTAATGACCTATGATATGGCCAATCTGCGTCAGACGCTGGCGGAACTTGATCCCGCGGTGTTTGATGCGGCGGTGGAATCGCTTGTCAAAGCACGTCGGGTGTATGTGTTCGGTGCGGGTAGCTGCCGCGCACTGGCCAGTTTCCTTGCGTATTATCTGAAACTTCTTTTGCCGGACATTCGCCTTATCAGCACGTCCAGCGAAACCGAAATTCTGGAAGAAATGTTCCCCATCAGCGAACAGGATGCGCTGATCGGACTTAGCTTCCCACGCTATTCCAGCAAAGCGGTCAAGACGGTGCATTTTGCCCATTCCCGCGGCGCACAGGTTGTGGCAATTACCGACAGCCAGCGTTCGCCGATTTCGGATTTTGCCAACCATTTGTTGTTGGCGCACAGTGATATGGCGACCATCGTGGATTCGCTGGTTGCACCGCTGAGCATCATCAACGCGTTGCTGGTGGCTATCTCGCTTAAGCGGATGGATGCCAACCGTGAAACGCTCAATGAGCTGGAAACGTTGTGGGAAACGTACCACGTATATCAGCCTGCGGAAAAGCACACGGAGGACACGACCAATGGGTGAGGCATTGCACGTTGTGGTGGTCGGCGGCGGTGCTGCCGGACTGCTTGCGGCGGGATTTGCCGCCAGACGTGGATACCGTGTCACGGTGGTGGAGCGAAACGAACGTCCGGCGCGTAAGGTGATGATTACCGGCAAGGGTCGCTGTAATGTTACCAACGACAGTTCTCCTGCCGACTGCATCACGCAGGTGCCGGGCAATGGTCGTTTTCTGTACAGTGCCTTTTCGGCGTTCGCGCCGCAGGATACGATGCAGCTTCTGGAAGAGCAGGGCGTACCGCTGAAAACCGAGCGCGGCAAGCGCGTGTTTCCGGTTTCGGACAAAGCGGTGGATGTGGTGGATGCGCTTGTGCGCTTTGCACGCAGCGGTGGTGTCCGCTTCCATACCGGTCGGGTAACGCGTCTGATTATCGAAGATGGCGTCTGCTGCGGTGTACAACTGGAGGACGGCACATCGCTTTCCGCTTATGGTGTTATTGTGTGCACCGGCGGTTGCTCATACCCCGGTACCGGCTCGACCGGTGACGGTTATGAGCTGGCACGACAGGCAGGACATACGGTGATTCCGCCGCGTCCGTCGTTGGTGCCGCTGGTAATCAAAGAGCCGTTTTGTGCCGATTTGCAGGGATTGTCCCTGCGCAACTGCTCGCTTACGGTGGTGGATACCGTCAGCGGCAAACCGATTTTTGATGATTTCGGCGAAATGCTGTTTACGCATTTCGGCGTTTCGGGTCCGCTGGTGCTCAGTGCCAGCGCCCATATGCGAGAGATGTCGTCGGGACGATATCGCTTGCTTATCGATTTAAAACCGGCGCTTTCCGCCGAACAACTGGATGCCCGTCTTGTGCGTGAGTTGGAAGTCAAGCCGAACGCCTGTGTCGGCAATGCGATGGCGGCGGTGCTGCCGCGCTCGCTCATTGCTCCCGTACTGATGCTGGCAGAACTGCCGGGGGAGACAAAGTGTCATTCCGTACCCCGCGCAGCGCGTCTGCGACTGGGAACGATTTTGAAAGCGCTGCCGCTTACTGTGGCAGATTTCCGTCCGATTGCGGAGGCAATCGTTACCGCGGGTGGCGTCAACACGCGGGAGATAAACAGCAAAACCATGGCATCGCGCCTCGTGAGCGGTTTGTCCTTTGCGGGTGAGGTTCTGGATGTGGATGCCTATACCGGCGGCTTTAATTTACAGATTGCGTTTTCTACCGGTGCTGCTGCCGGTAACCATATTTAAAGGATGTTGAGGAATCATGACAACGAAGAAAACCGTCGCTGTGGCGATCGATGGCCCGTCCGGGGCAGGTAAAAGCACCATTGCCCGCGTGCTTGCGGCGCAGCTTGGCTTTGTATATGTCGATACGGGCGCGCTGTATCGCACTGTCGGTCTGGCAGTGCTGCGCAAGGGTTATGATCCGCACGATACGGCGGCGGTGGAAGCGCTGCTTCCGCAGCTGCAGGTGTCGCTCGGCTATGCCGACGGCGCGCAGCGCGTGTTTTTGAATGGGGAAGACGTCAGCGGTCAGATTCGCACGCCTGAGGTGTCGATGGCTGCTTCCGCCGTGTCGGCGTTGCCGCCGGTTCGTCGTTTCCTGTTCGATTTGCAGCAGGATACGGCCCGCCGCGAAAACGTGATTATGGATGGTCGCGACATCGGTACGGTTGTGTTGCCGTTTGCGGATGTCAAGATTTTCCTTACCGCCAGCGCTGAGGACCGTGCGCAGCGCCGCTTTGACGAGCTGGTAGCGAAAGGCGTTGAGGTTACTTACGAGGATGTTCTGCGCGATATGAAAGAGCGCGATTATAACGATTCCCATCGTGCGGCGGCGCCGCTGCGTCCGGCAGAGGATGCGATTCTGCTGGATACCACCGGCAACACGCTGGAGCAGTCGGTTGAACTGCTCAGAACAACGGTGACTGAGAATCTGAAAGGGTGAGACGTATGTGGTTGGGTAAATTCCTGATTTGGCTTCTGGGGCCGTGCGTCCGTCTGCTGGTTCGTGTTCGGGTAATCGGGCAGGAAAACCTGCCGTCTGCCGACGTGCCGCTGGTTCTTTGCTCTAACCATATTTCTAACTGGGACCCGGTTATGCTGGTTGTGGTACAGCGCAAGCGCCATATTCATTTTATGGCCAAGGCGGAACTGTTTAAAAACCGCTTGTTTGCGTGGTTCCTCGGCAAACAGATCGGTGCATTTGCGGTACATCGCGGCACGGGCGACACCGGCGCGATTGACACCGCCAAGAAGATTGTTGAAGAGGGAAAAGTCATGGGCATTTTCCCGGAGGGTACCCGCTCCAAGGATGGCAAGCTGATGCGCGCCAAGTCCGGCGCGGCACTGATTGTGTCGCAGACAGGAGCGACGGTGCAGCCGGTAGCGGTGGTTGCCCGCGATCAGCGTGTGCGCTTGTTCCGTCGCACGCTTATCGTGTACGGAAAGCCGCTTACCCCTGCCGATTTGCATCTGGATGGGGAGAACCCGGATTTGCGCTATGCCTCGCGTCGCCTGATGGAAGTCATTGGTGAGCTTATCGAAAAGTACACGCCGGAGGTGTCGCGCTGATGACGGTTCGTGTTGCCGAATCCGCCGGGTTTTGCTTTGGCGTTAAACGTGCGGTGGACGCCGTGTACGAACTGCTGGATTCGGGGAAGAGCGTGTGTACGCTTGGTCCTATTATCCACAATCCACAGATGGTGGAAGCGCTGAATCGGCGCGGCGTGCGTATCGTTTCGGACCCGTCGGAAGTGTCCGCTGAGGCAACGCTGGTAATTCGTTCGCACGGCGTACCCGAATGTGTGTACGACACGTTACGCGAGCAGGGTATTCCGTATCACGATGCGACCTGTCCGTTTGTCGCCAAGATTCATAAAATCGTGGCGGAGCAATCCGAGGCGGGGAAGACGGTCCTCATCGCCGGAGATGCCGAACATCCCGAGGTGGTGGGCATCCGCGGCTATTGCCGAGGGAACTCTTTTGTGTTTTCCACCGAGGGAGAACTGCAAAAACTTATGGATGAAACGCCGTTTTCGTCGGACGAACCGCTGATTTTGGTGGCTCAGACGACATTTCATACGGATATCTGGAAAAAATGTTCGGAAATCGCAAAAAAACACTATACAAATCTGCAAATCTTTGATACAATATGTAACGCAACTGCGCGCCGTCAGGCAGAAGCGGTTGCCCTGTCACAACAAAGTGATGTGATGGTGATTGTCGGTGGACGTCAAAGCTCCAACACTGCAAAGCTCCGGGACGTCTGTCAACCCCATTGCCGTACGGTACTTATCGAAACGGCGGCGGAGTTGTCAGCGGAACAATTTGCCGGTGCTCATATCGTTGGGTTGACTGCAGGAGCTTCAACGCCGGCCGATATTATAAAGGAGGTACTTTCAACCATGTCCGAGATCGTAAACAACAGCGAAGTCCAAGAAAAAGAGGTGGCCGTTGCCGCCGAAACTGTCAAATCCTTTGACGAAATGAGTTTTGAGGAGGCGCTTGAAGCTTCTCTTCAAAGTTTAACTACAGATGAAAGAGTGCGCGGTATTGTCATCGGCATCGCCCCCAACGAGGTGCAGGTAGAAGTTATCGGCCGCAAGCAGACCGGTTACATCCCGGCTGACGAGCTTTCTGCCGAGGGCGGCGATCCTGCTTCCCTGGTGAAGATTGGCGAAGAACTGGAACTGCTCATCATGCGCACCAACGACCAGGAAGGCACCATCATGCTTTCCAAGAAGCGCGTCGATGCCAAGAAGGGCTGGGACACCATCGTGGCTGCCGGCGAAAGCGGCGAAGTCCTGACCGGTGTTATCACCGACGTTATCAAGGGTGGCGTTCTGGTTGCTTCCCATGGCGTTAAGGTGTTCGTGCCTGCTTCCCATGCGTCCGTGAGCCGTATGGAAGATCTCACCCCTCTGCTGAAGACGGAAGTCCGCTTCAAGATTCTGGAGACCAACCAGGCTCGCCGTCGCGCGGTGGGTTCTGTCCGCGACGTGGCTCGCGTGGAGCGCAAGGAGAAGGAAGAAGCTTTCTTCGCCGAAGCAGTTGTCGGTCAGAAGTACACCGGTACGGTGCGTTCGCTGACCAACTACGGCGCGTTTGTTGACCTGGGCGGCGTGGACGGTATGATTCACGTTTCCGAGCTGGCTTGGAAGCGCATTAAGCATCCTTCCGAAGTTGTCAGCGTCGGCGATGTCGTCGAAGTGTACATCCGTGACCTGGATGTTGAAAAGCACAAGATCTCGCTCGGCTATCGCCGTGCCGAGGACAATCCGTTCGTCGTCTTCACCGGCAAGTATGCCGAGGGCGATGTTGTCACCGCGAAGATCGTGGGTATGACCACCTTTGGTGCGTTTGCTCAGATTATGCCCGGTGTGGACGGCCTGATCCACATTTCTCAGATTGCTAACCGTCGTATCGAGAAGCCGCAGGATGCGCTGAAGGTCGGCGAAGAAGTTCAGGTGAAGATCACCGGTATCGACATGGAGACCAAGCGCATCAGCTTGTCCATCCGTGCTCTGCTGGAGGATGCTCCTGTTGTTGAAGAAGCGGCTGCCGAGGAAGCTCCCGCTGAGGACGCCGAGTAATTGACACCAAAAAGGGAAACGGGACACCGTTTCCCTTTACTTTTTGAGGAGGAACAGAAAATGATTGCTATTGCTTGTGACCATGCCGGTCCTGCCCTGAAAGAAGAAATCAAAGCGATGCTCGCCGAAATGGGCGAGACGGTGCGCGACTTCGGTACGGATACCGAAGCCAGCGTGGATTACCCGGTGTATGCTGCTCGCGCAGCCCGCGCTGTGGCGTCCGGCGAATGCGAAAAAGGCATTGTGATTTGCGGTACCGGTATCGGTATCAGCATTTCCGCCAACAAGGTTAAGGGCGTGCGCTGCGCGCTTTGCAGCGAGGCTCTCTCCGCCAAGCTGACCCGTCAGCACAACGATGCGAATATGGTTGCTATCGGTGCGCGCGTGACCGGCCCGGAGCTGGCGAAGGAAATCGTCCGCGTGTTCCTGACCACGCCGTTTGAGGGCGGTCGCCATCAGCGCCGCGTCGATCTGGTTACGGCACTGGAAAACGGCGAGGAGCTGGAATAATGTGCACCACAGCCACAATGGAAGCGGTAGCGCAAGCGCTGCGCCGCAACAATATGGAGGCCTACTGCGTTAACCGTTCCGATGAGGTGATTCCGCTTCTTCGCACGCTGATGAAGGTGGGGGACACGGTAGCGGTCGGCGGCTCGCGCACGTTGGATGAAACCGGCGTGCTTCCGATGCTGCGAAATGGTGAATATCGGTTTTTGGATCGGTATAAGCCGGGACTTTCCGCCGATGAGATGCGCGATATTTTCGTTGCCAGCCTAGGTGCGGATGTGTACCTCTGTTCCGCCAACGCTGTGACGGAGCAGGGCGAAATTTACTGCGTCGATGGCAACGGCAACCGCATTGCGGCTTTGTGCTATGGTCCGCGTTCGGTGGTGCTGATTGTCGGTTGCAATAAAATTGTTTCCGATTTGAAAGAGGCACAGCACCGTGTAAAAACGGTGGCTGCGCCGAAAAACACAGCGCGTCTCGGTTGTGCCACTCCCTGTGTCCAAAGCGGTGTTTGCTTTGGTGTCGAAGGGGAAGAGTGCACGAACGGATGCAACGCTGCCGGTCGCATTTGCTGCTCCTATTTGACGCTGGGATATCAGCGTATAGCAGGACGCATCAAGGTGGTTTTGGTAGGGGAGCCGCTCGGTTTTTAAAAACAAAAAATGCAGCCATCGGAAGTACGACTCCCGATGGCTGTTTTTTGCGTTCCAGAACCTTTCTCGGCTATGTCCCGAAAAACCGCAAACACTATATATGGTGGTTTTTTGAAAAAATTACACCTTTTTTTCAGAAAATATTTGATTTTTCCAAAAAACGTGGTATACTGTTTTTTGGAATAGAATAAGGGGCGTAGTATACCCTTTTACAGACCATCCTACACAGCAGAACCATCACGCTTGCAGGGAGTGGGGATTTTGAGAAAATATGTTATCAGCGGTGGTCATCGTTTGACCGGTACCGTCGATATCAGCGGCGCGAAAAACGCCGTTGTGGCAATTTTGCCGGCGACTGTATTGGCCAACGGTGTTTGCCGTCTTGAAAATATACCGTGCATATCCGACGTCGAGACCGCCTTGGAAATTCTGGCTTCTCTCGGCGCTGTTGTTCGTCGTATCGATCAGCATACAGTGGAGATCGATTCCCGTACGATTATGACCCAGACCGTGCCGCACGATCTCGCGAAGAAAATGCGTGCATCGTATTACTTCATCGGCGCATTGCTCGGTCGTTTCGGTAAGGCCAGCGTGCCGATGCCGGGTGGTTGCGATTTCGGTGCTCGTCCCATTGACCAGCATCTGAAGGGTTTCACCTCGCTGGGCGCACAGGTGCTTCCGATGGAGAACGGTATGATTACCGCACAGGCGGACAAGCTTGTCGGCAACTCGGTGTATCTCGATATGGTATCGGTCGGTGCTACCGTAAACATTATGCTCGCGGCAGTGTATGCCGAAGGCATTACGGTGATTGAAAATGCCGCCAAAGAGCCGCATATCGTTGACTTGGCTAACTTCTTGAACTCGATGGGCGCGGATATCCGCGGCGCCGGTACCGACGTTATCAAGGTGCGTGGCGTTAATCGCCTGTATGGTGCGACATATTCCATCATCCCCGACCAGATTGAAGCAGGCACCTATATGGCTGCGGCGGTGGCGACGGGCGGCGATGTGACGGTTCGCAACGTTATTCCGAAGCATCTGGAGTCCATTACCGCGAAGCTGCAGGAAATGGGCGCCGAGATTGAGGAATTCGACGAAGAAATCCGCGTTTGCGCTTCGGGACGTATGCGTCACTGCAACGTCAAGACGATGCCGCATCCCGGCTTCCCGACCGATATGCAGCCGCAGATTGCGGTGCTTCTGTCGATGGCAGAGGGCACCAGCATCGTGAGCGAGGGCGTTTGGGAAAATCGTTTCCGCTATGTCGACGAACTGCGTCGTATGGGCGCGGATATTCAGGTAGACGGCAAGCTGGCTGTGATTCAGGGTGTACCGTCGCTGACCGCTGCTCCTGTCAAAGCGGTAGACCTGCGTGCCGGTTCGGCGATGGTCATTGCGGCAATGGCGGCAAAGGGTGTTACCGAAATCGAAGACATCCAATACATCGAGCGCGGCTACGAAAACCTGGTGGAAAAGCTCCGGGGACTTGGTGCGGACATCCAGTATGTCAACGTGGAGGAGCCGGCTTTCCAATCGGCACAATAACATGACGTTAGCGGCGCACACTCATTCGGTGTGCGCCGTTTTTTTGAGAAAGGATCACATCATGGCGCGTTTTTGCCCCTTGTTCAGCGGCAGCAGCGGTAATAGCCTGTACGTCGGCACGGCGGAGGGCGGTTTGCTGGTGGATGCCGGTGTGAGTGCCCGTCGTATTGAACGGGCGCTGTGGAATCGGGAAATCGACCCCGGAAGCATCCGTGCGATACTGATTACCCACGAACATATTGATCATATCAACGGCCTGCGCGTGTTCTGCAAACGGTTTCGTATTCCGGTATATGCGACACCCGGTACGTGTAGCGCACTGCGTGAGGATGCGGCACTTGAGCCGGAAACGCTGTGTCTTCCCATTACCGAAACGCAGACAATCGGCGAGTTTTCCGTGACCCCGTTTGCCACGTCGCACGATAGCCGTGAAAGCTGCGGTTATCGCATTACGCTTCCGGACGAACGCGTTGTCGGTGTAGCAACCGACCTTGGAGTAATGACCCCGACCGTACGTGAGGGGTTGAATGGTTGTGACCTGATACATTT
Source organism: Acutalibacteraceae bacterium (assembly GCA_045596745.1). Lineage (GTDB taxonomy): Bacteria > Bacillota > Clostridia > Oscillospirales > Acutalibacteraceae > RGIG3009. The sequence goes on from JAZODA010000051.1 coordinate 17,022, forward strand.
TGAATCCAACCACGATGTGCGAATGTTGGAAAACGGACCGTATCCGTATCCGCTCAAGCGCCGTATTCTTTCCGCGAGAGGACATCTGTCCAACGAAGCATGTGCCAGAGAACTTCCTGCGCTGGTTCGTGGCGGTACGACGCGGATTGTGCTTGGACATATCAGCAAGGAAAACAATATGCCGTCGCTTGCAGTGGCTACCGCTCGTGCGGAGCTGGAGGCGTGCGGAATGACGGAAAATATCGATTATCTTTTGCAAGCGGCGGCTCCCGAATGCGACCGTCCGTATATGGTGTTTTAAGGAGGGCGTGTTATGCTGAGCGTCACAGTGGCTTGTGTCGGCAAACTGAAAGAAGCGTATTGGCGCGAAGCGTGCGCCGAATACCAAAAGCGACTGTCGGCTTTTTGCCGATTACAGATTGTGGAAGTGGCGGAGGAGCGCCTGCCCGATGACCCGTCGGCGGCGCAAATTGCCACCGCTATCGACGCCGAAGGACAACGCCTGCTGTCGCGTATTCCTGCCGGTGCCGCGATGGTGGCATTGTGCATCGAAGGAAAAGAGATGAGTTCCGAAGTGCTGTCCCGCCAGGTCTCACAGTGGACGGTGGACGGTGTCAGCCATCTGGTGTTTGTTATCGGCGGTTCGTACGGACTGTCGGATGCGGTGAAGCGGGAAGCTCGCTTGCGCTTGTCGTTTTCGCCGATGACGTTTCCGCACCAGTTGGCGCGTATTTTGGTGCTGGAACAGATATATCGCGCCTTTCACATTGCTTCCGGTGGGAAGTATCACAAATGAGTTTACGTGTTGAACATACATAAGGAGGAACGCATATGGGACGCAATCGAGTGAAAATGACCATCGCCGGCACGGAGTATACCATTGTTTCGGATGAACCGGCGCTGTATATGCTGCAGGTGGGGTGTGACCTGGATAACGACCTGCGCGAAATGATGAAGCACAATCCGCGCCTGACCCCGATGATGGCTGCTGTGTTGACGGCGATTAACGACCGTGACCGTCTGAATAAGGCGGAAGAGGCTGCGGATAATCTGCGTGACCAGATGCGTGAATATCTGGATGAAAATGCCGCACTGCGTGCCGAAGTGGAACGGCTGCGCCAGCGTGGGTAAGCCGGAGCTGTTGGCACCTGCCGGTTCGTACGATGCCTTAGTTGCTGCCGTTCGTGCCGGTGCGGATGCGGTGTATCTCGGTGTGGGGGCGTTTAACGCTCGCCGCAACGCCCATAATTTTTCGTTGGATTCAAACGATACCGCCTGCTCCTTGCGAGAAGCGGTATCCTTTTGTCATACCCGCGGGGTGCGTGTACATCTGACACTCAACACCTTGGTGCGGGAACGCGAACTGCCCGATGCGCTGGCGATTGCCAAGGAAGCGTGTGCCTGCGGCGTGGATGCGCTGATTATTCAGGACCGAGGTCTTGCACGCCACATAAAAGCGGCCGCGCCCGAAATGACGTTGCACGCTTCAACGCAGTTGTCCTGCCACACTCCCGAGGGTGTCCGTGCACTGCGGGATGCCGGCTTTTCACGGGTGGTTCTGGCGCGCGAGATGTCGAAGCAGGAGATTGAAGCCTGCAGTGGACTTGGGTGTGAACTGGAAGTATTTGTGCACGGCGCTTTGTGTATGAGCGTGTCGGGTCAGTGCGAATTATCGGCGCTTCTCGGCGGACGCAGTGGCAACCGCGGATTGTGTGCACAGCCTTGCCGCTTGCCGTTTGCAGTGGGTCATCGCCCCCGTGAGGGAGAGGCGGCGCTCAGTCTGAAAGATCAGGCGCTGTATGAGCATTTGGATGAACTGGAAGCACTTGGCGTGGCCTCCCTTAAGATTGAGGGACGGATGAAGCGTCCCGAATACGTTGCCGCCGCCACGGCGGTGTATCGCAGTTTGTTGGACGGTAACACCCCCGATGCACAGTTGCTGGAGGATTTGCAGGCGGTGTTTTCCCGTTCCGGATTTACCGATGGGTATTTTACCGGAAAGCGAGATGCCGCGTTGTTCGGCAGCCGCCGTGCCGAGGATATTGCTTCGTCGGCGGTACTGTCTCGTCTTGCACGGTTGTACGATCGTGAACTGCCTCGTGTACCTGTTTCGCTGACGCTTTGTGCGTCGCCGCTGTCGCTCACGGCAGAGGATGCCGATGGCAACACCGTGACGGTGGAAGCTCCGGCGGATACGCCGCTGTTGGATAAGGCATTGCCCGAACAGCGCGTTGAGGAACAACTCAAGAAATCCGGTGGAACGCCGTTTGTTGTTACAGTCGCACAGGCGGCATCACCGTCGGTGCCGCTGTCGGCAATCAATGCGCTTCGTCGGTCGGCGCTGGAGGAACTGGCGAAGTGCCGCGGGGAGATTCGCCCCATTGCGTATAACGAGGAAAATGCGCCCGATGAATCGGCGTTACCGGAAGCGATGCTGTCGGGTCTGGTGGCTCGTGCGCAGACCGCTGAACAGGTGACGGATGGTGCGGATTGCTGGATTGTGCCGCTTGGCTGCCGCCCGAAAACCGAACGTTTTGGTGTGGAGATTCCTCGCGGCTTGTTCGGCACGGAGGAAACGGTATTACATCAGCTTCGCCGTGCTGCTGAGGATGGTGCCTCCTTTGCGCTGTGTAACAACGTCGGAGCAGTGCCGCTGGCACGGCAGGCGGGACTTGTTCCCGTGGCAGGCCCGTTTTGGAATATTACCAACGGTGCGTCCTTGTCGGCTGCGGCAGAGGATGGTGTCGGTGCGGCGGTGTTGTCGTTCGAACTGACCTTTTCGCAGATGCGGTTTGCCGAGGGGCAACCGAATGTCGGTTTATTCGCCTATGGTCGTCAACCGCTGATGCTGCTTCGCGCTTGCCCGGTATCGGCGGCAAAGGGGTGTGCGTCGTGTGACGGACAAGCCGAACTTATCGACCGTATGGGTGCGCATTTCCCGGTGCGTTGCAGCGGTGGCTGCAGTGAACTGCTGAATGCGGTGCCGCTATATCTGGCGGATCGCTTGGAAGAACTGCCGAAGCTCGCATTTCGGTATTTGCATTTCACCGATGAGACGCCCGAGCGTGTCGGTGAGGTGCTTGCGGAATATCGTGATGGCGGTACGCCGCCTGCACAGTTTACCCGTGGGTTGTACAAACGAGGAGTGGAGTGAGTGGCATGAAGGTGGCAGTCATCGGTTCGCGTGATATCTACGATGTGGAGCTGGGTGCGTTTTTGCCTATCGCCACCACCGAAATCGTGTCGGGTGGCGCACGTGGTGTCGACGCCTGTGCTCGCCGTTATGCACGCAACCACAAATTGAAACTGACGGAATTTTTGCCGGATTACGACACTTACGGACGGACAGCGCCGCTTCGTCGCAACGACGAGATTGTGCGGTATGCCGACTTGGTGCTGGCGTTTTGGGACGGCACATCGCGCGGCACGCGCTATGTTATTCGCCGTTGCCGTGAAGAGGGAACGCCGGTGCGCATTTTTCGATTGCGTCAGCCGAAACGGCAGTATCCCGAACAGCTGGTGTGGGATGTAGAAGCATAAGAATATGTTGTATCAGCAGAGAACGGTTTTGACTGTTCTCTGCTTTTTTTATGCGCTGTCATAAACGGTGGAGAGAGGTCATAGAAATGTACAAACAATGATGTGAGCGGAGGAAGGAACATGACAGCGAGCAACAGCATATATCAGGATATCGCCACGCGGACGGGCGGCGATATTTACATCGGCGTGGTCGGGCCCGTCCGTACCGGTAAATCCACGTTTATCAAACAGTTTATGGACACCTTGGTGTTGCCGAACATCGACAGTGAATACAGCCGCGAGCGCGCGGTGGATGAACTGCCGCAATCCTCGGCAGGACGCACCATTATGACCACCGAACCGAAATTCATCCCCGAACAGGCGGTGGGTATCACGGTCAGCGGTACAGCGGGAATGAAAGTGCGGATGATTGATTGTGTGGGGTACGTTGTTCCTTCGGCACTGGGGTATATCGAAGAGAACGCACCGCGTATGGTGAAAACGCCGTGGTTTGACGAAGAAGTTCCCTTTAATATGGCGGCGGAAGTGGGGACGCAAAAGGTGATTTCCGAGCATTCTACCATCGGGTTGGTTGTTACCACCGACGGCAGTATTACGGAGATTCCCCGTGAGGAATACGCCGAAGCGGAGGAGCGGGTCATCCGTGAACTGCAGGCAATTCGCAAGCCGTTTGCGGTGCTGCTCAACACGGTGTCACCGACGTCCGAGGAGACAGTGAGACTGTGCGATGAGTTGTCGGAAAAGTACGGGGTACCCGTTTGCCCCGTGAACTGTCTGGATATCGGTGAGGATGAGATTCGCTCGATTCTGGAGACCATTTTGTTTGAGTTCCCGATTAGCCGTATCGGTTTCCGTATGCCGCCGTGGGTGATGTCGCTCGATCGCAATCACCCTGTGCGTCAGAGCGTTGTCGGCGCGGTGCGTGAAGCGGTTGACGGTATGGAAAAGATTCGAGAGTTGAATCGCCTTTCCGCATTGCCCGAGGGGTGCGAATATCTGTGCAAAGCGGCACTTTCGACGGTGGATCTTGGCAGCGGCAGCGGAATTGTGGAGCTGGGAATGACGCCGGAGCTGTTTTATCGTGTGCTCAGCGAGACCACCGGCGTTCCTGTGGCGGATGAGGGTGAGCTGATGCAGCGGATGATGGAACTTTCCGAAGTGCGTCGTAAGTACGATAAAATCAAAGGCGCACTGGAGCAGGTGGAAACCACCGGCTATGGTATTGTACTGCCGTCGCCGGAGGAAATGTCGCTGGATGAGCCGGAAATTATCAAACAGAGCGGTCGCTATGGCGTGCGTCTGCGTGCGAGCGCACCGTCTATTCACCTGATGAAAGCAAACATCACCACCGAGGTAGCACCGATTGTCGGTTCGGAACGGCAGTCGGAGGAGCTGGTCAACTATCTGCTGCGTGAATTCGAGGGCGAGCCGGGCAAAATCTGGGATTCAAACATTTTCGGTACGTCGTTGTACGGACTTGTCAACGAAGGTTTGCACAACAAGCTGCATCGTATGCCGGGTGAGGCAAGACTGAAACTCAAGGAAACGGTGGAGCGGATCATCAACGAGGGGTGCAACGGCCTGATTTGCATTATTGTGTGATTTTTGAAAAGGGGTTTTGATATGAAAGGACAACGCCGCGAACGGACACAAGCAGTGCGGGAGCACGCAGGGCTATCGCTTCTGGCGGTGCAAAGTACGGTGTGCGGCGTTGTCCTTCTTATCGCCTTGCTGCTGCGTTTGGCAGGCGGAGAAACATGGGATCAATTGCGCGAACTGTTACACCGTCATATGACGGCGGACGGCATCGGCGAGATGGTGTCGGAACAACTATCGGAAGACGGTGTCGGTGGGCGAGACGTGACGATTGGGGGCGCTGTATCGGTGTCGGTATTGTCGGTTGAGTTATCCGCCGAAGCCGCACCGCTGAGTGAGGGAGTTGTCACCTCGCCGTTCGGATACCGTATCGACCCGTTGGACGGCGGGACAGGCTATCACACGGGGGTGGACATCGCGGCGGCGGAGAATACGCCGCTCTTTGCGGTTTGCGACGGTACGATAACAGCGGCAACGCGTGACAGCGATTACGGCAACTATGTGACACTCACCACCGAAGCAGGCGTTTCGGTGACATATGCCCATTGCTCGAAGTTGGTTGGTTGTTTGGGGGCGACAGTCCGTGCCGGAGAGGTTGTTGCTTATGTCGGGAACACAGGGCGCTCTACCGGCCCTCACGTCCATATCAGCGTACAAAAAGACGGCGCGTTTTACGACCCAAAGCCGCTGATACCGGAGGCGTTTTATGCTTGAATGGATGTGTCTGGGGATTCGCTTTCGGTTGAGCTTGTGGTTTCCTGCTTCGGTGATACTGATGCTGTCGGCGGACCGAAGCGGCGTTACGCTGCTGTGCCTGCTGGCGTCCGTGTCACACGAGTTGGGGCATTTTCTGATGATGGTGTTGCTTCGTGATACACCCGAAACCATCACACTTGGGATTTTCGGTATGCGTGTGGAACGCCGCCAAACGCAGACTGTCGGGTATGCCACCCTCAGCGCCGTGTCGCTGGCAGGACCGCTTGTTAACGTGGGATGTTGTGTGCTTTTACAAGTAACGGGAGCGTCGGTCGCCGCGCTGATACACGGCGTGCTGGCGTTTTTTCAGTTGCTGCCGATTGCATCACTGGACGGTGGGGAGGCACTGTACGCGGCGTTGTGTTGTCGCCATACGGAACAAAACGCCGAGCGGACGGTAACGGTCTGCTCGGTGATTACGCTTATACCGCTTGCGGTACTCAGTGTGGCACTTCTTTTGTCGCAGCAGCACAATTTCACCCTGTTAATTTTGGTGGTCTACCTGATTTTGCGGATGTTTTTGCACCGTGGGCATTGAAAAACGGCGGCGGATGTCGTATACTGATAGAAATGGTGTGACCCACCAAGGAGGTTTCTATGGCGCTTACGTTGGACGAGCTGTTTGAACGCGTACAAAAGCCGGCACGATATACCGGCGGCGAGCTGAACAGCGTGGTAAAAGATAAGGACCGTGTGAATGTGCGGTTTGCTTTTTGTTTTCCCGATCTGTATGAAGTCGGTATGTCCCATCTGGGCATGAAGATTTTGTACGGTCTTAAAAATGCTGTAGAGGATTTCTGGTGTGAGCGTGTGTTTGCACCGGATACCGATATGGAAACGCTGATGCGTGAAAACGGTATTCCGCTGTTTGCGCTGGAAAGCCGTGACCCCATCCGCGACTTCGACTTCGTGGGCTTCACGCTGCAGTACGAGATGTGCTATACCACCATTTTGAATATGCTGGATCTCGCAGGAATACCGCTTCGTGCCGATGAGCGCGGCAACGATTCGCCGTTGGTAGTCGCGGGTGGCCCGTGTGCTTGCAACCCCGAACCTATTGCGGATTTCTTTGATATCTTCATTCTCGGTGAGGGCGAAGAGGTCAATCTGGAACTGATGTCGCTGTACCGTGAGCACAAGCTGCGCGGCTACGATAAGCAGGCGTTTTTGAAAGAGGCGGCACAGATTGAGGGTGTGTATGTTCCTGCGTTTTATACGGTGTCTTATGCCGAGGATGGTCGTGTGACCGCCATTACACCGGACGAGGGCATTCCTGCTACGGTGCGCAAGCGCGTCATCCGCGATATGGATACGGCGTACTATCCCGAATCGTTTGTTGTGCCGTTTATCGACATTGTCCACGACCGCGCGATGACCGAAATTTTCCGTGGTTGCATCCGCGGTTGCCGTTTCTGCCAGGCGGGCTTTATCTATCGCCCTGTGCGTGAAAAGTCGGTGGATACCATCGACCGTCAAAGCCGTTGCCTGTGCGAAACCAGTGGATACGAGGAGTTCTCGTTGTCCTCGCTTTCCACCAGTGATTATACCCATCTGGAAGAACTGCTGACGAAGCTGCTTTCGTGGGCGGAGGAGTGCCATACCAACATTTCGGTACCCTCGCTGCGTGTGGACGGCTTCTCGGAAGAGCTTGCCAACCGCCTGAATGTGTTGCGCCGCAACGGTCTTACCTTTGCGCCCGAAGCGGGTACGCAGCGTCTGCGTGATACCATCAACAAGAATCTGACCGAAGAGGAAATCCTCGAAACGGCGCGCCGTGCGTTTAACGGCGGCTGGACGTCGGTCAAACTGTATTTTATGATGGGTCTTCCCACCGAAACCGAGGAGGATATCGTCGGTATCGCATCGCTCGGTCAGAAGATTGTCAACTGCTTCTACTACAACCCCAACAAGCCGAAGGGCAAGGGCGTTACGGTGTCGGTGAGCGTTTCCTGTTTTGTGCCGAAGCCGTTTACGCCGTTCCAGTGGGAACCGCAGGATAGTCTGGAACAGCTGGAGCAAAAGCAGCGCCTGTTGCGTGATTCGGTGACCACCAAGAAGATTTCGCTCAGCTGGCACGATGCCAAGACCAGCTATCTGGAAGCGGTACTCGCGCGCGGTGACCGTCGTCTCGGCGCTGTGCTGGAGGAGGCGTTCCGCCGCGGCTTTAATCTGGACGCTTGGTCCGAACATTTTGATTTCGATACGTGGATGGACATCTTCCGTTCGCAGGGACTTGATCCCGATTTTTACGCCTGCCGTCGTCGTGGGGAAGAGGAGATTTTCCCCTGGGACCACATCGATGTCGGCGTAAGCAAGGCGTTCTTGCTGGCGGAAAACCGCCGTGCCCACGCGGGCGAAACAACGCCGCACTGCCGTCAGGAATGCTCGCATTGCGGTGCAGCCTGCTTCAAGGGAGGTGTCTGCGTTGAACGACGTTAAGGATTTTACCACGGTACGTATTTTCTTTTCCAAAACGGGGCGCGCCCGTTACATTTCGCACCTTGACCTCAATCGCACCATGACGCGTGCGGTTCGCCGCGCGGGATTGCCGATTTGGTATACCGAGGGCTTTAACAAGCATCCGTATCTCACGTTTGCCGCTCCGCTGTCGCTCGGCTTCGAGGGAGAGCGCGAGACGATGGATCTCCGTCTGGAGCAGGAAATGCCGATGGAGGAACTGGTGAAACGGCTGGATGCTGTGATGCCGGAGGGATTGCACATTTTGTCTGCGGCACCTGCTGCCAAAAAAGCGGGCGAAGTGGATCGCGCGGTGTATCGCATCAAAATAAACTGCCCCGAAACGGCGGTGCAGACGCTGCTTCAGCGCGAGTCGGTACCGGTGCAGAAGCGCACCAAGAAAAAAGAGCTGGTTACAGTGGAACTGCGCCCCGTACTGGAGGCGGCAGAAAGCAAGGTGGCTGCTTGCGAGTACGGAACGTGCCTCGAAGTGACGCTGCCGATTAACAGTGAGTTGTCGGTGAATCCGTCTCTGATTATCGGTGCTTTGCGCGAGCAGGAGCAGATGCCGGAATTGTCCGCGCAGGTGCGTCGCTTGCGTGTGTTGGCGCGTGACGGAAGCGAGTTCGCATAATTTTTCGGTTTTGAAAAAAAGTGCTTGCTTTTTCGAGAAAGGCGTAGTATAATATCGCAGTATGAATGTCCGTTCCACCTTCATCCGGGTGGGATGGGGATGAGTGCCGAGCGAAAGCGAGACATGAAAGCGGGTATTCCTCTGCCGACGGCAACAGCCGGTTCTGGGCATGAATGTCTGAAATTAAAAGGAGGATTTTTCCATGGATGCTTTGAAACTCATCGCCTCTGATAGCATGAAAGAGGCAGCTCCCAAGTTTGCGATCGGTGATACCATCCGCGTGGACGTTAAGATCCGCGAAGGTGACCGTGAGCGTATTCAGGCCTTTGAGGGCACTGTTATCGCCAAGAAGGGTTCCGGCGTTGCCGAGACCTTCACCGTCCGCCGTGTTTCCTACGGTGTCGGTGTTGAGCGTGTGTTCCCGCTGCATTCCCCCAACGTTGCCGCTGTTTCCATCGTGCGTCACGGTAAGGTTCGCAGAAGCAAGCTGTACTACCTGCGTGATCGCGTTGGTAAGGCTGCCAAGGTCAAGGAACTCATTAAATAAGGCGAAAGGGGAGAAAATCGGTCGGTTTTCTCCTCTTTTTCTATTCCGGTGAAAGGGGGCGCGGTACCGTGGCTCACTATCGTCATAACACTTTGCGTGATATGGTGGAAGAACAGCTTCCCCTTATTAAGAAACGGACGCGCCGTTCGTTGCCGGGTGTGTATTACTGTCTTACTGCATTGTGCGCGGTGATTGTGATACTGGTGATATTCAGTGTGCTGTTCCGTCCTTGCTCGGTGCAGGGTGTATCGATGGCACCGACGTTGCAGGATGGCGACCAGCTGCTGTTGTCCAATCTGGATTATACGCCGACCCGTGGTGATATTGTGGCTGTACGCCGCGATAACGGCACGCCGCTTGTCAAGCGCGTGATTGCCGTCGCCGGGGATATGGTGCATATCGATGGCGAAAGCGGCAAGGTATACTTGAACGGTGAAGTGCTGAATGAACCGTACGTCAAAGGTGTTACGTTCCCGATGCATATGACCCAACCGATTGTTGTGCCGGAGGGCGAACTGTTTATTTTAGGCGATAACCGTGAGAATTCCCACGACAGTCGTTATGCCGATATCAGCACGGTAGCGGTGGAGGACGTGATGGGTAAGGTTGTGTGGCGGTTCTATCCGCTGTCGCAATTTGGCGGTATGTAAGGAGTGTGTCGTATGGAACAACAGCATATTCAGTGGTTTCCGGGCCATATGACACGGACGCGGCGTCGTATTATTGACCGCCTGCCGTTGGTGGATTTGGTGGCAGAGGTGATTGATGCCCGTATTCCTGTCAGCAGCCGAAACCCCGATATTGACAGTATTGTTGCGGGAAAACCGCGACTGATTGTTCTTAACAAGTCGGATATCGCCGATGACAGCGCAACCAAAGCGTGGCTTTCTCATTTTTCTGCGAAAGGCATCCCGGCGATTGCGGTGGATTGCAAAAGCGGACAAGGTGTGCAGCGTTTTGTGCCGCTGGTTCGCGAGATACTTAAGGAACGCATTGCCGCCTGGGAACAGCGCGGTATGAGCAACCGTGCGCTCCGCGTGATGGTGGTGGGCATTCCCAACTGTGGAAAGTCCTCGTTTATCAATCGTCTGACCCGTGGCGGCAAGGCGAAAGCCGAGGATCGCCCCGGCGTAACGCGGGATCAGCAATGGTTTGTGATTGAAGGTGGCGCACAGCTGCTGGACACCCCCGGTGTGTTGTGGCCGAAATTCGAGGATCAGACGGTGGCACAGCGACTGGCATATACCGGTGCTATCCGTGATGAAATCCTCGACAGCGAAGAACTGGCCTGCGGACTGCTGGAGATTTTGCATCAGCAGTACGAACCGATGCTGCGCGAGCGGTACAAGCTGACGGGTGAACTCCCGGAGGATAGCTATGACCTGCTTGAGCTTATCGGCCGCAAGCGCGGTATGCTGGTTTCCGGCGGCGAGGTCAATACCGAGCGTGCCGCCATTATGCTGCTGGACGAGTTTCGCGGCGGCAAACTTGGCAGAATCACACTGGAACGTCCGGTGAAAGAATAACACATCGATGGAAAGGTGGGCGACCGTATGGAGGCGACACCCGAAAAGAAAACATCTCTGATACCCTCTGTGTTTGAGTGGGCGCAGGTGCTCAGCATCGCTCTGGTGATTATCGCTTGCGTGTATACGTTTTTGGGGCGAATGATAGACGTAAAGGGACACTCGATGGAAAACACGCTGACCCATGGTGAGCGACTGATTCTTTCGAGTGCTTCGTATACGCCGCAACGCGGCGACATTGTCGTTATCACCCGCGGCGAGGAGCAGGATCCGCTGATTAAGCGGGTAATCGGCCTTCCCGGAGATACCATACGTATTGACGGCGTAAGCGGTGAAGTATACCTGAACGGCGAAGTGCTGTCCGAGTCGTATATTACGGGAAAAACCGCCACAGAACTGATGACCGGACCGGTCACGGTTGGTGAGGGAGAACTGTTTGTTATGGGTGACAACCGCGCTCCCGGTTGCTCACTGGACAGCCGCTCGATTGGCTGTGTGTTGCAATCTAACGTGGTAGGCAAAGTGGTGTATCGTTTGATGCCGCTCCAGCAGATGGGAGGCTTATACGATGACTAATACGGAGTTCGATGCTGCCGTTCGTGCCGAAGGTTTTTCGCTGCTGTGCGGTGTGGACGAGGCGGGTCGTGGTCCGCTGGCAGGCCCTGTGTTTGCGGCGGCGGTCATTCTGCGCCCTGATGCGGTGCCGGAAGGACTTAACGATTCCAAAAAGCTTTCCGAAAAGAAGAGAGAAGCGCTGTTTGATGACATCTGTCGTCTGGCACTGGCGTACAGCATTGCCAGTGCTTCGGTGGAAGAAATCGAGGAGCTGAACATTTTGCAGGCTACCTATCTCGCGATGCAGCGCGCGGTGGCGGGCTTGTCGGTGACACCTGAACTGGTGTTGGTAGACGGCAATCGCACGCCGCCCGGTCTTGTTGTACCGTCTCGTACGCTTATCAAGGGCGATTCGCTTTCTGCTTCGGTAGGCGCGGCATCGATTTTGGCGAAGGTAAGCCGTGATCGTTTGCTTATGGAACTGGATCGCCGGTATCCGGAATATGCGTTTGCCAAGCATAAGGGCTATGGTACGGCATTGCACTATGAGCGGTTGCGTGAACACGGCATTTCGCCGGTGCATCGCCCCAGTTTCCTGAAAAATATGCACTAGGAGGCGTTGTCTCTTGGCAGGAGTATCCAAGGGCGCGGCAGGGGAGGTGCTGGCGGCACGCTATCTGCGTGACAAAGGCTACACCTTGCTCGGAACGAATTATCGTTGCCGTTTTGGCGAGATCGACATAATTGCGGCGGACGATGCGTACATTGTGTTCGTAGAGGTCAAAAGCCGTGCGCAAAACTCATATTATGCTCCGCGAGAGGCGGTAACCGCCGCCAAGCAGCAGCGCATTATCAAAACGGCGCTGATGTATTTGTCGGAGCGTTCGGTAACGCTCCAGCCCCGCTTTGATGTGATTGAAGTGGTCACCGAACCGGGAAACCCGATGAAGACGATTTCCATCGAACATCTGGAGAACGCATACGGCGGTTGATTTTCTCAAACCGTTAGGGGAGGGAATCAGCATGCAACTGTTTGATTTACATTGTGACACCCTGTCTTCCTGTTATCAGGACGGGGTGTCTTTGTGTTGTAACAGGGGAGCGGTTGATTTGCATCGCGGTCGGCGTTTCGCACCGTGGTGTCAGGTTTTTGCGGCATTTATCCCCGATACGGTGCGCGGAAAAGCCGCGCTGAAGCAGTGTAAGCGGTTGCTGACCTATGCCAGAGAACAGGAAAAACGGTTGGCACAGCAATTGTCTTTTGTGACAGACAATGCTTCGCTGAATCTGGCGGTACGAACCGGACGATGCGCCGGCATACTGGCGGTCGAAAATGCGGCTGCACTCGCCGGAGAAATTGAAAATGTCGATTTGCTTTCGAAGTTGGGCGTTCGCCTGATGACGCTGACATGGAACGGCGACAACGAGTTGGGACACGGCTGCTTATCCGACTCGAAAGAGGGGTTGACCCCATTCGGTAGAAAAGCGGTACGCGCTATGCAACGTGTGGGCATTGTGCCGGATGTGTCGCATCTGAACGAGGCAGGCTTTTGGGACGTGGCAACGACGGTTGACGGACCGTTTGTTGCCAGTCATTCGGTGTCGAGAACGGTACATGAGCATCCGCGCAACCTGACCGATGCCCAGTTTAAGGAAATCCGCCGACGTGGTGGGCTGGTGGGCGTGAACTTTTGCGAATGGCAGCTCGGTGAGCAAAACTTTGACACCATCTACCGTCACATAGCGCAGTATCTTTCGCTGGGCGGCGAAGAAACGGTAGCGTTCGGCGGAGATCTTGACGGTACAAAAATACCGGATGAGTGGAACGGCATAGCGGTTTATGAAGCGCTTTGGGGCTATTTGCTTTCGCGCGGACTTTCGGAGTCGCTTTTGGAGGCAATATTCTTCAAAAATGCGTTCAATTTCTTTGCTTGCACTTTACAAGCGCACAAAAGTGAAGTATAATATAAGATAGCAAATTATCGGAATTTCAATGTAAAGGCGAGGTCGGTCATCATGATGTATACCAGTACGCGAGACCGTTCTGTCAGCGCAACGGCTGCACAGGCGATCACTCAAGGCATTTCCAACGAGGGCGGCTTGTTCGTCCCCGAGCAGCTCCCCGCGGTATCGGCGGCAGAGCTGACGGCAATGGTGTCGCAGAACTATATTGAACGCGCTGTGTCGGTGCTGTCGCGTTTCCTCACGGATTTCTCCGTGGAGGAAGTGCGCGAATGCGCCGAGGCGGCTTATGGCTCCGGTCGTTTTCTCGCGCCGGAAGTTGCGCCTGTGCGCACGCTGAAAGACGATGTTCACGTGCTGGAACTGTGGCACGGCCCGACCTGTGCATTCAAGGATATGGCGCTGCAGATTCTGCCGCATCTGATGCGCGTTTCTGCGAAAAAGACGTCTGATGGCAAGGAGATTGTCATTTTGGTTGCTACCTCCGGCGATACCGGTAAGGCGGCACTGGAAGGCTTCCGTGATGCACCGCACACGCGCATTCTCGTATTCTATCCCGAGAACGGTGTCAGCCCGATGCAGAAACTGCAGATGACCACCCAGCAGGGCAACAATGTCGGTGTTTGCGCCATCCGCGGCAACTTTGACGATGCGCAGAGCGGCGTCAAAGCGATTTTCACCGATCCTGCCATGCGGGACAAGCTGGCGAAGCAGGGGATGATGTTCTCCTCTGCCAACTCCATCAACTGGGGTCGTCTGGTACCGCAGATTGTTTACTATTTCTCGGCGTATTGCGATTTGGTCGCGGCCGGTACTGTCAAGATGGGCGAGACGGTCAACGTGGCTGTTCCGACCGGTAACTTCGGCAACATTCTGGCGGCGTATTATGCCCGTGAAATGGGTCTGCCGATCGGTCGCCTCATCTGTGCGTCCAACTGCAACAACGTGCTTTCGGACTTCATCCGCACCGGTACGTACGATCGTCGCCGCGATTTCCATACCACGGTGTCGCCGTCGATGGATATTCTCATTTCCTCCAACCTGGAGCGCCTGCTGTATCATCTTTCGGGTTGCGATGCCGACTTGGTTGCCGATTTGATGGCACAGCTGCAGACGAAGGGCAGCTACACTGTCCCGGATTCGCTGCTCCAAAAGATTCGTGCGCTGTTTGTCGGTGGCTGGTGCGATGATGAGCAGACGATGACCACCATCCGTAAAACGTACGAAGAACAGAAGTATCTGTGCGATACGCACACGGCGGTTGCGGTGGCTGTTTGTGAGCAGTACCGTGCCGAAAGCGGCGACGCAACGCCGCTGATTGTGGCGTCGACCGCCGACCCCTACAAGTTCTCCGCCAGCGTGCTGCGTGCCTTTGGCGCCGAGCAGGAGGATGAGGACGAGTTTGATAAGGTGGATCGCCTGAACGCGTTGACCGGCGCACCCATTCCGCCGTCGCTGGCCGTTCTGAAAGGTCAGGAGCCGCGTTTCAAGCAGGTCTGCACCCGTGAGACGATGGAGGACACCGTCTGCGAAATGCTGAAATAAGAGCGAGGTGGCTGTGTGGCACTGTTCGTTTTGTCCGATACCCATTTATCGCTCTCCGCAGACAAGTCGATGACGGTGTTCCGCGGCTGGGACGATTATGTGGAGCGTCTGGAAAAGAACTGGCGAGCCTTGGTTTCGCCGGAGGATACGGTGGTCATTGCCGGTGACATTTCGTGGGCGATGGCACTGGAGGATACGTTGGCAGATTTTAAGTTTCTGCAGTCGCTTCCGGGGCGCAAACTCATTTTCAAGGGCAACCACGATTATTGGTGGTGCACCCGGCGGAAGATGGACCGGTTCCTGGAAGAAAACGGTCTGGATTCCATCACCATCGTGCATAACGATGCTGTGGCGGTAGACAATCGTTTTGCCGTGTGTGGTACGCGCGGCTGGTTTTACGACGAGTCCGAACCGGACAACGCCAAGATTATGAACCGCGAGGCAGCACGCTTGAAAACGTCGTTGGATGCGGCGCTGGAGACCGGGCTGGAACCCATTGTGTTTTTGCATTATCCGCCGTTGTTTGACGGGGGAGAGGCTGCCGAACTGCTGGCAGTTCTTAAGGATACGCCGGTGCGTCGTTGCTACTACGGACACGTGCATGGCGCGGGTATCCGACAGGCGTTTCAGGGCGAATGGCAGGGGATTCAGTTCAAATTGACTTCCTGCGATGCTCTTTCGTTCTGTCCGATGCTCATTCCGGACTAAAAAGTTTATAAAACGGCTGAAAAAAGCGAAAATATAGTGGAAATTTTCAGCAAGATATGGTATAATGGCTCGTATTTATAATACAACAATTTTGTATTTTAAGGATTTTCAAATCATAGGAGGCAACAATCATGGCACTGAAACAGGCAAACAAAGTAGAAACCAACCGCGTGGAGCTGGAGATCGAGGTCGGCGCAGAAGAATTTGCGGCGGCTGTTCAGGCTGCGTATCGCAAGAACGTCGGCAAGATCAACGTTCCCGGTTTCCGTAAGGGTAAGGCGCCCCGCGCAATCGTAGAGAAGATCTACGGCACCGGCGTGTTCTATGAGGATGCGATTAACGATCTGTATCCCACGGCTCTGGAAGCAGCGATTGCTGAGTCCGGCTATGAGTATGTCGAAGACAAAGTCGACCTGGATGTCGTGTCTGTCGGCGAGGAAGGTCTGTGCTTCAAAGCGGTTATCACCGTGAAGCCGGAAATCGAACTCACCGCATACAAGGGCCTGAAGGCGAAGAAGAAGGCTGTCTCCGTTAAAGAAGACGAAATCAAGGCTGAGCTGGAGAAGCTGCAGGATCGCAACTCCCGTCTGGTGACGGTGGAGGATCGTGCCGCTGCCGAGGGCGACACCGTTGTGTTTGATTTCGAAGGCTTCGTGGACGATGTGGCCTTTGAGGGCGGCAAGGCGGAGAATCATTCTCTGGTGCTCGGCTCCGGCCAGTTCATCCCCGGCTTTGAAGATCAGATTGTCGGCAAGAAGGCTGAGGAAGCTTTCGACGTCAACGTGACCTTCCCTGAAGAGTATCATGCGGCTGAGCTCGCTGGCAAACCGGCTGTCTTCAAGTGCGTGCTGCACGAAATCAAGACCAAGGAGATGCCCGAGCTGAACGACGATTTCGCCAAGGATTGCAGCGAGTTCGATACGCTGGATGAGCTGAAGGCGGACATCAAAGCGAAGCTCAAGCAGCAGAAAGAGCGTGCCGCTGACGAAGCGTTCGAGACCGAACTGATGGAGCAGCTGTGCGCCAATGTGCAGGGCGAGATTCCGAACGCCATGTACGAGAACCGCATCAACGAGAGTGTGCAGGATTTCGGCTACCGTCTGCAGATGCAGGGCCTGGATCTCGACACCTACATGAAATATACCGGCATGGATATGGAAAGCTTCCGCGGCGGTTTCCGCGAGCAGGCTGAGCGTTCCGTGAAGGTGCGTCTGGCGCTGGAGAAGATTGCGGCTCTGGAGAACCTGGCTCCCTCCGATGAGGATGTCGAGGCTGAGTTCAAGAAGTACGCCGATCAGTACTCCATGGAAATCGAGAAGATTAAGTCTCTGATTCCGGATGCCAGCATCCGCGGCGATCTGGCGGTGTCCAAGGCGATGGATCTGGTGAAGGCCAACGCTGTTGCTCCCACCAAGGCCAAGGCGAAGAAAGAGGATTAATTTCCGAAAACTGTCCCATATTAACAAGAGCGAAGAATCATCAAGAAAGGATGAGAGCCATGAGTATTTCCATTCCCTATGTTGTTGAGCAGACCAGCCGTGGCGAACGCAGCTACGATATTTTCTCCCGCCTGCTGAACGACCGAATCATTATGTTGTCGGACGAGGTTAACGATACCACGGCCTCACTGGTGGTAGCACAGCTCCTGTATCTGGAGGGACAGGACCCCGATAAGGATATCCACCTGTACATCAACTCTCCCGGTGGATCGATTTCGGCAGGCATGGCGATTTACGACACCATGCAGTTCATCAAGTGTGATGTGTCCACCATTTGCGTTGGTATGGCCGCCAGTATGGGTTCGTTCCTGCTGGCTGCCGGTGCCAAAGGCAAGCGTCTGGCACTGCCCAACAGTGAGATTATGATCCATCAGCCGCTCGGCGGTGCAAAGGGTCAGGCGAGCGATATCAAGATCCAGGCAGAGCACATTCTGTTTATCCGCAATCGGATGAACACCCTGCTCTCGCAGATGACCGGTCAGTCGCTGAAGGTAATCGAAAAGGATACCGACCGCGACAACTGGATGACGGCGGAAGATGCCGTGAAGTACGGTCTGATTGACAAGGTGATTGAAAAGCGCGCGTGAGTGAATCACGAATTCTAACCACAGAAAGGGTATGACACATGCCGAAGAACGACGAAACCAAACCGATTTCCTGTTCTTTTTGCGGAAAGGCGCAGGATGAGGTCTACCGTTTAATCGCGGGCCCCGGCGTTTATATCTGCAACGAATGCATCGAGCTGTGTATGGACATTCTGGAGGACGGTGCGCACTTCTCGGGAAAACGTTCGTTGGATGGCGAGACTTCGTTTACGCTGCCGACCCCGAAAGAAATCAAAAAATCGTTGGATGAGTACGTCATCGGACAGGATGCCGCTAAGGTAGCGCTGTCGGTGGCGGTGTACAATCACTATAAGCGAATCTTCATGCAGAAGGACAGCGATGTGGAGATTGGCAAGAGCAACGTGCTGTTGCTTGGTCCTACCGGTGTGGGTAAGACGGCACTGGCGCAAACGCTGGCAAAGGCTCTCAATGTGCCGTTCGCCATTGCGGATGCGACCACGCTGACCGAAGCCGGCTACGTCGGTGAAGACGTGGAAAACATTCTGCTCCGTTTGATCCAGGCTGCCGAAGGCAACGTGGAAAAAGCCCAGCGCGGTATCATCTACGTCGATGAAATCGATAAGATTGCCCGCCGCAGCGAGAATCCGTCTATCACCCGCGATGTCAGCGGCGAGGGCGTGCAGCAGGCGCTGCTGAAGATTCTGGAGGGTACGGTGTCCAATGTTCCCCCGAACGGTGGACGCAAGCATCCGCAGCAGGAGTTTATCCAGATTGATACCAGCAACATCCTGTTTATTCTGGGTGGTGCGTTCGACGGTATCGAAAAGATTGTTGAAAAGCGTGTTTCCTCCGGTGCGATGGGCTTCGGCAACGAAGTCAAGTCGAAGAAGGATCTGGATCAGGGCGAAATGTACCGCCAGGTCGTGCCGCAGGATCTTATCAAGTTCGGTTTGATTCCCGAACTGGTCGGTCGTATGCCGGTTATCACGGCACTGCAGCCGCTGGATGTGGATGCGCTGATTCAGATTCTCAGCAAGCCGCGTAACGCTCTGCTTAAGCAGTACGTCAGTTTGCTGAAGATGGATGGCGTGGAGCTTGTTTTCGAGCCGGATGCGTTGGCGGCGGTTGCGGAAGAAACGCTCAAGCGCAATACCGGTGCACGTGGCTTGCGTTCGGTGATGGAAGAATTGCTGACGGAGCTTATGTTCGCACTGCCCACCGATTACACGGTGGAAAAGGTCGTCATTACGCGTGCTTGCGTGCAGGATGGCGCTATGCCGGAGCTTATCAAGAATCCGGAAAAGAAGCCCACCCGCATCAAGACACCCGGTAAAAAACCGGCTCGTCGTAAGGTGACGGCATAACAATTCAATTCCGAAGGTCAGCAGTCGTCGCCGTTGTGCGCCCGGTTGCTGACTTTTCGCGCATTTCTCGACAACAATATTTGTTGTGTACCCGTTCGGTTGGAATGCCGGACAACAGGAGTGAAAGAAACCATGAAATCAATACAAAATCGGATTTCCCGCGTGTCCACACTGCCGTTGCTTGCTTTGCGCGGCTTGGTGGTGTTTCCCGGTACAACGGTCACCTTTGACGTGGGACGCGAAAAATCCATTGCTGCCTTGCACGAGGCGATGGGTGAGGATCAGTGCCTGTTTTTGGTCTCTCAAAAGGATGTTTCCGTAGAAGATCCCACCATCGAACAATTGCATAAAACCGGTGTTGTGGTACGTGTTCGTCAGGTGCTGCATATGCCGTCCAATACGCTGCGCATTATGGTGGAAGCGCTGTATCGCGCTCGCATTCGCACTGTGGTGCAAAACGAGCCTGTGTGTATGGTGGAGGTCAAGGAATGCCTGACCCGCCGTTTTACCGACGAGGCGGAAAGTATCGCGTATCGTCGTGAATGCCTGACGCTGTTCGAGCGTTACGCCATCCTTTCGGGTGAAATCGATGAAGATACCCGCCGTGCGGTTGCCGATGTTCGTGACACGGCGCAGATGGCGGATCGCATTACCGATCGTCTGCCTGCGTCTGTGGACGAAAAGCAGCCGATTCTGGATGCGGTGATGGCGGAAAACCGTTTGCAAAGCTTGCTGAAGTTGCTTGCCACCGAGGTGGATATCCTCGAACTTGAGCGCGGCATCGAAAAGCGCGTACAGGCGGCTATCGATAAAAACCAGCGCGATTACTATCTGCACGAGCAGATGAAGGCGATTGCTTCCGAACTGGGCGATGAGGATGATCCGGTGGGGGAGGCGGAGGAACTGCGCCGCACCATCCGTGAACGTCACCTGCCCGAAGAGGTGGAGCAGAAGCTGATTAAGGAATGTGACCGTCTTGCGAAGATGCCGTTCGGTTCGCACGAGGCAACGGTTGTGCGGCTGTATCTGGACGCCTGTCTCGCGTTGCCGTGGGGCGTGTATTCCGAGGAACGGCTGAATTTGGACAGTGCCGCCACTATCCTGGATCGTGACCATTATGGCCTTAAAAAGGTAAAAGAGCGTATTCTGGAGCTGTTGGCGGTTCGTTGCCTGACCGGTGGCACCAAGGGGCAGGTCATCTGTCTGGTGGGCCCTCCCGGTGTCGGTAAGACGTCGATTGCTAAATCCATTGCGGAAGCGCTTGGCAGAACCTACGTACGCGTGTCGCTGGGCGGCGTGCGTGATGAAGCGGAAATCCGTGGTCATCGTCGTACATATATCGGCTCCAAACCGGGTCGTATTGTCGAGGCGCTGACTCAGGCGAAGACTTCCAATCCGCTGATTTTGCTGGATGAGATTGATAAGCTGGCGGCGGCGCACAACGGCGATCCCTCTTCGGCGTTGCTCGAAGTGCTGGATACCGAACAGAACGTTGCGTTCCGCGACCATTATCTGGAGCTTCCGTACGATCTCTCGCAGGTGCTGTTTATCACCACCGCCAACAACGCGGATGAGATTCCTGCACCGCTGTATGACCGTATGGACGTTATTACGCTGTCGAGCTATACGGCAGAGGAGAAGTTCCATATCGCGCGTGAGCATTTGGTGAAAAAGCAGCTCAAGCTGAACGGCCTTAACGGTCGCAAACTGCGTATCACGGATGCGTCGCTGCGTTTGCTGATTGATGGCTATACCCGTGAGGGTGGTGTGCGTAATCTGGAGCGCTGCATTGCCACGCTGTGCCGCAAATGCGCTCAGAAAATCGTATCGGGCGAAGCGGCTTCGCTTACCGTGCGTCCCGAAACGATGGAAGAGTATCTCGGTCCGCGTCGTTTCAAGGAAGATACCACCACGCGTTGTGACGAGGTTGGTGTTGTCAACGGCTTGGCATGGACCGCTGTGGGCGGTGAGACAATGCCGGTTGAAGTAGCTGTACTTGAGGGTACCGGCAAGGTGGAACTTACCGGTTCGCTGGGCGATGTGATGAAAGAATCCGCCCGTGCTGCTATCAGCTACGTTCGTTCTCGCGCCGATCGTTGGAATATTGACGGCGATTTCTATAAGACCAAGGACATTCATATTCACGTGCCGGAGGGAGCGGTTCCGAAGGATGGCCCCTCGGCAGGTGTGACGATGGCAACGGCGATGGTGTCGGCACTGACGGGCATTCCCGTGCGCCACGATGTGGCAATGACCGGCGAAATTTCGCTGCGTGGTCGAGTACTTCCCATCGGCGGCTTGAAAGAGAAATCGATGGCTGCGTATCGTCATCACTTGACGACGGTGGTCATTCCGCAGGCCAACGAGCCGGATTTGGCAGAGTTGGATGAGGCGGTCAAAGGTAAGTTGCGGTTTGTGACCGCAAAAACTATGGATACCGTGATTGAAACGGCCCTGGTATCGCAGTGAGAAAGGAGGCGGTAACGATGAAAATCGAGTCCGCACAGTTTGAATTATCGGCCGGTCTCGGCAGTCAGTTGCCGCCCTGTACATTGCCTGAAGTGGCGGTTTCCGGCCGTTCCAACGTGGGTAAATCCTCGCTGATTAATCGTGTTCTGAACCGTAAATCGCTGGCGCGTACCAGCGCCACGCCCGGTAAAACCATCACGGTCAACTTCTATCGGTTGGATACGATGCGGCTGGTGGATCTTCCGGGTTACGGTTACGCCAAGTTGTCTCACGCGGAGAAAAACCGCTTTTCGCAAGCAATCGGTCAGTATTTAGGCGATGACCGCGATTTGCGGCTGGTGCTTCAGCTGATTGATATGCGGCACAAGCCGACGGCAGATGACCGTCAGATGCTGCAGTATCTGACCGAGTGCGGCGTTCCGTTTATGGTGGTGCTCACCAAATCGGACAAGCTTAACCGTACCGAGCGCGAAAAGCAGTTGCAGATGTTTGCAGAAGAGTTTTCCGAGTATGAGGGGTTGTATTATCTTCCGTTTTCCTCACTGTCCGGTGAGGGCGTGGAAGAGTTGCGTAATATCCTGGGCGAAGTTACCGAAGAATAAGGGAAAGGGTGTAGTTTATGAACCGAGAGATGAAGAGCGAATACACGGCACCGACTTTTGAATGGATGACTTTGACGGTAGAACCCTATTTGTTGGACTCCGGTCTGGATGTTGCTGATGGTGGTGGCGACGAACCCAGCATTTCGCCGCGCTCGACCAGCGGTACCTGGACACCTTGGGTCTGATTTTTCAAATTTTTCCTGTTGGGTAATCCGAAACCATATGGGTATACTATCTTTGACGGATGCAATGTGTTCGTCGCAACGCAGTTGAAGGAGGTACCGGTATGGAAAATACTTGCAAGGAAAACAAGGCGATTCAGTGTTCTGTGCAGCAGTGTCGCTATCATTGCACGCAGGGCAACTACTGCTCTCTGAACTCGATTAAGGTGGGTACGCACGAAGCGAACCCGACCATGTGCGAGTGCACGGATTGCCAGTCGTTCGAGTGTAAATAAGCACACAAAAAAGGGAGGAAACCTCGTGGTTTCCTCCCTTTATCTTTTGCGGTTATTTCATCAGGTCTTTCATCGTGTACAGACCGACAGGTTTGCCGATAAGGAACGCCGCGGCGCTTACCGCACCGGCAGCAAAAATCTCTTTCGACATAGCGGTATGCGATAGCGTGATGCATTCGTCGTGTCCCGCAAACAGGATTTCGTGCTCACCCACAATCGTGCCGCCGCGAACCGAGCTGAAGCCGATTTCGTGCGCACTGCGTTTCTCACGCACCGACTGACGGTCGTAAACGTATTTGGGGGTATAGGAAAGTCCCTCGCCAACAGCATTCGCCAGCATCAGTGCCGTACCGGACGGCGCATCAACCTTTTGATTGTGATGCTTCTCGATAATCTCCACATCAAAGGTATTGCCCAGCACAGAAGCCGCTTTTTTGGCAAGTTCTGCCAGCAGGCTGACACCCAGCGACATATTGGCGCTGGAGAACACAGCCACCTTTTGCGCGGCGTCCTGAACAGACAACACGTCTTCGTCAGACAGACCGGTGGTCGCAATCACCGCCGGGATGCCGTGGGTGGTGGCATACGCCAACACGCCGGGCAGGGCAGAGGGATGCGAAAAATCGATAATCACATCGGCTTCGATGTCGCAGTTGGCCGGGTTTGCATAGACGGGATATCCGGCAGTTGCTTCGGTGTTGCGGTCAAAGCCGGCAACAATCTCGCAGTCGCAGCGTTCTTTGACGCACGCCGTGATGGCGCGGCCCATTTTACCGTTGCAGCCGCAAACGATCAACCTGATCATACAAACATCCTTTCTGTACAGCGTTTATACCAAAGAATAACGCTGTAATACCTTGTGCAGACGTTCTTTGGAAGCCTCATCCATCTCGCACAGCGGGAGACGGCATTCGCCGACGTTCCAGCCCATCTGGTTCATAGCCTCTTTGACAGGGATGGGATTAACATCCATAAACAGCGCATTGGCAAGCTCGAGATATTCCAGTTGCAGTCGCAGGCTTTCTTCGGTATTGCCCTCGAACCACGCTGCACACAAATCGTGAACCACACGGGGGACAACGTTAGACAGCACCGAAATGACGCCCTTGCCGCCGAAAGACAGCGTGGGGACAATGAGGTCATCATTGCCAGAGTAAATCGGAATATCGCACAGCGACGCCAGTACTGCCGTTTCCGACAGGTTGTTGCTGGCCTGCTTGATGGCGTTAATCTGCGGAATCTTGTACAGTTCGGCAACCGTTTCCGGCTTGAGATTGACGCCGGTGCGGGAGGGAACGTTATACAGAATCATCGGCAAATCAACAGAAGCGGCGATTTTGCTGTAATGAGCAATCAGACCGCGCTGTGAGGTCTTGTTATAATACGGCGTTACCAGAAGCAAACCGTCAGCACCCATCGCCTTGGACTCACGCGACATATAAATGGCGTGCTCGGTGTTGTTCGAACCGGTACCGGCAATCACCGGGACACGGCCGTTGGTTTGCTCAATCGCCACACGCAGGGCTTCGAGATGCTCGGCATCGTCCAGCGTGGGAGCTTCGCCCGTGGTTCCGACCGCCACGATGGCATCGGAGCCGTTTTCAATTTGGAAATCAATGAGCTCGCGGTATTTTTCGTAATTGATACTTCCGTCCGGATTCATCGGTGTGATGATTGCCACACCGGCGCCGGTGAAAATGGCCGGTTTACTCATACGGTGACCTCCTTTTGGGGGTTACTTAGTCCATGTAGCCTTCTGCGCACAGCAGCTCGGCGAGAAGAACAGCACCGCCGGCAGCGCCGCGCAGGGTGTTGTGGGACAGACCGACGAACTTGTAGTCATACTGCGAATCCTCGCGCAGACGACCCAACGAAATCGCCATACCGCCTTCCAGGCCGCGATGCAGGCGAGTCTGGGGCATATTGTCCTCTTCAAAGTAGTGCAGGAACTGCTTGGGCGCGCTGGGAAGATCCAGTTCCTGAGCGCGACCGCGGAAGGATGCCCAAGTCTCCAGAATTTCTTCGCGGGTGGGCTTCTTTTCAAACGAGCAGAACACAGCGGCGAAGTGGCCGTCGGTGACAGGCACACGCAGGCACTGTGCGGTGAAAGCGGGGGAGGTGGCGGGGACGATAACACCGTCCTCTACGCGACCCCAGATTTTCAGCGGCTCCTGCTCGGATTTTTCCTCTTCACCGCCGATGTAGGGGATGAGGTTATCCACCATTTCGGGCCAACGCTCAAACGTCTTGCCTGCGCCGGAAATGGCCTGATAGGTGCACACCAGCGCTTTGGTGACGCCAAACTTGGACAGCGGGAACAGCGCCGGAACATAGCTTTGCAGCGAGCAGTTGGACTTAACCGCGATGAAGCCTCGCTTGGTGCCCAGACGACGGCGCTGATAGGGGATGACCTCCACGTGGTCGGCATTGAGTTCCGGGATAATCATAGGAACATCCGCCGTGTTGCGGTGAGCGCTGTTGTTGGAAACCACCGGGCATTCGGCCTTGGCATACGCCTCTTCCAAAGCACGGATCTGATCCTTCGGCATATCGACAGCGCAGAAAACGAAGTCCGCCTTGGCGGCAACTTCTTCCACGTTGGAAGCGTCGTAAACAATCATATCCTTCAGCGATTCCGGCAGAGGCGAGGTCATCGCCCAGCGGTCGCCGATGGCTTCTTCATACGTCTTTCCGGCAGAGCGTGGGCTGGCAGCGAGAACGCTGACATTGAACCACGGATGCTCGGCGAGCAAAGTGGCAAAGCGCTGACCGACCATACCGGTGCAGCCGATAATACCGACGTTATAAGTTTTCATACAATTACGATCCTTTCCGGAAAGAAAATTTAGGGGGAGTATGCCGGAAAATGCAAGTTTTGAAATGCAAACAGAATCCCGGATATCCACTTGACTTTTGTCGTCTACTATTGTAGCATTATGTGGTGAAGATGTCAATAATAGCAGGGCGACCTTTGCCCAAACGGAGTACGATTTTTAATGGAAATGAAACGACAGGATTTTTATTACGACCTTCCTGAGGAACTCATCGCGCAGGACCCGCTGGAACAGCGCGACAGTTCCCGTCTGCTGGTGCTGGACAAAGCAACCGGTCAGCGTCAGGATAAGCATTTTTATGATATTGTTGACCTGCTTTCTCCCGGCGATTGCCTGATTCTTAACGACAGTCGAGTGCTGCCTGCGCGCCTTTACGGTTGCCGTAAGGAAACGGGCGCTGCGGTGGAACTGTTGCTTCTTAACCAGCGTGGCAAAGACGTTTGGGAAGTGCTGGCAGGCCCCGGTCGGAAAGCGCGCCCCGGCAATGTGCTTACCTTTGGTGACGGTGCATTGGATGCCGAGGTGCTGGAGATTCTCCCCGGCGGCAATCGCTTGGTAAAGTTTATCTACGAGGGTAATTTCTACACCTTGCTGGAGCGCATCGGTCAGATGCCGCTTCCTCATTATATTACGCACGAACTGAAAGATACAGAACGGTATCAGACGGTTTATTCCCGCGAACTCGGTTCGGCGGCTGCGCCGACGGCGGGACTCCATTTCACGCCGGAGTTGATGCAGCGTCTGCGTGATAAAGGCGTCAACATCGGTTTTGTCACGCTTCACGTGGGACTTGGCACGTTCCGTCCGGTGAAAGAGGAAAATATCCTGGATCACAAGATGCATTCCGAGCATTACGAACTGTCCGAAGAAACCGCCGAGCTCATCAATCGCACCCGCGCAGAGGGCGGTCGCGTCTTTGCCGTCGGAACGACCAGTTGCCGTACACTGGAAAGTGTGGGACTGACCGATGGCGTTGTTAAGGCGGCGGAGGGCTGGACCGAGATTTTCATTTATCCCGGCTATGAGTTCCAGGTGCTGGACGGACTTATCACCAACTTCCATCTGCCGGAAAGTACGCTGATTATGCTGGTTTCCGCGCTGGCTGGACACAAGCTTACGATGGAAACGTACCGCTATGCGGTGGAGCAGCGGTACCGTTTCTTCAGCTTTGGCGATGCGATGATGATCCGATAAAAGGAGTTAGTTATGGAAATTGTTAAAACCTGTGGTGCAGCGCGCCGCGGCGTTCTGGAAACGCCGCACGGCACGGTGCAGACCCCGGCGTTTATGAATGTGGCGACCTGCGGCGCGATTAAAGGCGCGGTGTCGGCATACGATTTGGCGGATATCAAGTGTCAGGTACAGCTTTGCAACACATATCACCTGCATCTGCGTCCCGGTGAGGATTTGGTGCGCGAGATGGGTGGCCTGCACGGTTTTACCGGCTGGAACGGCCCGATTCTGACCGATAGCGGCGGATTTCAGGTGTTTTCGCTTGCCAAACTGCGCCGTATCAGCGAAGAGGGCGTAACGTTCTCGTCGCACATTGACGGTCGTCGGTTGTTCATCGGCCCGGAAGAGAGTATGCGTATCCAGTCGAAGCTGGGTTCGACCATCGCTATGGCGTTCGACGAGTGTGTGGAAAACCCCGCGAAGTATGATTATTCCGCGCGTTCCTGCGAACGGACGACTCGTTGGCTGAAGCGTTGCGCTGCGGAGATGGAAAAGCTGCGTCAGCAGCCGGATACCATTAATCCGAAGCAGTGGCTGTTTGGTATCAATCAAGGCTGTACGTATGAGGATTTGCGCATCCGTCATATGCAGGAGATTGCCGAACTGGATTTGGACGGTTATGCGGTGGGCGGTCTGGCAGTCGGCGAGCCGACCGAGGATATGTACCGCGTTCTGGATGCCGTTGTGCCGCATATGCCTGTAAACAAGCCGCGTTACCTGATGGGTGTCGGTACGCCGGAAAACATTTTGGAGGGCGTATATCGCGGTATCGATTTGTTCGACTGCGTAATGCCTGCGCGTAACGCACGCCATGCTCACGTGTTTACGTGGGAGGGGCATCGCAATATGCTGAATCAGAAGTACGAGCACGACCCGCTGCCGTTGGATGAATCCTGCGATTGTCCGACCTGCCGCCGCCATTCGCGTGCGTACATCCGCCATCTGTTCAAGGCGAATGAAATGCTGGCGATGCGGCTTTGTGTGATGCACAACCTGTACTTTTACAACACGCTTACCGAGCGCATTCGTGAAGCGTTGGACAACGGTACGTTTGAAGAGTTTTACCGTAAGTACCGTGGTGTGTTGGACCGCCGCATCTAATTGTAAACTTTTTCATCTTTTTTTCGTTTCCACTTGCTTTTGTGGCAATAATTAGGTATAATTATAGGCGATTATTTTGGAGGTGTTAACTATGGAATTGGCCGGTATGCTCGTAATGTGGGGTGCCATCATCGGTGTTATGTATTTCCTGATGATTCGTCCGCAGAAAAAGAAGCAGAAGGAAGAGCAGAGAATGCGCGAGAGCGTCCGTGTGGGTGACGAAATCACCACCATCGGCGGTATCTGCGGTCGCATTGTCACTATCAAAGAGGACACGTTTGTTATCGAGACCAGCGTGGACCGCAGCAAGATGGTCATCAAAAAGTGGGCTATGCAGAGCTGCAACACTGTTCACGACGACGTCGATGATGACGACGATGACGATGATGATATCTAATCTGACGTGACGGTACTATTCTCTTCGACAGCCGCATAAACTTTGATTGTCATCAAAGTGAAAGCGGGGGAAGAGGATGAGCACGCGCAGAGAAAGTTCGTCCGTTGTATCCGGAATCGTTCGTCCTGTAGCAATCGGTGTAGGCGTTGGGGCAGTTTCCTGTCTGCTGCTTTTGTTTGCAGCAGCGGCGGTACTGGCTTCCGGTTGGTTGCCTCAAGCAGCGGTGATGCCGGTCGCGGTGGTGATTTTATCACTGGCGGCACTGTTTGGCGGATTCGCCGCAGCACGCAGTTCTCGTGAACGCGGGTTGCTGTACGGTGTCGGTTGCGGAATGCTGTTGTTCTTCATCACGGCGATTGCCGGTTTGGATGTGGAACAGACGGTGCAGGGCGTATCATTGTTTCTGAAATTGGCTTTGTCTGTTGGGTGCGGTGCCCTTGGTGGTATCGTCGGCGTCAACCTGAAGCGTCGGTAACACAAACGAAAACGGGGCGGAACCATCCGCCCCGATTTTTGGTTTTCATTCGGTTATATTTCTGCTTCGCTCGGCATAGGATGTCTTGCGAAGAATGGAGGAATAACCAATGAAACGGAAACGGACAAACCATACAAGACGTTTTTTGGCTGACAATCGTCGACTCTTATTGTTCTTATTGCTGGCGGTTTTCGGCTGCGTGCTCGGTATGGTGCTGTATGCCGTGATACAGCCGTCGGTTTGGTCAAAACTTTTGGTACTGGAGCGTGTTCCGCGCGGATTTTCCGGCGCGTTTTCACAGCTGTTTGAATCCTGTTTTCAACCTGTTTTGTTGCTCACAGTATTGTTCATCTCCGGTCTTTCCGCTTGCGGAGCACCGTCGGCGGTTGTTGTGCCTATATTTTGGGGCGTGGGCCTTGGATTGGTACAAACCCATTATTACGCCGATGGCTGGAGTGGACTTCTGGTAATAGCGGCGGTGCTTTTGCCGCATTCGGTGATGGAAGCGGTTGCGCTGCTGATGGCTTCCTCCGAAGCACTGCGAATGTCGGTGCGGCTTACCGGACTGTTGCTTCCGCGTTCAGCGCACTGCGGTGGGCTGTGGCAGGAGTTTCGCTTATACTGTGTTCGTTTTTTGCTGCTGCTTTTGCTGCTCTTCGGCGCCGGTGCGCTGGATGTGGTGATGCGGTTGCTGTTTGCAGGTTGGTTGTAGGAAGTGCAAGAAAAGGAGTATCTGTATGGCAGGATTGTTCGGTATGTTCGATCAAAGCGCGCCGGGTCCCGGCGTGTCGAAGGACGAACCGCAAAAGAAAGCATTTTTTAAATTCTGGGAGTTGTATGGCCGCAAGTTCTGGAAACTGGCAATCGCCAATATGTTGTATGTGCTGGTGTCGTTGCCGATTGTCACGCAAGGTCTGGCACAGGCGGGTCTGACATATATCACGCGTAACTACGCGCGCGAGAAGCACGCGTTCATCAAAGCTGATTTCTTTGAGACCATCAAGAAAAACTGGAAGCAGGCGCTCATCGTCGGTATTCTGGAACTGGTGGTTGGCGCGATTATGCTGTTTGCCCTGTACTTCTACTGGGTGTCGGCGGTGTCGGCGGCGGAGTTTTCTTTCCTGTCGATTATCCCGGTGGCGTTGTCGCTGTTTATGGTGATGATGTTCTTCTTTACGCGGTATTACCTCTATCTGCAGCTCATTACGTTCCGTATGTCGCTGCGTCAGCTGATTCGCAACAGCGTGCTGTTCGCCATGGCAGGCGTGAAGCAGAATCTGATTATCTCGCTGACGCTGATTGCCGTTTATGCGCTGGTAATCGTACTTCTGCTCAATTTCTTCTGGTTTGCGATTCCCTTTGTGCTGGCGCTGTATATCTTCTTCCTGCCGGCGTTCCGTTCGTTCCTTATCCAGTTTACGATTTTCCCGCTGGTTAAACGCGCCATTATCGATCCTTACTACAAGGAGCATCCCAACGAGGATGTCGACAAGCGCAATGACCTGAACCTGGAGGTCAGCGAAGAGGAAGCGCAGGGCAAAAAGGAAGAGCCTGTGTTTATCGATATGGGTCGCACCAAAGAACGCGAGGAATCGGTTGTGCCGAAGCAGTATAGCGAAAGCGAACTGCGTCGCGGCAAGAAACTGTCGAGAGACAACCGCAACGCCGATGATGACGGCACTATCTAAATAGCAAATGAAAAGCGCCCCTCCTTGTCGGAGGGGCGCTTCTTTGTTGTTCTTATTTCTTGTTGAAGCTGTCTTTCAGCGAGACGGCACGGTTGAAAACGGGTGCAGCGTCGGTGCTGTCAACGTTGTCAATGCAGAAATAACCCAAACGCAGGAACTGGAACGCGGTGGGAGCCTGTGCGGGGAGGACATTCGCTTCCACCTTACAATCGGTGAGCGTTTCCAGCGAAGCCTCGTTCAGGCAATCGAGGAAGCTCTTGTCGCCGCCTTCAGGTTCGGCATCGGAGAACAGCGAGCTGTACAGGCGAACCTCGGCGTTCTTGGCGGTAGCGGCATCGACCCAGTGGATGGTGCCGCGGACTTTTCTGCCATCGGGTGTGTTACCGCCGCGCGTTTCGGGATCGTAGGTGGCAAGGATTTCCACCACATTGCCGTTTTCATCCTTGACGCAGCCGGTGCAACGAACCACATACGCCGACTTCAGACGAACCTCGTTACCGGGGAACAGGCGGAAGTAACCTTTGACAGGCTCTTCCATAAAGTCATCCTGCTCTACCCAAAGCGTGCGGGAGAACGAAACGGGATGCGTGCCACGCTCCGGATAGGAGGGATGGTTTTCCATCGCAAAGGTTTCGCTTTCGCCTTCGGGGTAGTTGGTGATGGTGAGCTTAACCGGGTGAAGCACTGCCATCGCGCGGGTCGCGTTTTCGTTCAGGTCTTCACGCAGGCAGTGCTCCAGCAGAGCGACTTCGACGGTGCTGGGAACCTTGGCAACGCCCACGCGCTCGATGAAGTTGCGAACCGAAGCGGGAGTATAACCACGGCGGCGCAGACCGCGCAGGGTGGGCATACGGGGATCGTCCCAACCGGAGACGAAGCCTTCCTCCACCAGCTGGCGAAGCTTACGCTTGGACATCACGGTGTAGTTGATGTTCAGACGAGCAAACTCAATCTGACGGGGTTTGCCGGGCAGATCGGCGTGTTCCACCACCCAGTTGTACAGCGGACGGTGATCCTCAAATTCCAGCGAGCAGAGGGAGTGGGTGATACCCTCGATAGCGTCCTCCAGCGGATGAGCGAAGTCGTACATCGGATAGATGCACCAACGGTCGCCCTGACGATGGTGAGGCGCATGGTTGATACGATAGATAACCGGGTCGCGCATATTGAAGTTACCGCTTGCCAGGTCAATCTTGGCACGCAGCGTCATCGCGCCGTCGCCGAACTCACCGGCACGCATACGGGCGAACAGGTCCAAGCTTTCCTCAATCGGGCGATCACGATAGGGGCTGACAGCGGGATGCGTAAGATCACCGCGGTTTGCGCGCATTTCGTCGGGAGACAGCTCACAGACGTAGGCGAGGCCTTTCTTAATCAGCGACACGGCGATGTCGTACATCGTCTCGAAGTAGTCGGAGGCGAAAAAGAAGCGGTCATCCCAGTCGTAACCCAGCCAGTGGATGTCCTCCTGAATGGCGTCGACGTACTCCTCATCCTCTTTGGTGGGGTTGGTATCGTCCATACGCAGGTTGCAGATACCGCCGTACTTCACCGCCGTACCGAAGTCGATGCAGATGGCCTTGGCGTGGCCGATGTGCAGATAGCCGTTGGGTTCCGGCGGAAAACGAGTGTGCACCTGCAGACCGTAGCAACGGCCGTCGGGCTTGAGCTCCTCGTCAATGATATCGTGGATAAAGTTGCCGCCCATTTCGGTGGCAATTACGCGTTCTTCAGACATAAGTGATCCTCCTCAGAGTGTTTCCATAGCGGCGGCAAGGCGTGCGATTACCTCATCCTTACCGAGCAAACTCATAATACCGCACAAATCCGGCGTGTTGCGGCGACCGGTAATCGCCACACGGATAACGGTGCTGACGTCGCCGGCGTGACCTTTGTAGGCGTCCGGCTGCTGTTTGTACTCTTTGATTTCGGGACAGAAGCCCAAATCCGGGCACAGCGCCTTGATAGTATCGAACCACGCCTGCTTGTCCTGCGTGGGATCGTAAACAGCGGGATACGCGGCAAGAATGGCGCGGATATCTTCGGCCGCCAACTGCTCCGGCCAGGGGAATTCGGTGGGACGCTCAAAGAAATACGCGGTGTACTCCGGCACTTCATTCCAACGGGAGAGATCCTTACGCGGCTTGGGACCGCCGCGATCGATGGAGAAGATGCCGAGGGTGAACGCAGGATCAGCGGTCAGCTTTTCATAGAAAGCGGTATCCTGCTCGCGTGCCCAATCCAAAACGTGCTTGGTGACGGTCTCGGCATCCATCGTCGCAATGACGTTTTTGCTGACGTCGTTGAGCTTGTTCAGGTCAAACAATGCGCCCGAGACGCTCATCTTCTTCAGATTGAAGGGGAACGCGCTGCGCGGCACACCGGCGTTGCGGCGACGCCACTCTTCATAATCGCTGTTGGCGATAGTGAGCAGGTATTCCTGTACGCTGTCGGCAGGATAGCCCTGCTCGGCATAGAAGTGAACGGCTGCTTCGGGGTCTTTACGCTTGGAAAGCTTACGCTTGCCGCCGTTGTCCTCCTTCATAATAGGGCTGACATGCGCATATTTCGGCGGTTTCACGCCCAGCACACGGAACAGCTGCAGATGAATCGGCACAGAGGCAATCCATTCGTCACCACGGATAACGTGGGTGGTACGCATCAGATAATCGTCCACCGCATGGGCGAAGTGGTAAGTCGGGATACCGTCGGTTTTCAGCAACACGATGTCCTGATCGTTTTCCGGCATTTCAATCGTGCCCTTAATCACGTCGTCAAACTTCACGCGGCGGGATTCATCGCCGGGGGAGCGAAGACGCAGCACGTACGGCTGACCGGCGCGTACCTTTTCGATGGCTTCCTCGATGCTCAGCGAACGGCAGGAAGCATACTCGCCGTAGTAACCGGTGCGCAGCTTGTTTTCCTCCTGCTTCGCGCGGGTGGCATCCAGCTCCTCCGGCGTGCAGAAACAGGGGTAAGCAAGACCTTGCAGCAGCAGGGATTTTGCAAAAATGTGATACAGAGGCGCACGGTCGCTCTGACGATACGGACCGTAGTTTCCGGTTTCTTGACCGGGCGCTTCGTAGCCCTCGTCGATGACCAGGCCGTATTGGCGAAGTCCTGCGAGAATGTCGGCGGCACCGCCATCGACCTCGCGCTTTTTATCGGTATCTTCCAAGCGGAAGAAGAACACGCCTTTGGAGGCTTGCGCCGTTAAAAAGTTGACGGTGGCGGTAAACAGCACACCGAGGTGCAGGTAGCCGGTCGGGGAAGGGGCGATACGCACCACACGGGCGCCTTCCGGCAATTGACGCGGGGGATAGCGGCGTTCGCAATCCTCCGGGGTTTCGGTTACATTGGGAAATAACAGATCGGCAAGTTCTTGCAGGGCGCTCATAAAGGGCCTCCTTGATAAAAGAAATACATATATACTGATATATTACAATTTTTGGTTGAAAAAGTCAATGTAAGTGTGGTATTATAAGAAAAAGATTTTGTGCTAAGGATGATTTTTCATGGAAGAAATGACAAAACCCGTCGAAACCGAACGCCTGCCGCGCGCACTCAGCTGTATTCAGCCCACCGGCACCCCCACGCTTGGCAACTATCTTGGTGCCCTTCGCAACTGGGTGGCGATGCAGGAGTCGTTTGATTGCTTCTTTGCGGTTGCCGATCTCCACGCTATCACCGTGCGTCAGGATCCCGCCAAGCTGCGCCAGCAGATTCGCGAAATGTTCGCGCTGCTGCTCGCTATCGGCTTGGACCCCGATAAGTCGCTGTTGTTTGTTCAGTCGCAGGTGCCGGAGCACGCGCAGATGGCGTGGCTGCTGTCCTGCCATACGCAGTTTGGCGAACTGTCCCGTATGACGCAGTTCAAGGACAAGTCTGCCAAGCACGCGGATAACATCAACGCCGGTCTGTTTACCTATCCGGCACTGATGGCGGCGGATATTCTGCTGTATCAGCCGCAGTACGTTCCTGTCGGCGAAGATCAGAAGCAGCATTGCGAGCTGACCCGTGATTTGGCTCAGCGGTTTAACAACTTGTATGCCAACACCTTTACCGTGCCGGAACCGTACATTATGAAGACCGGTGCGCGTGTGCGTTCGCTGCAGGATCCGCTCAAGAAGATGTCCAAGTCGGACGAAAACCAGAATGCGTTTATCTCGCTCAAAGACGATACGGATACCATTCTGCGCAAGTTCCGCCGTGCGGTGACGGATAGCGAAGCCAAGGTGCGTTATGCTCCCGGCAAGGATGGCATCAACAACCTGATGGAGATTTACTCGGCGGTTACCGGCAAGAGCCTGGAAGCCATCGAGCAGGAGTTCGACGGTCGCGGCTACGGCGATTTCAAGACGGCTGTCGGCGAGGCAGTTGCGGTGGAGCTTGCTCCCATTCAGGCGCGTTTTGCCGAATTGATGAAGGACAAAGCACAGCTCGAAGCGCTGATGAAATCCGGCGCGGAAAACGCCTCACGCGTGGCAGGTCGCACGCTGGGCAAGGCTATGAAAAAACTCGGCTTCGTGCAGGTATAAACGAATAACAGAAAAGGACGGACACGACAGTGTCCGTCCTTTTTGTGTTATTTACGCTTTAATGCTTTTACAAGGTCGCGCAGGGTAGCGACCGTGTTGTCATCCAAACCGGAGACGTCCAATTGCTTTTCCGAGGAAAGTCCTAGCAGATAATCGGTAGTAACGCCAAAATAACGAGCCAGCTTAACCAGCATTTCAATTGACGGTTGAATGTTGTCGTTTTCCCAGTTGGAAACACTTTGCTTGGTAACTCCCAGCGCGGCAGCCAACTCAACCTGCGAAGTACCCTTGGCCAGACGAAGCGAGCGGATGTTTTCATTCAGCATAACAGTGCACCTCGAAAAGTAAATATTACAATACTATTGTAATAGTTTTACTTGACAATATAGAAATACTATGGTATTTTGATATTGTACTTTAAAGAGAGGCGTGCAATGAAAAAAGCGATACGAGGTACACTGTTTCTGGTGGTAATGGGACTCCTTTTGGGTAACGGGTGTGTTTTCTACGAAGTGTTGGGCATACCATGTCCGGGGTGTGGTGTTACCAGAGCATGGCTGGCTTTCCTAAAAGGAAATATAGACAAAGCGTTTTCATACAACGCGTTGTTTCTTCCGCTGACCGTTGCTGTTATGGTGGCGGCATGGTATATGTTCCGCGGGAAGCGCCTGTCTCGTGCGGCTTGCATTGTATTGTGCGGAGTAGCGGTCTGTGCATTTGTGTACAATTTGCTACGCGTATTCTCGGTGGTACAAGGAGTAATTTAATTAGGGGGATGTAAAACAATGGAAGCTCAGAAAATCGATATGTTCATCATGACCAATCAGAAGTATTTGCCGGCAGAGAAAATGATGTACTTGAAGCAGAAGCTGGCAGAGGCTCCGGAAGAGAAGCTGGCACTTCTTTCTACCGTGGAATTTAAGGATCCCATGACCCTGCTCTTGGTTTCGCTGTTTTTGGGAAGCTGGGGTGTTGACCGCTTTATGCTGGGCGATACCGGTATGGGCGTTCTGAAGCTGCTCACCGGCGGTGCTTGCGGTGTTCTTACCATCATCGACTGGTTCTCGATTCAGAAAAAGGCGAAGGATTTGAACTTCAACAACCTGATGATGATTCTGTAAAACAAGAGAGGACGGACACGACAGTGTCCTTCCTTTTTAATTCAGTCCTTGTTCGCCGTTGCGATGGAAGAGTGCGGTGACCGCTTCGCGAAGCAGACGGTGTTCGGGTTTCTCCAGCGTCGGGTCGCTTTCGTGCAATGCACGGGCGGTTGCTTGTGCATCGTGAAGCAACTCCATATCGCTGAGCAGGTCGGCAATCCGAAGCTCGGGAAGACCGTGCTGTCGGTCACCGAAGAAATCACCCGGGCCGCGCATTTGCAGGTCGGCATCGGCAATTTTAAAGCCGTCGGTGGTGTCGCACATCACTTTGAGTCGGTGCTTGGCCTCCTCGTTTTGTGCATCCGAAATCAGAATGCAGGTGGAGGCGTACTGTCCACGACCCACGCGACCGCGCAACTGGTGAAGCTGTGCCAAACCGAAGCGTTCGGCGTTTTCAATCACCATCAGCACGGCGTTGGGAACGTCAACACCCACTTCGACCACGGTGGTGGATACCAGTAGCGACAGACGACCTTCGGAGAAGTCGCGCATCACTGCGTCCTTATCCTTGGTTTTCATTTTGCCGTGGAGCAGACCGACAGAGTAGCCTTTAAACGGGCCTTCGGCCAGCTCGCGGGCGTAGGCTTCGGCGGCGACAAGGTCGGTTTCGCCCTCTTCAACCAGAGGACACACGACATACGCCTGACGTCCCTCGTCCAGGAACTTTCGCACATAACCGTAAGCGCGTTCGCGCTTGGCGGTGTCGATAGCATAGGTCTCAATCGGGGTGCGTCCCGGCGGCAATTCGTTAAGCACCGACACGTCCAAATCGCCGTACACCATCAACGCTAGTGTACGGGGGATGGGGGTGGCGGACATAACCAGCAGATGCGGATGAACACCCTTGGCGGCGAGTGCCGCGCGCTGGCGCACACCGAAGCGGTGCTGTTCGTCGGTAATTACCAGACCCAATGCCGCGAATTTCACGGTTTCGGATAACAGAGCGTGTGTGCCGACGAGGAACTGACATTCGCCGCTTTCCACCTGTTCCAGCACTTTGTTTTTTTGTGCCTTGGTGAGCGAACCGGTGAGCAGTCCGATGCGGATGTTCGGCTTATCGGCAAACAGTTTTTGCAGGGAAGCCTGATGCTGGCGCGCGAGGATTTCGGTCGGTGCCATCATCACGCATTGCCAGCCGTTGCGAATCGCCGTGTAGGCAACCGAGGCGGCAACGGCGGTTTTACCGCTGCCGACATCGCCTTGCAGTAAGCGGTTCATCGGAACACTGCGGCGCATATCCGCCACACAATCCGCCACAGCACGCTGTTGCGCACCCGTCAGCGTAAAGGGGAGCGCGGAGGTGAAATCGGCGGTGTAATCGTTGTGAATACGCACGGCGGTTTCGGTTAGCTGCCGTCCTTTCATTCCCATTAACCCCAACTGCAAAAGAAGCAGCTCTTCAAACACCAGACGGCGGCGTGCCGCCTCCAGTGCTTCGCGGTCAGCGGGGAAGTGGATGTTGGCAAGGGCATAGCGGCGTGCGCACAAACGATGCTCCAGACGCAATTCGTGCGGCAGAATATCCCGTTCCAGTTCGCTGTCGAGCTCCAGCAACGCGGCGGCGGTAATCTTCTCCAGATAACGAGAGGTAAGTCCTGCTGTCAGCGGATAAATGGGGCGGATGCGTGCGCCGGTTTCCGCCGGTTCAATCAGCGGTGAAGTCATTTCAGGCGAGCGACCGCCTGTCAGCGTGCCGAACAGCAGATACTGTTGCCCTGCCTTGATTTTTTGGGCGGCATAAGGGTTGTTGAAAAGGGTAACGCGCACCACAGTGGAGCTGTCTGCCACCGAAAACGTGAACAGCGAGAGGCCTTTTCGAACGCGGCGCTCTACCGGGGCGGTCAGCGCGGTGCCGCGAATGCAGCACGCTTCACCGCGAGGCGCATCCGCCGCAGGAACAATCGCCGACCAGTCTTCATACTGGCGGGGGTAATGTTCCAGCAAATCGCCGACGGTGCGGATGTTCAGGCGCGCAAGAAGAGCCGCCCGCTTTTCGCCGACGCCTTTGAGATATTGAACCGAGGTTTCGGGAGTAATCACAGGTAGCCCTCCTTTCCTTTGCAAAACAGCCGATAACGGACCATGTCGTTATCGGCTGTTGTAAGTTATTCGATCGAGATGAAGTAGTAGTACACCGGCTGGCCACCGTTGATAACGGTAATCTCGATGTCGTTGCCGTAGCGTTCCTCCAAAGCAGCTTTCAGAGCGTTTGCTTTCTTCGGGCTGACACCTTCGCCATACATGATGGTGATAAACGAACTACCTTTGCCGCTCAGACGGCGGGATTTGACCATACTCTTGGTCAGCTTGAATGCGGCAAACTGCATATCCTTGTCGGTGAAGGACAACTTGCCGTTATCCAATGCCAGAATATCGCCTTCGTGAATGTTGCGGCCTTCAAAGTCGCTGTCGCGTGCGGCGAAGGTGACGGAACCGGTGGAGACGTTGTCCGCCGCTTTCATCATCGCCGTGAGATTATCTTTCACAGCGGCGTCGGGATCAAATGCCAGCATAGCGGCAACGCCCTGCGGAATGGTGCGGGTGGGGAGAACGTGAACTTCGCGGTCTGCCAGCGGAATCGCCTGCTCGGCAGCGAGAATGATGTTCTTGTTGTTGGGAAGCACGTAGACCACCTTGGCGGGGGTCGCTTCGATTGCGCTGAGGATGTCATCGGTGGAGGGGTTCATCGTCTGACCGCCGGAAACCACCTGCAGACAGCCCAAATCGGAGAACAGCGACTTCAGACCATCACCGGCGGCAACGGAAACAAAGCCGAACTCTTCTTCCGGCTCCACGCGCTCGAGAGCAGGAGGAGCAGCGGCTTCGGGTTCATCGACCCAGCCGGCACTTTCGTGCTGAATACGCATATTTTCCACCTTGACGGTTTCAAACTGACCGTATTCCACACCCTTGGAGAGTGCTTTACCGGGATCGTTGGTGTGCACGTGAACCTTGATGATATCTTCATCATCCACCACGACTACGCAGTCGCCGATGGATTCCAGATACGCACGCAGTTTCAGGGGCTCTTTGGTGCATTCCTTGTCGCGGGCGACGATAAACTCGGTGCAGTAGGTGAAGGTAATCTCTGCATCGAACGTCGCGGCAGCGCTCGCCTTGCGTTCGGGAGCGGGGGCAGCGGAAGGAGCAGACGCACCCTCAACAATGGGTTCGCCGCGGAACACCGCCTGCATCGCGCGCAGGATGATGTAAAGACCCTGACCACCGGCGTCAACAACACCGGCCTTTTTCAAAACAGGGAGCAAATCGGGGGTGCGCTGCAGCGAAGCATATGCTTCGGCACAGATAACCTCCCAGACCGATTCCACAGAGGAATCGGTTTTGCCGGCGGCAACACCCTTTTCGGCTGCTTCGCGGGCAACGGTGAGAATAGTACCCTCGGTGGGCTTCATAACAGCTTTGTAAGCCGCTTCCACACCGAGTTTCAAAGCGGCAGCCAAATCGGCGCCGTTGGCTTCGGTTTTACCCTTAAGGCCCTTGGAGAAGCCGCGGAACAAAAGCGACAGAATAACGCCCGAGTTACCGCGCGCACCACGCAACAATGCCGCCGAAGCCGCATCCGCCGTTTCACTGACGGTAGGATCCTGCAGACGAGAAAGCTCTCGGGCAGCTGCCGAGATCGTCATGGACATATTCGTACCGGTATCACCATCGGGGACGGGGAAGATGTTCAGTTCGTCGACTTCCTGCTTGCGCAGAGACAGGGCGTTTGATGCCGAAATCATGGCATCGCGCAGTAGTTTACCTTGAATCAAACGTAGCACTCCTTTTCGGAACACGGGTATATCACCCGGCGTCGCAGACATTATTCGGCTTTCATACCGTCGATATACACGTTAACCCGCTTAACGGACAAGCCGGTGGCTTCCTCTACCGTGTAGCGGACTTTGTTGACAATGCTCTTGGAAATCTCGGCAATATTCATACCGTAAATAACGCAAATGTGGAGATCCACAACCAGACGGCTGTTCTCGCTGCGCACACGGATGCCTTCATCGGCAAACACGCGGCGGAAGAAAATCGAACGGATACCCTGGCGGGTGCCGCTCTTTACCATACCGGCGACACCGTAGCAAGAGGAGACGGCGTTGCCGATCAGATAAGCAAAATACTCCTGAGAGATTTCGATGGTTCCCAGGTGGTTTTCGATACGGATCATACGGTCAGCACACCTTTCTGTGTAGAAATACAGCAAAAGAGTTATAAGAGTGGATGGGTATACCACCACACAGTCAGTGTTATTATAACGCACTTTGACGGAATAATCAAGAGGAAAAGACAAGGTTTGGTAAAAATGATAAAGCATTGACAAAAACAGGGAGGTTGCTTTATAATATAGGATAACTATAAAATGCAATTTTATTGCCATTTGGCAGCGAGGGGAGGGTGCTCTGTGCAGCGTGTACGCATTGCGGATATGGTCATTGATATGACCAATACCGATAAGGCTTTTTTCGAGCATCGCCTGCAGGCGTATCGGGATGATTCCGACGGCGCGGCGGATTTGAGCATCGCCTTCGAGACGCCGAATGAAATCACGCCGCCTGTCGGCCCGACCACTGTTTGTAACGAGCGGTTGCGTGTTACGGAACTGGCGGACGGTCGCCGCGCACGCGGTCTTTACGGCAGTAAGAGCGGTCGTCTGTTGCAGACGATTACCTGCACGACGGATTACAGCGATGCGCAGATTCAAGTGCCGATTGACAGAGCGCATCCGCGCCTGTCGCTGACGGACTTTGAGTATATGTTCACCGGTGTGGTGTTCTCCGATCGGTTGACGTATCAAGGCGGCTTGGTGCTGCACGGTTCTTCGCTGGCATTTGATGGCAACGGTATTGTCTTTTCCGCGCCCTCCGGCACGGGTAAATCTACCCACACGGGTTTGTGGCGTCAGCGGTACGGTGAGCGCGTTGTGATGCTTAACGATGACAAGCCGGCAATCCGCTTCGCTAAGGATGGCACGCCGCTGGTGTACGGAACGCCGTGGAGCGGTAAAACCGAGCTTAACAGCAATGCCAAAGCGCCACTTCGTGCGATTGTGTTCTTACAGCGTGGGGAAGAAAATAAGATTCGTCGCTTGTCGCCGACCGAGTCGCTTTTATATATCAATCGCGAATTGCAATTGCCGTATCACGATGCGGCGCTGGGCGAAAAGCTTTTGGATACGACGATGCGTTTGCTGCAGACCGTGCCTGCTTATCTGATGGAATGCACCATCAGCGAAGAGGCGGTGGAACTGGTTCGCGAAACGCTTTCTCTGTGAAAGGATGAGACGGTATGAAGATTAAAGAGGGGTTTGTCCTGCGCAATATCTGCGGTGAGTACGTCGTGGTGGCTGTCGGTCGCCAGACGCTGGATTTCAAAGGGCTGATTAAGCTGAACGAAACCGGCGCGTTTTTGTGGGAAAAGCTGCAGGCAGAGTGTACCGAAGAGCAATTGCAGGCTGCTATGCTTTCGGAATATGACGTGGATGCTGCCACGGCGCAGGCGGACATTGAGACGTTTATTGCGTCGCTGCGTTCGGCGGATTTGTTGGCATGAAGCCGATAGAAACACAGGTGGCGATGGCGGAACTGCTGCCGATGATTGAAGACTCGTTCCGACAGGGCCTGACCGTTACGCTGGGCGTTACCGGAAGCAGTATGGTGCCGTTGTTCCGACATAAGAGGGACAGCGTGATTTTATCGCCGTGCAATCCGCTGAAGCTTCGGCGCGGGGATGTGCCGCTGTATCGTCGCCTTGACGGAAAGTTTGTTTTGCATCGCATTTTGCGTGTGAAAAAAGATACCTACACACTGGCAGGCGACGCCCAGAGCGAACTGGAAGTCGGTTTGCCGAAAACGTGTGTTATCGCGGTGATGACAGGGTTTATCCGCAAGGGAAAGACTGTCAGCTGCCGCAGCTTGCGGTATCGGATGTACAGCAGTCTTTGGATGCTGCTGCGTCCGGTTCGACCGTATCTGTTCCGTGTTGTATCCCGATTGCGGAGGAGGAAGAAACGTGAAGCATAACAAGACAGCGGGAGCTTGGTTGTTCCAAAACACGCGGCGTCAATTGCCGGGTGTTTTGTTGCTGTCTGTTCTCAGCGCCGCCACGGCGATGGGATATCTTTGGCTCGCGTGGCTGTCCAAGGATTTGCTAGAAGCGGCGCAGGCGCTGCTTCAAAGCGATACACCCCGCACAGTGTGGGAATGCTTAAAGCACCCGTCGCTGTACACGCCTGCCATCACGGTAGTTTGCGTGGTAATCGGCCAGATTCTCTTGCACATTGTTACCAGTCGTCTTAAAGTATATGCGGCAGGCAAACTGGAGATTCGCCTGCGTGAAAAGGTGTTTTCCTCGCTGGTGCGTGCGGACTATACGGCGGTGCATTCGTATCATTCCGGTGAACTCATCACTCGCCTGACCAGTGATGTTACGGTGGTGTCGCAAGGTGTTACCGGGTTGCTTCCCAACGCGGTTTCGTTGTTTGCTCGTCTGATTGGCGGTATTATTCTGTTGGTGATACTGGCACCCGGCTTGTCGCTGGTTGTTGTTGGCATCGGCGTCGTCGTGATGATCGGTTCTCGCTTCTACGGAAGCGGTATGAAGCGGCTTCACAAGCGCTGCCAGGAGGAATACGGCAAAACACGGTCGTTTATGCAGGAGGCGTTTGCGCATCTGCTGTCGCTGAAAGCCTTTGCCGCCGAAGATGCCGCACAGACGGAGCTGGATGTGCGCCAGGGCGAGCATTTCCGCTGGAAAATGCGCCGCAATCTGTTGCAGGTTATCGGCAGTACCGCGATTTATGCGGTGATGACAGCGGCGTATTACATTATGCTGTTGTGGTGCGCGTTCGGCATTGCTGTCGGTACGATGACGGTCGGTACGCTGACGGCGTTGTTGCAGGTGTTTGAGCAACTGCAGTCTCCGCTTCGCAATGCGTCCGGGTTGCTTTCGCAGTATTATGCCATTTTGGCATCTGCCGAGCGGTTGCAGCAGACGGACGAGATTGAGCCTGAGCAGATTGAGGAACTTCCGACAGACCGTCGGTCGCTTGTCAGCGGTTTCCGCCGCTTGGCACTTTCCGACGTGGCGTTTTCCTATGACGCCGACACGCCGGTGCTTTGCGGTGTGGATTTGTCGGTGGAACGTGGCGAGTGTGTGGCGCTGGTTGGCCCGTCGGGTATCGGCAAAAGCACATTGATGAAGTTGATTCTTGCCATCCATCACTGCGACAGTGGTCGTATTGCTCTGGAAGGCGACACCGATGTATCTGTCAGTGCTTCCTGCCGCAGCCTGATGGCGTATGTGCCGCAAGGAAACACGTTGATTTCCGGAACGATTCGCCAGAACATTGCCTTTTTCCGCGACGTGACGGATGAGGAGATTCTGAAGGTGCTTCGCCTCGCGTGCCTGGAGGAATTTGTCTCCACGCTGCCGAATGGGTTAGATACGGTAATCGGTGAGCAGGGCTTCGGCGTGTCCGAAGGTCAGGCGCAACGCATCGGCGTGGCTCGTGCGCTGCTGCACGATGCACCGTTGCTGCTGTTGGACGAATGCACTTCGGCGTTGGACCCCAAAACCGAAGAGCAGATGCTTCGCAATTTGCGCGGACTCAGCGACAAAGCAGTGTTACTGATTTCTCACAAGGACACCACCGTTGCCGGATGTGATCGGGTGCTTCGTCTGCAAGATGGGCGGTTAACACCGACATAATCCGCTAAAAACAACCTTGATTTTCAAGAATTCTCGCCACAGTAGAGAAGTGCTTTCTTCCTCTACTGTGGCGTTTTCTGTTGTAGAGACAAGAAACAAGGGAAGAGAGTGTAAACGCGTGCGTTCCGTGTTATACTGGGTGACAGAAGAAAAGCACCGCCGTGTGCTGAATTTAGGAGGACACTATATGAGTTTGTACATCCTGAGCTGTTGCTCAACCGCCGATCTTAAGAAAGCGCATTTTGAAGAGCGCGACATCCGTTACATCTGCTTTCACTACTCGCTGGACGGCAAAGAGTATGCCGACGATTTGGGTGAGACCATTGCGTTTGAAGATTTCTATCGTATGATGGCCGAGGGTGCCGAGACGAGCACCTCGCAGGTGAACATCTCCGAATACCTCGATTATTTCAGCGCCCTGCTGGCCGAGGGTAAGGATGTGCTTCATCTGGCACTGTCCTCCGGTATTTCAGGTTCGGTTAACTCCGCTCGCAACGCGGCGGCGATTGCGGCTGAGCGGTATCCTGAGCGCAAAATCTATGTTGTGGACTCGCTGGCGGCGGCGTCCGGCTTTGGCCTTTTGATGGATAAGCTGGCCGATCTGCGCGATGAGGGAATGTCGATTGATGAACTGCGCGATTGGGCGGAGGAGAACAAAAACAAGCTGCACCACTGGTTCTTCTCGACCGACCTGACCTTCTTTGTCAAGGGTGGCCGTATTTCCAAGGCGGCAGGTTGGTTCGGTGGTCTGCTGAGCATCTGCCCGCTTCTGAATGTTAACGACAAGGGTCAGCTCGTGCCCCGCAGCAAGATTCGCGGTAAGAAACAGGTCATCCGCGCTATCT
Source organism: Acutalibacteraceae bacterium (assembly GCA_045596745.1). Lineage (GTDB taxonomy): Bacteria > Bacillota > Clostridia > Oscillospirales > Acutalibacteraceae > RGIG3009. Next base: position 61,795 of record JAZODA010000051.1, read on the forward strand.
ATGAGCAGATGGTCGAGCACGCCGAGAACGGAACGAAGTATTCCGGCAAATGCTACATTTCGCATTCCGCTTGCTACGAGGATGCGCGTGCCGTTGCCGATTTGGTGGAAGAGAGCTTCCCGAATCTCAATGGTAAGGTCGAGATTAAGGATATCGGCACGACTATCGGCAGTCACACCGGTCCCGGTACGGTGGCACTGTTCTTCTGGGGCGACACCCGCACGGCATAAAGTAAAAAAGAACCCCGACAGGTTGTGTACCTGTCGGGGTTTTGTTATTTGCTTTGCGATTTTTCCAGCCGTCGTTGTGCGATGTAGTTAACACCGATACCGCCGACGAGAATCATAACCATACCAACGTAGTGATACCAGAAAAGCGTTTCATCGTTGACAATCACACCGAGGAAAATCGAGGTGATAGTGCTGATACCGCCGAGTGCGGAGATGGAGGACGCCTGAATACGCGAGAGTGCGTAGTTGTTCATAAGGGTGGCGATGATGGAGGAGAGGATGCTGAGAAACAGGAAGCCGAGCAGGTTTTCCCATTTAAGCAGCGGGTCGAAGTAGGTGGTAATCGTGCCGGCGGACAGATGGCGTGTCACATTGATGCCGTTGAACACCAACGCACCGACCATTGTCATAAAAAAGGTGATTTCTGCCGAGGTGAACTTCGACGAGGATTTGCGGGAGCAAATCATAAAGAGTGCGCCCGAAGCATATGCCAACGCGAGGAACACGATACCCCATACGCTGTTGGATTGATTGCTGTCGTTGCCTGTCAGCACCGTAACGAGAATCACGCCCGAAATGCTGAGCATAAGCAGCAGTTTTTGCATGGTCGAGGTGCGTTCGTGCAGAAAAATGGTTTCACACAGGATAATGACTACGGGTAACAAAGCGGACATAATACCGGCGAGCGATGTAGTGGTTTGCCCGACGCCGATGGTCTCGAACAGGAAGTAAAAGACCGGTTCAAAGATGGCGGTGGCAGCGAGGATTTTCAAGGGTTTGCCGCGGAAGTTTACGTGGATAACACCGGTAGCCGCCAGCAGCAGAAACGCAATGGCGCTGATGAGAAAACGAAGTGCCAGCACATCCATAACCGACGTACTTTTCAGCAGCGCGCCGGTAAAGAGAATGGACGAGCCGTATATCATTGCTTTGCAAACTGTCATAATATAAGCGAGTGAGTTTTGAACTTTCACAACCGCACCTCCTTGTAAAAGCAACAAGAAAAAGTATAGCACACCGTTGGCGAAAAGCAAGACTTTTGTTGAGAAACGCTTGACAGTGATAGGGAAGGACGATACAATATTGACAGACAAAATATATGCCGCGGAAAGCGGCAGGAAGAGGAATGACTATGCCTCAGTATCCCGAAATTCTGAAAAATTTAAACGGTGAAGAGGTTACCACCAAAGAGCAGTGGGAGAGCCGCCGCGGTGAAATTCTGGATTTGTTCCAGGATCACGTTTACGGTCGTCGCGCTTGTGAAAAGCCTGAGGGACTGCATTTCAGCCTTGGCTATCAGCGTCAAAACTACAAGGGACACCGTATGATGTATAAGCAGCTGTGGGCGAAATTCCCCGGTTACGCTTTCCGAATTAACGCATTCATTCCGTATTCCGACAAGCCGGTTCCCGCGTTTGTTTACAATATGCACGACTTCCAGATGGAAGCCTCCTGCATTGTGAGTGATCTTAACACGCCCTATGTGCCGATTCTGGATATTGTCGGTCGTGGCTATGCGGTCTTTGTTACGTATAACAGCGATATTTACCCCGACCTGGAAGCACAGGCGAATTACGACTGTGGTATTTTCAGCAATCTTGGCCCGAAGCCCTCGGAGCGTAAAGGGAACGATTGGGCGTCGATTGCGGCGTGGTCGTGGGCAATGTCCCGTGTTATGGACTATATCGAAACCGATCCCACCATCGACAGCAGCCGTGTAGCGACCATCGGTCACTCTCGCGGCGGCAAGACGGCGCTGTGGGCAGGTGCTATGGATTCTCGCTTTTCGATGGCGTTTTCCAACAACTCCGGTTGTATGGGCGCTGCGGTGCTTCGCGGCAAGCAGGGCGAACACATCAAGGACATTCTCGTGACCGACTGGTTCTGCGGAAACTTCTCGCAGTACAAGGATAATGAAGAGGCTCTGCCCGTTGACCAGCATATGCTGATTGCGGCTATGGCGCCCCGTCCGGTGTACGTCGCCAGCAGTTCGCAGGATTTGTGGGCCGATCCGTCGCACGAGCGGTTGGGTTGCCGCATGGCGAGCGAGGTGTACGAAAAGATTTATGGTATGACCGGCGTCGTGCTTCCGGAAGAGGAAGAGGTCAAGGTTAACACGCCGTATCAGGACGGTAATATCGGTTATCACGTCAAGACAGGCCCGCACGGCATTACGCCGGTGGACTGGAACTTCTATATGGATTTCCGCGACAAGAAAAACGTATAAGGCAAACGAAAACCGCCACCGAGGAATCTCGGTGGCGGTTTGTTTTTACGGATTGGCAACGCGTGCGAGGAACGCTTTGGTGCGTTCGTGCTGAGGATTGACCAGCACATCCTCGGGCGCACCGTGCTCGACGATGTAGCCGTCGTCCATAAAGATAACGTAATCGGATACTTCGCGGGCAAATTGCATTTCGTGCGTTACGATGACCATTGTCATCTTCTTATCCGCCAGTTGACGGATAACACGAAGGATTTCACCGGTCAGCTCGGGGTCGAGTGCCGAAGTCGGTTCGTCGAAGAACAGAATCTCCGGGTCGAGCGCCAACGCGCGAGCGATAGCTACACGCTGCTGCTGACCGCCGGATAACTGGCACGGATAGAAATCACACTTGGCAGACAAGCCGACCTGGTCGAGCAAATCGCGACCGCGAGCTTCAATCTCTGCCAGAATCTCTTTGTGATTGGCCTTGTAGTCCGGGCGTTCCTTCGCCTGCAGGCGAGGGGCGAGACAGACATTTTCCAGAGCCGTATACTGCGGGAACAGGTTGAAGTTCTGGAACACGAGACCAAAGTGCAGACGGTTTTCACGAATTTGTGCATCGGTGAGAACCGCTTTGTTCGCACTGTCGAAAATCACCTTATCCGCAACGCGGATAGTGCCGCAATCAGCCGTTTCCAGAAAGTTGAGGCAACGAAGCAGCGTGGTTTTTCCGCTACCGGAGGAACCGATGATGGAAAGCACCTGTCCCTTTTCCAGCGAAAAGCTGATTCCTTTGAGAACGTCGGTTTTACCGAAGCTCTTTTGGATGTCATTTACTTCTAATACTGCCATACTTAACTCCTGAAATAATCGAGTTTCTTTTCGATGCGACCGAGCACGATGGTCAGGATACCGACAAACAGGAGATAGAACACGCCGGTATAGAACAGCGGCCAAATCATCGCTTTTGTGGCTGCGAGCTCTTTTGCATTTTTGATAATCTCGCAAACCATAATACAGTTAGCCAGTGCGGTATCCTTAATCAAGGTGATAATCTCATTGGACATCGGGGGAACAATGCGCTTGACGACCTGCTTGAGGACAACCTTGCGGAAGACCTGCGATTTGGTCATACCCAGCACATAGCCCGCCTCGTACTGACCGCGGGGGATGCTTTCGATACCGCCGCGGTAAATCTCCGAAAAGTAACAGGCGTAGTTGATGATGAACGCGATCATAACCGCTACCATACGACCCGCATCGGAAATGCCGTAATTGATAAACATATACCGGTCAACCGTGCTGAAGATAGGTGTATCAAACAGCAGGCCGGGCACATAGTAGATGATGAAGATCTGCAGCATCAGCGGCACACCGCGTACGATCCAGACCACGATTTTTGACACTGCCTGAAGCGGCTTCCACTTGCTCATCGAGCAAAAGGCGATAGGAAGACCAAGCGGTGCACCGCAAAGCAGTGTCACCGCAAAGATCAACAACGATACCGTAAAGCCGTCAAGCAGGAATTGAGTTACTTCCCAAAAAGACATAAACTACTCTCCAGTGACGATTACTTTTTCTGGTCTGCGAAATCCGTGATAGCAGGGTTCTCCACGCCGTACTTCTTAGCCAGCTTGGTGATGGTGCCGTCAGCGGCCAGCTTCTCGAGCTGCTCGTTTACCTTAGCGGTCAGTTCGCTGCCCTTCTTGAAGCCGATAGCATAGTACTCGACATCGCTGGACAGGTCTTCGATAACCATCAGATCGGCGTAGTCGCCCTTGCCGACATAGCTCTTAGCCAGCTGAGCGTCAACAACAGCGAAATCAGCGGTAGCAGCCTTAATCTCGGTCAGGCAGTCGGTCTGCTTCAGGAAGCCCTTGAAGCTGGTGCCTTCGAACTCCTTGGCATAGGTTTCACCGGCGGAGCCGCTCTCGGCAACGCCCATCTTGCCGTTCAGATCGGCAGCGGTGGCGATACCGGAAGACTTCTTAACAACGACAACCTGACGGTTCTCCATGTAGTTGTAGGAGAAGTCGACCTTCTCAGAACGCTGCACGCCGTCATCATCAGCGGTGTTAGCGGTAAAGCCGTTCCACACGCAGTCGATGGTACCCGAATCCAAATCGGTGTACTTCTGAGACCACTCGATTTCCTGGAAGATAACCTTGTAGCCCAGGTTGCCGAACACAGCCTCGGCCAGCTCGGTGTCAAAACCAACCAGCTTACCGTTGCTATCGAGATAGTTCATCGGCTCATAGATGGTGTAACCGACAACGATGGTTTCCTGCTCTTCGGTTTTTTTGCAGCCTGCGAAGCAGGTGAGTGCCAGCACAACGACCAGCAGCATGACGAGAAAACGTTTCATAATAAATATCCTCCTCTGTTGTACAGAAAATTTAGGGTATTGTCATTATACACTACCGCATTAGCAAAGTAAAGTGCAAAATTGAAAAAAGCACAAAAATTTTTCAAAAAGGAAATAGGAGGCGGTTGATACCTCCCGTTTTGTGGAGAAGGGGAGGCGGGATGGTGAAGATGTTGCCGATGCAAAAAGCAACCGGCACTTGACATTCGGATGTTTTGTCGCTATTCTATTATAGGTATGTATATAGAAAGGGGAGAAGAATATGGATAAGTACAAACGGTTGGCTTCCAATACGTTGATTTTTGCCATTGGTACGTTCAGTTCCAAGTTCCTCTCGTTCTTTCTCACGCGCTTATATACCGAATTTCTTTCCGTCGATCAATTCGGCGTTACCGATCTGATTCAGCAAAGCGGCAATCTGTTGCTGCCGCTCGTCACACTGGGTATTACCAATGCCGTTGTGCGTTTCGGATTGGAAAAGGGCGTTAAGAAGCAGGATGTCTTTACCACCGGCGCGTTATCGCTCTTTGCCGGAATGATACTGCTTCTTCTTGTCAGTCCGTTCCTCGGTATGGTGGATATCCTCTCCGACCACGTGTGGCTGCTGTGCCTGTTCGTGTTTATGTCGTCGCTGCGTTCGCTTTGCGCGCAGTTCGTCCGTTCGCAAAGTCGGGTTAAGCTGTTTGCCGTCGATGGTATTTTAAGCACCGCAACAACCATCGTGTTTAACGTCATCTTCCTTGTCATCCTGAAGGACACGGCGTTCGGCGGCGTGTTTGGCTTCATCTTCTCGATTATCTGGTCAGATGCGTTGTCGGTGGTGTTCCTGTTCACGGTCGCCAAGCTGCATCGCTATCTGAGTTTCCGCGGTATTGATTTCAAGCAATCCCGCGCTATGCTGAAGTACGCGATACCGCTGATTCCCAACACGATTCTATGGTGGATTACCAATGTTTCTGACCGCTATATTGTAGCGGATGTGTGCGGCGAGGGTGCCAACGGTATGTACGCGGCGGCGTATAAGATTCCGTCGTTGATTATGCTGGTATCCGGTATCTTTATGGATGCCTGGCAGATATCCGCGTTTACGGAGCAGGAGGGACGCGACCGCTTCTACAGCAAGGTGATGTCCACCTACAGTTCGCTTCTGTTTGTGATGGCCTCCGGTGTGATTCTGTGTACACGGATTGTGCCGCACGTTTTATTTGCTGAGGAGTATTACGAAGCGTGGCGATATATTCCGCTTCTGGTTATCGCGATGGTCTTCACCTGTATGGTCAATTTCTTGGGCAGTATATATATGGTAGAAAAGAAGAGCGTGCGTTCGCTCATCACGGCGGCGATCAGCGCTGTCGTTAACATCGTGCTGAATCTGCTTTGGATTCCGCGGTACGGTGTCAACGGTGCCGCTGCCGCAACGCTGGTTTGCTACCTGCTTGTATTTGCCATTCGTTTGTGGGATACCCGGCGGTACATCCGTATCCGGTGGAATTATACACGTCTGATTGCTTGCTCCGTTATCCTGCTTGTGCAGACGGTTCTCCTGCTCTGGGAAGTGCCGCTGTGGCCGCTGTGGGAGGTCTTGCTGTTCGGCGTGGTAGCGCTGCTTTGCGGCAAGGGCGTACTCGAAAGTGTGAAGCGATTAATTCGTCGATAATTTTTTTGAAAAAATGCAAAAAAAGTGTTGACAAACGCTTTGCGTGGTGGTATCCTGTTAACACTGCCCCCTAAACGGGGGACAGTAAGGGACCTTGAAAATTAAACAATGCAAAGAGCAGAAATTAACTACCCGTTAATTTACACGGAAGAAGAAATCCGGGCGATCGAAAGAGATTGCCAAACAGAGAACGCGCAAGCGTAAGAAGAGCTAAGACGCTCTGGGGAATGATGGGACCCGACCGAGAGGTCGGTTCACATACAATTTACTAGAGAGTTTGATCCTGGCTCAGGACGAACGCTGGCGGCGTGCCT
>JAZODA010000052.1:0-9986 GCA_045596745.1 Acutalibacteraceae bacterium
AAACGACAGGATATGATTATCCGCGCGTTCGCTTCGGTGTGTCGGGATACGCCGTATACCCTGACATTTTACGGCAACGGCGATGAAAAGGAAGCGTTGCTCAAGCTGGCAGAGGCGGAGGGACTTTCGGAGCGCATCACCGTCTCGGATGCGGTCAGCGACCTCCATCGCCGCATTCGCGACGCGCGTGTGTTCGTTATGATGTCGGAATACGAAGGGATGCCGAACGCGTTGATGGAAGCGCTGGGTCTGGGGCTTGCGTGCATCAGCTCGGATTGTCCTTGCGGCGGACCGCGCTTTCTGATTGAGGACGGCGTAAACGGACGCTTGGTGCCGGTGAACGACCAAGCGGCATTGGAACAGGCGTTGAAAGAGACGCTGGAATCGCCCGAAGCGATGAAGGCGATGGCGGAAAACGCGGTGAAAACGCGCGAGCGCCTCTCTGCGGATACGATTTACGGACAGTGGGATGACTACATCCACTGCATTTCCAAAAAATAAGCAAGCACAGGGGGTGCGGATGTGAAGATAGGGTTGGTGATCGGCGGCCTGAACAGCACCGGTGGCGCGGAACGGGTGATGAGCGTGTTGGCCAACGAACTGGTACGCAAAGGTCATGAAACGTGGCTGATGGTTCCTGCAACGCCGAAATCGTGTTATCCCATCGATGAAGCGGTTCATTTTTACGGAACCGGCATCGGCGGCAAGCTCCCTGTGATTCGGTTTTTCAAGAAGCTTCTGTTGCTTCGCAAGAAAATAAAGCAGGAAAGACCCGATGCGATTATTTCGTTTATGACGCCGATGAACTGCATCCTCCTGTTGACCGTGATGGGTCTTGGGATTCCCGTGTATGTCTCGGAACGTGTGGATCCGGCGGTGTTCAAGGGAACGTTTACCGGCTTTTTGCGGCGAATGACCTATCCGTTGGCGAAGGGGATTATTTGCCAGACCGAGGAGGCAAAGGCCTTCTTCAAAGGGAAGCTACTGAAGAAATGCTGTGTGATTCCGAACCCGCTGACCAAAACGCTGCAGCAAAAGACGGAGTACACGGCGAGCAAGCGCATTTGCGCCGTGGGGCGTTTGACCTCACAAAAAAACTATCCGCTGATGATTCGCGCGTTTTCGGATTTTGTAAAGGAGTACCCCGACTACACGCTGGAAATCTACGGCAAAGGGGAGGCCGAGCCGCAACTTCAGTCGCTGATTGGCGAGCTTTCGCTGGAGGGGCGTGTGCTGTTAAAGGGCACGGTGTCCGATATTGATACGCATATTGTGCCGTGCGACTTCTTTGTGATGTCGTCGGATTTTGAGGGGTTGTCCAACGCGCTGATGGAAGCGATGTCGTGCGGACTGCCCTGTGCCGCAACGGATTGCCGCGGCGGCGGAGCATCGTTTTTGATTGACAACGAAACCAACGGGCTGTTGCTCCCGATCGGTGACGAACAGGCGTTGGCAACCGCAATGAAACGCTTGGCGGCCGACGAATCGCTGCGTCGCCGTCTGGGTGAAGAGGCAACGGAAATCCGCAGACGCCTGTCGGTGGAGTCCGTTGTGGATCGGTGGGTCGAAGCAATACAACAAGGTTAAGGTGGACACAACCATGAGGAAAAGCAATAGCAAAAGAATATTACCGTCTCTTTTGTCTTTTGTCATCGCCCTGGCGGTTACGGTGTATGTCGTTTGGGTTTGGCAGGACATCGATATGATGGTATCGACCGCTTATCGTGATACGATGGGCGTGTTGGTCGTGCTGATGTACGGCTGGTCGATTTTTGCGTGGGTTGCCAGCGGGCATCGCTTCACCTGCGTGTATATGTTCTTTCTGCTGTATGCCTTCACCTCGAACGCCGGTCAGACGTTTATACACATTCTGAATCCGCAGGGTGTGTATGCGTTTACCGATGTGTACGCCGAAGTAAGCACCGGCGTGATGTGCCGTATGCTGCTGTTCCAGTTGATGTGTATTGCGTATCTGAATCTGGGCGCACTGCTTGGTGCGAAAAACGGATTGATGGCAACGCCCAAAGCCGAGCCGTCGCCGCTCAAAGACGGAAAGCCGCTTTCCGTGTGGGTGCAGCTGCTGTTCTTGGGAACAGGTGCCGCCATCCTGATCGATGCGGTGAGCGCGTTGTTTATGCGCAGCAGTATGAGCTATGCCGATATGTACGCGCTGGCGGATACGGTGACGAACACCTATGTGCTGTTCGCATTTGCGGCGAGTTCGTTTTATGTGTTGTGTAACATTCAAAAGCGCTTCTTCACGTGGTATTTGCTGGGATATGTGCTGGTGGCGGTGATTTATTTCATCGCCGGTATGCGCACCAAAGCCATTCCGCTGGTGTTCACGCTGATGCTGGTGTTGTACCTGCGTACACCGCGTGCGTTTGCCAAACGGTACTTGTGGATTTACATCCCTGCGATGTTCTTGCTTCTTGCCATCAGCGGTGCAACGGCGTTTGCTCGTACAGCCGCTATGGGTACGGTGTCCTACAGCGAGCTGCTGCAGGACGGTGTCGGTCATATGGCGGAGCAGGGCATATACGAAATGGGTATGTCCGCCAAAACCGTCTGCACGACGCTGTCGGCGTTTGGCAGAGGGTCTGTGGTTCACGAGCAAACCATTCTGTACAATATTGTTCTGGCGATTATTCCGCGCCCGTTGCTCGAGTTTGTCGGTATCAATGCGCCTACCGTCGGTTCGCTGTCGGCATTCGCCACCGGTGACGCGGCATCGGGTGCCGGTTACTCGTTCATTGCGGAATTCTATTTCGATTTTGGCATTTATGCGTTCCTGCCGATGCTTGTGTACGGCTATCTGATTACGGCGGTGGAACGCCGTGCGGACGATTCCATCAAGCAAGGACGCTTCCTGTTTGCCAGTGTGGCATACACCATCCTTTGCAAACAGATATTCTTCGCCCGCGCTTCCTTTGACCTGATTTACAACTACCTGCGTAACGGTTTCTATGTGTTCCTGGTTTGGATTTTTGTCAGCGGTGCTCTCAAAGACGGCAAACTGCGCATCCCGCGGCTGTATGCCAAACGCGGCACCGCTTCGGCACCGACCGAAGAAACAACCCCCTCTTCTCAAGGAGGCTGACGTATGAGTAAGTTGCGCGTACTGATTGCTTTATATAGTCTTGGCAACGGCGGCGGTGAGAAAGCGCTTGTCAATATGCTGAACTCGTTTCCGCCGGAGCGGTATGATATCGAGCTGCAGTTGTTTGAAAACAAGGGGCTGAATCTGCCGTTCCTGCCGTCGTTTGTGAAGCTGCGCGAGCCGCTGTTCCCGAACGGGATGCTGTCTTCGTCGCAGCAGATACGGCACGCGTTGCGCCACTTCCGGGTGGATCGGTTGGCTAAGAAGGCGTGGCACTTGTGCAAAGCGCGCCGCGCGAACAGCCGCGAGAAAACGTATTTCGCGTGGAAAAGCTTGCAGCCGCTGTGTCCTGTGAACAACGAGCGGTACGATGTGGCGATTTCGGCAATGCACGGCTTGTCCACCTACTATGTTTTCGACTGTATTCAGGCCGAACGCAAAATCTGTTGGGTTCACACCGACTACAGCAAAATTCCCCGCGTCGAGCAGGATGCCCTGTATTTCAATCGGGCGTACCGTGTAATCACGGTTTCGGAGCATTGCCGTGCAGCGTTGCAAGAGGCGTTTCCGAAGTTGGATAACATCACGGTGCTGCACAACCTGAACTGTCCGCAACTGATTGAAACGATGGCGGCACAGCAAACGGCAGCCGAGTGTTATCCGGACGAGTTTACGCATCACGTGCTGTCGGTCGGTCGCCTGATTCCGCTGAAAGGATTCGATATGGCGATTCGCGCCGCGGCGGCTATGAAGCAGCAAGGGGTATCGTTTGGCTGGTACGTGCTGGGCGAGGGCGAGGAACGCCGTCGCTTGGAAGAGCAGGCGAGAGAATACGGTGTGGAAGACAGAATGCACTTTATCGGCGCTGTCAGCAATCCGTATCCGTATATGGCATATGCCGATGTTGTGGTGCAAACCTCCCGTTACGAGGGAAAATCGATGGTGCTGGACGAAGCAAAGCTCCTGTGCCGTCCCATTGTGTCCACGGCGTACGATTCGGTGTATGACCAGCTGACCGACGGCGAAAACGGCGTGATTGTCCCGATTTCCGAAGAGGGGATTGCCGATGGCGTTCTCCGCGTGCTGCGCGATGCGGCACTGCGTGAAACGCTGGTGGGAGCGTTGCGGTCAACCGACACCAATCAGACGGATTTGATTGAACAACATTTTTCTTTGATAGAAGGTCGTGATGCTGTATGTTCCAAGGCTTGAAAGAAAAATTGAAATTGCGCCGTATGGGTGCCATTGCCTATGCACGCAGCAAAGGCGTGACGGTCGGTGAGCGGTGCAAGTTTGTTTCGTATCCGGATTTCGGTTCGGAGCCGTATCTTGTGACGATTGGAAACCATACCGAAATTTGCAGCAACGTGGTGTTTATCACACACGACGGTGCGACGTGGGTGTTCCGCGACCAAGAGCGGTATAAAGATGTGATTCGCTACGGCAAAATCACGATTGGCGACAACTGCTTCATCGGTAAAGGCACCACGATTCTGCCGGGCGTTACGATTGGCAACAACGTCATCGTCGGCGCGTGCAGTCTTGTGACAAAGGATATCCCCGACAACACGGTGGTGGGCGGCGTTCCGGCAAAACCCATTACCACGGTGGATGCTTTTGCGGAAAAGTGCTTGGCGCAGACGCCTGATTACGACAAAGCCGCCTATGCGGCCGACAAGAAAAGCGAGTTGCTTCGGATACTGAAATGATGGAAAGTGAGGTTCGATATGCAATGTCCAAGGACGAAAAAAACACACCGAAGAATTTGATTATTGTTATCGGGCCCGATCACAATAACACATTGAACACACTGCGCCATTTCGGCGCACATAAAATGAATTACCGCATTCTGGGACTTTCCGACAAAACCGACCCTGCGGAATTGCGGATAGCGCATTCGCGGTATGCCAAGGGCAAACTCACGTTGGTGCCGGATGAGACGGAAGCCATTTATGCGTGGCTTCGTGATTTCCACTGTCCGACGTTACGCCCGGTGCTGTATCCTTGCTGTGACTCGGCGATGTATGCCATCGACAAGTACGCAGAAGAACTTCGGGAAAAGTACATTCTCCCCGGTTTTGTCGGTCATCCCGGTTTGGTGTGTGAACTGATGGATAAGTTCCGCCAAAGCGAGTTTGCCGAAACCATCGGCGTGAAGATGGCAAAAACGTGGCGAATCGGTATAGCGGAAAAGGTGTCCCTGCCTACCGATATGGTATACCCTTGTATTCTGAAGCCGGTAGTGAGCGCTACAGGTAGCAAATCTGATATTTGTGTAGCGGCGGACAGAGAAGAACTGTGTGAGTTGCTTATGCAATTGCTGAAAAAAGGGTACACCGAGGTTCTGGCTCAACAATTCCTCACTAAAGAGTACGAAGTATGCGCCTTTGGGTGCGTGCTGTCGGACGGAACGATTTACAACGCTATGTTGCGGAAAGTTCGCGATTTTCCGGTTACGGGCGGAAGCACATCGTTTGCTTATTTTTGCGACGAGGAACGCGTGCTAAAGTGTTGTCATCATATTTTGGAAAACCTGGCAAAAGCAAAATATAATGGTCAATTTGACATAGAACTTTTGTGTTGCTCGGATGGCATTTATCTTAACGAAATTAATTTCCGTCAGAGCGCCAATGTGCAAGCTGCTTTGAAAGGCGGCGTGGATGCGCCTTTGGCATGGATACAGGATCGTACCGGTCATTCAGTAACTGTTGATAAAACTCGACCGGAGGTGACGCTTTTTCATGCGCACGATTTGAACGAAATTGCCTATAACCGTTCGCTTGGGCGTCCGATTAAAGAGTTGTTGAGTGCGATGTGGAAGGCAGACAGTTATGCTGTCTGGTCGTTGCGTGACATTCCCGGTACGTGGGCGTTTTACAAACCGATTGTTTCGAGGTTTTTGACGAAGAAGAGGAAGTAAGGTATGGCTGAACAGGGTACAGAGCAGAAAAGCAAAAAGATTACCTCCGGCCTCGCGTGGTCGTTTGCGGAGCGCATATCGGCACAGCTGGTGAGCACGGTGGTGTCCATCATTCTGGCGCGGTTGCTCACGCCGGAGCATTACGGTGTCATTTCCATCGTGATGATTTTCATTTCCATCTGTAATATTTTTGTGACAGACGGCTTCGGCAAGGTGCTGGTGCAGCGGTCGGACATCCAAACGGCGGACTTCGATACGATGTTCTGGACGAGCTTTGGTTTTTCGCTGGTGCTGTATGCAATACTGTTTTTTGCAGCGCCGTATATTTCTCTGTTTTACGAAATGCCGATTTTGTCACCTGTCATCCGTGTGCTGGGTCTGCGCCTGATTTTGGTGAGCGCCAACAGCATCCAGCAGGCGTTCGTCCAGCGGCAGATGGCGTTTAAGAAGTTCTTTATTTCCACATCGTTCGGCACGGCGATTTCGGCAGTGGTCGGTATTGTCATGGCGTATGCCGGATACGGCGTATGGGCACTGGTGGCGCAGTACCTGGTGAACACCGGTATCAGCACGGTGGTGCTTGTCTTTACCTGCGGTTGGGTACCGCATCTGCGGTTTTCCGCACGCCGCTTGTGGGCGATGCTGCCGTTCTCCTTGCGAGTGCTGGCGCAGTCGATTGTGTTCACGGTGGAGGACAACATCCGCTCGCTGATTGTCGGCAAACGGTTCGGCTCTGCCGATTTGGCGTACTACAACAAGGGCCGCCAGTTCCCGCAGCTGATTATCACCAACCTCAACACCTCCATCGGCAAGGTGATGCTACCGGCGGTCTCCCGCGAGCAGGAGGATCTTGCCGAAGCCAAGCGCGTTACGCGACAGGCGATTGCACTGGGAATGTACATACTCTGCCCGGCAATGATTGGTTTTTGCGCGGTGGGCGAAACGTTCGTTTCGGTGCTGTTGACCGACAAATGGCTGCCTGCAGTACCGTTTTTGCAGATTTTCTGCATTGCGTATCTGGCGCGTCCTTTTGAAACCACCTGCAGCTCTTCTATTTTGGCGTTGGGACGCAGCGATATCACCCTGCGCAATATGATTATCGTCAATGTCGCGGCGCTGATTTCGGTGTTTGTGGCGGTCTACGCCTTCGACAGTGTGCTGCTGATTGCGGTGGGTACGCTGCTCAGCGCTCTTATCAGCATTGCGTTGTATTCGCACGATGTGAAAAAGCATTTGCACTACTCTTACCGCGAGCAACTTGCGGACTGCCTGCCTGCTGTTGCGTGCAGTGTGGTGATGGCGGCCGCGGTGTGGGCGATGCAGTTCCTGCCGCTCCCGAAGCTGCCGATACTGGTGTTGCAGGTGCTGGTGGGCGGTGCAATATATATTGCGTTGTCTATCCTGTTCCGCATCAAGCAGTTTGACACGCTGAAACGGTATCTTAAAAAGAAACGATAAAGGATGCTGCGGATGAAACGGTTTATTATCACGGTGGATACCGAGGGCGATGCGCTGTGGAACAGCACGTCGCTTGAGCTGCCGTCGACGGAAAACGCGCGGTATATACCGCGGTTTCAGGAGCTGTGTGAGCGCTTCGGTATGAAACCGACCTACCTCATCAATTATGAAATGGCGAAGGACGATGCGTTTGCCGCGTATGTGTCGGAGAAGGCACAGCAGGGGAAATGCGAGATTGGTATGCACCTGCACGCGTGGAACACGCCTCCGTCGTATCCGTTGCAAAAAGGCAGCGACCCGAAACAGGGGCTGCCGTATGTGACGGAATACCCCGAAGAGGTGATGGCGCAAAAGGTGGCGTTTCTGACGTCGTACATTCGGGAGCGCACCGGCGTGCAGCCTCGTGTTACGCGCTCGGGTCGTTGGGCAACCGACGAGCGGTTTTTCCGCGTGCTGAAGGCCGAAGGCTACCTTGCCGATTGCTCGGTAACGCCGCACTTCAGCTGGAGGGGCTGTCTCGGATACGGCGAGGGCGTCGAGGGGAATGACTACACCGCCCACTCGCACAAACCGTATGTTTTAGAGCGGAATGACGACGGCGCACTGTGGGAGATTCCCATGACAATTGCGCCGCTGAAATATATTTCTGTGCCGAAATCGCTGTCGGGCGGTCGTGTCTGCCTGCGGCGGATGCTGAAAGGCGAAACGGTGTGGATGCGGTTTTTGGGTAAGGAAAGCGCCGCACAGCATAAGCTGCTCAAGCGCACCGAGGAGTATACGATGTTTATGCTGCATTCCTCGGAACTGCTGCCGGGCGGCAGCCCGTATTTCCCGACAGCGGAAGCGACCGAGCGATTTTTCAAGCAGATGGAGCGACTGTTCAAAAAAGCGGCAAAAACACACTGCGGTTCAACACTGTCCGAGTATGTTACTTCGTTGGAAAGAAGTGAAGAGAAATGAATTTCTGGGCTCAAAAATTCAACAGCGCCGGCGCTCTGGGGTACTTGAATTGGATGCCGGATAAGCTGTATTTGAAGATTCTGTTCCGCTTGCGCATGGGGTATCGGCTGAATTTGAAGTCTCCTCGCACATTCAGCGAAAAACTGCAGTGGATGAAGCTGTACGACCGCAAACCGATTTACAACACCATGGTGGATAAGGCGGAAGCCAAAAAATACGTTGCAGAGCGCATCGGAGATGAGTACATTATCCCCACGCTGGGGGTATGGGAACGGTTCGAGGATATTGACTTTGACACGTTGCCCGATCGGTTCGTTCTCAAATGCACCCACGATTCGGGCGGCTTGGCGATTTGCCGCGACAAGGCAACCTTTGATAAACAAAAAGCAAAAGAAAAAATCGAGCGTTCATTGCGAGCCAATTATTTTTTGAGTACGAGAGAATGGCCATACAAAGATGTGAAGCCGCGGATTCTGGCGGAACAGTATGTAGAGGATTTTTCCGGGGAACCACTGATTGATTACAAGTTTTATTGTTTTGACGGCGAACCGAAATGTTTGTACGTTTCTAAAGGGTTGACCGACCATAAAACAGCGCAAATCAGTTTTGTAACGATGGATTGGCAACAAGCTCCCTATTCTAGAAATGATTATCCACCTTTCGATAGTCTTCCTTTGAAACCTAAGAAATTCCACGAGATGGTAGATGTATGTCGTACATTGGCACGCGGGCATGCGTTTTTGCGGGTGGATTTGTATCAAATTAATGATCGGGTTTATTTCTCGGAATTAACATTTTCACCGTGTGCCGGGTTTATGAAATTTGATCCTCCCGAGTGGGATAAAACCTTTGGCGATTGGATTACGTTGCCCACGGATAAGAAGAACTAAGAGGAGAGAGTACAATGTCTATTTTCAAGGATAAGGTTCTGATGATTACCGGCGGTACCGGTTCGTTCGGCAATGCGGTGCTGAATCGGTTTTTAAAGACCGATATCGGTGAGATTCGCATTTTCTCGCGCGATGAGAAGAAGCAGGACGATATGCGTCACGAGTTTCAGGCAAAAATGCCCGAGGTGGCGGAGAAAATCAAGTTTTACATCGGCGACGTGCGCGACCTTGCCAGCGTGAAAAACGCGATGCACGGCGTGGATTTCATCTTCCATGCCGCCGCACTCAAGCAAGTACCCTCCTGCGAGTTTTTCCCGATGGAGGCGGTGCGTACCAACGTTATCGGCACGGACAACGTGCTGACTGCCGCGATTGATGAGGGCGTCAGCAACGTCATCTGCCTGTCGACCGACAAGGCAGCGTATCCCGTCAACGCGATGGGTATCACCAAGGCGCTGGAAGAGCGCGTGTCGGTGGCGAAATCCCGCACCGTCTCGCCCGAGCGCACCAAGATTTGCTGCACTCGTTACGGCAACGTGATGTGCTCCCGCGGCTCGGTGATTCCGCTGTGGATTGACCAGATTAAGTCGGGTAACCCCATCACCATCACCGAACCGTCGATGACGCGTTTTATTATGTCGCTGGACGAAGCGGTGGA
>JAZODA010000053.1:0-5644 GCA_045596745.1 Acutalibacteraceae bacterium
AAAAGAGTGTGTGTAGCGGGACGTTCCAAATCTTTGATTTGGAGAACCGAACTTATCCCTTTAGGGACGGAAGGAACCATCAGGGATTCTCCTGCGCGTAGAGCGAGCTTCGCGAGCGGATTAAAACACATCGCAAAGCGATGTGTGAGTTTTCCCCAACTCCCTCTGTCACGCGTTCGCGTGCCACCTCCCTCAATGAGGGAGGCTTGCGGACGGCCAATTAAGTGATACCCCAAATCTTCGATTTGGTTGGCAGAACTTATGCAGAGCTGCCGCCCTTACGGTGTTGCAGGAAGATTGTACGAGTGGGGTCGACACCTCATCACCGCCTGCGGCGGAGCTTCTCCTCAAGGAGAAGCCGTTTAAGCCTTCCCCTTGAGGGGAAGGTGGATTTCGCCGCAGGCGAAAGACGGATGAGGTGGCCGTTGCCCACCGCCAGGTGGCGCACATTTTTCGCTTGTATCCGTGGGGGAAGTGTGTTATAATAGATTCATTATGACCAGAATTCCGTGAGGTGACTGATTTGGGATTGCTGAAAACGCTGTTCGGTGACTACAGCAAGCGCGAACTGAAGCGCATCCAGCCGTTGTGCAACCGCGTGCTCGCTCTTGAGGCGGAGTACCGCGCAATGGACGAGGAGACCTTGAAAGCACAGACCGCGAAGCTGCGCGATCGTCTTTCGATGGGTGAGTCCACCGATGATATTTTGCCCGAAGCTTTTGCGACCTGCCGCGAAGCCTGTGACCGTGTACTGGGTATGCGCCCGTTCCCGGTGCAGATTCTCGGCGGTATCGTGCTGCATCAGGGACGCATTGCCGAAATGAAAACCGGTGAAGGTAAAACGCTGGTGGCGACCCTGCCTGCCTACCTCAACGCCCTGACGGGTGAAGGTGTGCATATCGTGACGGTCAACGACTACCTCGCCCGCCGCGACAGCGAGTGGATGGGCAAGGTCTACCGCTACCTCGGTCTTTCGGTGGGTCTGATTGTGCACGACCTGCCCAACGAGGAGCGCCGCGCCGCCTACGCCGCCGACATCACCTACGGCACGAACAACGAGCTGGGGTTTGACTACCTGCGCGACAATATGGTCATCTACAAGGAGCGCCGCGTCCAGCGCGCGCATGCCTTTGCCATCGTGGACGAGGTGGACTCCATCCTCATCGACGAAGCGCGTACCCCCCTCATCATCTCGGGTCAGGGCGACAAATCCACCGATTTGTACGCTCGCGCCGACTCGCTCGCCCGTACCCTGCGCGTGTTCAAAGTCCGCGAGATGGACACCAAGGCCGAGCAGGATACCGTCGACGGCGATTACATTGTGGACGAAAAGGCACGCACCGCCACGCTGACGCAGGCAGGTGTCAAAAAGGCGGAGCAGTTCTTCAAGGTGGATAACCTGATGGACCCCGACCACGTGGTTCTGCTGCACCACATCAACCAGGCCATCAAAGCACGCGGCGTGATGACGCGCGACGTTGACTACGTTGTCAAAGACGGTCAGGTCGTCATCGTCGACGAGTTCACGGGCCGTCTGATGCCGGGTCGCCGCTACAACGAGGGTCTGCACCAGGCCATCGAAGCCAAAGAGGGCGTCAAGGTGGAGCGCGAGAGCAAAACCCTCGCCACCATCACGTTCCAGAACTTCTTCCGTCTGTACAAGAAGCTGTCGGGTATGACGGGTACGGCGATGACGGAGGAAACCGAATTCCAGCAGATTTATCATCTCGACGTGGTGGAGATTCCCACCAACCGTCCGCTCGCTCGTCTCGACCACGCCGACGTGGTGTACAAGACCGAGCGCGCCAAGTTCAACGCCGTGATGGATCAGATTGCCGAATGCTATGCGCGGCGTCAGCCGGTGCTGGTCGGCACGATTTCCATTGAAAAATCCGAGCAGCTCTCGAAGCTGCTCAAGCTGCGCGGCATTCCGCACGAGGTGCTCAACGCGAAGCACCACGAGAAGGAAGCCGAGATTGTGGCGCAGGCAGGTAAATCCGGCGCGGTGACCATCGCCACCAATATGGCAGGTCGCGGTACGGATATTAAGCTCGGCGGTAACGCCGAATTCCTCGCCAAAGCCGAAATGCGCCGTATGGGTATCCCCGAAGAGCTGATTATCGAGTCCACCGCCTTTGGCGAGACGGACAACGAGGAAGTGCTGGAAGCGCGCCGCACCTTCCGCGAGCTGGAGAACAAGTACCGCGAAGCCATCCGCCCCGAAGAGGAAGCGGTCAAGGCGGCGGGCGGCTTGTACATCATCGGTACGGAGCGGCACGAGTCCCGCCGTATCGACAACCAGCTGCGCGGTCGTGCCGGTCGTCAGGGCGACCCCGGCGACACGCGGTTCTATCTGTCGCTGGAGGACGATTTGATGCGTCTGTTCGGCGGCGAGCGCATCTACGCGATGATGGAACTGCTGCGCGTGGACGAGTCGATGCCGATTGAAAACCGTATGCTCACCTCCGCCATCGAAACCGCACAGCGCCGCGTGGAGGAACGCAACTTCGGTATCCGCCGCAACGTGTTGCAGTATGACGATGTGATGAACCGCCAGCGCGAGCTGATTTACGATCAGCGCAACAAGGTGCTGGACGGCGAAAATATCCGCGACTCCATCTGGGGTATGATTCGCGATTCGGTGACCTCCACCGTGGGTCAGTACACCAACGACGAAGACCACACCGAATGGAATATGGACGGTCTGCGCGCTTACTTCAACGGCTGGCTGGCGGACGAGACGATGTTCCGCTACACACCGCAGGAGCTCGAAGATATGGACAGCGACGCGCTCGTGGACGAGCTGCTTCAGCGCGCCGAGGCGATTTACACCGCCAAGGAAGCCGAGTACGGCGACGAGCTGATGCGTGAGCTGGAGCGCGTGGTGCTGCTGAAAACCGTTGACCGCTACTGGATGGAGCACATCGATGTGATGGACGAGTTCCGCCGCGGTATCGGTTTGCGCGCCTACGGTAACCAGGACCCCGTGGTGCTGTACCGCAAGGAAGGCTTCGATATGTTTGACGGTATGATTTCCGCCATCCGCGAAGACACCGCCCGTCTGATGCTCACCGCGCGTCTGCGTACCAAGGAAGAACCCAAGCGTGAGGAGGTCGCGAAGCCGACCGCCACCTCGGGCGACGGCACCGACACAAAACGCACCGTTCGCAAAACGCAGGCCGACAAGGTCGGGCGCAACGACCCCTGCCCCTGCGGCAGCGGCAAAAAGTACAAACAGTGCTGCGGTAAATAACTATGTAGGTCAAGCACCCCGACAAGCTTGTCGGGGTGCTTTTTTATGCAGAAGCACACCAGGCGGTGGGCACACCTGGCGGTGGGCAACGGCCACCTCATCCGTCACGGCTGCGCCGTGCCACCTTCCCCTCGAGGGGAAGGCTTATATGGCCCCCTCGCAAACAAAATCTTCCCTTTTCGGCGGCAATCGCAAATGCCTATTGAAAAGCAAAAAACAATGCTGTATAATTATAGGGTATGTACTGCGTTTGAAACATTCTTTGCAAGGAGACAGAAGCTATGAAACTGGGTATCGTGGGACTGCCGAATGTCGGCAAGTCGACGCTGTTTAACGCCATCACCAACGCCGGGGCGCAGAGTGCCAACTATCCGTTTTGCACCATCGACCCCAACGTGGGCGTTGTGGCGGTGCCGGACGAGCGACTGGATCGCCTGACCGCACTGTATAATTCCGAAAAGACCACCCCTGCCGTCATCGAGTTCGTGGACATCGCAGGTCTCGTCAAGGGCGCCAGCCGCGGCGAGGGTCTCGGCAACAAGTTCCTCGCCAACATCCGCGAGGTGGACGCCATCGTTCACGTGGTGCGCTGCTTTGAGGACGACGATATCATCCACGTCGACGGCTCGGTTGACCCTGCGCGCGATATGGAGACCTTCAACCTCGAGCTCATCTTCGCCGATATGGAAGCGGTGGAGCGCCGTCTCGCCCGTACCCAGAAAGCGCTCAAGGGCGACCGCTCGCTGCAGGCGGAGGTTGACCTGCTGGAGCGCGTGTACAAGGCGCTGGAGTCGGGTCTGCCCGCTCGCTCGGTGGAATGCACCCCCGAGGAGGAAGCGGTGCTGGATACCTCTCCCCTGCTGACGCGTAAGCCTGTCATCTACGCCGCCAACCTCAGCGAATCGGATTTCGCAGGCGGCACTGCCGACGCGAACCCCCACTACCGCACCGTCTGCGCCGCCGCCGAAGCGGAGCACGCCGAGGTGCTGCCCATCTGTGCGCAGATGGAGGCGGATATCGCGGATATGGAGCCCGAAGAGAAAGAAATGTTCCTCTCGGAGCTGGGGCTTACCCATTCGGGTCTGGATCGCCTGATTCAGAAGAGCTACAGCCTGCTCGGCCTGATTTCCTACCTGACCGCCGGCCCGACCGAAAGCCGCGCCTGGACCATCACGCGCGGTACCAAAGCGCCCGGTGCTGCCGGTAAGATTCACACGGATTTCGAGCGTGGCTTCATCCGCGCCGAGGTTGTGCCCTACCCCGACCTCATCGAGTGCGGCTCGCTCGCCGCCGCCCGTGAAAAGGGTCTTGTGCGCTCCGAAGGTAAGGAGTATGTGGTGCAGGACGGCGACGTCATCCTGTTCCGTTTCAACGTATAAGGAGGAATTGGTATGAAACGCTTACTGGCTTTCCTGCTCGTTTTGGCAATGACCCTCTGCCTCGGCGGCTGCGCTCCCGAGGAGACATCCGAACCCGAACATCACGATGCCACGGCGCTGTCGGGCGTGGATTACGGCCCGCATCGCGCGGTGGGTATCTTCGCGGTGGAGGAACAGATGCGCGACAACGCCTACTGGGATCAGGACGAAACGCAGGCAAACCTCTCCGCCGCCTTCTATGACGCGCGCGAGGATTTCTTTGATTACTTCTACTCTCTGTGGGGCTTCGGCGTCAGCGTCAACCGCAGCGACAACGGTCGCTTCCCCGACAAAGAAGTGATGCACAGCGTTTGCGGTATGCTGTACTATATGGAGGCTCGCGAGTCCACCGAGTTCACCAAGGCGGAGCTGATTGCCGCCTCCAAGCGGTTCTACGGTCAGGCGATTGAGAATTTCTCCGGCTGCGAGCACTGCACCTACAACAAGACGAGCGAGACGCTCTCCTGGAACAGCGGCTGCAACACCTTCCCCGGTAACTTTATGATTCTGCGCCGCCTGCAGGTGCAGGAGGACGGCCTTTGCGTGGCGGTGTTCGACCGCTCGAGCGAAGCGCACTACCGCGGCGAGCTGGATTTGACCGCCAACTTCACCTCCATCCGCGAGACACTGCTCAACTGCGTGTACGACGACCTCGCCGAGGTCGAAACCCTCACCGTGACCTTCCGCGAGTGCAAGGCCGAGGGCTACGGCACGTATCTGCAGATTCTCTCGATGTACCCCTACACCGGTCTCGGCTCGAACACGAAGAAATAACAGCAAAAACAAAAGCACCCCGATGTCACATCGGGGTGCTTTTTTCTGCTTCGTCGGGGAGGGTCGTTTGCTACCCACCTCTTGCTTTTTGGGTGCAACGGTGCTACACTAATAGCAAGAATCGAAAAGGGGTGTCACTGTATGAAGAAAAGGGTGTTTGCACTTTGCTGTTTGCTGCTCTGCACGGCACTGCTCTTCT
>JAZODA010000054.1:0-17060 GCA_045596745.1 Acutalibacteraceae bacterium
ACTGCGTATCCAACGGAATCAGTTCCCACATCCAGGCCAATGAAATATTGCGTATTTGTATTTTTCATATTGACACCCTTTCTTTTTTGTGTTATCCTGTTCTTGTCGATAGTCCCCTATCGATTTACACTACGAGTTCAAATAAAATTCGTTCAACTCGCCGGCTTGCCGGTCTCACAGTGTGTGAGCAAGACCTGTTGTTTCAGCAAGTCTTTTTTATTTGCCTGTAAACAAATATTAACCTCATTCCGGTCCTTTGTATCCGCTTTTCGTCGTGCCTCGGCAAGCACAAGAAATCAAATTTCGGAATGCGAAGCGGGCTTTGCCATTCTTTGTGTTGTGAACACAAAAATTGGATGCACCGCCTCTTGTTTACATTATAAACAATACTTTTATTTTTGTAAATCACTATTGTAGACATATACAACATTTTAGATCGGTTCCCGGGATGTTCAATCGAAAACGGAAAGGGAGAGGCGGGGAAGAGAATGTTTTGATTTGCGACACGGTTTCTCTTTTTACAAAATAATATCCCCTAAAATCCGATTCGGGTGTTGACTTTAGCGCTTAAAAGTGCTAAACTGCTATACATTGGTATTTTATACCCTGCATTTATAGATTAGAGGAGTATTACAAATGGTCATTACGGAGTATTTGGAGCGCAACGCACGCCTGTACGGTTCGGATATCGCGCTGGTGGAAATCAACCCGTCGGAGGAACGCGATAACGCCGTGACGTGGCGTGATTTTAATTTGATTGAAAACGCCAACCCCGAAGCGCCGTATCGCCGCGAGATGAGTTGGAAAGACTTTGACCGCCGCGCGAACCGCTTTGCGAACCTGCTGCTCAGCCGTGGGCTGAAGCGGGGGACAAAGGTGGGCATTTTGCTGATGAACTGCCTCGAGTGGCTGCCGATTTATTTCGGTATCCTCAAGGCGGGCTGCATTGCTGTGCCGATGAACTTCCGCTATGCGGCGGACGAAATCAAATATTGCCTGGATTTGGCGGATGTGGAACTGCTCGTGTTTGGCCCTGAATTTATCTCTCGTATGGACACCATCGCCAGCGAGATTCCGGGTACCAAGCTGTTCTTCGTGGGCAAGGATGCACCGTCGTATGCCGAAGACTGTATGCGTCTGGTGGATTACTGCTCCTCCAGCGCACCTCCCATCATCCTGCAGGAAACCGATTTGGCGGCGGTGTATTTCTCCTCCGGCACCACCGGTTTCCCCAAGGCGATTCTGCACAACCACCGTGCGCTGACCTGTGCGTGCGAAGTGGAGCAGAACCATCACGGTCAGACGCGTGACGATGTGTTTTTGTGCATTCCGCCGCTGTATCACACCGGTGCCAAGATGCACTGGTTCGGTTCGCTCAAATCCGCCGGTCGCGCCGTGTTGCTGCGTGGCGTGAAGCCGGAATGGATTCTGCGTGCGGTTACCGAGGAAAAATGCACCATCGTCTGGTTGCTCGTGCCGTGGGCGCAGGATATTCTGGATGCCATCAACTCCGGCCGTATCAATCTTGACGAGTATTATCTGGATCAGTGGCGTCTGATGCACATCGGTGCTCAGCCTGTGCCGCCCAGCCTGATTATGAACTGGAAAAAGCTGTTCCCGCACCACCAGTACGACACCAACTACGGCTTGTCGGAATCCATCGGCCCCGGTTGCGTGCATCTGGGCGTGGAGAACGTGCACAAGGTGGGTGCTATCGGCAAGCCCGGCTACGGTTGGGAATGTGCCATTGTGGATCCGCAGGGAAACACTGTGGAGCAGGGCGATGTGGGCGAGCTCATCGTCAAGGGCCCCGGTGTGATGCTGTGCTACTACAAAAACGAAGAAGCGACTGCCGAAGTGCTGCGTGACGGCTGGTTGTATACCGGCGATATGGCGCGTATGGATGAGGACGGCTTCATTTATCTGGTTGACCGCAAAAAGGACGTTGTTATTTCCGGCGGTGAAAACCTGTATCCGGTGCAGATTGAAGATTTCCTGCGTGCGTTCGATAAGATTAAGGACGTGGCGGTTATCGGTCTGCCGCATCCGCGTTTGGGTGAAATTGCCGCCGCGATTATCGAAATCAAGGATGGCGTGACCTGCACGGAAGAGGAAATTAACGCGTTCTGCGAGGGGATGCCGCGTTACAAGCGTCCCAAGAAGATTATTTTTGACAAAGTTCCCCGCAATCCCACCGGTAAGATTGAAAAGCCGGTACTGCGCGAGCGGTATTGCAAGGGTCGCCTGGTAGAGGCGCAAATTACCGGTTAATAGTTCTGGAGGTTAAGGCATGGATCTCGCAATCAAAGTGGGGATGCTGGTCATCTTTTTCGGTGTGATGATTGGTGTCGGCTTGTATTGCCGCAAGCATTCCACAGATGTTAACGGCTTTGTCCTCGGCGGACGCAGCGTCGGCCCGTGGCTGACCGCGTTTGCCTATGGCACGTCGTACTTTTCGGCGGTGGTGTTTGTCGGATATGCCGGTCAGTTCGGCTGGAAATACGGCATCGCCGCCACCTGGGCGGGCATCGGCAATGCGCTGATTGGCTCGTTCCTCGCGTGGCGCGTGCTGGGTCGCCGCACCCGCGTGATGACACAGCATCTGGACAGCGCCACGATGCCGCAGTTCTTTGAACGGCGATTTAACAGCAAGGCTCTCAAACTGGCGGCGTCGGCGATTATCTTTATCTTTCTGATTCCGTATACCGCGTCGCTCTATAACGGTTTGAGCCGCCTTTTCGGTATGGCGTTCGACATTGACTATTCGGTGTGCGTGATTGTTATGGCGGTGCTTACTGCGGTGTACGTCATTGCAGGCGGCTATATGGCAACCGCTATCAACGATTTCATTCAAGGTATCGTGATGATTGGCGGTATCATCGCCGTAATTATCGCGGTGCTGAATACGCAAGGCGGTCTGACGGCGGCGATGAGTGAACTCGGTCAGGTGGTTGACCCGACGGTTTCGGAGCAGCCCGGTCTGTTCAGCTCGTTCTTCGGTCCCGACCCGATTAACTTGTTCGCGGTGGTGCTGCTGACGTCGCTCGGTACGTGGGGCTTGCCGCAGATGGTGCAGAAGTTCTACGCCATCAAAAAGGGTACGGTAATCTCCACGCTGTTTGCGTTGGTGGTGGCCGGTGGTTGCTATTTCCTCGGTGGCTTCGGACGCTTGTTTGGTGATAAGGTGGACGTGGCAGCGGAGGGCTTCGACGCCATCATCCCGGCGATGCTGGTGGATTTGTCGCCGGTGCTGATTGCGGTTGTGGTTATTCTGGTGCTGTCGGCGTCGATGTCGACGCTTTCTTCGCTGGTACTTACCTCCAGTTCCACCTTGACATTGGACTTCATTAGAGGTACAATCGTTAAGAAAATCAGCGAGAAAAAGCAGCTCTTGATTATCCGCTTGCTGATTGTGGTGTTTATCCTGATTTCGGTGATTCTGGCATTGGTTCAGTACAACTCCAATGTGACGTTTATCGCACAACTGATGGGCGTGTCGTGGGGTGCGCTGGCCGGTGCGTTCTTGGCACCGTTCCTGTACAGCCTGTACTGGAAGCGCGTGACCAAGCCTGCGGTGTGGGTATCCTTTATTTTCTCCACCGTGGTGATGCTGGCAAACATTGTTGCGCAGGATGCGTTCCCCGAGATTTTGCGTTCGCCCATCAATGCCGGTGCGTTCTGTATGCTGGCAGGTTTGGTGATTGTGCCGGTGGTCAGCGTGCTGACCCGCCGTCCCGATACGGCGCTGGTGGAGCAGGTGTTCTCCTGCTACTCCCGCAAGGTCGAGGTTACTGCCAAAGATTCGATCGGCAATCAAGGTTAACCCGAAAGATGTTCAAGGAGGTCATATCCTATGAAAACGTTGATGCTCGGTAACGAAGCGGTGGCGCGCGGTCTGTATGAGGCCGGTTGCCGTTTTGTTTCCAGTTATCCCGGTACGCCCAGTACCGAAATTACCGAAGCAGTTGCGAAATATCCCGAGGTGTATGCCGAGTGGGCGCCCAACGAAAAGGTGGCTATGGAAGCCGCGTTCGGTGCTTGCCTGTCGGGCAGCCGCAGCTTCTGCGGTATGAAGCACGTCGGTTTGAACGTGGCGGCAGACCCGTTGTTCACCATTGCCTATACCGGTGTCAACGCCGGTATGGTTATCGCGGTGGCGGACGATGCCGGTATGCACAGCTCGCAGAACGAGCAGGATTCCCGTCACTATGCCCGTGCCGCCAAGATTCCGATGCTGGAGCCTGCCGATTCGGCGGAGGCACTGGCGTTCTCCAAACTCGCGTATGAGCTTTCCGAGCAATTCGACACGCCGGTGCTGCTGAAGATGTGCACCCGCGTTTCCCATTCGCAGAGCGTGGTTGAGCCGGGCGAGCGCGTGGAGTTCGAAAAAGAGTATCAGAAAGATCCGCAGAAGTACATTATGATGCCCGGCAACGCGAAGCGCCGTCATCCCATCGTGGAGCAGCGCACGCAGGCTCTCGTTGAGTATGCCGAAACTGCCGAGATTAACCGTCTGGAAGAGGGTCGCGACCATTCGCTGGGTATTATTACCTCCTCGACGGCGTATCAGTATGTCAAAGAGGTGTGCGGCGATAAGTATCCTGTGCTGAAGCTGGGTATGATTTGGCCGCTGCCTGTTAAGAAGATTCTCGACTTCGCCGCTTCGGTTGATAAGCTGTGCGTTGTCGAAGAACTGGATAGCTTTGTGGAGACGCATTGTCGTCAGTTGGGCTTGTCCCCGGTGGGCAAGGAGGCGTTCCCGTGCATCGATGAGTTCTCGCAGAATCTGGTTGCCGACCGTCTGCAGGCCGAAGTACCTGCCTGCGGCGTCAAGCTGGACGAGACCATTCCTGCGCGTCCTCCTGTGATGTGCGCCGGTTGTCCGCACCGTGGTTTGTTCTACACGCTGGCGAAGAATAAGGTGACGGCGTTCGGCGACATCGGTTGCTATACGCTGGGTGCTGTGCCGCCGCTGGGTGCGCTGGACACCACCATTTGTATGGGCGCTTCGATTTCCGGTCTGCACGGCTTTACCAAGCTTAGCGGTAAGCAGGCGGTGGCGGTCATCGGTGACTCCACCTTTATGCATTCCGGTGTGACGGGTCTGATTAACGCCGCATACAACGAGTCTAATTCCACGGTTATCATCGTGGATAACTCTATCACGGGTATGACGGGTCATCAGCAGAATCCCACTACGGGTTACAACCTGAAGGGCGACCCCTGCACCAAGATTGACCTCGAAACGCTGTGCCGTGCGGTGGGTATCCGCCGTGTGCGCGTGGTCGATCCGTACGATTTAGCACAGTGCGATGCCGTGCTGAAGGAAGAGCTTGCCGCCGACGAGCCGTCGGTTATCATCTCTCGTCGTCCTTGCGCGCTGCTGAAGTATGTCAAGCACAACAAGCCGCTGACGGTGGATGCAGACAAGTGCAAGAGCTGCAAGATGTGTATGAAGATTGGCTGCCCCGCCATCAGTATGGTGGACGGCAAGGCGCAGGTGGACAACACCCTGTGCACCGGCTGCGGCGTGTGTGCTCAGCTTTGCAAATTTGACGCCCTCAAGGCGCCTGAGGAGGTATGACCGTGAAAACCAAGAACATTATGATCGTTGGCGTCGGCGGTCAGGGAAGCTTGCTTGCTTCCAAACTGCTGGGTCGTCTTCTCCTCACCAAAGGCTATGATATCAAGGTTTCCGAGGTTCACGGTATGAGCCAGCGCGGCGGTAGCGTTGTGACCTACGTCCGCTTTGGCGATAAGGTGTATTCGCCCATCATCGATAAGGGCGAAGCAGATTACATCGTGTCCTTTGAATTGCTGGAAGCTGCCCGCTGGACGGAGTACCTGAAAGCGGATGGCAAGATTGTTGCCAACACGCAGCAGATTAACCCGATGCCGGTTATCACCGGCGCGCAGGTGTATCCTGCCGAGCTCGTTGCCAAGATGAAGGCGAGCGGCGTGGATGTGGATGCGTTCGATGCACTGAAGCTTGCCGAAGAGGCAGGCTCCTCCAAGGCGGTAAACATCGTGCTGATGGGCTACCTGTCTCGGTATTTTGACTTTACGATGGAAGAGTGGATGCAGGCGATTGAACAGAGCGTTCCTTCCAAGTTCCTCGAGCTGAACAAGAAAGCATTTTTGCTGGGTCGTGAAGCATAACCGGGTTCCGATACAAAGGAGAGAAAGAAATGGCAAACTACTATCAGAAAGAGGTTGAAACCGCCTCTCGCGAGCAGATGCTGGAATGGCAGAACGAGCGGTTGGTCAAGCAGGTGCAGCACGTTTGGGACAACGTTCCTTACTACCGCGCCAAAATGGAAGAAAAGGGCCTGACTCCTGCGGATATCAAGGGCGTCGCCGACCTGCACAAGCTGCCGTTTTTGACCAAAAGCGACCTGCGTGACGCGTATCCTTACGGTCTGCTCGGCGCACCGCTTAACGACTGCGTTCGCATCCACTCGACTTCCGGCACGACCGGTAAGCGTGTTGTGGCGTTTTACACCCAGCACGACATCGATTTGTGGGAGGATTGCTGCGCGCGTGCGATTATGGCTGCTGGTGGCACGAGTGAGGATGTTTGCCAGGTGGCGTACGGCTATGGTCTGTTCACCGGCGGTTCCGGTTTGCACGGCGGTTCGCATCGCGTTGGCTGTCTGACGCTGCCGATGTCTTCGGGTAACACCGACCGTCAGCTGCAGTTTATGACCGACCTCGGTGCTACCATTCTGTGCTGCACGCCGTCGTATGCGGCCTACCTTGCCGAGTCGATTCACGAGCGCGGTATCCGCGACCAGATTAAGCTGAAGGCGGGTATCTTCGGCGCGGAGGCGTGGAGCGAAGAGATGCGCCACGACATCGAAGCGCAGCTTGGTATCAAGGCGTATGACATCTACGGTCTGACCGAAACCTCCGGCCCCGGTGTGGCGTTCGAGTGCAGCGAGCAGACCGGTATGCATATCAACGAAGACCACTTCATCGCGGAAATTATCGATCCCGATACCGGTGAAGTGCTGCCCGAAGGCTCTAAGGGCGAACTCGTGTTCACCTCCATTACCAAAGAAGCGTTTCCGCTGCTGCGTTACCGCACGCGTGATATCTGCGTGCTGAGCCGCAAGGAATGCTCCTGCGGCCGTACGTTGGTCAAGATGTCCAAACCGATGGGTCGCAGCGACGATATGCTGATTATCAAGGGCGTGAACGTGTTCCCGTCGCAGATTGAAACGGTGCTGCTGGAACAGGGCTATCCTGCCAACTACCAGATTGTGGTGGACCGTGTCAACCACTCCGACACGCTGGAGGTTATGGTGGAGATGACGCCGGATCTGTTCTCCGACGAGCTGTCCAAGATTGGCGAACTGGAGAAATCGCTGGTTGCCGCTCTGAAGACCATGCTCGGCATCTACGCCAAGGTGACGTTGGTGGCACCCAAGACCATCGCTCGCAGCGAGGGCAAGGCGGTTCGCATCATCGACAAACGCAAAATCTGATAACAAAAGCCGCGAGACTGTTGTCTCGCGGCTTTTTTGTGTTATAAATCGTCGGCATCCTGTTCCGGTGCTTCGCCGTTTTGGGCAGTGCCTGTGTAACTCCCCAAAATGTCTGACAGAATGTCTCCGCGTCCTTGCTCCACCATAGCGTTGGTGCTGTCTTCCACCTTGTCGGACAGGCGAGCGCGGATGCGTCGCTTTGCGTGTTTCTTTTCCGTATGAACCACTCCCTGAATGTGATGTCGGGAGTAGTATGTGCATTATTCTTCCGTAATATACGGTTCTACCTGCGCCAAAATACGCATACCGAGTGTCACTGTCATTTTGAGTCCGTTTTCGCAGTATTCTTCGCTTTCCACAGCACCCTCGCGGCGGCAAAGACCTGCCAGTGCGCCCTTATCAAAGGGGAGAAGCAGGTGAACACGGCGGCGGTCGGGAGGCAGTGCCTCGGTGAGCCGCTCCAAAAGACGGTCGATGCCGGCGCCGGTTTTAGCGCTGATACACAGCGGTGCGCTGCCATCGGGTTCAAGAGCAGGCAGTGCGGCGGGACGGTCGCATTTGTTAAACACCGTCAGCACGGGGCGGTCGTCACGACCGAGTTGTACCAGCAGTTCCCGTGTCACCGTGAGATGTTCTTCGGCTTCGGGACTGGAAATATCGCACAGATTCAAAATTACGTCGGCGTCGGCGGCTTCCTCCAGTGTGGAACGGAATGCGTCCACCAGATGGTGGGGGAGGCGGCGTACCAGACCGACGGTGTCGATGAGCAGTACGGTGCGTCCGTCGGGGAGCTTGAGTGCGCGCGAGGTGGTATCCAGCGTGGCAAACAGTTTGTCCTCCGCCAGCACACCGGCGGCGGTCAACTTGTTCATCAGCGTGGATTTACCGGCGTTGGTGTAGCCCACGATGGCGACGGTCTGCACGCTGTCTTTCCGACGGCGTTCACGGCGTAAGAGGCGTCCTTGCTCCACCGTTTCCAACTGTTGACGCAGTGCCTGAATACGGCGGCGGATGTGACGGCGGTCGCTTTCGAGTTTGGTTTCACCGGGGCCGCGCGTGCCGATACCGCCACCCAGACGGGACAGCGCCACGCCCTGACCCGACAGGCGGGGGAGCATATACTGCAGCTGTGCCAGCTCGACCTGCAACCGACCTTCGGCAGAGCGAGCGCGGGCGGCGAAGATGTCGAGAATCAGCATGGTGCGGTCAACCACGCGACAGGGAAGAGCATCCTCGATGTTGCGTTGCTGCGTTGCGGTAAGTTCGCGGTCGAAAATGACCAAATCGGCTTCGTTCGCTTCGGCAAGCTGTGCCAGCTCCTCGAGTCGTCCCGAACCGAGACAGGTGGCCTTATCGGGTGATTCGCGTTTTTGCACCAGTCGTGCCAGCGAATCGGCACCGGCGGTGTCGGCAAGTTCTTCGAGCTCGTCCAGCGAGACATCCACGTCGAAATCACCGGTGTCGATTGACACCAGTATCGCGCGTTCTCTTTCGATTTCCAACTGTTCGTTTTCGGTAGCAACTGCCATTTTGACACCCCGCTTTGCCGTTTTTGATAGTATAACAGAAATCTTTGGTCATTGTCCATAGTATGCGGCGGATTCTGTGCAAAAAAATCTTTCAAAAATTTTGAAATTTTTGTTTTCATGTGTCGAAAAGTGTGATACAATGGGTATGACCAATAATTCGGAGAGGAATGGGGAAGTTATGGCACAGGAAATTGCAAGTGAAAAAATCTTTTCGATGCCGAACCAGGTCGCACCGCTGAGCATTATTGCACAGCCCGGTACGGAGGAACTGGCTTCGAAAATCGACTACTATCTGACGGATTGGGCTGCCAAGGCCGGCGTCGAGAAGGATACCTTCTTGGTTGGCGCGGAGTGCCCGCGTTTTTCGTCCGGTGACGGTAAAGGCCTGATTAAGGAAAGCATCCGCGGCGATGACCTGTTCATCCTGGTTGATGTTGGCAACTACAATGTCAAGTACAACATCTTCGGCCAGCAGAACTGCATGTCGCCCGACGATCATTTCCAGGATCTGAAGCGCATCATCCAGGCGGCAGGCGGTAAGGCTCACCGTATCAACGTGATTATGCCGATTCTCTTCGGTGGCAGACAGCATCGCCGCAACTATCGCGAGTCTCTGGACTGCGCGGTGGCTCTGCAGGAGCTGGAGCGTATGGGCGTGTCCAACGTCATCACCTTTGACGCTCACGATGCTCGCGTGCAGAACGCGGTGCCGCTGATGGGCTTCGATAACATTATCCCCTCGTATCAGACGCTGAAGGCGATGTTCCGTCGCTTCCCCGACATCCATCCCGATACCGATCATATGATGATTGTCAGCCCGGACGAAGGTGCTATCAACCGCAATATGTTCTACGCCTCCACGCTGGGTGTCAACCTGGGTATGTTCTATAAGCGCCGCGACTATGCTCACGTTGTTAACGGCCGTAACCCCATCGTTGCTCACGAGTATCTGGGCGATTCGGTGGAAGGTAAGGACGTCTTCATCGCGGACGATATCATCTCCTCCGGCGAGTCCATGCTGGATATCGCTTACGAGCTGAAAAAGCGCAAGGCAAACCGCATCTTCTGCTACGCGACCTACGCGATTTTCACCAACGGTCTGGAGAAGTTCGACAAAGCGTACAAAGAAGGCTACATCTCCGGCGTTATCGGTACCAACCTGACCTATCGCACGGAAGAGCTCAAGAAGCGCGAATGGTTCTGCGAAGTGGATGTGTCCAAGTACATTGCGTACTTCATCGCTTCTCTCAACCACGATATGTCGGTTACCCGCCTGATCGATCCCAGCGAAAAGATCAAGAAGCTGCTTGCCGGCCGCAAGTAAAGAGTAACAAAACGCCCCGCACAATCATTTGTGCGGGGCGTTTTTTGCGTTGTATCAGTCAACGACAATCATACAGACGAACTTGATAAGCTCGTCACCGGTGTTGACAACACCGTGACCCTCACCGGCGGGGCAGAAGGTGGTCATACCGGGCGTAATCGGCACATCGGTGCCGTTGTCGCTGTATACGCCGTTGCCGGAGAGGAAAAAGTAGGTTTCGTTTTCTCCGGTGTGCGTATGGAACGGAACGGCTTTTCCGGGTTCCAGCTCCACCAGTGAAAACATACGCACTTTGGGGTTGAAGCCCTCGAAGCCGCGCAGGCTGTTATGCGTCAGCACCAGTGCGCCCTCTGCATCGAGTTCCGGCTTTTTGGGGAGTTCGGCAAACGATAAAACCATAATATAATCCTCCTGTTCGGTCGTGCTGCTGTGGCACGCTCTTTATCTTAATTATATCGGTTGTTTCGGCAAATAGCAAGTGCGGATGTGCATATTTGTCGGTGCGTGGCGCATAAAGTACCACTGTATAGGGAGGGGTTTGTATGAAACGCTTCGTAAAGGTTATGGCGGCGGTGTTGTGCGCGCTGTCGGTGTCGGTTCAGCCGATTGCCGCCGCGACGCTGATTGTGGAAACGGAATCGGGAGTCAGCGCCGAAGAGATGATGCTGCTGGAAACACCGTCGGAATTTGATGAGTCGGTGCCGACAGTGGGGAGTATGTCCTCGCCGGATATCGGTGGGAAATCCGCAGTGTTGATGGATATCACCTCGGGCACGGTGCTGTTTGAGAAAAACTCGCACGAAAAGCTGCCCATTGCCTCGGTCACCAAGGTGATGACGATGCTGCTCGTGATGGAGGCGCTGGATGAGGGTCGCATTTCGCTGGAGGACGCGGTTACCTGCTCGGCGGAGGCAGCGTCGATGGGCGGCTCGCAAATTTGGCTGGAACCGGGCGAAGTGATGACGGTACACGAACTCCTGAAAGCGGCGGCGGTGGTGTCCGCCAACGATGCTTGTGCCGCGCTGGCTGAACATATCGATGGCACGATTGAGGGGTTCGTGGAGCGTATGAACGCCCGTGCGTCGGAACTCGGAATGACCGACACCCTGTTTCTGGATTGCAGTGGGTTGAACGACGAGGGATATTCCAGCGCGTACGATGTGGCGTTGATGTCGCGGCAGCTGATGCAGTATCCGCTTATCAAGCAGTATACCACCATCTGGATGGATAGCCTGCGCGACGGCAAATCACAGCTTGTCAACACCAACAAGCTGATTCGCTTTTATAAGGGCGCTACGGGTCTGAAAACCGGTACGACCTCGACGGCGGGACACAACCTGTCGGCCACGGCGGAACGCGACGGGTTGGCACTGGTGGCGGTTATTCTGGGGTGCGACACCACCGACGAGCGCTTTGGCGGTGCCAGAAAACTGCTGGATTACGGCTTTGCCAACTACAGTCTGTACACGCCGTATGTTGACCCTGCGTTGCTGACACCTGTTCCCGTGCTGCGCGGTGTGGAGACCGAGGTGAAAACGTATGCCCCCGATGTGCCGCCGATGCTGCTGAAAAAAGGGGAGGAGAAGCAGATAGCGATTGAAGTCGAGCTTGCCGAGGACGTGGAAGCGCCTGTGGAGGCAGGGCAGATTGTCGGTCGGGTGCGGGTGCTTCGCGACGGTGATGAGATTGCGTCGGTGGCGGTGTGTGCCGCCGGCGAAGTCAAACGATTGGGTTTTGGAGAGGCGTTTAAGAGACTGTTTCGGTCGCTTTGCGGATGATTTTCGGGCGAACCTTTGTCGGCAGACGGAGGTTCGCCTTTGATTTACAAAATATTTCAAAAAAAGACAAAAGAAATTCATTGTTATTAGTTGCAATCGTGATTGGGATATAGTAAAATAGAATCAAGAAAAGCAGAGTAAACGGAGGAGTCGTTATGGCTACCACATTGGACATTCGTCATCTTGAGGGTTTTGTGCGTGAGCACGAGCTTTCCGGTATGCAGGCGCAGGTTTCTGCGGCGCACGAAATGCTGCACAGCGGCACCGGCATGGGCAACGATTTTCTGGGCTGGCTAACTCTGCCGACGAACTACGATAAAGAGGAATTTGCCCGTATTCAGGCGGCTGCGGAACGCATCAAGAAAGATACCGATATCTTCATTGCTATCGGCATCGGTGGTTCGTATCTCGGTGCGCGTGCGGTTATCGAATTCCTGAAATCTCCTTTGTATAACAACCTTAAGAAGGATACCCCCGATGTGTACTTCGCGGGTAATAACATCAGCGCTTCCGCTCTCAGCGAGCTGCTTAGCCTGTGCGAGGGCAAGCGCGTTTCCATCAACGTGATTTCCAAGTCCGGCACCACCACGGAGCCTGCCATTGCGTTCCGTGTGTTCCGCGACTATCTGGAAAAGACGGTTGGCGCGGAAGAAGCTCGCCGCCGCATCTACGTCACCACCGACAAAGCGCGCGGCACGCTGAAAGGTCTTGCCGATCGCGAGGGGTATGAAACCTTTGTTGTGCCGGATGACGTTGGCGGTCGTTTCTCGGTGCTGACGGCCGTCGGTCTGCTTCCCATCGCGGTGGCGGGCTGCGACATCGCCGCTTTGATGGCGGGTGCTGCCGAAGCGCAGAGTGCGCTGGCCGAGCCGTCGTTGGATAAGAACGATTGCTACAAGTACGCCGCCCTGCGTAACATTCTGCTTCGCAAGGGCCGCGCGGTGGAGCTGATGGTCAGCTACGAACCCCGCTACGCTATGATGGCCGAGTGGTGGAAGCAGCTGTACGGCGAAAGCGAAGGCAAGGATGGCAAGGGTCTGTTCCCGGCTTCGGTGGTGTTCTCCACCGACCTGCATTCGCTGGGTCAGTTTGTGCAGGATGGTGCTAACATCCTCACCGAAACGGTGGTACTCATCGACGAGTCACCTGTCAAGGTGGTTATCGAGGAAGACCCCGAAAACGTGGACGGTCTGAACTTCCTGACCGGTCGCACGATGGAAGAGATTAACCTGAAAGCCTACGAAGGCACGGTGCTCGCGCACACCGACGGCGGTACGCCCAATATGGTGCTGCATGTGCCGTCTGTGTCGGAGAAGGAACTGGGTTATCTGCTGTACTTCTTTGAAAAAGCATGTGCGATTTCCGGATATATGCTGGGCGTTAATCCGTTCGACCAACCCGGCGTGGAAGCGTACAAGAAGAATATGTTCGCACTGCTCGGCAAACCCGGGTACGAGGAACAGAAAGCGGCGCTGGAACAGCGCTTGGGACGGTAATTTGGCAGTAGCCGTCGGATGGCGGTAAATATAGACTGGGAGGAATAAAAATGATTACTTTGATTCTCGGAAAAAAGGGCTCCGGCAAGACCAAGAAGCTGCTCGATATGTGCAACGAAGCGGTTGCGCAGTCGAAGGGTAACGTGGTCTTCATCGAAAAGGATTCGACCCTTACTTATAATCTCAGCCATAAGGTGCGCTTGGTTGCGGCGGACGAGTATGCTATCCGTGGTTTTGACAGCTTCTACGGCTACATCGCCGGTATGTGCGCCGGTAACTACGATATCACCGATATCTTCGTGGATTCCACTCTTAAGATCGGTGGCGGCGTGGAAGAGCTGCTCGGCTTTGTCGAGAAGCTGAAGGCGCTGAGCGATATGGCCAACACCAACGTGGTGATGTCCGTGTCGGCAGATCCCAGCGAAATCCCTGCGGAAATCGCTCATCTGGCACGCGAAATCTGATTGACGGAAAACGCGGACGGAGCGTCGGAAACGGCGCTCCGTATGTTCGCTCGGGAGTAAGAGCGCGGAATCGAAATTCTTTTTGTCAACCTTTGCGGATTTCGTAAAAAAAAGGTTGACAAATGCGGCTTGTCCCGATATAATATTGTGCGTGACTATTGAGGTGAAGTATGCTTCTGAAACTTAAGTCGCTGTTTCTCGGCGAAACAGAACGCCTGCCGATCGACTGTGAGCTGGATCTTTCCGGGGTGGAATGGAACGGCCTGTATCCGTTTCGGGAACCTGTTCGGGTAAAGGGACAGATTAAGTTGTCTGCCGGCGTGGTAACACTGACAGCGCAGGTTCACTACCGTTACGATGGTGTGTGCGACCGCTGTATGCGTGAAATCAGCCGCGAGCAACTGCTGGAAATGGAGCATATTCTTGTAGTTTCCCTCAATCACGAGGATAATGACAGCTTTGTCCTGTTGGAGAATTACCAACTTCCGCTGGATGCTCTGGTGGAAGAGGATCTCATTCTGGACCAGCCGTCGAAGGTGCTGTGCAGCGAAGAGTGTCGTGGACTTTGCCCGATGTGCGGTAAGGATCTTAACGAAGGACTCTGCGGTTGCCGTCAGCAGACGGTCGACCCCCGCTTGGCGGCATTACAGCAGTTGCTGGATTAGTTTTTTGATTATGTTAAGGAGGTGCTGACGATGGCGGTACCGAAGAGAAAGAGCTCCAAGGCACGTCGTGACAAGAGACGCAACAATGTTTGGAAGGCTACGGCTCCCGAACTGGTGAAATGCCCGCAGTGCGGCGCATTCAAACGCCCGCACCGTCTTTGCGGAACTTGCGGCTATTACAACGGCAGACAGATCGTCAAGGTTGAGGAGTAAGCAGACCCACCGGTCAATATGCCCCCAATCAAGGAAGAATAGAGGGTGCGTCCCGGTTGGGCCGCACCCTTTGTTTTTGGAGGAATCCCTATGGCGGTAACCATCACAGGCGTTGTGCCGGGCAGCCCGGCCGCCAAAAAGAGAATACGTGTCGGTGATCGCCTGGTGTCGGTAAACGGTCAGCCCATTGTGGATGTGCTGGATTATCGTTTTTACGAGGTGGAAGAACGCCTCACACTGGAACTGGAAACTGCCAAAGGCGCGCGTACGGTGAAGCTGCGCAAAGCGGAGTACGCCGATATCGGTCTGGAGTTCGAGACGTATCTGATGGACAAGCAGCACACCTGCCGCAATCAGTGCGTGTTTTGCTTTATCGACCAGATGCCGCCCGGTATGCGGGAAAGCCTGTATTTCAAGGACGATGACAGCCGTTTGTCGTTTTTGTTTGGCAACTATATCACGCTGACCAACTTGTCGGAGCACGAGATTCAGCGGATTATCGATTTGCATATTACGCCGATTAACATTTCGGTGCATACCACCAACCCCGAGCTGCGTTGCCGTATGATGAACAATCGCTTTGCGGGCGAAACGTTGGGGCTGCTTACGCGGTTTGCCGAAGCAGGCATCCATATGGATTGCCAGCTGGTGCTGTGTCCCGGTTGGAACGACGGGGAAGAGCTTGATCGCAGTATGCGCGATTTGGCAGCACTCGCACCGGCGGTGGAAAGCGTGGCGGTTGTCCCTGTGGGACTGACGCGCTATCGCGAGGGACTGACCCCTCTGCGTCCGTTTACTGCCGAAGAAGCGGTAGCGGTGCTGGATGCGGTGGAACAATTTGGCAACAACCTGCGGGAGACCATCGGCACACGCCTGATTTATCCTGCGGATGAATGGTACATCAAGGCAGGACGCCCCATTCCCGAAGCGGCGTTTTATGAGGAAATGTCGCAGCTGGAAAACGGTGTGGGTATGTCGGCACTGTTGCGGAGCGAACTGGAAGCGGCGCTCGAAGAGTGCACGCAGACCGAAGCGGGCAGCAGCGATACACTGCTTGTGACCGGCACGGCGGCAGAACCGCTGATTCGTGACCTGGTGTCGCAAGTGGCGCAGCGTTTCCCGATGGTGCGCGCTCGTGTGCAGGCGATTCGAAATGTGTTTTTCGGCGAGACGATTACGGTCGCAGGCCTTATCACCGGCAGCGACCTGAAGGAACAGCTCGCGGGCGTTTCCTGTGACCGTATTTTGATTCCCGATGTGATGCTGCGTCACGAAAACGATCGTTTTCTGGACGATGTTACCCCCGAAGAACTGGAAGAAGCTTTGGGGATTCGTGTGCAGGTGATTGGCTCCGACGGTGCTTCGTTGCTGTCGGCGCTGCTTGAGTAACTCTCAAAGAGGTGAGACTATGGCAAGACCTGTTGTGGCGGTGGTAGGCCGTCCGAACGTGGGTAAGTCCACGTTGTTTAACAAGCTTATCGGCAAGCGCCTGTCTATCGTTAAGGATACGCCGGGTGTTACGCGTGACCGCATTTTGTCGCCCTGTGAGTGGCGCGGCCGCACGTTCTTGCTGGTGGATACCGGTGGTATCGAACCGCATTCCGATGATATTATCCTGTCGCAGATGCGCCGTCAGGCACAGCTCGCTATCGAACAGGCGGATGTCATTGTGCTGGTGACCGATTTGCAGGCGGGTGTGACCGCCAACGATGCCGATGTCGCGGTAATGCTGCAAAAATGCGGCAAGCCCGTCGTGCTGTGCGTCAACAAGTGTGACCGCATCGGCGCCCTGCCGGCAGAATTTTACGAGTTCTATAATCTGGGATTGGGCGATCCTATCGCCGTTTCCTCCATCCACGGTACCGGCACCGGCGACCTGCTGGACGCGGTTCTCGCATTGTTGCCCCCGGAGGAAGAGGAATATCCCGAGGCGGAGGATCCCATTCGCGTGGCGGTCATCGGCAAGCCCAACGCCGGCAAATCCTCTCTCATCAATGCCATCTCCGGCGAGGAACGGATGCTGGTATCCGATATCGCCGGCACCACCCGTGACGCCGTGGACACCGCCGTTTCCAACCAATATGGTGACTTTGTGTTCATCGAC
>JAZODA010000055.1:0-76938 GCA_045596745.1 Acutalibacteraceae bacterium
TTGGGGTACCCAGGCTCCCTTCAGCAACATTACGCTGGACTGGACCGTTCCCGCCGACCTGAAGGATCTGCCTGCCATTGTGGGCGGCAAGGAAATGGACTTCACCTATGGCGACTGCAAGAAGGAAATGGACATGGTGAACAAGGCGTTCATCGAGATCATGACTGAAGGCGACGCTGTGGGCCACGGCTTCCAGTATCCTATCCCCACCTACTCCATCACCCGCGACTTTGACTGGAGCGAAACCGAGAACAACAAGCTCCTCTTTGAGATGACCGCCAAGTACGGCACCCCCTACTTCTCCAACTACATCAACTCCGACATGGAGCCCAGCGATGTTCGTTCCATGTGCTGCCGTCTGCGCCTCGACCTGCGTGAGCTGCGTAAAAAGTCCGGCGGCTTCTTCGGCTCCGGCGAATCCACCGGTTCTATCGGCGTTGTGACCATCAACCTGCCGCGTATCGCTTACCTGGCAGAGGATGAGAAGGACTTCTACGCTCGTCTGGACAAGCTGATGGACATCGCTGCCCGCAGCCTGAAGACCAAGCGTACCGTCATCACCAAGCTGATGGAAAACGGTCTGTATCCCTACACCAAGCGTTACCTCGGCACCTTCGCCAACCACTTCTCCACCATCGGTCTGATTGGTATGAACGAAGTCGGTCTGAATGCGAAGTGGCTGCGTGCGGACCTCACCAACACCAAGGTGCAGGAGTTCGCCAAGGAAGTGCTGGATCATATGCGCGAGCGTCTGAGCGACTATCAGGAAGCTTACGGCGACCTGTACAACCTCGAAGCAACGCCCGCCGAGTCCACCACTTATCGCTTTGCTAAGCACGATAAGGCGAAGTATCCGGACATCATCACCGCCAACGAGAACGGTTCTCCGTACTACACCAACTCGTCTCACCTGCCGGTTGGCTACACGGAAGACATTTTCACGGCGCTGGAGATTCAGGACGAGCTGCAGACCCGCTACACCTCCGGTACGGTGTTCCACGCCTTCCTGGGCGAGAAGCTGCCTGACTGGAAAGCGGCTGCCGACCTGGTTCGCAAGATTGCCGAGAACCACAAGCTGCCTTACTACACCATGTCGCCGACCTACTCGGTGTGTGCCGACCACGGCTACCTGGTTGGTGAGCAGTACACCTGCCCGCACTGCGGCAAGACCACCGAGGTCTACAGCCGTATCACCGGTTACTATCGTCCGGTTCAGAACTGGAACGACGGTAAGACGCAGGAATACAAGGATCGTAAGGTCTATGACATCGAAAATTCCCAGCTGCGCAGCGCTGCTCCTGCAGTGAAGGAAGAGAAGTGTGCTTGTGAGTGCGCTCCCGAAGTCAACGCCGCGGATGCTCAGGTGATTTTGGTGTCCCGCGTGACCTGCCCCAACTGCCGTGTGGCGGAAAGCCTGCTCGGCAAGGCGGGTGTCGCTTACGAGAAGAAGATCGCCGAGGAAAACCTGGATCTGTGCCGTGAGTACGGCATCAAGGGCGCTCCGACGCTGATCGTCACGGATGGCGAGAACTTCCAGAGCTACTACGGCGTGCCGGAGATTAAGAAGTATCTGGCTGCTCTGTAATCCATAGCAACAACAGGCTGAGGGACGACTACGGTACGTCCCTCAGTTTATCTGTGGAGGGTGTATAATGTACGATATGATTATTGTCGGCGGCGGCCCCGCCGGTCTTACGGCAGCGGTGTATGCACGCCGCGCCGGCAAAACAGTTCTGGTTATCGAAAAGAACGGCTTCGGCGGCCAGATTGCGTATTCTCCCAAGGTGGAAAACATCCCGGGAACCCAGCAAATCAGCGGCACCGAGTTTGCTGAAAAGCTGACCGAGCAGACGCTGGCACTGGGTGCCGACGTGGAACTGGAAACAGTTACCGATGTGCAGAAAACCGAGGGTGGCTTCGTCGTCAGCACCGAAGAGGGCGGCGCATACGAGTCCAAAACGGTGATTCTGGCTGTGGGCGTAAAGCACCGTATGCTGGGTCTGCCCGGTGAACACGAGCTGGTCGGTAACGGCCTGTCGTTCTGCGCGGTGTGTGACGGTGCATTCTACACCGGTATGGATACGGCGATGATTGGCGGCGGCAACTCCGCGCTGCAGGAAGCGTTGCTTCTGTCGGAAGTGTGCCGCAAGGTCACGGTTGTGCAGAATCTGGCGGACTTCACCGGTGAAAAGGCGCTGTCCGAAGCGCTGCTGGAGAAGGACAATGTCGAAGTGCTGTTCAGCACGCTGGTAGAGGGCTACGTCACTGCCGACGGTGCGCTGAGCGGGCTGGAAGTGCGTAACACCGAAACCGGTGAAGCGCGCA
This sequence comes from Acutalibacteraceae bacterium, assembly GCA_045596745.1. Taxonomy (GTDB): domain Bacteria; phylum Bacillota; class Clostridia; order Oscillospirales; family Acutalibacteraceae; genus RGIG3009. The sequence goes on from JAZODA010000055.1 coordinate 2,326, forward strand.
CGCTGAAAGTTGACGGCGCGTTCCTCGCGGTGGGTCTTGTACCGGAAAACGACGCGTTCGCTCACTTGGCAAAGACCGATGCCCGCGGATATTTCGATGCGGCAGAGGACTGCGTGACCGCCACGCCCGGCGTGTTTGTGGCAGGCGATTGCCGCCAGAAAGCGATTCGTCAGGTGGTTACTGCTTCGGCGGACGGCGCGGTTGCCGCGATGGCTGCCTGCCGTTTTCTCGACGGTATCGCGTAAAAATAAAAAGAAACAGCCGACACCCCACGGGGTGTCGGCTGTTGTTTGTTTACATAGGCATTGCCAGCAACTCGAGTTCTTTGGAAAGGTTGCTGCGGCGTGAGGAAGAGGGGGTAAAGCCGAACTCCTCTTCAACCTGAAGCGCAAAGGCTTTCAGCAGTAAAAATTCGCGCAGATTGATGTCTTCCACCGTGTCTGCAACAGTGGGATACCCGCAGATGCCGTATTCCCGAAGAATCTCGGTGCCGCAACGGCAGACCGCGTAGCAGAAGTCGCGCGCCGAGAATTCGAACGTCTCGTCATACGGCTGAGCATCGTACGAGCCGCCGATGTGAAGCTGAAGCGTGAAATCGGTATATCGTGCAGGATTCTGCGTAATGTCGCGTGTCAGCGCCCAGGTGATGCGCTTGCCGAGGTCGTCCCAGTCCACATACCCGATACAACGGCGGCGTTCGTTGCCGTATTCATCGGGATCGTCGGAAAACTTCACACGGCCGTGTCCATCCAGATTGGTGCGGCGGATACCGAGAAGTCCGCACAGCACGTGCAACAGTTGGCCGTAAAACTGCCCCATACCATCCGAGGTGCGAAACGGATACTGCGCACTTCCGATTTCCAGATAGCCTTTTTGTCCGCAATAATCGCCTGCTTCCAGAACCATCGTGATGTCGCACTTTCGCTGCTTAGGGTTCATGTTATCACCTGCAAATCAAGTATTTGTTTATAGTGTACCTTACTTCTTTTGCAAAATCAATCGTTGTTTGTCAGCAGGGGGTAAAAACAGCAAAATATTCGTCGGTAAATTGAGACAATTTTCGAGAAAGTGTTGCGTTTTTGACAAGAATATTATAATATTATAGTGTATAGACTTGCAGTGGTATGCCGCGATGGAGGGGCATGTATGAAATCGTTCTTGAATACCTTATTGCCCAAGTTTCTCCGGCTTCCGCTGTTGCTTGTGGTTGTAATCAATATGGCGGTGTATTTTATCCCGTCGCGCTTGCTGGTGACCGATGTCGATCGGTTCGATTTGTCGTTGGCGTTGGATTATGCGTTGCCGCTTGTGCCGTTTTTTGTGGTGTTTTATGTGCTGGCGTATGTGCAGTGGGTTGGCAGTTACTTATACCACTGCCGCGAAAGCGTGCAGCTGTGCTACCGCATCGTGGTAGCGGATATTATCGCGAAACTGATTTGTCTTGTGTTTTTCCTGTTTCTGCCCACCCGCATTGCCCGTCCCGAGATTGTCGGCGGCGGTGCGTTCGAATGGGCAACCGGATTTATGTACAGCATCGATGAACCGGTCAACCTGTTCCCGTCGATTCACTGCCTGGAAAGCTGGATGTGCTTCCGCGGCGCGATGATGCTGCAAAAGAAGAATAAAGCGTATATCACGGTGCAAGGTGTGCTGGCGGTGCTGGTGTGCCTGTCGACCGTGTTTATCAAGCAACACTTTATCGTGGATATTCCCGCCGGTATTTTGGCGTGCGAAATCGGCTTGTTCTTGTCTTGTCGCTGCGGTGCGTGGCGGCTTGGCGGCAAGCTGCAAACGCCGTCTGCCAAGGCGCAACTGGAAGCGCAAGGATATACCGTCTTGGGTGAGAGGAGGGGATAAGCCTTGCAGAAAAAACAGAATACGAAACCTGTCGAAGGGGCCGAGTCCTCTCCGCTTAACGATAAAAAACAGTGGCTGTTTATGGCGTTGTTTGCGGTGGTTGCGGTGTTCAGCGTCTGGGCGGTGGTGGCGCAAAGTCAGGAGTTCTCGATTTCCGATTTTAGCGACTATGTGCAGCATGCGTCTGTGCCGTGGCTGATTGTGGCGTTACTCAGTATGCTGGGCTTCATCTTTTTTGAGGGAGTCGCGCTGCTGATTTTGTGCCGCGCGTTCGGTTATCGGCAATCACTGTGGCGCGGACATATCTACTCCGCTTCGGATATTTATTTCTCCGCCATCACGCCGTCGGCAACCGGCGGTCAGCCTGCCAGTGCCTACTTTATGATTAAAGACGGCATGAACGGCATGATGGTTACAGCGATTCTCATCGCGAACCTGTGTATGTACACGTTGGCGATTATCGTCATCGGTCTTGTGTGTCTCATTCTTCGGTTTGATATCTTTTTGGAGTATAGCCTGCCGTCGCAGATTCTGATTGTTTTCGGCTTTTTGGCACAGGTTGTGCTGCTGGTGTTTTTCTTTATGGTGCTTCGGCACGAGCAGCTCCTGCATCGGATGTGCAGTGCGGTGCTGCGATTCCTGTGTCGTATCCGGGTGCTTAAGAACCTGGAAGCGAAGGAGAAAAAGCTGGACGCGTATATGGATAAATACCGCCGCCATTCCAAAATGATTACCGAGCATCCCAAAGCGTTGTTTTTCTGCTTTGTGTTTAATCTGCTGCAACGCGTGTCACAAATTGCAGTAACGATGTTTGTGTATGCGGCGACCACGGGAAAAAACTTGCTCGAAGCGTTGGAACTGTGGTTCTGGCAGGGATATGTGGTGCTCGGCACCAACTGCGTGCCCATTCCGGGTGCGATGGGTGTTTCGGATTATATGATGCTCGATGGCTTCCGCAACATTATGCCGGAAAGTCAGGCGGTTAATCTGGAGCTGCTGTCACGGTCGTTCTCATTTTACAGCTGCGTGATTATCTGCGGCATCTCGGTGCTTATCCAATACTGTGTGGTTAAGAAGAGGGGAAAGTTAAAATGATTGGTTTTTACGATTATACGGTTGTGCTGACGTACCTGTCGTTGTTCTCGGCAGGAACCGGTATTTTTGTTTCGCTCAGTGGTAGCGGCCATCCGTATTGGGGTACGTTCTTTTTGCTGTTCTGCGGTCTGTGCGATGCGTTTGACGGTCAGGTCGCGCGCACCAAGAAGAATCGCACCGAGATGGAAAAGAATTTCGGTATCCAGATTGACTCGCTGTCGGATCTGATTGCGTTCGGCGTGCTGCCGGCTTGTATCGGTATGGCGCTGGTGCGCACCTCGCCGATGTTGCAGCAGATTTTCGGCTCGGGCAAAGACAACGTCCCGTTGCGTATTGCCAGCGGCGTGCTGTTCGCGGTGATGGTGCTGTACATTCTGGCGGCGCTGATTCGTCTCGCGTACTTCAACGTGACCGAAGAAGAGCGTCAGCGCACCGAGGGCGGCGTTCGCCGCACCTACACCGGTCTGCCTGTCACGTCGGCGGCGCTGATTTTCCCCAGCGTGATGCTCTTCCGTTACATCCTGCCGGTGGATATCTCCATTGTCTATTTCCCGGTTACGTTGATTACCGGTTTCCTGTTCCTGTCCAAGCTGCAGATTCCCAAACCGCACCTGCGCGGCATCCTGATTATGATTGGTGTCGGCGTTGTGGAATGCGTGCTCCTGCTGTTGTTCTTTTTCCTGAGACGATAAAGGGGACGAGCCTATGGCGGAACAAGTAAAAGAAAGCGGAGCGCTGCGGTTTTTGTACCGTACCGCTTTGGGGCGGATGTGCCTGAAGCTGCTCACCGCGCGTTGGATTTCCAAGCTGTGCGGAGCGTTTTTGAACAGCCGCTTGTCCAAGCCGCTGATCGGGCGTTTCGTCCGTGGCAACGGCATTGATCTTTCACAGTTTGAATCGGACAATTTCAAGTGCTTTAACGATTGCTTTTGTCGCAAAATCCGTGACGGTCTGCGCCCGTTTCCGCAGGATGAGTCGGTGCTGTTTTCACCGTGTGACGGCCTGCTGAGCGCCTATCGTCTGGCGGAGGATACGGTGCTTCCGGTTAAGCAAAGCGCGTACACGTTGTCCTCGCTTCTGAAAAACGAGGAGCTGGCAGAGCGATATCGCGACGGCGTGTGTTTGGTGTTCCGCCTGTGCGTGACGCACTATCACCGCTATTGCTATCCTGTCTCCGGCGTCAAAGGGGAGAACACCTTTATCAAAGGTCGGCTGCACACCGTGCGCCCCATTGCGCTGGAAGCCTCTCCGGTGTTTACGGAAAATTGCCGCGAATACACTGTGATTGAAACCGAACGGTTCGGTTCGGTGCTGCAGATGGAGGTCGGCGCGATGCTGGTCGGCAAGATTTGCAACCATCACGGCAGCGGCGAAGTCACCCGCGGCGACGAAAAGGGAATGTTCCTTTATGGCGGCAGTACCATCATTCTGCTGCTCGAAAAGGATAAAGCAGCTGTGGCGGAGCGGTTCTTCGAAGCCACCCAAAACGGCGAAGAAACCCCCATCGTCATGGGCGAAAGTTTGATGTAAAGAAACCCCCGACAGGGAACCCTGTCGGGGGTTTTGTTTTTTAAACCGAGTTACAGATTGGTCTTGCAGCCGTTTGCATAGAATCCGCAGGGGTCGTCGACAAAATACAGCGGATCGTGCTTCATTTTCTGCAGCACCCTGTTTTTCAGTGCAACGCAATCCATCAGCACGGAGTCGGCGCCGTGGATGGAGGCGGTTTTGTACTCGCCTTCTTCCAGCACATCCAGTGCGCGGGCGTACCGCTGATGTACCGTGCCTTCGGGGCGCGCAAAATTGTGGCGCCTGACCCGACGGGAATAGGTGTTACCGTCGGCATCGACCACGGTGTATTCCTGATGGCCACGCAGCGCGTACTCCACACCGGCAACCTCTTCCAACGCGTGCATATAGGAGTTGTGACCTGTCGAGCAGCCAATCATCAGGATTTTTGCACCCACCTCAGCCAGCCGCCGGTAGGGGGAATGCACGCCCATCGGCGTATCGTCGAGTTCCTCGCCCTCTATAAGCGAAGCAGTCAGCCGTCCATACAGAGCAACCGAGTGGGTGGGGTGGTTGGTGCGATAGACACCGTCCATTTTGCGGAACACTTCGGAGAGAAGTCCGACACAAGACGGCGTGTCCTTGTTGGAGAAAAACGAATCGCCGTACGAGGTGGCAAAGGTAAAGGTCGGAAAAATCAGCGTCCCCTCAGCGCCCACCACATCGGCAAGCGCGGCGATAACACATTCCGCGCCCCCCTCGACATATCCCATGGATTTCATCGAGGAGTGAACGACCACCGTATCACCCGCACCGATACCAATGTTTTGAAAGTCTCTGACAAGCTGCTTGTAAGAAGGGCATTCCTTGTTTTCAAATGCCGCAAACCCCGCCGCACCGTTTTGTACCATAACAACACCTCGCATCGTTTAAGACACTACTATACTACCATAAGCCGTTGGAAAATACAATATGGGAAGAGGAAATTAAACTTACAGAGTGCGGCCTCTTAACGTCTGCCGCGGCTACGCCTTGCATACGGAGGCTTGACGACCGCTTCGCGGTGCCCGTCTGCGCCATTTTTGGCTAAAAACGTGCCACGGCACGTTTCCTTAACGCCAAAACCCTCGCGGGTTCAAGAGGCCTTTTGCCTACCTTTCATACAAACGAAAAAAGAGACGCAGTCGAAAGACTGTGTCTCTTTTTTGGTCCGAGTGACAGGTGGTTGTACAGTGCGGTGGTTTGATCTCGTCTGTGAGTTTCGCCACAGCCCGTCAGGGCGGTGCAACGCGACGGCCTAAAAACAGTCCGTGAGGACTGTTTTCTTTACGGCCTTTCGACTCCTGTCACTCTTTTGCAAAATAAAAATCAGGGACGACCATATGGTCATCCCCGATTTTTTGGTCCGAGTGACAGGAGTCGAACCTGCGGCCTCTTGAACCCCATTCAAGCGCGCTACCAATCTGCGCTACACCCGGATTTTTTCAGTTGCGACAACTATTATAACAAAATCCCGCGGAATGTCAAGTGAAAAATCAAAAAACAACGGCAGGATATTAAAAAAGATTGCAACGGCGGGAAAAATCCGTTATTATATAGGTAAAGGGGCGTGGAAACAATGGATATGATTGATATTACCCGTGATTTGCTGACGGCGCCGGTGTATCCCGGCGACCCCAAGCCGGTCACGCAGATGCTGTCGGATATGCGGGTGGGGGATACCCACAACACGACGATGCTCGCCGCTTGTCTGCATAACGGCACGCATATGGACGCGCCTCGCCACTTTTTTCCCGAGGGTGACACCATCGATAAGATTCCGCTGGATGTGTGCATCGGCGAGTGTGCGGTGGTGGAGTGCAACGGTCTGTTGCTCGGTGACGAGGCGGAAGCGTTGCTGCCGCGGCTGAAAAAGCGCACGCTGCTCAAAGGCGATGTACAGCTGACCCCCAGCGCGGCGTTTGTGCTGTCGGGCGCAGGCGTGGAGCTGCTCGGCGTCGAGGGCGTGTCGGTGGCGGCACCCGAATACACGGCGGAGGTACACCGTCAGCTGCTCGGTGCAGGAATGGTTCTGCTGGAGGGACTGGATCTCTCCAAAGCCGAAGAAAACGTGCCGTATCTGCTGATTGCGGCGCCGCTGCGTATCGGTGGGGCGGACGGCGCACCGGTGCGTGCCGTGCTGGTAGAGCCGCACCGCATTGATTGGGACGAGCGCACCTGGCGATAAAAGGCTCTTGCATTCTGTCGACAAGTGTGGTACATTTATATGGTTGTGAATTTATCCGAGAAGAGGTCAGAGTTATGAGTACCGAGTACCGCTTGGTCATTCCGGAGGGCTATCGCTCCGAAATGGACATTCTGGAAACCGAAAAAGCTATCAAGCTGTTGAAAGACGGCTTTGAGGAGCAGCTCGCCCAGCGCCTGTCGCTGACGCGTGTGTCGGCGCCTTTGTTTGTGCTGCCGCAATCCGGTTTGAATGATAATCTGAGCGGCGTGGAGCGCCCTGTCAGCTTTGACCTGCGCTACGACAACGGTCGTGTTGCCGAAGTGGTGCATTCGCTTGCTAAGTGGAAGCGGTATGCGCTCAAGCGATACAACGTGCCGGTGGGACAGGGTCTGTATACCGATATGAACGCCATCCGCCGCGACGAAGTGACGGACAACATCCACTCGCTGTACGTGGATCAGTGGGACTGGGAAATCGTCATTCGCCACGAAGAGCGCACGATGGAAACGCTGAAGACCGTGGTGAACAACATCTATGCCGCGTTCCTCAGTATGGAAAAGACCGTGTGCGAGCGGTATCCGTATCTGGAGCGCAAGCTGCCCGAAAAAATCACGTTCCTGACGACGCAGGAACTGGAAGACCGCTACCCCGACCTGACCGGTTCGGAGCGCGAGTCGATGGCGGCGCGCGAATACGGCGCGGTGTTCCTGATGCAAATCGGCGGCGCACTGCGCTCGGGCAAGCCGCACGACGGTCGCGCTCCCGACTACGACGATTGGAAGCTCAACGGCGACATTCTGTTCTACTATCCCGTATTGGATCGCGCACTTGAAATGTCTTCGATGGGTATTCGCGTGGACGAAGAGTCCCTGCGTTATCAGCTGGAAACGGCCGGTTGCACCGATCGCGCCGAGCTGCCGTTCCAGAAAGCACTGCTCGCGGGCGAACTGCCGTATACCATCGGTGGCGGCATCGGTCAGTCGCGCCTGTGCATGTTCTTCCTTAATAAAGCACACATCGGTGAAGTGCAGGCTTCGCTCTGGCCGGATGAGATGGTTGAGCGCTGCGCAGAGGCCGGTATCGACCTGCTGTAAAAAAAGTTGGACAAATTTAAAATTTAGTCTTGATTTTTTCTGCAGTATTCATTATAATAGTTTAGCACTGTGTGTGCGACTCGGAGAGTTGGCTGAGTGGTCGAAGGCGCACGATTGGAAGTCGTGTGTACGTTAATAGCGAACCTAGGGTTCAAATCCCTAACTCTCCGCCATTGATTACAGCGAAGGATTCCTTCGAGGGAATACAGCTTCTGAAAGAGGTGACAGGAATGAAACAGGGTATCCATCCCAACTATGCCAAGACGACGATCACTTGCGCTTGCGGTGAAGTCATCGAGACTTCTTCCACCAAGGAGAACATCCGCGTGGAAATCTGCTCCAAGTGCCATCCGTTCTTCACCGGCAGACAGAAGCTGGTTGATACCGGCGGCCGTGTGGATCGCTTCAACAAGCGCTTTGGTATCAAAGAGAGCAAGTAAGACAGAAAAGGGCAGTGCAGACAATGCGCTGCCTTTTGTCGTTTGTAGGGGAGGGCAGTGCCATGGATGATCGTGCGTATCTTACCATCCGCGATGCAGCGGAAGCGGAATATGTGGATCGGCGTTCGCGCTTTATTGCCGCCATTCGTCCTGTGACGGATGAGCAGGAGGCGCTGGCGTTTATTGCCGCGCGCAAAAAGCAGTTCTGGGATGCGCGTCACAACGTTCACGCCTACGTACTGCGCTCGGGCATTGCCCGCTTTTCGGATGACGGCGAGCCGCAAGGCACGGCTGGTCTGCCGATGCTGGAGACCATTCAAAAACGCGGTATCACCGACTGCGTGGTGGTGGTAACGCGGTACTTCGGCGGCATCCTGCTCGGTACGGGCGGCCTGGTGCGTGCCTACTCGCAAAGCACCTCAATGGCGATTGATGCCGCAGTGGTGGGCGAGTGCCGTCCGTGTGACATCGGGGAGATTGCCTGCGATTATGCACAATACGGTCGCATTGCACCGCTGGTTTCGGAATTTGGCGGTCGGGTGACCGATACGGCGTTTACCGAGGGGGTTACCTTGTCGGTACTGTTGCCGTCAGAAAACACAGCGGCGTTTTCCGCGCGTCTTACCGATGTGTCCGCCGGAACCTTGGCTTTTCAGAAAAACGATGAAATTTTTGAGTTTTTTGAAAAAAGCTAACGGTTTTGCAGGAAAAAACAAAAAGGCAGGAGTATAATGTATTGAAAGGCGGTGGAAGTATGGTACCACGTTTACGCACCGAAGAGATTGAACGCCAGATGTTATCGCCGCGCGCGGCGCTGGCTTGCGAGAGCCGCGGACGTGACCGCGAGGAGACGCCCTGCGATTTCCGCACGGCATTTCAGCGCGACCGTGACCGTGTGTTGCACAGTAAGGCGTTTCGCCGTCTGCGTCACAAGACGCAGGTTTTTCTCTCGCCGATGGGCGACCATTACCGTACTCGCCTGACCCATACATTGGAGGTTTCGCAGATTGCGCGTACCATTGCGCGCTCGCTGTGCCTGAACGAAGATTTGACCGAGGCCATTGCGCTGGCGCACGATTTGGGACACACGCCGTTCGGACATGCCGGTGAGCGTGCGCTGGATCGGTATATGCCGGGTGGTTTCCGCCATTACGAGCAGAGTGTTCGCGTGGTGGAACTGCTGGAAAAAGAGGGTAGCGGTCTGAACCTTACCTGGGAAGTGCGCGACGGCATTTTGAACCACACCACCGGCGCTCAGGCGGCAACGCTGGAGGGTCGCATCGTGCGTGTGGCGGACAAGGTCGCGTACATCAATCACGATATTGACGATGCCATCCGTGCCGATGTGTTTGCGGAGTCGGATATCCCCACCGAAATTACGTCGGTGCTGGGCTCGAGCCGCAACGAGCGCTTTGGCGTGATGATTGGCTCGATTGTGGAAAACAGCGATGACGACATCGCGATGTCGCCCGAAGTGCAGGCCGCCTTTGACCGACTGCACGCCTTTATGTTCGAGCGGTTGTATTACAATCCTATTGCCAAGAACGAGGAGAAAAAGGTTGACGCGTTTATCGGGAGAATGTTCTGCTATTTCGTGGAGTTCCCCGACCGTCTCCCGACGGAATTCCGCCCGATTCTTGAGCGCGAGGGCGCGGAACGCGCCGCCTGCGATTATATCGCGGGTATGACCGACACGTTTGCGGTCAAAATGTATGATGATTTGTTTATTCCCAAGGGTTGGCCGATTGGCTGATTGCGGATGATATGAAAAGGGGGTGGCACGATGCTTCCGGATAGTTTTTTACAGGAACTGATCGCGAAAAATGATATCGAGAGCGTGGTGTCGTCCTACGTTTCGCTCAAGCGGCGCGGCCGCAACTTGGTGGGACTTTGTCCGTTCCACGGCGAAAAAACGGCGTCGTTTAACCTGTATCCCGAAACGGCATCCTTTTACTGCTTCGGCTGCGGCGCCGGCGGCGATGTTATCACCTTTATCCGCCGCATTGAAAACTTAAGCTACATCGACGCTGTCAAACTGCTCGCCGACCGTGCGGGTATGGCGGTGCCGGACCAGGATAAAAACGATGCGAGCGCGCGACTACGTGTCCGCATTCTGGAAGCAAACCGCGAAGCGGCGCGCTTGTTCCACGCGTTTTTGTATTCCTCCGGCGGTCGTGAGGGCCTCGACTATTACCACAGCCGTGGTTACACCGATGCCACCATCCGCCATTTCGGCTTGGGTTATGCGCCGCAGAGCTTTGATTTTCTGCGGGACAACCTGCGTAAAAAAGGCTTCCACGATGAGGAACTGGTGCTGGCGTGGCTGTGTGCCCGCAGCAAAAACGGTAAGGGCATCTACGATATTTTCCGCAACCGTGTGATGATTCCGATTATCGACGTGCGCGGCAGTGTCATTGCGTTTGGCGGTCGCGTGCTGGATGATTCCAAGCCGAAGTACTTAAACTCCGGTGAGACACAGGTTTTCAAGAAAACCAACAACCTGTTTGCTCTTAACTTCGCCAAGCAGGAAAAGCACGAGCGGCTGATTCTGTGCGAGGGATATATGGATGTTATCGCCCTGCATCAGGCCGGATTCACCAACGCGGTGGCGGCGCTCGGCACATCCTTTACCGCCGACCACGCCCGCTTGCTTGCCCGCTATACCGACGAAGTGGTGCTGATTTTCGATGCGGATGCCGCCGGCAAAAAGGGCGCACAGCGCGCGATTGGCTTGCTGCGTGAAACCGGACTTCGCATCCGTCTGGTCACCATCCCCGATGGAAAAGACCCTGACGAGTTTATCAAGAAAAACGGTCCCGAGCGCTTTAAGTTGCTGGTGGAACGTGCCGCCAACGATGTGGAATATCGGCTGATGGAGCTGGGAACGCGCCATTTGCTGAGCACATCGGAGGGTAAAGTGACCTACCTGCGTGAAGCAACGCAAATGCTCGCCGAACTCAGCGATCCGCTGGAGCGGGATGTGTACCTCGGCAAGCTGGCACAGGAGCTTTCGGTGTCCAAGGATGCGCTGAAAACGCAGATGGAATATCAGCTGAAACGGCGCAAAAAGCAGCAGATGGACAAGCAGATGTCGCAGGTGCTGCGCCGCTCGGAGGAGACAACCAAGAAAGCGAATCCCGATGCTGCCCGTCACGTGCGAGCGGCCAGCGCGGAGGAAGCGCTCCTGGGACTGCTTCTCTTGCATCCCGATTACCTGACGGCGGTGTCACAGCAGTTGACGGCGGATGAAATGGTAACACCGTTCAACCGCGGTGTGTACGAAAAATTGCTTTCCCGCTATCGGCAGGGACTGCTTGTGGATCTTTCGGTGCTGTCCGAGGATTACGAGCCGGAAGAAATGGCGTATATTACCGGTATGATGCGCGAAGTCAGGGAACAGGGGACGACTCTGACGGCAGAGGATGCGGCGTATTATGTCGGCATTATAAAAAAAGAACATCAGCTTCAGGTGCTGAAAGAACCCACGGATCTGACCCCGGAGCAGATACAGGAAAAACTGCAGCTTATGCGAAAAATGAAGTCCTAACGGAGGAATGAAAAATGTCAGAAAAGAACATCGATATTCTCAAGGAAGTTACCTACGAGCCGATTCTGGATAAAGACGAAACGCTGGACCTCAATATCGGCAAAAAGGATAAGAAAACGGTTTACAACGAGCTCATCGAAGCGGGACGCGCCAAGGGCAAGCTGACCACGCAGGAACTGATGGATGCGATGGAAACGCTGGACTTCGATCCCGAGCAGATGGACAAGCTGTACGACGTGCTGGAAAGCTACAACGTCGAAATCGTGGACGATTTCACCGAAACCGCGTTCAACGATATGGATATGGTGCTGGAATCCTCCGATAACGACAGCGACGATCCCTCCGCTGAGGGCGTGGTGACGGATGACCCGGTTAAGGTGTATCTGAAAGAAATCGGTCGTGTGCCGCTGCTCACTCCTGAAGAGGAAATTGACCTGTCCATCAAGATTGCCGAGGGTAATCCCTATGCGAAGAAGCGTCTTTCCGAAGCGAACCTCCGTCTGGTCGTCAGCATCGCCAAGCGTTATGTCGGTCGCGGTATGCAGTTCCTGGATCTGATTCAGGAGGGCAACCTCGGTCTGATTAAGGCGGTGGAGAAGTTCGACCATACCAAGGGCTTTAAGTTCTCCACCTACGCTACGTGGTGGATTCGTCAGGCGATTACCCGTGCCATTGCCGACCAGGCGCGTACCATCCGTATTCCGGTGCATATGGTGGAAACCATCAACAAGGTCAAGAAGGTCTCCAGCCAGCTGCTGCACAAGAACGGTCACGAGCCGACGGCGGAAGAAATCGCTGTGGAACTGGAAATGCCCGCCGACCGCGTGCGCGAGATTATGCGCGTGGCGCAGGAGCCGGTGTCGCTGGAAACCCCCATCGGCGAGGAGGAAGACAGCCACCTGGGCGACTTTATTCCCGACGACGAGGCGCTGGCACCTGCCGATGCGGCTTCGCATATGTTGCTCAAGGAGCAGCTGCGCGACGTGCTGGCAACGCTGACTCCCCGTGAGGAGAAGGTGCTGTCGCTGCGCTTCGGTCTGGAGGACGGCCGTCCGCGTACGTTGGAAGAAGTGGGTAAGGAGTTCGACGTTACCCGTGAGCGTATTCGTCAGATTGAGGCGAAGGCTCTGCGCAAGCTGCGTCATCCCAGCCGCAGCAAGAAGCTCAAGGACTTCCTCGACTAATACCGATACAAACAGGCTTCCGTGTTTACGGAAGCCTGTTTTTTGTGTGGGAGAGCGGCAGGGATTTATTTCAATAAAACTGTTGACAAACGCAGGGGAACGGTGATATAATAACCACTGCTGTGTATGCGAGAGTGCTGGAATAGGCAGACAGGCACGTTTGAGGTGCGTGTGTCGACGACGTGTGGGTTCAAGTCCCATCTCTCGCACCATAAAAATTCCCGAATGTATCTTACATTCGGGAATTTTTCTTTTTGTTCCGCTTGACAGGGGACGGGGATACCGATATAATTAGTTAAGTAATTAATTGTTGTACAGAATGGCGGTGTTATTGTGGAACACACGCAAAGACGATTGATGATGGCGGTTGCGCGTACACACAAAGAGTGGGTGCGGCATATGAAGCGCTGTGCGATGGAGGTGGGGATTCCCGACTCGTATCGTACGGTGATTATGTATCTGTCGCGGCATCCCGGTGCGAACCAGAAAGAGTTGGCGGAGTTTTCGGATAAGACGACGGCGGCAATCAACCAGACGGTCAAGGAAATGATTGCTACCGGCTATCTGCACAAAGAAACCGACGACCGTGACGGGCGGTATACCAAGCTGTTTCTTACCGAAAAGGGAAGCGAAAAGGCGGCACGACTGCGCGAGAGGCTTAGCGAGTCGGATGACCGCATTACGGCAGTTATCGGTGCGGATAAAGAAAAGGAACTGATGGAACTGCTGAACTCTTTGTTTGACGTGATACGGAGGGATCTGTAAATGCTGAAATATCTGAAGAAATATTGGGTCTTTTGCCTGATCGCTCCGTTGTTTATGGTGGGCGAGGTGGCCATGGACCTGCTGCAGCCCGACTTGATGGCGGACATCGTGGATAACGGCGTGCTGCAGAACAACTTTGAGCTGATTCTGACGGTCGGCTTGAAGATGATATTGCTGGTGCTGTTTGGCGGATGCTGCGGTATTTTGTGCGGTGTGTTTGCCAACTTGGCGGCACAGCGGTTCGGCAACGACCTGCGCAAGGACGTGTTCGCGCGCATTATGACCCTATCGTTCCAGCAGACAGATAAAATCTCCACCGGTTCGCTGGTGACGCGCCTGACCAACGACGTGACGCAGGTGCAGAATATGGTAATGATGGCGGTGCGCGGCTTTGTGCGTAACCTGGTGATGTTTATCGGCGGTATTTTTATGCTGTATCAGCAGTCGCCGAAATTCGCCTTGATTGCCGCCTGCGGTTTGCCGTTTGTGGTCGTATTCGTGATGTTCTTCCTTAAAAAAGCGGCGCCGATGTTTTCCGTTGTGCAAAAGAAGCTGGATGGCATCAACAATGTGATGCAGGAGGACGTCGCGGGTGCGCGCGTCGTCAAAGCCTATGTCAAGGAAAAGCACGAGCTGGAGCGGTTTGACAAAGCCAACGGCGAGTTGTGCGACGTCAGCCTGCGGGTGCAAAACCTGCTCGCGTTTATGGGCCCGTGTATGAATATCGTCTTGAACCTGTGCGTGGTGGCGGTCATCCTGGTGGGTGGTCTGGCTGTGCAAAGCGGCGGCGATATGACCCCCGGCCGCGTGATGGCGGCGATTACGTATCTGGCGCAGATTCTGCACGGCGTTACGTTTATGGCGAATATCTTCCAGACCTTCACTCGTGCGAAGGCGTCTGCCGACCGTATTCGCGAAGTGCTGGATTGCCCCGATGTGCTGCTGGACGGTTCGTTTGACGGACAGACCGAACTGCGCGGCAAAATCGAGTTCCGGGGCGTGCGCTTCTCCTATCCCGGCACGGCAGGTGCGCCGATTCTGGAGAACATCTCCTTTACGGTACAGCCGGGTGAAACACTGGCGATTATCGGTTCGACCGGTAGCGGTAAGTCCACCATTGCCAAGCTGATTCCGCGTTTTTATGATGTGGATGAGGGCGCAATTCTGATAGACGGCGTTGACGTTCGCGAGTATCGCTTGCACGATTTGCGCGACCGCATTTCGATGGTTCTGCAGAAAGCGGAGCTGTATTCCCGTCCCATTGAAGCCAATATTCGTTGGGGTCGCGAGGATGCGACGCCGTGGGAGATCAAAAAGGCGGCGGAAATTGCGCAGGCAGATGATTTCATCTGCGACACCGAACACGGATATTACACGCAGGTGGCAGAGGGCGGTCATTCGCTCTCGGGCGGTCAGAAGCAGCGCATTTCCATTTCGCGCGCGGTGCTGAAGAAGCACGAGATTCTGATTTTTGACGATGCGACCAGCGCGCTGGATCTGAAGACCGAAGCGCAGTTGTACGAAGCACTTCGCAACGAATGCCCCGGCTCGACCAAAATCATTGTTGCCCAGCGCATCGCTTCGATTCGCGGTGCAGACCGCATTGCCGTTTTGGATCACGGTTGCGTGGCGGCGCTCGGTACGCACGACGAGTTGATGCAGACCTCTGAAATTTATCGCGATATCTATCGTTCGCAGTTGAAGGAAGGGGGTAGCGAGCATGTCGGTTAAGGAAAAAGGCACTGCGTTGCCCCGCGGTTTTGAGTTGGGCGGTGCCAGCGAAGAAGCACGCTACCATGTCGCGAAGCAGAAAGGCGAAGCGCCTAGCGTCAACTTCCGTGGTCCTCGCCGTGGCCCGATGGGTATGGCGCAGGTGGTGGAAAAGCCGCACGATACCAAGCGCACGTTGTCGCGCCTGCTCTCGTATTTCCGTCATACCAAACGGCTGCTGATTGCACTGATGTGCGCGGTGATACTGGTGACGCTGGCGGCGTTGGTAGCACCGGCACTTCAGGGTCAAGCGATTGACGCCATCGGCGGCGCACAGTGGGAAGCGCTGTATCGGTGTGTGGCGTTTCTTGCTATCGTGTACGTGGTGAACATCGCGTTCGGTTTGTCGCAATCTCTGCTCGCCGCGCGGTTGAGTCAGAGCATTGTGCGGCGGATGCGGCACGATTTGTTCAAGAAGATTGATTACTTGTCCATCAAGTATCTGGACACCCATTCCAACGGCGATATTATGAGCCGTATGACCAACGACGTGGAAAATGTGTCCAACACGGTGGCGCAAAGTCTTGGTTCGCTGATTTCTGGCGTGCTGACGGTTATCGGCACGATTGCGATTATGTTCTACTACTGCTGGCAGCTGACGCTTATTACTTTGTTTACCGTGGTGCTGACTGTTGTGGTTACCAAGAAGATGTCGCAGGTGATGCGCAAAGTTTACCGTCGCCGCTCGGAAATTTTGGGACGGCTCAACGGTCATTCCGAAGAGATGATTACCGGCTACAAATCCATTGTCGCGTACAACAAACAGGGCGACGTGATGCGGGAGTTCAACGAAACGTCGGATGAACTGGCGAAGGTCAGTATCAAGGCGGAAATTCTCGGCGGCTCGATGGGCCCGATTATGAACTGTATTTCCAACATCAGCTTCGTGATTGTGGCGGCGTTCGGCGGCTACTTCGCGTACCTCGGCTGGATTTCCATCGGTACGATTTCCGCGTTTGTCATCTACGCCAAGCAGTTCTCGCGCCCCATCAACGAAATCGCGCAGCTGTACGGCTCGGTGCAAACCGCTATTGCGGGCGCGGAGCGCGTGTTTGCGCTGATGGATCAGCCCGACGAAGACGACAGCGGCACGCAGACGATGGCGAATGCGCGCGGCGAGATTACTTTCCGCAACGTCGATTTCTCCTACACCCCCGACAAGCAGGTGCTGTTTGACTTTAATCTGCAGGTTAAGCCGGGACAAAAAATCGCACTGGTCGGCGCGACCGGCAGCGGTAAAACCACGGTGGTAAACCTCTTGATGCGGTTCTACCCGGTGGACGCCGGTGAGATTCTTATCGACGGCGTGAATATCCGTGATATCCGCCGTGACGATTTGCGCCACAACATTGCCATTGTGTTGCAGGATACGGTGCTGTTCTCGGATACCGTGGCGAACAACATCAAATACGGTAATCTGGACGCTACCGACGAAGAGATGATTCGCGCGGCAGAGATGAGCAACTCGCGCGGTTACATCGAGCGAATGCCCGAGCAGTACAACACCTTCCTAAAGCAAGCGGGTGCAGGCATTTCGCAGGGACAGCGGCAGCTGTTGGCAATCGCACGTGCGGTGCTTGCCGATCCGAAGATTTTGATTCTGGACGAAGCGACTTCGTCGGTTGATACCCGCACCGAACAAAAGATTCAGGATGCGATGGTCAAACTGATGAAAGACCGTACCAGCCTGATTATCGCACACCGCCTGTCCACCATTCGGGACGCCGATGTCATTGTGGTTATGGATAAGGGTCGTGTGGTGGAAATGGGCAACCACGAAGAGCTTTTGGAAAAACAGGGTCGGTATTATACGTTGTATATGACCCAGTTCGCCGGAAACACCATTTGATTGTAGGAGGTTTTGCTATGGAAAAGCTGTTGGAGGCTGTAAAAAAGCACAGGGACATCATTTTGCAGGCGCAGGAATACATCTGGAAAAACCCGGAGACGGGATATCGTGAGGTCAAGACTTCGCGGTATATGGAGGATGCGTTCGAGGCACTGGGATACACATTGGTCCGTGCAGGGGATATCCCCGGTTTTTACACGGTGTTGGACACGGGTCGCCCCGGTCCGGAAGTGCTGGTGCTGGGTGAGTTGGATTCGCTGATTTGCCACGAGCATCCCGATGCCGACCCCGAAACCGGTGCCGTACACTGCTGCGGTCACAGCGCGCAGTGTGCCGCGCTGTTGGGTATCGCTGCCGCGCTGAAAGAGCCCGGCGTGACCGACGATATGTGCGGTCGCATCCGCCTGTGTGCCGTTCCTGCCGAAGAACTCATCGAGATTGAATATCGCAGTGAGCTGAAACGGCAGGGTCGCATTCGTTATCTGGGCGGAAAAAGCGAATTTTTGCACCGCGGATACTTTGACGGCGTGGACATTGCGCTGATGGTGCATACCGCGCAGGATGAGTGCTTCGGTGCGCAGATTGGCTCGGTGGGTTGCATTGCCAAACGCGTGATTTACAAAGGCGTGTCGGCGCATGCCGGCAGCAGTCCGTGGAACGGCTGCAACGCGCTGTATGCGGCGACGCTGGGCTTGTCTGCCATCAACGCCATCCGCGAAACGTTCCGCGAACAGGATTTGGTGCGCGTGCATCCTATCATCACTAAGGGCGGCGGTGCTGTTAACGCGATTCCGGATCAGGTCATTATTGAAAGCTACGTGCGCGGCGGAAATTTTGATGCTATCAAGCAGAACAACGAGAAAGTCAACCGCGCGCTGAGCGGTGCTGCGCTGTCGCTCGGGGCGAACATCGATATTCAGGATACCCCCGGTTATGCACCGCTGATTAACGACCCCGGTATGTTGGAAGTGGCGCGTGATGCGGCAGCGTATTTTCCGGATATTTCGTATGAGTTTTGGGACAAAATGGGAACGGGCAGCACCGATATGGGCGATTTGTCCTGCGTGATGCCGGTGATCCATCCGTACGCACCGGGTGCGGTGGGTACGAGCCACGGCTCGAATTACTACATTCAGAATCCCGACCTCGCGTGCGTGGCGTCTGCCCAGTGGCAGCTGCTGATGGTGGCACTGCTGTTGCAGGACCAAGCCGCACGTGCCAAAGATATCCTCGCGAAAAGCAAACCGCCGTTTGCTTCTAAAGAGGACTATCTCGCATATATGGATAGTATGGCGTGCAGTGGCGACCGTATTGTGTATGGCGACACCGAAGCAACCGTCAAGTTGTAAGATAAAAGCGCAGGCTTCTTGGGAAGCCTGCGCTTTTTATTTAAGAGTGGGTGCTCGGTTTCTGTTTTTTGCCTCGGGTGGTTTACAACCGCGAAAGGTTGTGATAAAATAAGGCGGATAGGGGGACTGACAATGAGAAAAACACTGGCTTTGATTCTTGCTTTGTCGATGCTGTGTTTGTGTGCGTGCGGTGAGTCGAGCGTGGAGAGTAAAACGACCGCGACCACGAGCGCAACCACGACCGTGACAACGACAACGACAACGACAAACACTTCGACTGAGACAGAGGGAACAAGCATGACAGTGACAACGACAACAGAGGTAGCTTCGACCGATACCTCTACGACGGCCTCTACGGTGACAACGGATGGTGTGACGACCACGACGGCTACCAAAAAAACGCTGCGTCCCACTGTTTCCAAGACGTCTTCCACGACCGTCTCGGTGGCGGTGGAGGATATCCAGCTGTACGGCCCTGCTGACGGCACGGTAATCGATCCGATGTCAGCGATGGTGCGTGCTTATATGGATATCAAGAGTGATAAAGAAGCGGCGGAATTTTGGGTTGCCAGCTATACCGAAAACGACGTCGGCGCCACCTTTACCGCGACCTGGAAGTATAACCCCCGTTCACTGTATCGGGTGGTATGGGCGGATAACCCGGAAATGAAAAACGCCAAATCGATGACGGTTGCCGGTGAGGGTTCGCTTCAGGTTGTCGGTCTGCCGCACAACAGCACCTGCTATTGGCAGGTAACCGATTTCTACGGTAAAGAAAAATCGGAAGTGCGCACGGTGAAGGTGTTGGATGCGCAGGTTCGTTGGATGGATGCCGACGGCGGTCGCAATATGCGCGATTTGGGCGGTTGGAAAACCGAAAGCGGCAAAACGGTGAAATATGGTATGCTGTATCGCGGCGCGTGTATCGACGGTTACAACGGTATCGAGTTGACGGCACTCGGCAAGCAGCAGTTCCGTGAAGTCTACGGTATCAAAACGCAGCTCGATTTGCGCCGCGGTAACAGCGATGGTGATAACGGCAATCAGTCGACCAGCGACTTCGGCGGTGCGTATGTAAAAGCCGGACTGAACCAGTACGACTATATTTTCACCGACAGTTACAGCCGTGAGGCGCTCGGTAAGATTTTTTCGGTGCTTGCGGATGAGTCGAACTATCCCATCTACTTCCACTGCAATGCGGGTGCGGACCGCACGGGAACGCTGTCGTTCCTGATCAACGGTTTGCTTGGCGTTTCGTACGAAGATTTGACGCGCGATTTCGAGCTGACCGGTATGGCAATCGGCAAGCGGTTGCGTTCCAAGCTGGATGTCGATACGCTGACATGGTCGGCCGATGGTGTGATGCAAAACAACAGCAACAACTACATTGCTTGGGGTCCGCTTTACAACAAGATAATGACGAATTACAGAGCCGGCGACGGTAAGCTGTCTTCGGCGATTGCCAAGTTCCTGATGACGGAATGCGGTGTGACACAAGAGCAAATCGACAATGTTCGTCGTTTGATGCTGAAATAACAAGAAAAAACGCGGTGTCCCGCAAGGGGACACCGCGTTTATTTTTCGCCGTTTTGCCGATAGTCGCTGGGCGTTTTTTGCGTATGCTTTTTAAACAGCTTGGAAAAATAATTGACGTCGGGAATGCCGCAGTGCTGGGCAATGGTCTGAATCTGCAGGTGGGTGGTGGTCAGCAGCTTTTTGGCAAGCTCAATGCGCTTTTGGTTGACGTGCTCGGTGAGGGTTTGCCCCGTCTCCCGACGGAATAGGGAGGAGAGATACCCGGCGCTGATGCTTTGCTTTCCTGCCAGTGTTTGCAACGACAAATCGCCCGACAAGTCACTGTCGATACACGCGATGGTGCGTTGCACGATGGGCGAAAAGCCGCGGGTGGTATGGCGTTTGACCAACAGACAATAGGCGCGCGCCATCGTACCCATTAAATCGCGGATGGCATCGACCGAGGTGGCTTGTTCGATGCGATGGGCAAAGTTGTTGGAGGTTTCGTCCAGATAAATGGGGTGGACGCCGCCCTTTTCCGCCGCCTTACGCAGCAGGGTGTTCATAATGATGCAGTAGTTTTTCAAGTTGCGCACGCGGTCGGTCAGGCGTTCCTCGATGGCCTGCTTCGAAAACGTACCGAACATAGCTTCGGTTTTGTGAACAAGCCCGAGAGACACCACTTCCATCAACTCATTTTCGTAGGCGTAACGCGCCTCCATCATTTGCATATTGCCGAGAAGGTTGTCGGGGTTCTGGCGTATCGGTGTGGGGAGGGCTTCACTCTGTTGTCTGTCGAGCTCGGATACGACAAAGGCTGTGTTGCCCCATATCGTTTCGCAAAAGGTGGTAAGCAGAAACAAAGCGGCATTATCTTCTTCCAACACAGGGATGCCGCGGTAGTAGTTTTCCAACTGTCGCATATTTTGCGGTGGGATGCCGTTTCGCTCCGCTTGCTCTAACAACTGGCGGCTGGTGGGGGATTCTTCCAGATACGGCCCAATCAAGAGCAAGGTGAACTGCTCGTCGGGGAGGCGCAAAAAGAAATAACTGCACAAAAACGGGTCGCGGATGCGGTAGAGGGTACAGGGTTGTACCTCGGATGCCCGCAGACCGATGAGGTCGGAAAGCTTGCTCGGCAAACCGAGTTGTTTGCGCAAACCGAGGTCAAAATCGGTGTCTGTGGTGAGTTCTTCGCCGACCAGCAACGTTTGCAGATGACAGCGCTTCAGTGCTTTTTGAAGAAACTGCAATTCCGCGACATGGAGCATAGCGCACCTCCGTCAAATTGAATAAAAAAGCCACCTTCTTTTTGTTATTATGGCACAATATACCATATTTTTCAAGAGGATTACATAAAATAATACGAAAACGCATTAAAAAATTACTAACACAAATATTGGCGTTCTTGTTACAATACAATCAAGGAATCCTATACTTTTTTGATTTGTAACAAAGAGGAGAGGGTAAAATGAAGAAACCGGTTCAATTGGATGCAAACGGGCATCGCAAGTTCGGCATTCGCGACAGTGTGGCGTATGCGGCGGGCGACCTCGGTTGTAACATGAGTTTTGCGCTGAAGGGCACGATGGCACTGTTCTGGACCCAGATTATGGGTATGGGTATGTGGTATTCGCTGCTGCTTCTGGTCGTACAGGTGTGGGATGCCATCAACGATCCGTTGATTGGTTCGATCATCGACGCCGACAAGCGCAAGTATAGACGCAACAAGTTCCTTGCGTACATCTGGTTCGGTTCGATTGGTTTGATTGTGGGTGGCGCGTGCTGCTTCCTGCCGTTCCCCGGTGCTCCCACGTGGGCAAAGGCAATCATCTTTGTCGCCGGTTATGTGGTGTGGGATGCGTTCTATACCATCGCCAACGTGCCTTACGGTTCGCTGTTGTCCTTGATTTCCAACGATGCTGCAGACCGTGCTTCGCTTTCGGCGTGGCGTTCGGTCGGCTCTATCGCCGGTAATATGCTGCCGATGGTGCTGCTGCCCTTCATTATGTACAACGCGGATGGCAGCCTGAACGGCACTCGCGTGTTCCTTGCGGCACTGATTATGGGCGGTCTCGGTTTTATCTGCTTCCAGTTTATGATTCGCAACACCGAAATTCGTGTGGACACGGAAGTAGAACTCAGCGAGGATGCGCCCAAGTTCAACGTGTTTGAGGCACTGAAGAACTTTATGAAAAACCGTCCGGCTGTCGGTGCGACCATCGCCGCGATGGGTATGTTCATCGGTATGCAGGGCGCGACCACCGCGGTGTCTGTTGTGTTCCAGATTTATTTCGACAATCCGCAGATTTCGGGTATCGTGCAGCTGTTTGCGCTGATTCCGATTGTGGTGTTTACCCCCTTGGCGCGTAAGATGGTTGTCAAATACGGCAAAAAAGAGTTGTCGGTCGTCGGCGCGCTGTGCTCCATCGTTGGCGGTCTCGGCCTGTTTATCATCACGCCTAACAACACATCGCTCGACTTGGTCATCTACATTCTCTGCCAGCTGGTGTACAGCCTCGGCGTGGGTGTGTACTCCACCGTGTCCTGGGCAATGATGGGCGATGCCATCGACTACAACGAGTGGAAGACCGGTAAGCGCGAAGAGGGTATCGTGTATTCGATGCATTCCTTCTTCCGTAAACTGGCGCAGGGCGTTGGCCCGGCTCTGGCTCTGGTTATCATGGGCGGTCTGGGCTATGTCAACAACGCCATCGACCCCAAAACGGGCGAAGCGTTTATCGATGTCAGCCTGCTGTCCTTTGAGGTTGCGGTAAACCTGCGCGTGCTGGTGGCGGCGCTGTTCCTGGTGGCGGCTGTGATGCAGTTTGTCGGTCTGGCGCTGGTGTACAACCTGGATAAGAAGACGATGGAAAAGATGAACGCCGACTTGGGTCGCGTTGAAGAAGAGCTCACCAACGAGTTCCGCGATTAATGGAGGTAACCAAATGAGAAGCATTGTAAATATCAACAGCGAGTGGTTCTTCAGCAAAGAATGCACCGAAGCACCTGTCGCACTTCCCGAAGCCTGGGAACAGGTAAGCCTGCCGCACTGCTGGAACGCGGTCGACGGTCAGGATGGCGGTAACGACTTCCATCGTGGCGTTTGCTTCTACGTTAAGCAGCTGAAGAAGAGCGAACTGCCGCAGGCGGGTCGCTACTATCTGGAAATCCGCGGCGCTAACTCCTCGGCGGACGCGTATGTCGATGGCGAAAAGCTGGCGCATCACGACGGCGGTTACTCCACCTGGCGTGTGGACATCACCGCGGCGCTCAAGGAAGAATCGCTGGTTGCCATTGCGGTGGACAACAGCCCGAACGAGCGCGTGTATCCGCAGATGGCGGACTTCACCTTCTACGGTGGTCTGTATCGCGATGTCAACATTGTGTGCGTCGAAGAGTCGCATTTTGATTTGGATTACTACGGCACGCCCGGTCTCAAAATCACCCCCGCTATGGTGGGCGAGGATGCCGACGTGGAAATCGAAGCGTACGTCACCAACGCGAAGCCGGAGCAGCGCTTGCGTTACACCGTGCTGGACGGCGAGGGCAAGACGGTTGCGTCTGTCGAGACGGCGGATACCAAAGCGGTGCTGAAGATTGAAAATGTGCATCGCTGGCACGGCCGCAAGGACCCGTATCTGTATTCCGCGACGGTGGAACTGCTGGAGGGCGAGACGGTGCTGGATACCGTATCCTCCCGTTTTGGCTGCCGCACGTTTGAAATCGATCCTGAAAACGGCTTTATCCTCAACGGCGAAGAGTATCCGCTGCGCGGTGTTTCCCGCCATCAGGATCGCTGGGGCTTCGGTAACGCACTGCTGCCGGAGCATCATCGCGAAGACGTGGATTTGATTTGCGAGGTGGGCGCTACCACCATTCGTCTGGCGCACTATCAGCACGACCAGTACTTCTACGACCTGTGCGACGAGCGCGGTCTGGTTATCTGGGCGGAGATTCCGTACATTTCCCGTCATATGCCCGACGGCCGCGAGAACACCATCTCGCAGATGAAGGAGCTCATCACCCAGAACTACAACCATCCCTGTATCGTGGTGTGGGGCCTGTCCAATGAAATCACGATGAACGGCGATGCCGATCCCGATTTGCTGGAGAACCATCGCATTCTGAACGATATGCTTCACGAGACGCATACGACCCGCAAAAAGACGATGGCGTGCCTGACGATGTGCCCGATGAACAGCCCGATTCTGGAGATTCCGGACGTGGTGTCCTACAACCATTACTTTGGTTGGTACGGCGGCGAGACGGATATGAACGGCCCGTGGTTCGATAAGTTCCACGCCGAGCATCCCACGCTCCCGATCGGTTGCTCCGAGTACGGTTGCGAAGCGCTCAACTGGCACACTTCCAAGCCGGTGCAGGGCGACTACACCGAGGAGTATCAGGCGTACTATCACGAGGAACTGATTAAGCAGCTCTTTACCCGTAAGTATATGTGGGCGACCCACGTGGGGAATATGTTCGACTTCGGCGCTGACGCTCGCAGCGAGGGCGGCGAAAACGGTCAGAACCACAAGGGCCTCATCACCATTGACCGCAAGTATAAGAAGGACGCGTTCTATGCCTACAAGGCGTGGTTGTCCGACGACCCGTTCGTGCATATCTGCGGCAAGCGGTATGTTGACCGTGTAGAAGAGGTCACGAAGGTAACGGTGTATTCCAACCTGCCCGAAGTGGAGCTGTTCGCCAACGGCGTCAGCCTCGGCAAGCAGGAAAGCGCCGAGCATTTCTTCTACTTCGACGTGCCGAACGCCGGCGAGACGACGCTGGTGGCGGTCGCCGGTGAGCACAAGGATGAAAGCGTTATCCGCAAGGTCGAAGAGCCGAACGAAGAGTACATCCTGCGTGAGAGCAGCACGGTGCTTAACTGGTTCGACATCACCGAGCGCGAGGGCTATTTCTCGCTCAACGACAAGCTGGGCGATATTATGGGCACCTTCCGCGGCAAGCTCTTGTTTGTCAAGCTGTTCGCAAAAGTGATGGGCGGCAAGAAAAAGAAGGGCGAAAAGGGTGGCGAAAAGAAAGCCGCCGGCTTCGAAGTGACGCCGCAGATGATGCAGCTGGTGGGTAGCTTCACCGTACTCCGTCTGACGGGTATGATGAGTATGATGGATATCCGCTTTACCAAGGAAGAACTGCTCAGCCTGAACGCGAAACTCAACCGCATCAAGAAAAAGAAGAAGTAACAGGCAGGGAGACACAGACCGCCGGAAATCGCACAGCGAAATCCGGCGGTTTTTCTTGCTTTTTTGGAGCGCAGTGCGTATAATGAAAACAGTGTCTGAGCAAGGGAGGAATAGCGGTGACTACTGCAGAACGCATTCGTACACTGAAATTGTATTTGTTTGATATGGATGGTACGCTGTATCTTGGCGACCGCCTGTATGATTTTACCAAGGAACTGCTTGCGTGCATCCGCGAACAGGGCGCACGGTATATGTTTATGACCAACAACTCGTCCAAGAGCGTGGAAGCATATATTCAGAAGCTGGCACGCCTCGGTATCGAAGCTACCGAAGAGGATTTCATCACCTCCTCCCAGGCGACGATTCACTATCTGCGCAAAAACCATCCGAACGATACGCTGTACGTCTGCGGCACGAAGTCGCTGATTCGCGAACTGGAGCAGGCAGGCTTTACCGTGACGGACGATTTGGACCGTGTGGACTGCATCGTTATGGGCAACGATAACGAGCTGACCTTCCGCAAGCTGGAGGATGTGTGCAAGCTGCTTCTGCTGCACGAGGTGTCCTACATTGCGACTAATCCCGACTATGTGTGTCCCACCGAGTTTGGCAGCGTGCCTGACTGCGGCAGTGTGTGCGATATGATTTTCAACTGCACCGGGCGTCGCCCGATTTTCATCGGCAAGCCGGAGCCGCTGATGCCGCTGCTCGGTATGGAGATGGCAGGCGTTTGCGCCGAAGAGACGGCGGTTGTGGGCGACCGCATTTACACCGACGTCAAGAGCGGTATCAATGCCGGTACGGTGAGCATTCTGGTTATGAGCGGTGAAACCACGCAGGCGATTCTGGATGCGTCGGAAGACCGCCCCGATATGGTATTGGAAAGCGGCGCGGAGATTCTGCGTGCGTTGAAGGGGGAAGAGGTATGACTCAGGCCGAACTGACCGCCGGTATCCACGGATGCGCCTGCGGAATGGATCATAACTGCCCCATTAAAGCGATTCGCATCGGCGCGGGCGCGCTGGATGCGTTGCCGGAAGTGCTGGACGGCTATCGCCATATTTTGCTCGTGTCGGACGATAACACCGATGCGGTGTGCGGTGACCGTGTGCGCACATTGTTGGGCGATGCGGTGGAAACCTCGCTCGTACTGCACGCCGACGGCGTGGTAGTGCCGGATGAAGCGTGTCTCGCGCTGCTAGAAGAAAAACTGACGGGAAAGACCGATTTGCTCGTTGGCATCGGTTCGGGCGTTATCAACGATTTGTGTAAGGATGTCAGCTTCCGCTACGACTTGCCTTACGGCATCGTTGCCACGGCACCGTCGATGGACGGCTATGCTTCGGTGGGTGCGGCGCTGATTCTGGAGGGCATGAAAATCACCCGCAACGCGCGTCCGCCGATGGTGATTGTGGCGGACACGGCGGTGCTGAAAACCGCGCCGATGGAGATGCTGAAAGCCGGCTACGGCGACATCGTCGGTAAGTATTCCTGCCTGAACGACTGGAAACTCAGCACAGCACTTTACGGTGAATATTTCTGCCGGACGGTGTACGATTTGACGATGGACACCGCGAAAGCGGTTGAACCGCTGGCCGAGCGGATTCTCGCGCGTGACGAGGAAGCCATCGGTGCGCTGATGGAAGCGCTTGTGGCGGTGGGTATTGCGATGAGCTATGTCGGCAATTCGCGTCCTGCTTCCGGCAGTGAGCATCATCTGTCGCACTTCTTTGAAATTACCGGCATTCTGGATGACAAGCCGTATTTCGCACACGGTATTGACGTGTTGTACTCGGCGGTTGTGACGGCTCGTCTGCGTGAGGAATTGCTCGGTCTGACCCCGAAGCGCAAGGCGTTTGACCGCGCGGCGTGGGAGGCGGCAATCCGCCGCATTTATTCCACTTCGGCGGACGGCATCATCGCGTTGCAGAACAAGCTTGGCTGGTACGAGCGCGACGATGAAGCTGCGGTGATGACCAAATGGGATGCGCTGTGTGATATCCTGCGCGAAGCACCGACTGAGCAGAAAATGCGGACGTTGGTCGAGCGCATTGGTCTTGACTACAGCGAGTTTGAGGCACTCTACGGCGAGGAAAAACTGAACACGGCGGTTCAGTACGCCAAGGATTTGAAAGATCGCTACAGCGTGCTGTGGCTGTATCATCAGTATGCATAACGAAAAGCGGCTGTCGGTGAAAACCACCGACAACCGCTTGTTTTTGCGTTATATTACAGAACGCCGTTTTTCTTGTCCAGCTTGTAGTTGCGGATATACAGGAGCAGGTCGACACTGACCATGACCAGGTTCAGGCAGTAGAACACCAGCACATACCACTTCTCAGCAAAGCTGGCCATATAGGCGTCGTTCACCAGTTTGGAAGTGATACCGGCGATGTAGCCGAAGATGATCAGGCACAGGAAGAGCAGGCTCTTGCCCTTGGTGGTGCGCGATTTGTAAGACTTCATGACGTTCATCGGCCAGGAAGCACCGAAGCTGACGATCATGATGATTTCCAGAAGTTCGCTCATTGAAAAATCCCCCTTAACAATTTGACTGTGTTGTAGTATAGCAAAGTTTTTCGCGCTTGTAAAGTAGTTTGCGGAAATATGTTGAAATATTGGCGACAAAGAGAAAACGAGAGGAACACGATTTCGGTGTTCCTCTCGTTTTTTGGAGCTGGCAGACGGACTTGAACCCCCGACCTGCTGATTACAAATCAGCTGCTCTACCAACTGAGCTATGCCAGCGTTTCTCGCAACGTTTGGAGTATATCATATCCCGCGGTGGTTTGTCAAGACGTGACCGCTCGCCGACAGAAGAAAACCGCCCCGCACGGCAAGTACGGGGCGGTGTGTGATTATTTGTTGTGCTGAGACAAAAGAGCGTGCTTCTGATCCCACAGAGCCTGCGACAGGTCCACATAGTACTTATGCGGATTTTCAAAGCGCAGTACTTCGTCCCAGATGGTTTCCATCTGCTGTTTGCAGTAGGTGCGAATTTCATCCACCGAGGGGGAATTGTACACGCATTCGCCGTGGGCGAAGATGCGGCTTTGCAGGGGATGGGCGATGAAGTTTTCGATGGTCTTGCGCTTCCAGATGTGTTCGGGGTCGAAAATCTCGTACGGCTGGGTGTCATCGATGACTTCGTCGTGCAGCGTGATGACGTCGGCAATGGCTTTGCCGCTTTCGCGGTCATACAGACGCCACAGTTTCTTAAAGCCGGGGTTGGTAATCTTGGCCACGTTTTCGCTGACCTTGATACGCGGAATAATTTCGCCGTCGCGCTCCACGGCGGCCAGCTTGTACACGCCGCCGAACACCGGGTCGCTGGAGGCGGTAATCAGACGCTCACCGACGCCGAAACTGTCGATGCAAGCACCCTGGGCAATCATATCGCGGATGATGATTTCATCCAGCGAGTTGGATGCACAGATTTTGCAATCCGGGAAGCCTGCCTCGTCCAGCATCTTACGGGCCTTCTTGGTCAGGTAGGTGATATCGCCGGAGTCCAGACGGATGCCCTTCGGGCGGTATCCGCGGGGAACAAGCACTTCGTTGAACACCTTGATGGCGTTCGGGATGCCGGATTTCAGCACGTTGTATGTATCCACCAGCAGGGTGCAGGAGTCGGGGTAGACCTCGGCATACGCCTTGAATGCTTCGTATTCGCTGTCGAACAGCTGAACCCAGCTGTGCGCCATCGTGCCGAGCGCAGGAATACCAAACTCGCGGTCGGCAATGGTGCAGGCAGTGCCGATGCAGCCGCCGATATACGCGGCGCGAGCACCGTAAACAGCACCGTTAAAGCCCTGTGCGCGGCGAGAGCCGAATTCCATCACCGCGCGGTTTCCTGCCGCACGAACGATGCGGTTCGCTTTGGTGGCGATGAGTGACTGGTGGTTGATGGCCAGCAGCATCATCGTTTCGATGAACTGCGCCTGAATGGCGGGGCCACGCACCGTAACCAGCGGTTCGTACGGGAAGATGGGGGTGCCTTCCGGCACAGCCCAGACATCGCAGGCGAAGCGGAAGTTGGCGAGGTAATCCAAGAACTCCTCGCTGAACAGCTTCTTGCTGCGAAGATAGGTGATATCGTCCTCCGAGAAGGAGAGGTTTTTCAGATAGTGGATGATCTGATCCAGACCTGCCATAATGGCAACACCGCCGCCGTCCGGAACGGTGCGGAAGAACATATCGAAATACACGGTCTGTTCGCCGCGCCCGTTTTCGAAAAAGCCGTTTGCCATCGTGATTTCATAGAAATCGGTCAGCATGGTCAGGTTTTCTTTACCGTACTTATGTGTCATAACTTTCACATCCTTTTATCGTTTACCGCAGTAACAGCGGTCGTATTCTTCCATACAGTGGGTGATGACGCGGATGGCTTCGCTGCGGTCCATCACTTCGTCCACCGCCGTGCTTTTGCCTTCCAGGCTTTTGTAAACCGTGAAGAAGTGGCGGATTTCATCGAACGTGTGTCGCGGCAGTTCCGAGATGTCCTGATACCCGGAAAGGGAGGGGTCGCGGAACGGTACGGCGATAATCTTTTCGTCAATGGATTCGCCGTCGGTCATCTTGATAACACCGATGGGGTAGCATTGCACCAGCGTCATCGGGACGATGGCCTCCTGACACATTACCAGCACATCGAGCGGGTCGCCGTCATCCGCATAGGTGCGGGGGATGAACCCGTAGTTGGCAGGGTAGTGTGTTGCGGTGTACAGTACGCGGTCGAGACGGAGCAAGCCGGTTTCCTTATCCATTTCGTACTTGTTCTTACCGCCTTTGGGAATCTCAATCACAGCGGTGAAGTTTTCCGGTTGGATACAGTTCTTTGGAATATCGTGCCACACGTTCATTAACCGTGCCTCCTGCATTGGTGTACCTTTATTATACACCAAAAAGGCGCAGATACAAGTGGAAAAACAAAAATCTCCCGCCCCGAAGGGCAGGAGACGTTTTTGTGAAAGACCTTAGACAATCACACCGCGCGAGTGACCTTGCCCGAGCGCAGGCAACGGGTGCAGGCGTGAACCTTTTTGGGGGAACCGTTCACAACAGCCTTAACGCGCTTGATGTTGGCGCGCCAAGTACGGTTCGAGCGCCGATGAGAGTGGGAAACCTGAATACCGAAAGTAACACTTTTGCCGCAGAAATCACATTTAGCCATGTTCTGCACCTCCTTTGATCTGTATACCGATGGCCGCTGATTTGACCATCGGGTCAAAAGCAACAGAAGTATATTAGCAGATTTTATCACGGAAAGCAAGGCTTTTTTTACAACTTATGAAAATTTTTTGAAAAATATATTTCGATACACGGTTTTTCTTGTATTTTTCTTTTATTTGCGCTATACTGTAGACAAGAATATCCAAGAGTGGATAAGTTTGCCCAAGGGGGAGCACGCTTCATGATTTATACCATTCTGAACAGTAGGGGAAGCATGTCGTTTGAGATGCTGCTTTTGCTTTTGTTCGGTTACGCGGTGCTGCTGTTTGTGATGCTGCCGCTGCACGAACTGGCACATGCGTTTGTGGCGGTGAAGCTCGGCGATTACACGCCGCGCTGGCACGGACGGTTGCGGTTCAACCCGTTTGTGCATCTGGATGTGTGGGGCACGGTGCTGCTGGTTCTGTTCGGCTTCGGTTACGCCAAACCGGTACCTGTCAACCCGCGCAACTTCGCCAAGCCGAAGCGCGATATGGCGCTGACCGCGCTGGCGGGTCCGATGTGTAACGTGCTGATTGCTTTGACGGCGCTGATTCTGTATCGTGTGATTCTGCTCTTTAATGTGCCGCCGATGGTGCAGCTCTATGCTGGCATCGTGCTGGTTAACGTGGTTGCGAATGTCAGCTTGTGCCTGGCGGTGTTCAACCTGTTACCGATACCGCCGCTGGATGGTTCACGCATTTTTGCGGCGGTGTTGCCGTCCCGTTGGACGTATTATATGAACCAGTATCAGCAGTACATTTCCATCGGTCTGATGTTCGTGATTGCGACCGGCGCTTTGAATAAGCCGCTCGGCATACTTGTGCATTATCTCGGTGGATTGCTGTGTCTCATTGTTGGATTGCCTAATTACTTTTAAGGACGTGCCTCATGGAAATTTCGTATAAGCTGGCGGATTTCGAAGGACCGCTGGACTTGCTTTTGCACCTGGTGCAAAAGAACAAACTGAATATTTACGATATTCCTATCCACGAACTGCTGGAACAGTATATGGAAGCTATCCAGACGATGCAGCAGATGGATATGGAAGTCGCCACCGAATTTCTGGATATGGCGGCGCGCCTGGTGCAGATTAAATCGGCAATGCTGTTGCCGCGCCACGAAGAGGGCGAAGAAATGAAGCAGCAGCTGACCGGTGAGCTGATTGAATATCAGCTGTGCCGTGAGGCTGCCAAGCGGATGGAAAAGCAGTGCATCGGCGGCGATTTGTTTGTCCGTGTGCCGATGGAGATTGAACCGGATTACACCTATCGCCGTAACCATCGTGCCGACGAATTGCTGGATGCGTATCTGGCGGCTGCCGGTCGCGGTCGTCGCAGACTGCCGCCTCCGCCGCAGGCGTTCCACAGCATCGTGGCGAAGAAGATTGTGTCGGTCTCTTCCAAAATTGTGTTTGTGCTGCGTCGGTTGCGTCGCGGCAAGCACGTGTCGTACAAATCGCTGTATGACGGTGCGCACACCAAATCGGAATTGGTCGCTACGTTTTTGGCGGTGCTGGAGCTTATCAAAGGAAAACGTATCCGAGTGGATGGCGAGGGCGAACGGCAGCAGGTAACGCTGCTGGATTCGGTCCAAGGGGGAGAAACAGTCGATGGAAATTAAAGAATATCGCGCCGCGATTGAGGCGATTTTGTTTGCTAACGGTGAACCGGTTTCCGCCGAGCGTCTGGCAGAAGTGCTGGAGCTGGACGAGGAGACGGTACATCGTATCGCCGGAGATATGATCAGTGAAATGCTCGCCCGTGACGGCGGCATCTATATGGTGCGTCTGGACGACCAGTACCAGCTGTGCACTCGCAAGGAATATGCCGATGCGGTTCGCCGCTCGCTGGATATTCGCCGCAACACACCGCTTTCGCAGGCGGCTATGGAGGTGCTGGCGATTGTTGCGTACAACCAGCCTGTGACCAAGGCGTTTATCGAGCAGGTCCGCGGCGTGGATTGCAGCGCGGTGATTCAGGGCTTGATTCAGAAAAACCTGATTGAAGAAAAGGGTCGTCTGGAACTGCCCGGTCGTCCGTTGCTTTACGGTACAACGCCGGTGTTCCTGCGTTGCTTCGGCGTGTCGGCACTGCAGGAGTTGCCGCCGCTGCCGCAGCAGGAAGAAGAATCGCGTATGATTGAAACCACGTTGGAAGAGATTATTGAACAAACGGAGCGCGCCGAAGAGGAGTGAGTGCCGTGTGGAGTATTATCGGGTATAGTTTGCTCGGTTTACTCGGCTTGCTTCTTCTTTTGCTCATTGCACCGGTGCTTGTACGGGTGCGGTATCGGGAGGAACTGACGGTTTGTGTCCGTGTGCTGGGTATCCCGGTGTATCGGTATTTCTCGAATGAAGAACCGAAGCAAAAGAAGCCGAAAAAACGTAAGGACAAGCCTGCCGGCAAGCCGAAAAAGAAAAAAGAAAAGAAAGACGGCTTTCTGGTCGATTTGTCCAAACAGCTCAAGACCGAGGGCGTCGGTGCGGTGGTTGCCACCGTCAAGGCACTGGCAGGCTTGGCGGTTGGGGCGTTGCGCCGTGTGATGAAGGCGACAACGGTGGATCGGTTGCAGCTGCAGTTGTTTGTGGCATCGGAGGATGCGGCAAAGACAGCACAGACCACCGGTGCGGTGTGCGCGGTGCTGTATCCGTCGCTGACGGCGTTGCAAAGTGTGTTGCGCATTCGTCATCGCGCGGTGACGGTCACGCCGGATTACCTGGCGGAAAAAGGACGCGTTGTGGCGGATGTTCGGCTGCACGTGATTCCGATTCGTATGATTTGGGCGGCTTTGTGGACAGTGCTGAAAATGGGCGCTGTATTTGATAAGACAAAGAAACCGAAGGAGGAACAAGGGAATGGAAAATAAAGTACAAGGTCTGTTGGGTATCTCCATCGATAAAATTCGTGAAATGGTGGATGTCAGCACGGTTATCGGCGATCCGATGACGATGGAGGACGGCACGACGCTGATCCCTGTCTCGCGCGTGACGTATGGCTTTGCTACCGGCGGTTCGGATCTGCCGACCAAGGGCAATCAGGAACTGTTCGGCGGTGGCGGCGGTGCCGGTATCAACATCATTCCGATTGCGTTCCTGGTGATTTCGAACGGCAACGTGCGTGCGCTGCCCATCGTTTCTTCGCCGGATGCGGTGAACCAGGCCATCAATATGGTGCCGGATTTGGTGAACAAGGTCAGCGATTTCTTTGCCAAGCGCAAGGAGAAGAAAGAACAGAAATAATTTCCACTGTCCTCGCATACCTTCCTACTGAAACGGAGGGGTAGTGATGCGAATGGTGGCGGCGGTTTTACTTGTGTTTGCGATGCTGTGTGGCATTGTTCCCACTGCGCAGGCACAGTCGGCTGCACCTGCGGTTTCTTCGCGTGCGGCGGTGCTTTTTGAGCCTGAATCGGGGCGCGTGCTGTTCGGTAAAAACGCCGACGAGCCGCTGTCGATGGCGAGTACTACCAAACTGATGACCGCGCTGGTCGCGGTGCGACATCTGGATGCATCGGAGACGGTCACGGTGCCGTCGGAGGCGGTGCCGGTGGAAGGCTCTTCTATGGGGCTTCGCTGTGGTGACCGCATCACGGTTCATGACCTGTTGGTCGGGTTGCTCCTCAGCTCGGGCAACGATGCGGCAAATGCGCTGGCGTTGCTTGTCAGTGGGTCGCTGTCGTCGTTTGCGACGCTGATGAACCGCACGGCAAAAGAGTTGGGGATGAGCAACACCTGCTTCGTGACGCCTTCGGGGTTGGACGAGGGGGAGCATCATTCGACGGCGCGCGATATGGCGCGTTTGGGTGCTGAAGTGCTTGAAGACCCGCTGTTGTCCGCCATTTGCGCATCGAAAACGGCGGTGATTTGCATCAACGGCAGCGAGTCGACGGTGAGCAATCACAACCGTCTGCTGTGGTTGTACGAGGATGCGGTTGGGTTGAAGACCGGGTATACCATCAAATCGGGCAAATGTCTGGTGTCTGCCGCGCGGCGGGATGGTATAACATTGGTGGTGGCTTCCTTGAACGGCGGCGACTACTGGAACGATCATATGCGGTTGTATGAGTATGGGTTTTCCCGTACCGAAGCAACACGGTTGCCGATCCCCGAACTGCCGGATGTGGCGGTGGCGGGAGGTACGGCGGAGAGGGCGCGGCTGACAGCACAAGCGTCCGCGGTGGTTTTATTGGACGATGAACGGGAACACATTACTTGTGAGTGGGAAGTACAGCCGTTTATCTGGGCACCGGTTGCGGTGTCTGAACAGGTGGGAGTTTTGCGGTACTACACGGATGAACGTGTGGTGTGCGAAATCCCATTGCTGGCAGCGAGCGACATCTCGCCGCGGCCGGCAGTGACGTATACGGAAAAATGGAAGCGACAGCTTCTGCGGCTGTTCGCGGCGTTGACGAGGTAGAAATATGGCGTTAGTCAGATTGCAAAAGGTTCTTGCCGATCGGGGTGTTGCTTCCCGTCGCAAGGCGGAAGAGTTAATTGAACAGGGCGCGGTGCGTGTCAATGGACACCCTGCACGGCTGGGTGATAAGGTGGACGACCGCAAGGACCTTATCACGGTGCGCGGTAAGCGCATTGCGGCGGCGGAAGCACCGATGTATCTGATGCTGCACAAGCCGCGCGGCTACGTTACCACGATGAGCGATGAAAAGGGCCGCAAATGCGTTGCCGACCTCATCGCGGACGTCGGTGCGCGCGTGTATCCTGTGGGACGGTTGGACCGCGAGTCGGAGGGCTTGCTGCTGCTGACTAACGATGGTGATTTTTCCAATGCGATGATGCATCCTGCGGCACATGTTCC
Source organism: Acutalibacteraceae bacterium (assembly GCA_045596745.1). GTDB lineage: Bacteria > Bacillota > Clostridia > Oscillospirales > Acutalibacteraceae > RGIG3009. Next base: position 37,765 of record JAZODA010000055.1, read on the forward strand.
GAAGCGCTATCGGGTGACCGTGCGTGCGGAAGTGGATGCCGATCAGGTGCTTCAGCTGCAGGAGGGTATCCTGCTGGACGGTCGCCGCACGCTGCCTGCCGAGGTGACAGTGCTGACGCAGACCGAAAACGCGACGGAAGCACCGCGAACGGTGTTTGAAATTACGATTTACGAGGGGCGCAACCGCCAGATTCGCCGTATGTGCGAGGCACTGAATATGGAAGTTATCCGCCTGAAGCGTGTGTCGTTTGGCGGCGTGAAGCTGGGTATGCTGGCGCCGGGCAAGTGGCGGCAGTTGGATCCGCGCGAGGTGCGGACGCTGGTGATGGCTTCCAAGGTGGAAAAGAAGATTGCCGCCGAGTATATCAAAAAAGGAAAAGGACGGAGATAACCGTGTTCAGTATTTTACCTGTTGACGAAAAGACTACGGCCGAACTGGCACAGCGCGAGGGAAAGGAACTTCCGCTGTCGGCTATGCTGTTGCGAATTGATGACGTTGTCTCCGGTCACGTGCTGTATCGTGTCGATCGGGATACGCTGGAAATTTTGTGCCTGCGCGCCCCGGATGATGAGTATACCGAGTGGCTGGTGCGCGCGGCGCTGAACGCCGGTGTCAACCGTCTGGCAATCACGGCGGTGTGTAACGATCCGGTGTTGTTTCCGCATCTGATTCGCCTCGGATTCACTCCGCAGGGGAGTGGGTATGAGGTGTTTATCCCGCATTTCTTTACTCGTCCGTGCTGCGGCGGCGAAAAGTAACAGTAAATAGACAAATTCTTCGTTTTTTATTGCGCAGAGTACTTGATTTTTCAATGTGCTCTGCGCTATAATATTAGTATCTGTTAATATGGCGTAGAGTGGCTTGAATTTCTTTCCGACGACGGTGGTGACACCGGCGGACGGATACGATGTTTGGAGGTTAAAGCAATGAGCAAGCAAGCGTCCGAGGCACGGAAGTGCCTGGAACAATTCTTTGACGCAGGCACCTTTGTTGAGGTTGACCGCCTGGCGCGCGATGGCGAGAACGATGTTCCCGTTGTGTGCGGTTATGGTCTGGTGAACGATGCACCGGTGTATGCCTTTGCACAGGACAAGACCGTCTGCAGCGGTGCGGTGGGTAAGGCCCACGCTGCGAAGATTAAGACGGTGTATCGCCTGGCTGCACAGAACGGTGCTCCGGTTGTCGGCGTGTTCGACAGCGACGGTGCTCGTCTGGGTGAGGGTATCGATGCAATGGATGCCATTGCCGAAATTATGGCGGCGGCGAACGACCTGTCCGGTGTGGTACCGCAGATTGCGGTTATCACCGGTGCGTGTGTTGGTTCTTCCGCATTGATTGCGGCGGCTGCCGATGTGGTTATCGCCGCTGAAGATGCTGATTATTATCTGAACGTCGGTGACGACAACGCCAAGGCGGACGTCGTTGCGGCGGACGCGGCTGCGGCGCTGGAAAAGGCCCGCGAGCTGCTGGGCTATCTGCCCGCAAACAACCTTTCTGCCGCTCCGGTGTATGAGACGCTGGAATCGGCAGCGGCGATCCCCGCTTCCGCAAAAGAAGCGGCGGAATACCTGGCGGATGCCGGTTCGCTGTTCCCGCTGTACAAGGACGAGGTTGCGGCTCTGGCTCGTATCAATGGTTCGGTCTGCGGTATCGTTACGCTGGCCGGCGAGCAGGTTTCCTGCTGTGCCGCCGCGCGTGCGGCTCGCTTTGTCCGCTTCTGCGACAGCTTCTCGCTGCCGGTGCTCACCGTGGTGGATGCAGAGGGCTTTGAGTGCCTGAAGGGCGCTGCCCGTGTGTGCCAGGCTTATACCGAAGCGACCACCGTTAAGGTGACGCTGCTGGTTGGCAAGGCTTACGGCCCGGTGTACATCGCGGTGGCCGGTAAGGCTGCCGGTGCGGATGCGGTTCTCGCGTGGCAGGATGCCTCGGTGTCGCCGCTGAAGCCCGAAACCGCTATCCACATTCTGTGGAAAGATCGTCTGGCGGAAATGAAGGATCCCAAGAAGGATCGTGCGGCGTTGGCGGAAGAATACCGCACCACCTGCTGCACTGCTCAGGCGGCTGCGGAGCAGGGTGCGCTGACGGATATCGTCGCTCCCGAGCAGACCCGTGCTGCGATTTCTGCATTCTTTGATATGCTGGCCGGCAAGCGCGTCAGCAAGCTGCCCAAGAAGCACGCGAACATTCGCCTGTAATATCCTGTGTCGTGGAAACGGCACTGCCGAAATATAAAAGAAAGGTTGATTCAGTTATGAAGAGATTCAATATCACCGTTAATGGTAAAGCTTACGATGTCCAGGTTGAAGAGGTTGGCGGCGCTGCTCCCGTAGTGGCTGCTGCTCCGGCTCCCGCTGCTGCTCCGGCCCCCGCTGCTGCTCCGGCTCCCGCTGCCGCTCCGGCACCGGCCGCTGCTCCCGCTCCGGCACCGGCTGCTGCGCCTGCTGCCGCTCCCGCTGCTGACGCCGAGGTTGTCAGCGCTCCGATGCCGGGTACCATCGTCAGCGTGGCGGTGTCCGCCGGTCAGTCGGTTAAGTCCGGCGACGTGCTGCTGGTTCTGGAAGCAATGAAGATGGAAAACGAGATTATGGCTCCCCGCGACGGTGTTGTCGCCGGCGTGCATGTCTCCAAGGGTGAGAGTGTGGATTCCGGCAAAGCGCTGGTCTCTCTGCAGTAATGGCATCCGCCACGAACGAAAGGACTGATTGGATTGGCAAAGGTCGGGATTACCGAAACCATTCTGCGTGACGCGCACCAGTCGCTGATCGCTACCCGTATGACGACGGAGGATATGCTGCCTGCGCTGGAAATGCTGGACGATATCGACTTCCATTCGCTGGAGTGCTGGGGCGGCGCTACGTTTGACTCCTGCCTGCGTTTCCTCGGTGAAGATCCGTGGGAGCGCCTGCGCACACTGCGCAAGCATATGCCCAAGACGAAGCTGCAGATGCTGTTCCGCGGCCAGAATATGCTGGGTTATCGCCACTATGCTGATGACGTGGTGGAATACTTCGTGCAGAAATCCGTGGCGAACGGTATCGACGTTATCCGTATTTTCGACGCGCTGAACGATATCCGCAACCTGGAGACCTCCATCAAGGCCGCCAAGAAGGAAAAAGGCGCTCACGTGCAGGTCGCTGTGTCTTACACCACCGGCCCTGTGTACGATACGGAGTACTACGTTAACTATGCGAAGAAGCTGGAAGAGGCGGGCGCCGATTCCATTTGTATCAAGGATATGGCCGGTCTGTTGGTTCCCTACAAGACCTACGAACTGGTTAAAGAAATCAAGAACGCGGTTTCTATTCCGATTCAGCTTCACTCTCACTTCACCGCCGGTATTGCCGACATGGTGCTGATGAAGGGTATCGAAGCCGGTGCGGATGTTATCGATACCGCACTGTCTCCGCTGGGTATGGGTACTTCCCATCCTGCGACCGAGTCGATGGTTGCCGCTTTGGCCGGCACCGAGTACGACACCGGTCTGGATCTTATCAAGCTCAACGAAGTCGGCAAGTACTTCCACACGTTGCGTGATAAGTATCTGGCGAGCGGTCAGCTCAACCCCAAGATGCTGGAAGTGGATACCAAGGCGCTGATTTATCAGGTGCCGGGCGGTATGCTGTCCAACCTGGTCAGCCAGCTTAAGCAGGCGGGCCGCGAGGATCAGCTGGAAGAAGTGCTGCTGGAAGTGCCGCGCGTTCGCGAGGATGCCGGTTTCCCGCCGCTGGTTACGCCTTCTTCCCAGATTGTGGGTACGCAGGCTGTGTTTAACGTCATCGGTGGCGAGCGCTACAAGATGGTTACCAAGGAATTCAAGGGTCTGGTTCGCGGCGAGTACGGTTCGTCTCCCGTGGCAATCGACCCCGAGTTCCGCAAGCAGATCATCGGCGACGAGGAGCCCATTACCTGCCGTCCTGCCGACCAGATCGAGCCTGAATTGGATAAGATGCGCGACGAAATGAAAGAATGGTACGAGCAGGAAGAGGACGTACTGACCTATGCACAGTTCGGTCAGGTTGCCGTGAAGTTCTTCGAGAAGCGCCGCAACGAGAAATATCATATCGACGGGCAGCACCTCAACGAAGAGGAAAAGGTTCATCCCGTCTAATTAAAGTCGTATCCGAAAGCCCCTTTTACAGGGGGCTTTCGGTCGTCTTGTTTCAAGGAGTTACTTATGATTCGGAGTATGACCGGTTACGGCCGTTGTCAGCAGGTGCTGGATGGCTGGGACGTAACGGTGGAGCTGAAGTCGGTTAACCACCGTTTCTTTGAGTGCAGCACGCGTCTGCCGCGCACCTGCGGTTTTCTGGACGATAAGCTGAAATCCTTCCTGCAGCAGCACATTGCTCGCGGCAAGGTGGAGGTTTACGTTTCGCTGGACGCGGTGGAAACTGCCGACAGCCGTGTGGAGATTAATCTCCCGCTGGCCGAAGCGTATCGTGATGCGTTGCAGAAGATGGCGGAAACGCTTTCGGTGCGTGACGATTGCTCGGTGATGGGCTTGTCCCGTTTCCCCGACGTGCTGACCGTTCGCAAAAACGAAGCGGACGAAGAAATGATTTGGAAAGTCGTTCGCGAAACCGCGGCGCAGGCACTGGAAAAGTTCGTTGCGATGCGCGAGCGCGAGGGCGAGCGACTGCGTGACGACGTGATGTCCCGTCGTGCGTTCTTGCTTGAGCGTGTTGCCATTGTGGAGGAGCGTTCTCCGCAGACGGTGCGCGAGCATATGGACAAGGTGACCGAGCGTATGCGTGAGCTGCTCGGCAGTGCAACGGTGGACGAGCAGCGGTTGCTTACCGAAGCGGCGCTGTTTGCCGACAAGATTGCAACGGCGGAAGAGACGGTGCGCCTGCGTAGCCATCTGGATCAGCTGGAGCAGCTGGTTTGCAGCAGCGAGCCTGTCGGACGCAAACTGGATTTCCTGGTGCAGGAAATCAATCGTGAAACCAACACCATCGGTTCCAAGGCACAGGATTTGCAGCTGGCACAGGTGGTTGTGGATATGAAGGCAGAGATCGAAAAGATCCGTGAGCAGATCCAGAACATTGAGTAATGTTCGCCGGGGTATAACGGAGGGATAACGATGAAGCTTATCAACATTGGTTTCGGCAATATGGTTGCTGCCGGTCGCTTGGTTGCGATTGTCAGCCCGGAATCTGCGCCGATCAAGCGTATTATTCAGGATGCCAAGGAGCGTGGATCGCTGATCGACGCGACTTACGGTCGCCGCACTCGTGCGGTGCTGATTACCGACAGCGAACACGTGATTCTGTCGGCAGTGCAGCCCGAAACGGTGGCGAACCGTCTTGGTGAGGACGATGAGGAGGATACCGGTAATGGCGACTGATGTATCCCGCGGACTGCTGATTGTGTTGTCCGGTCCGTCCGGGTGCGGTAAAGGAACCATTGTGGCGAAGTTGCTTTCCGAGCGTTCCGACACGGTGCTGTCGGTATCGGTCACCACTCGCGCTCCCCGTCCCGCTGATGTGGACGGTGTGCACTACTTCTTCCGCACGAAGGAACAGGTAGAGCAGATGATTCGCGACGGTGAGCTGCTGGAGTACGCGCAGTACAACGGCAACTACTACGGCACGCCGCGTGCCGCTGTGGAAGAGCATCTCGCCGCCGGACGCAACGTCATCCTGGAAATCGAAGTACAGGGCGCCGAAAAGGTGATGAGCCGTATCGGAGACCACGTTTCGATGTTTATTGTTCCGCCGTCGATGGAGGAGCTGGAGCGCCGCCTGCGCGGTCGCGGCACCGAAACCGAGGAAAATGTGCAGAACCGACTGCGTGCCGCCTGTGAGGAACTGACTCACGCTGGCAGCTATCAGTATCTGGTACTTAACGATGAGGTTGAAGCCGCTGTGCAGCGCATCAACGACATCATTGAAGCAGAAAAAATGCGGTATGACCGCAGTAAATACGTATTGGAGGATTTGAATTATGCTGAACCCCTGTGATATCGAAAAATTGAAGGGCAAGAACAGCCGTTATGCGGTGGTTGTGGGTATCGCCAAGCGCGCCCGCGACATTGCTCAGGAAGCCGAAGACAACGGTGTGATTCTGATCGAAAAGCCGGTCAGCATGGCCATCACCGATTTTGAGGGCGGCGATTATAAAATGATCGTGTCGGACGAGGCGGAATAAGCCTGTCCGTATCCCGTACAGCTGAAGGGCGTCCTGTGCAGGACGTCTTTTTGGCTTTTATTGACAAAGTATTTTGAGGGAGGTGTCGGCGTGGCATTGGTAGCGAAAATCGCGGTGGAACAGACTGCGTATCATTTCGATAAGTTGTACAGCTATACCGTGGATGCGTCGGCACAAACACTCCGCCGCGGTTGCCGCGTGCTGGTCCCGTTTGGCAGAGGAGATCGTTACCGCCAAGGTATCGTGACCGAACTTATCGAAATGGAGGAGACGGCGCGGCTTAAGCCGATTATCGAAGTGCTGGATGAGCAGCCGATTTTAAACGATGAGTTGCTGGATCTCGCACTGTGGCTGCGTGAACGCGCGTTTTGCACTGTGTTCGATGCGGTCAAAGCGATGCTTCCTACCGGCTTGTATTGGAATGTAAAACCTGTTTTTCTGCCTGTTCGCCCGCTTCCCGAAGAGGAACTGGCGCGGATGTCGCCCGAGGAAACAGCGGTATACAAGCTGGCATGCACGATGAGTGAAAAGCTGTCGGACGGTGTACCGGGGGAGAAACTGCTTCGCTGTGCCGGTTTCGGTACGGACACCACCATTTTGCCGCGTATGCTGCGCCGTGGTTGGCTGACTCGCAGTGACGATGCGTTTCGCCGTTCGGGGGACGCCACACGCCGTATGGCGCGTCTTAGCGTATCGGCGGAGGAGCTGGAAGAGGCTACCGTTCGTGCCAAATGCAGTCCTAAACAAAAGGCTGTGCTGGCGCTTTTAGCGGAGGCAGGCTGTGCTTCGGTAAAGGAGCTGTGCTATCTTGCCGGTGTGACGGATGCGGTAGTAACGGCGCTGGTGAAAAAACAGCTGGTGCAGCTGTATGACCAGGAATGGCTGCGTTCGCCGGTGGGTGCTTCGCCTGTCAAAGCGGCAGGGGAGATAACCCTGAATGAGGAACAGCAGCGCGCTTTGGAAGAATTGCTTGCGCGTTACCGCGAGGAACAGGCCGGATGTGCGTTGCTTTACGGCGTGACCGGCAGCGGTAAAACGCAGGTGTATATGGGACTGATTGACCGCGTGATTGCCGAAGGGCGTCAGGTGCTGGTGTTGGTTCCCGAAATTTCGCTCACGCCTCAGGTGATGGAACGCTTTTTGCAGCGCTATGGCTCAAAGGTGGCGGTGCTGCACAGCGGCTTGTCGATGGGCGAGCGAATGGATGAATGGAAACGTATTCGCCGTGGAGATGCCGCCATTGTGGTGGGTACTCGCTCGGCGGTGTTTGCTCCGGTGGAGCGGCTTGGCTTAGTGGTCATAGACGAGGAACAGGAGCATACCTATAAATCGGAGAGCACGCCGCGTTACCACGCGCGCGAGGTTGCCAAATTCCGCTGTGCGCGGCACGGCGCGCTGTTACTGCTGGCGTCGGCGACGCCGTCGGTGGAAAGCTACCACGCCGCACAAACAGGACGGTATTCGCTGCATACATTGTCCTCCCGCTACGGCGATGCGGTGTTGCCGCAGGTCGAAGTTGTGGATATGCGCGAACAGCCGATGGAGGTTTCTGTTTTCAGTGAACCGCTGCGACAGGAACTCGGACGGTGCTTTGAACAGGGCAGTCAGGCGATTTTATTGCTGAATCGACGTGGATATCAGACATTTGTTTCCTGCCGTTCCTGCGGCGAGGTGATTACCTGTCCGTCCTGCAGCATTTCGATGACGTATCACCGCGCCAACAAACGATTGGTGTGCCATTATTGCGGACATATGCAACCCCCTGCGGTGCGTTGTCCTGTTTGCGGCTCGGAGCATATCCGCTATTCCGGTATGGGAACGCAGCGGGTGGAAGAGGAACTGCAACAGCTGTTCCCGAACATCCGCATTCTGCGTATGGATACCGACACCACGATGTCACGTTTTGCTTATGAGGAACGCTTCAAAGCATTTGCAAACGGCGAGTACGATGTGATGATTGGTACGCAGATGGTGGCAAAAGGCTTGGATTTTCCGCGCGTGTCGCTGGTTGGCGTGTTGTCGGCTGACCAGTCGCTGTATGCCGGTGATTACCGCGCGTATGAAACCACCTTCTCGCTGCTGACGCAGGTCATCGGTCGCGCCGGACGGCGTGATTTTCCGGGAAAAGCGATTATTCAGACGTCCACACCGGAACACTATATTATCGGTCAGGCATCCGCGCAGGATTACACCTCTTTCTACGGAATAGAGATTGCCGCGCGCAAGCAGATGAAATACCCACCGTTCACCGAACTGTGTGTGTTCGGCTTGTCCGGTGTGAGGGAACAGGCGGTTCAGCAGGCGGCTGACCGTTTGCTGGAAACGCTCAGAAATCTTACCCGCCGACCGGAATACGACGGTCTGCCGCTGATTGTGCTGGATCCGACCCCTGCGGCGGTGGCGCGTGTTTCGGGAAAATATCGGTACAAGCTTATCGTCAAGCTGGGCGGCACCGCGTTGTCGCGGCAATTTGTTCGCCAGGTGCTGACCGAGTTTTGCGCCGATCCCGCCAACCGCGAGATTACGGTGTATGCCGATCGGAATCCTGCGACTATCTTGTAAAAAGGAGCTGTTTTTATGGCGATTCGTAATATTTTGAAGGATGAAGATCCCGCACTGCGTAAGGTGTGCCGCCCTGTTGAGGAGTTTAACGAGCGGTTGTGGCAGTTGCTGGACGATATGGCCGACACGATGCATCACGCGCAGGGTGTCGGTCTGGCAGGTCCACAGGTGGGTATTCTGCGCCGTGTGGTTGTGATGGATGTGGGCGATGGCGTCATTGAAGCCATCAATCCTGAAATCGTCAGCGAAAGCGGCAAGCAGGAAGGCCCCGAGGGTTGCCTGTCGTTCCCCGGAAAGTGGGGTACGGTGTGCCGTCCCAACAAGGTGAAAATGAAGGCGCAGGACCGTCACGGCAAGTGGTACTATCTTACCGGCGAGGAACTGCTGGCACGGTGTATGTGCCATGAGATTGATCATCTTAACGGCGTGGTGTTCCTGGATCACGTCAAGAACGGAGTGGAGACCGAGTGAACGTAATCTTTATGGGAACACCGGAATTTGCGGTGCCCTGTCTGGAAAGACTGATAGAGGACGGCCATACCGTGTCTTTGGTCGTGACGCAGGCGGATAAGCCGAAGGGTCGCGGCCAAAAGATGATGCCGCCTCCGGTCAAAGAGTGCGCGATGCGCCACGACATTCCTGTCATTCAGCCCGCTTCTTTGCGTAACGAAGAGGTGTGGGAGACGTTGCGCGGCTATCAGCCGGAGTTGATTGTGGTGGTGGCGTACGGTAAGATTCTGCCCCGCGAGGTGCTGGAACTTCCGAAGCACGGCTGCATCAATGTTCATGCTTCGCTGTTGCCCCGCTATCGCGGTGCCGCTCCGATTCAATGGGCGGTGCTCGACGGTGAAGCGGAATCCGGCGTGACGACGATGTTTATGGACGTGGGTCTGGATACCGGCGATATGCTGCTGACCTCCCGTTGTACCATTGAGCCGGAGTTGACGGCAGGCGAACTTCACGATCGTTTGTCCGTGATGGGGGCTTCACTGCTGTCCGAAACGGTGGAAGCGCTTTCAGCAGGCACGCTGCAGCGCATTCCGCAGAACGATGCGGACTCCTGCTACGCACCGATGCTGGATAAATCGCTGTGCCCGCTGGATTTCAGCAAAACCGCACAGCAGCTGCACAATCAGGTGCGCGGCTTGCATCCCTGGCCGGTGGCGACGGTGCTGCGCGAGGGAAAACGGCTGAAAATTCATCGCACGCGGGTGGCGGCTGAGGCTGTCGGTGTACCCGGTACGGTGCTTTCGACTTCGCCGCTCATCATTGCCTGCGGCGGTAATACGGCTCTGGAGATTTGTGAAGTACAGGCAGAGGGCGGCAAGCGGATGGAGGCAGACGCCTATTTCCGCGGTCACCCCGTTGCCGTCGGAGAATCTTTTGCAGAAGAGGAATAACTATGTTTTGGATGGATTATTGGTATATTGTGCTGGTGCTGCCGGCGTTGGCTATCTCGCTTTTTGCGCAACTGTACGTCAACAAAATGTTTAATAAGTACAGCAGTCGGTTTACCCACAGCGGTATGACCGGGGAACAGGTGTGCCACGTTATCCAGCGCGCGAACGGTATTTCTGTGCCGGTGGAATCGGTCAGCGGTTCACTGACCGATCATTACGATCCGCGCAACAATACCATTCGCCTGTCCCAGCCGGTCTACGGCTCGTCGTCCATTGCGGCGGTGGGTGTGGCGGCACACGAAATGGGGCATGCGCTGCAGTATGCCAAGGGATATGCTCCGGTGCGTCTGCGCACGGCGGTATTCCCGGCAACGCGTCTTATCAGTGGTGTTTCTCCGTTTCTGATTTTGCTGGGCCTTCTGCTGTCCAACCAGACATTGGCGCTGACCGGCGTGATTGCGTTTGGTGCGATTGTGCTGTTCCAGCTGGTCACGCTGCCCGTGGAATTCAATGCCAGCCGTCGTGCGGTGGCGTCGCTTTCCAACTGCGGTTTGACACAGGATGAGCTTCGCGGTGTCAAGCAGGTGCTGACTGCGGCGGCGATGACGTATGTGGCGGCACTGCTTGTGTCGATTGCGCAGTTTTTGCGGTTGCTGTTGATTGTGACAGGTAACGGACGGAGGAGACGCTGATGGCACAGGATGTGCGTACCGTTGTGGTACAGGCGTTGGCGGAGCTTCACCGTCGCCACGGCTATTCCAACATTATGTTGGATCGGCTGTTGCGCACGTCGGAACTGTCGGTGGCAGACCGTTCGCTGGCTTCGCGCCTGTTTTACGGCGTGATTGAGCGGCGGCTGACACTGGATTACATACTGACCCGTGCATCGTCGGTGCCGCTTCGCAAAATACATCCGCTGGTTCACGAAACGCTGCGGGTGGCGCTGTACCAGATTTTGTATATGGATAAAGTGCCGGATGCCGCCGCTGTCAACGAGGCGGTAAGCGGCGTTCGTCGGATGAAGCAGGGGCAGGCCTCAGGCTTTGTCAACGGCGTGCTGCGCGGTATTCTTCGTCGCAAGGAGACGCTGTTCGACGATTTGCCGGCGGGGGATGAGGGACTGTCGATTCGCTATTCCTGCCCTGTGGAACTGATTACGTTTTGGCGGCAGGCGTACGGAGATACGATGGCGGAACAGTTGCTTTCGGTCATCAACGACGCCCCGGATAACTTTTTGCGAGTGAACACACTGCGTACCACCGATGAAAAGTTTTCCAAAACCCTTGAAAATTTGGGCGTGAATCACCAAATTTGCGAGGATTTGCCGCATTGTTTTCGGCTGAATTGCGGTTATTTACTAAATAATCTTGCAAGTGACGAAAAAAACTGCTATTATTATCAGGATAAGGCTTCACAATGGGCATGTCTCGCTTTCGGTGCGCAACCGGGTGACGCGGTGGCAGATGTGTGTGCCGCACCGGGCGGAAAAAGCTTCACGGTGGCACAGATGATGAACAACACCGGACGGCTGCTTTCGTGCGATATGTATCCCGCCAAGTGCGAGACGATCGATCGCCGCGCCGAAGAGCTTGGCGTTACCGTGCTGCGTACAGCGGTGCGTGATGCCTCGATGCCGTGCCCCGAACAGCTCCGCGGAGCGTTTGATCGGGTGCTGTGTGATGTGCCTTGTTCCGGTTTTGGCGTCATTCGCCGCAAACCGGAAATCCGTTATAAGGATTTGGCGGAGTTCGGTGAACTGCCGCAACTGCAGTATCGCATTCTGGAACGCAGTGCCGAGATGGTTCGTTCCGGTGGCGTGCTTCAGTATTCCACCTGTACGCTGAACCCCGCGGAAAATGAAGCGGTGGTTGAGCGGTTTTTGCGCGAGCATCCGGAGTTTTCTCCGAGAGTGCTGCCGCTGGATGCTTGCTTTGCGGCATCCGGATTGCAGCCGTCGCATCAGATTACGCTGTTCCCCCCCGTACACGGAACCGATGGGTTCTTTATTGCGGGATTTTGTAAAAAATGAGGTGTCCGCACGATGCCGGAGGATATCCGCTCGTTGAGCGAGGAACAACTGCATCAGCGCATTACGGCGATGGGATATCCCGCGTTTCGGGCTCGTCAGGTCATGCAGTGGCTGGATAACGGCTGTGCTTCGTTTTCCGAGATGAGCAACCTGCCGCTTGCCATGCGCGAACAACTGGCACAGGAATTTGTGATTCCGGGTGTGACGGTGCTTCGCCGCTTGGAATCCCAATTGGACGAAACCGTGAAATACCTGTTCGGATTGTCCGATGGGGAGACGGTGGAGTCGGTGCTGATGAGCTATCATCACGGTTGGTCGCAGTGTCTGTCGACGCAGGTCGGCTGTCGTATGGGCTGCTCTTTCTGTGCGACGGGTATGGGCGGCTTGTCCCGCAACCTGTCGGCGGCAGAAATGCTGGCGCAGATTGAAGCTGCACAGCGTGACCGCGGTGTGCGCGTGTCCTCGGTGGTGCTCATGGGTATGGGCGAGCCGCTGGACAACTACGAGCAGGTTATGACCTTTTTGAAAACGCTCGCCCGACCGGGCGGTGTTCATATCGGGATGCGTCACGTATCCCTTTCCACCTGTGGCCTGGTAGACGGTATCTATCGGCTGATGGAGGAACAACTGCAGTTGACCCTGTCGGTGTCGCTGCACGCACCTAACAACCAAATTCGCTCACGCTTGATGCCTGTCAATCGGAAATATCCGGTGGAAGAGTTGCTCAAAGCGTGCCGCGAGTACATTCGCGTTACCGGTCGTCGCATTTCGTTTGAATATGCGATGATTGACGGCGTCAACGACTCGGACGCCTGCGCGATGGAACTGGCTTCCCGACTGAAAGGAATGCTGTGCCACGTGAACCTGATTCCCGCCAATGAGGTACGGGGGAAGGAACACCGCCGCAGCACACAGGCTCGGTTGAGACGGTTCCAGCAAATTTTGGAACAACAAGGTCTGAACGTAACGGTCAGACGCACCTTGGGCGCCGATATCAGCGCCTCCTGCGGACAGCTTCGTCGGCAGGAACGAGAGGAGGACTAAAACCATGAGAACATTGGGAGCTTCTCACCCGGGACGGGTACGTTCCAGTAATCAGGACGCCTTTTTGTGCGGCAAGCTCACCGAAACCACCGCGTTTGCCGTGGTGTGTGACGGTATGGGCGGCGCCAACGGCGGCAATATTGCCAGCTCGATTGCGATGCGTTGCATCGCCGACCGTCTGGTAGAGGATTACCGTGAAAATGCTACGCCCGAAGCGATTCGTGAACTGCTGGAATCGGCTGTTTCCGAAGCAAACAGTGAAGTGTACCGCGCCGCCCGCGAGGATGCGGAGCTGTTCGGTATGGGCACCACGGTGGTATCGGCCATCGTAACGACCGAGGCGGTGTATATCGCTCACGTCGGCGACAGCCGTGCGTATATGATTACCCCGCGTGAGATCGAGCAGATTACGCACGATCACTCGGTGGTGCAGGATATGGTGGATAAGGGTCAGATTACCGCCGAGCAGGCAAAGACCCATCCTCAGAAGCACTTTTTGACGCGTGCGCTGGGCGTGGAGCCGGAAATGGAATCCACCTTCACCCGCGTGTCTTTCCCGGAAAACGGCACGCTCCTCATTTGCACCGATGGTTTGTCCAACCTGGTTGCTCCCGAAATGCTGCAATCGCTGGTGCGTACGTTTGCGTTTGCCGATATTCCCATGAAGTTGATAACCACCGCCAATCTTGCCGGCGGAAGCGACAACATTACGGTTGTTGCTGTCACCAAAAACTAAGGATGCAGGAGGATTATCATGGATAAGTACATCGGAAAGCGTCTGGACGGCCGCTACGAGATTAAAGAAATCATCGGCGTCGGCGGTATGGCGTATGTGTATAAGGCATACGATAACATCGATGACCGTATTGTTGCTGTCAAGATTCTGAAAGACGAGTATCTCGCCAACGACGAGTTTACCCGCCGCTATAAAAACGAATCCAAGGCCATTGCGATTCTGTCTCATCCGAACATTGTTAAGGTGTACGACGTCAGCTTCGGCGATCGGATGCAGTATATCGTAATGGAGTACATCGACGGTATCACGCTGAAAGAGTATATCGATCAGCAGGAAGACTTCAAGTGGAAAGAGGCTGTGCACTTCACGGTACAGATTCTGCGTGCGCTGCAGCACGCCCACGACAAGGGCATTGTTCACCGCGACATCAAGCCGCAGAACATTATGCTGCTGCCCGACGGCACCATCAAGGTGACGGACTTCGGCATTGCCCGCTTCTCCCGTCAGGATATTCGCACCACCCGTGCCACGGATAAGGCAATCGGTTCGGTGCACTACATCAGCCCCGAGCAGGCTCGCGGAGAAATCACTGATGAAAAGGCCGATATCTACTCGGTCGGTGTGATGCTGTATGAAATGCTGGCCGGTCGTCTGCCGTTCGAAGCGGACAGCGCTGTGTCGGTTGCTATTATGCAGCTGCAGTCCGAAGCCAAGCCGCCGCGCGAAGTGAATCCGAACATTCCTGAGGGCCTGGAGGATATCACGGTCAAGGCGATGCAGAAGGATCCCTCCAAGCGTTATCAGTCGGCAGCCGAAATGCTGTACGATTTTGATGAGTTCAAGAAGAATCCCAGCATTCATTTCGAATACAAGTACTTTGTGGACGAAAGCCCCACGCGCTATATGGAGACCATCTCCCGCGTTAAGGGTGAGGATACCTCTTCGGCGAACAACCACAATCATCGCGATGAGGAAGAGGAGAAGAAGCCCTTCCCGATTATTCCGGTGCTCAGTGCTGTGGCTGCCGCGTTTGTGGTGGTGGCGCTGGTGCTGGTCGTGATGCTGGTGTTGGATAAGTTTGGTAACAAGGAAGGCAACAGCAACAGCACCATCACTGTGCCGAACTTTGTCGGTATGACGGTGGAGCAGATTGCGAACAACTCGGAATACCTCGAATGGTTTAAGTTTAACGACTACGAGTATGCGTACAACCCGCAGCCCGAGGGTACGGTTATTGCCCAGAGCCTGGAGGCCGGCATTTCGGTGAAAAAGGGTGTGCGTGACATTACGCTGACGGTCAGCCGCGGCATTCGTATGCAGGAAGTGCCGGATGTCATCGGTCTGCATCGTGACGATGCC
Organism: Acutalibacteraceae bacterium; assembly: GCA_045596745.1. GTDB lineage: Bacteria > Bacillota > Clostridia > Oscillospirales > Acutalibacteraceae > RGIG3009. The sequence goes on from JAZODA010000055.1 coordinate 53,046, forward strand.
AAGGCGAAACTGGAAAACGCCGGATTTACCACGGTGTATCGCTTGGAGCAGAGCGAGGAAGTGGCGGAAGGCTATCTGATTGCGCTGGAGCCTGCGGATTCCACGCTGCAGTATGGTTCGGAAGTGATGATGGTTATCAGCAACGGCGATTCTCCGCTGGAGGATGTTGAAGTGCCGGATGTGACCCGTCTGGAACTCAAGGAAGCGGTTGAGGAACTGCAGAAGTTCGGCTTCCTTGCGGATGTGGAGCTTACCGAAGAGGGCCTGGCTGCTTTCGCGGCAACCAACGTGACCTATGTCTTCAGCGATCAGCCCAAGGGTATGGTCGTGAGCCAAACGCCGGTGGGTGTGGAAGCCAACGTCAAGACGGAAATCAAGTTTGAGGTTTCCAACGGCTATCAGGCAATGACGGTGGATGTGCCGCTGCCGCTGCGCTCCTTCTCCATCGATATGAAGGTGTATGTCAGCGGTCAGGCACTCCCGCCCTACGAAGACATTTATCCCAGTGCGGCAATCAGCCAGTCTGTGACGGTGGAGCAGGAAAAGGATCTGTACATAGTGACGGTTCTTGTTCGTAAGCACGGCAGCGGCGCTGAATATGTGAAGTATGCCGAGTATATGGTCAACGCTGTTGAGGGTACGATTACCGAGATGAGCATCGACCCCGATATTCTCTCGCAGTATGAGCAGGATACGCCGGTGGTGGAACCCACTACGCCGGATGACACGACGACAACGCAGCCGTCGGATGGTGAGACAACGACGACCACTTCTACGACCACCACCGAAGAGCAGCCGCTGGTTTAACATACGGTATGACAGTGTTGCACGAAGGAATGATTTTACAAGGCATCGGCGGTTTCTATTATGTAGAGACCGCCGATGCGGTCTATGAATGCAAGGCGCGCGGCTCGTTCCGCCGAGAGGGTATCACGCCTGTAGCGGGTGATCGTGTAGAAATCACGCTGCAGGAGGATAGCCTGACCGGTACGCTGGAACGGGTGCTGCCGCGCCGTAATATTCTGGTGCGTCCGCCTGTTGCCAACCTCGATCAGCTCGCGGTGATTGCCTCGGTGGCAGAGCCTGCCCCCAACGCGTTGTTGCTGGATAAGCTGATTGCGATTGCGGAGGAAAACGACATCGAGCCGATTTTGGTTATCACCAAGTCCGATTTACAGGATACGGCGGAGCTGGAAGCGGTGTACCGTCTTGCCGGTATTCCGGTGTTCACGGTAACGGTGACGCGCCCTGAAACGGCTGAGCCGCTCCGACAGCAGCTCGCAGGTCGTGTGACGGCGTTTGCAGGCAACTCGGGTGTCGGTAAATCCAGCCTGCTGAACGTCATTGACCCCACGCTGCAGCGTGAAACGGGGGAAATCAGTCACAAGCTGGGACGTGGTCGGCATACCACGCGCTCGGCGGTGTTGTTCCCGCTGTCCGGTGGTGGGTATCTGGCAGATACCGCCGGCTTCTCGGCGCTGGATATGGAGCGTATCCATCCCATTGATAAGGAACGGCTGGAGGATTGCTTCAGAGAATTCCGTCCGCTGTTCGGCAAGTGCCGCTTTACCGGATGTTCCCACGTGTGTGAGCCGGATTGTGCGGTACGCGAAGCGGTGGAAAACGGCGAGATTGCGCGAACGCGGTATGAAAGCTACTGCGCGATGTATGCGCAGGCACAGTTGCGCAAGCCTTGGGAAAACAAATAAACAGGATGTCAAAACAACGAAGCAAACGCTTCGTTGTTTTTTCTTTGCACGCTTTTTGACAGAAGGAATATGCTGATAATACAGACGCAACGGCGGGAAGGGGAGGATGGCTTGTGAGAAAACAACGCTGTAACCGAGGGGGTTGCTTCGCGGCGTTTGGCGCGGGTTTGCTGGTGGCGCTGCTGTTTCCGACAAAGCTGATATTAATCCTTGCCGCCGCTGCGCTGGTACTTACCGGCATCTCGTTGCTGCGATGCTGAAAACCGTCTGAGGAGGAGCGCTATGCAGATTGTTGTTGTGAAGAGTCCGAGGTTTTTGTGCGGTATCCTGCGGCAGGTATTCCGAATCAAAAAGAACACAGAGACAGTATAAGTCGGGAGCAGCGGAGCGATGAGTTCTCCGCTGCTTTGTCATATCGAGGGATGGCGGTGCATATAGTACGGTAGAAAAGTAAAAGGAGAGAGACGAATGGAACTTCAAACGATTTGCAAGCGGATTGGCACGGTCGCAACCCTGTTTGATGATTTTGATGAGCGTCCTGTTGACTGCGATTTTGTGTTACCCGACTATTTGCCCGATATTACGGCGGTGCTGAAATGCACGATGAAGCCGCTGGTACAGTCGCGTCGCATCAGTGGTGACCGTGTCACGGTGGATGGTACGGTGTATCTGCAGCTGTTGTATCTCGACGAGGAGCGCCGCTGTGTGCACAGTTATGAACACAACCAGCCGTTTTCCTCGGTGTTTACGGTCAAAGACCTGAAAAGCAGTGATGTGGTGCGGGATGCCGTCAAGGTCGGTTATGTCAACTGCCGCGCCACAGGTCCGCGCCGTGTTGACGTCCACGGGGCGTTCAGTGTGTGCCTGACGGTGCTGTCCAACGAAGGACGCGAAGCGGTGACGGCGGCAACGTGCGAGGGGTTGCATACGCGTGTTTGCCCTGTGGAAAGCACGGTCATCGTCGGTCAGGCGCAGAAGACGGTGTCTCTCAACGAGGTGGTCGATTTGGGGACAATGCCCGCGGTAGCACTTTTGCGCAACGAGGCCTCGGCGGTCATTACCGAATGCCATCGTGTCAGCGGTAAAGCGGTGGTAAAGGGCGATGTGCTGTTGCGCACCGCATACATTGGTGACGCGCAGAGTGGAGAAGTGTGCCACGTTTGCAACACCGTTCCGTTTAGTCAGATTTTGGATCTTGAGGGATTGGAAGAGGAGCATCTTTGCGATTGTCGGGTGCAGGTAGCACAGTGTGATGCTCGGTTGATGCAGGATCCCGGTGGAGAAAATCGGTTGCTTTCGGTTGCGCTCAAGCTTACCGTAACACTGGAGTGTTACGCAAAAGAGCTTTCCGAAGTTGTGACGGATGCGTACCATACTGCGTTTTCGCTGAAGACCGAAACCGGTCGGTTTGACAGTTGTCGGTTGGTGTTCGCGCGGACAGACACGGTGCCTGTGGCAATCACGCAGGAACTGCCGGACGGCGATATTGCGCAGATTGTGGATGTGTGGTGTGAGCCGTTGGCGGTGACTTGCCGCGAAGAAAACGGCGGTAGCGTGCTGAATGGCGAGATGTTTATCGGTATGCTGACGGCGGATGGCAACGGGGTGCTGTCGTTCTATGAGCGGACGGCGGATTATACGCTGGAATTGCCGGAGGGATGCCCGAGTGTAACCGCGGAAGCGACACTCTTGGATGTTTCCTATACCCGAAACGGCTCGCAGTTGGAAATTCGCATACAGCTTTCGGTGCAACGGCTGGGACTTTGTCCGCAAAGTCGTGTGGCAATCACCAAACTGTCTGTAGACGAAACCGCTCCGCGCACGCAGAGCGATCCGCTGGACGGTTGTTGCCTTAAGGTGTGCTTTGCCTCGGCAGGCGAATCGGTGTGGGATTTGGCGCGGCGTGAGCGCACCTCGCCGGAAGCGCTGAAAACGGAAAACGGTCTTACACAGGATGTGCTGGAGAGCGATATGCTCCTGCTTATCCCGATGCGGTAATAAAAAGCCCTTTTATCGTGAGATAAAAGGGCTTTTTTATCTTGTACAGACAAGAAAATGGTGGTATACTATGATTGTTAAATTGGTGGAGGTGTCCTGTATGAAATTCTGCGAAATGCCGTATCAGCGTCCGTCGCTTGAGGATATTAAGCACGACCTGACCGAACTGACCGAACAACTGTCTGCCGCGGCGGATTATGCTGCCGCGCGCGAGGTGTTTTTGCGTCACGAAGAGCGGATGAAGCAGGTCGCCACCGCACGCACGCTGGTAAGCATTCGTCATTCCATTGATACGCGTGACGAGTTTTACGATGCGGAAACGAAGTTTTGGAATGCCGCGTCTCCCGAATTGCAGGAGTACGAGCAGAATTGGACGGCGGCCATGCTGGCGTCGCCGTTCCGCGCTGATTTTGCAGCGGAGTACGGGGATGTGTATTTTGTCAACGCCGAGCTGGAACTTAAGTCGTTTGACACGGCGATTATTGCGGAGTTGCAGCAGGAAAACGAGCTGACGCAGGAGTACGAAAAGTTGCTTGCCTCGGCGCGCATTCCGTTTGAAGAGGGTACGTATACCATTGCCCAGATGACTCCTTTCAAGACCAGTGCGGATGACACACGCCGCCTGGCTGCTTGGAAAGCGGAGGGTCGGTGGTATAAGGATAATCAGGCGGCACTGGATGATTTGTACGACCGTCTTGTTCATCTGCGTGATGCGATGGGCAAAAAGATGGGGTATGGTGGATATACGCAGCTTGGTTACTACCGTATGCAGCGCAACTGCTATACCAAAGAGGATGTCGAAGCATTCCGCGCGGCGGTGGTGAAGTATCTGGTGCCGGTGGCGGCGGATATTTATCGCGAACGCGCCCGTCGTCTCGGCAAGTCGTATCCGCTGAGCTTTGCGGATGCCGCGCTGAAGTTCCGTAGCGGCAATCCCAAGCCGTGCGGTACGGCGGATGATATTTTAGCGCAGGGTAAGCGTTTTTATGAAGAGTTGTCGCCCGAAACGGCGGAGTTTTTCAACGCGATGCTGGATGGTGAACTGCTGGATGTGCTGTCCGCCGAAGGCAAAGCGGGCGGCGGTTACTGCACCGATATTTCCGCTTATCGTGTGCCGTTTATTTTCGCCAATTTCAACGGCACGCAGGGCGATGTGGAGGTTGTGACCCACGAAGCAGGTCACGCATTTGCGTATTGGATGAACCGTGACCGCGTGCCGATGGAAACCGCCTGGCCGGGTATGGAAGGCTGCGAGGTCCATTCCATGGCAATGGAATTTTTTGCGTGGCCGTGGGCAGAAGGCTTTTTCGGGGAGGATACGAAAAAGTTCCTCTACAGCCATCTGTCGGGTGCGCTGACCTTTATTCCGTACGGCACGATGGTGGACCATTTCCAGCATATTGTGTATGAACAGCCCGACCTGACACCGGCACAGCGCCATGCGGTCTGGAAAGACCTGCTCGGCACGTATATGCCGTGGATGCGCCTCGACGGCGACATCCCGTTCTACAGCGAGGGTGAAGGCTGGCAGCGGCAGCACCACATTTATTCGTTGCCGTTCTACTATATCGATTACTGCTTGGCACAGACTGTGGCGCTGCAGTTCTGGGCGATGATTATGCGCGACCCGAAGGACGCCTGGGAGCGGTATATGAAGTATACTGTGCAGGGTGGCAGCCGCGTGTTTACCGAGCTGCTGAAGCACGCCGATTTGGACACGCCGTTTAAGGAGTCGTGTCTGCGCGGTGTCTGCGAAACGGCGGCATCGTGGCTTTCGTCGTTTGATCTCGGAGATATTAAGTAACGAAGTGTAAAAAGCAGAAAGGGAGGAAGTTGTATGTGGCATAACCGTATTGCACGGCGGATGCTCTGTGCCGTTCTGGCTGCTTGTTTGTGCATCCTCCCCGGATGCCGCAAGAGTGAGCCGAAAGCGGTTTCTGCCAACGTATCGCTGATGGTTGGCGGTGACGCTCTGGAGGGCGTTTTTTCGCCGTTTTTTGCGGAACTGGAATCCGACCGGGATATTGTGGATCTGACCCAGATTCGCTTGCTTTATACCGACCGTGCGGGACAGGTTATCTGTAACGGCATCGAGGGCGAAACCACGATGTATAACGATACGGAATACACCTACACCGGTCCTGCCAACGTCGTGATTACCGAGTGTGAGGATGGCAGTGTGGAGTATGCCTTTACGCTGCGTGAGGATATTACGTTTTCCGACGGACAGCCGCTGACGGCAAAGGACGTTGTGTTCTCGATGTATGTGCTTTGTGACCCGACATACGACGGTTCTTCGTCGTTTGCGTCATTGCCCATTCAGGGACTGTCGGACTATCGCAAAAACGTGACGCCGAAGTGGAAGCTGATTCTGAAGGATACGCCGAGCAACGCGATTAACGGATCGAAGGACGGCTATTACACCGTCGATGAGGCGCTCTCTTTCTGGACGCTGTTTAACGAAGCGGGTGCCGAGTTTGCTCAGGAAATCGTGGATGACGGCATCGCTCGCGGCATCGGCAGTGATGTGCGCGGTGTGGCGGCGGCACTTGGGTACGTTGGTTTATCGGAAACGGCAAGTGCGACGGATTTCTTCAACGCAATTGTGGATGCGCGTGGCTACGATATTTCGGCAGCGGGCATCAATGCACCGGCTGTTAAAAACGATTTTTCTTCGTTGCTGATGTCGCGGCTTACCTCGACGCTCCAACGCGGTGTTGTGACAGGGTATTCCGCACCGCGTATTTCGGGTATTCGCCAGACCGGTGATTACACGCTGACGGTAATGCTGACGCGGGCCGATGCGTATGCGTTGGAACAGTTCTGCATTCCGATTGCGCCGCTGCACTACTACGGCAGTGAGCAGATGTATTCGCCCGAAAGCGGAACGTTCGGCTTCTCCAAGGGTAATCTTTCGGCGATACGCAGCAAGTCTGCCAAGCCGCGTGGCGCGGGCCCATATGTGTATTACAGTTATAAGGATGGCAAGCTTACGCTGAAAGCCAACGCGACATACTACCGCGGTGTTCCCAAAACGGGATATGTGGTGTATACGCCGATGGATGAGGCGGAGCGCACCGCACAGGTTAGTTCGGGAAAACTGCACCTGACGCAGGTTGAGTACACCCCCGAAGCGGTGGATAAAATTGAGCAGACCAACGGCGGTGTGCTTAGTGGCGACACGGTGCGGGTAGATAGTTTCTGGTCGAAGGGCTACGGATACGTCGGTATCAGCGCCGATCGCATTCGGGTGGGCAACGATTCCGGCTCGAATGTGTCCCGCAGCCTGCGTCAGGCTTTGGCGACGGTGTTTACGGCGTATCATAAGGAGTCGGTGGTAGCGTATTATAACGACTATGCCGACTGCGTGAGTGCTTTCGATGGGTTGTCTGCATACGCGACGGACGCGCAGGGACAACCGCTTGATTTGTCGTCTCTCTCCGAAGAGGAACAGTATTTACGCCTGCAGGATGCGGTGTTGTCTCACTTTGCCGCAGCGGGCTACACGGTGGAAAATCGGTACATTATTGCCGCTCCCGAGGCGGCTCCGCTGCAGTTTGGTGTGTGGTTTGCAGGTGGTGGCGACGGCAATCACCCGGCGTATGAGATGTTGACACAGGCGCAATATTTGCTCGGTCAGATCGGCATTACGCTGGAGCTGCACGATGTGGAGGACGACGTTCAACTGCGGACATATATTGCGTCCGGTGAAGCGGCAATCTGGTGCGGTCGTTCGTCTGACGACTACTATCAGGATTTGTACGCGTACTACACGGCAACAGGCAGCATCCGTTCTTCGCTGGATATAAACGATAAGGAACTCAAATCGCTGATTGTTTCGGCACAACGCGAGACGGATGCCGAGGCGCGGGAGGAGATTTATCAAAAAATCCGCGAAACAGTGTTGGCGTGGGCGGTGGAGGTGCCGCTGTACGAGTGCCAGCAGCTGCAGGTGTTCAACGCGACCAAGGTGGATATGAGTACAGTGACACGCGATGCCACACCTTATCACGATTGGATCGACGAGATTGAAAAACTGGTGATAAAAGGTTAAATGAAAAAGCGCCGGACTTCCGGCGCTTTTTTGTATACGTAATGGGGCGAAACTCTCGGGTTGGTGTTAAGAGAACCTCGCGGACGGATGAGCGTCAATCCAGCTCTTCGTCTTCGGTTTTAATGCGAACGTAGCCGATTGCGATGGAGATGGCGATGGCACCGAGATATCCAAGCAGGCTGAACAGCCAAGAGGGGAGATTCAAAGCGCCCAACACCACAACCAAAACAAGCATAATGGAGAAGGGCATAAGCGAAAATGCAATAGTTGCCAACAGTTCTCTGGCGGTAATAGCGAAAAGAACCACCGTCAAATACGCCACCAATACCAACACAAGAACCAGAATGATAAAACCAAAAATATGCAGGTCGCTTAAAGTGTCCGCAAGTGAGGGGATACCTTGGAGCACGTTAATCGTGGACGAATACCAGCCTTTCGGCAACCAGAAAATTATGCAGGTAGAGAAAAAGGTGAAAATGAGGTCGTACACAACGCGCACGGTCATTTTGAGTTCCTGCGTGTGACGCATAAAGGTAACGGACAAAAAGGCGAACAAGGCAAACTCGAACACCATATTGAGCGAAAAATCACCCTCTGTGATTAACGTGAGGATAGAGAATACGGGCAAGCTTGACAAAAAGCCGTTCTCGAAATCCATAATGTCGACAGGGACAATTACCAAGGTGTAAATCAGCGTGAAGGCGATGACCGCAAGGCAAAACGATATCCAGATAACCAGATTCAGTCCGCCAAACGGACGAAGTGCGCGGATTTTCTCTTTGTTCCTGAAAATGAGAGATATTAAATTGTTCATGCCTTTGGAACACAACTTCCACAACGCGGTCAGCGGTTTGGTAATAACTCTGGTCACCTTTGTAACAAAGATGCTTACGGGCATCAGTACAGCAATCGCCGTAGCGTTGCAGAAGGCCACAACACCCAACAAAATACCGCCGGCAACAAAAGCAGCCACCAATTTAAAAATAAAGTCTCCCATTGTTTCATCTCCAAACAGCTTATTACATCCATGCACAACATCGTATTACAATTTGCGAATTTTGTCAATTTTATGTGAATAATTTTTAAAATTGGGGTCGCCGGCTTGCATTTGAGGTCCTGAACGAACGGCCTGCCACGATGAGAAAAGGGTGTATAACCCCGGCAAATCAGTCGTGTGCTCCGACTGTCGGACACCGCGTGGGTGCGCCGCTCAATAACCACTTAGTCGAGCGCGAAAACCCCGGCGTTTTTTTCTTGTTGTCAGGCGGAAAATCGGGGATTACTTCTTGACAGAAGAGGGGAAAAAGAGGTATAATTTTACTAGCCGTAATGGCTGATAGAAAACTCTCTCCTGCTCGGTCGGTGCCGAGTGGGTGGCAGTCCGGTTTTCTTGTTGGTTGCGATATTCCCTCTGTATGAAGCGGTACAGGGGTTTACATTACAATACAACAGCATACTTTGCCGTAAAGCGGCGGGGAAGGACTGCCTCATACAGTAAATCAACAGATGAAAATGGAACATAGGAGGTGTTCGTCCCCGTGCTGTATTACATTTTGACCGGCGTTGGCAGCTTGGTCATTGGCGGCGTTGTGGCCGGTGCGGTTTCTTTCCGCTCCGGTGTGGCTCATCGCAAAAAGACTGCCGAGTCCGCCATTGGCTCTGCCGAAGCAGAGGCTGAGCGCATCATCAAGGATGCTAAGGCTCAGGCTGAATCCAAGAAAAAAGAAACCCTGCTCGAAGCGAAAGATGAGATTCATCGTCTGCGCAACGAGTCCGAGCGTGAACTGAAAGAGCGTCGCAATGAGGTGATGCGTCAGGAGCGCCGTATCCAGCAGAAGGAAGAGTCGCTGGATCACAAAATCGAGAACTACGAAGCTAAGGAGGAAGCGATCGCCAAGAAACAAAAGGAGATCGATTCCCGTCTGCAGGATGTCGAGAACATCAAGCGCGGTCAGTTCGAAATGCTGGAGCGTATTTCCGGTTTCACCGTCGAACAGGCCAAGGATTACTTGCTTAAGAGCTTGTCCGAGGAACTGACCCACGAAAAAGCGCTGAAAATCAGTGAGTACGAAACCCAGCTTAAGGAAGAAGCTGACCAGCGCGCCCGCGACCTGATTTCCCACGCGATTCAGCGTGTGGCTGCCGATCAGGTTTCCGAGACCACGGTTTCCGTGGTGCCGCTGCCCAACGATGAAATGAAGGGTCGCATCATCGGTCGTGAAGGCCGCAACATCCGTATGATTGAAACGCTGACCGGTGTGGATCTCATCATTGATGATACGCCGGAAGCGATTACGCTGTCGGGCTTTGATCCGGTTCGTCGTGAGATTGCCCGCATCGCGCTGGAGCGCCTGATTTCCGATGGCCGTATCCATCCCGCGCGCATCGAGGAAATGGTGGAAAAAGCCCGCCGCGAGGTGGAAGCTACCATCAAATCCGAAGGCGAACGCGCCATTCTGGAAACGGGTCTGCGCGGTATTCATCCCGAAATCGTGCGTCTGCTCGGTCGTCTGCGCTATCGTACCAGTTACGGTCAGAACGTGCTGAACCACTCGATGGAAGTGGCGTTCCTGTCCGGCATTATGGCCAGCGAGCTGGGTCTGGATCCCGAAATCGCTCGCCGCGCCGGCTTGCTGCATGATATCGGTAAGGCGGTTGACCACGAAATCGAAGGCTCGCACATCGAAATCGGTGTGGACATTGCCCGTAAGTACAAGGAGAGCGAAGCGGTGGTTCACGCCATCCATGCTCACCACGGCGATGTGGAAGCCACGACCATCGTTGCTTGCCTGGTGCAGGCTGCCGACGCTATCTCGGCCGCTCGTCCCGGTGCACGCCGCGAGAATCTCGAGAACTATATCAAGCGTCTGGAGAAGCTGGAAGAGGTCGCCAACGAGTTTGAAGGCGTCGAGCGTTCCTTCGCTATTCAGGCCGGTCGCGAGATTCGCATCATCGTGCGTCCCGAAATCGTCAGCGACGACAATATGGCGCTGCTTGCGCACGATATCGCCAAGAAGATCGAAGACAACCTGGATTATCCGGGTCAGATCAAGGTCAATCTTATCCGCGAGAACCGTGCTGTCGATTACGCGAAGTAATATCGAACTTAAACCAAACGGTGTCCCGCTTGCGGGACACCGTTTGTACTACCATCGGAAAGAGGCGTGCTATGAAGATTTTATGTGTCGGTGATGTTGTCGGTTCGGCCGGCTGCCGTCATCTTGAGCGGGTGCTGCCGACGATCAAGCGGCAGTATGCGGTGGATGTCTGCATCGTCAACGGCGAAAACTCCGCGGATGGGAACGGTATTCTGCCGTCCTCGGCGCAGTCGCTGTTTCAGTTCGGCGCGGACGTTGTGACGACCGGCAATCATGTGTTTCATCGTCGCGAGATTTATGACACGCTGGAGGAGAAAAACGGTGTCGTTCGCCCGGCAAACTTTCCTGCCTCGGCGCCCGGTTGCGGTGTGTTTGTGGTGGATAAAGGACGGTATCAGGTGGCGGTTATCAACCTGATGGGACAGGTGTATATGGACACGCTGGCGTGCCCGTTTGAGACACTGGACGCACTGCTTTCGGACAACTCGTTGCCGCGTTGCCGTATTGTGGATTTCCACGCGGAAGCGACAGCGGAGAAAAAGGCGCTTGCCTATTATGCCGACGGTCGCATCAGCGCGTTGTTCGGCACTCATACGCACGTGCAAACCGCCGATGAGCAGATTCTGCCGGGTGGCACAGGCTTTATTTCGGATGTGGGTATGACAGGACCGACGGCTTCGGTTTTGGGCATCCGTCCCGAGCTGGCGGTGGAGAAAATGCGCAGCAAAATGCCGGTGCGTTTTGCGGTGGCGGAAGGGCCGTGCTGTATGGATGCGGTGCTGCTTACGATTGATCCCGCGAGCGGCAAAACCACAGCGATTGAGCGACTGCGCATCGAGTAAAATATCTTGCCTTTTTTTGCAAAAAATGCTATACTGACTATAGGTGTACGGTTGAGTATGTTTTGCCTGTTTTCGGTCACAATAGTTTCCGGAGGCGATGAAATGGCAAAGCAGCATACGCAGACGGTCGAAGCCGATGAAAAGCGTCCTGCACAGGTTCTGCAACAGGATTTGAAGGACGTTGTGGAAAACGGTTCGGTCACCACCGAAGGTGGTCGGCACACCATTCATTGTCTGACGATTATCGGGCAGATTGAAGGGCATTACGCCCTGCCGAGCGATAACAAAACCACCAAGTATGAGCATGTTCTGCCGCAACTGATTGCCATTGAGGAAAGCCGCGATATTCAGGGGCTGCTGATTCTGCTGAACACCGTGGGCGGCGATATCGAGGCAGGGCTGGCCTTGGCGGAGATGATTTCCGGTATGACGAAACCGACGGTTTCGCTCGTGCTGGGTGGGGGACATTCCATCGGCGTGCCGTTGGCGGTGTCCGCCAAGCGTTCTTTTATCGCGCCGTCTGCGACGATGACGATTCATCCGGTGCGGATTAACGGTCTCGTGTTGGGCGTGCCGCAGGCGTTTTTGCATTTTCAACGAATGCAGGAACGCATCATTCGCTTCGTTACCGAACATTCGCGCATTTCGCACGATGCGTTTTTGCAGTTGTGTATGAAAACGGATGAAATGACCACCGATATGGGGAGCGTGCTGGATGGTACTGCCGCCGTGGAGGTGGGGCTCATCGACGAGTTGGGGTCGCTGTCGGATGCGCTGGCAGCTCTGCACGAAATGATTGATGCAAAATAGCTTTTTCTTGCCGCTTTTGCGGTATTACATACAGAGAGGTGGGTCACGCGGTGGCTCAAAAACGACGGACTACAACCAAAAAGAAGACATCCTCCGGCAGAAGCACCACATCGGCGAAGGGTGGAGCGAAGCACGGTAAGCAGTCGAACGCGGCGGCGCAAAATGCCAAGCGTCAGACGAAGGCGGTGCTGCTGTTTGCTGTGGCGATTTTGATGTTCTGCTTGGCCATCATTCCCAGCGGCAGCTTGTGGGGTACGCTTCGTTCCTTGCTGCTCGGCTTCTTTGGCTTGGGCGCTTATGTCGTGCCGTTTTTGGTGGCATACATCGCGGTTGTCCGCGCGCTGGAACGGCCGTCGGAAAAGGCCAAGGCCATCATCTGGCAAAGCTCGACGTTGTTGCTTCTGCTGAGCACGACGGTGCAGATTTTTATTCAGGACGTTGCAACCATCTCTTACGACCAGGCGCTGATTGCTGCCTATCGTGCCGGTGGACTCTCCAGTGGCGCCGGTGCATTCGGTACGTTGCTCGGATATTGGCTGGAGCAGTGGTTCACCGATATCGGTGCCAAGGTTATCATTATTCTGCTCCTGTTTGTGTTCTTTATGGTTGTTACGGGCACTACTATCGTGGCGCTGCTCAAGACGCTGTGGAAGCCGGTACATAAGACCACCGAGTCGCTCACGACGGCGGTGGAATCGGGATTCCAGCGCAAGAAGAAAGAACAAAAAATCGACGTGGAACTGGATGGCGAAGAGCCTCCCGTTGTGAAAGAAGAACCGGTTGTGGAAGTGCAGCCGGAGCCTGCGCCGGCGTTCGATAAGGTCGCTGAGGGCGTTGCCGAGATGGATGAGCCGGAAGAGGAAGAGATTCCGTTGCCGAGCGAAGCACCTGCGGAAGAGACTGAGCAGCCTGCTGAGCCGGAAGAAGAGTACGAAGAAGAAATCGAAGCGGAGATTGAGCCGGTTATCGAAGAGACCGAAGCCCCTGTGGTGGTGCCGGCAGAATATCGTTTCCCGCCGCTGACGCTGCTTAACGAATCCAAAGCGTCGGATAACGCCGCTGCGGCGCGCGAACAGAGCTCGACTGCCGAGCTGCTCACGCAGACGCTTAAGGAATTCGGCGTTAACGCGAAAGTGATTGATGTGTCCCGCGGCCCGACGGTTACCCGTTACGAGCTGCAGCCCAGTGCAGGCGTGAAAATCAGCCGTATTACCGGCTTGTCGGATGATATTGCACTTCGTCTGGCAACCACCGGCGTGCGTATCGAAGCGCCGATTCCGAACAAAGCGGCGGTCGGTATCGAAGTGCCGAACCGTGTTTCTGGTTCGGTCGGTCTGCGTGAATTGATTGATTCCCGTGAATTTTCGTCGGCGGAAAGCAAACTGACGGTGGCGCTCGGTAAGGATATCGCCGGTCAGATTGTACTCGCTGACCTTGCGAAGATGCCGCACTTGTTGATTGCAGGTACGACAGGTTCCGGTAAATCGGTGTGTACCAACTCGATGATTCAGAGTATTCTGTTCCGCGCACGTCCCGATGAAGTGCGTATGCTGCTCATCGACCCGAAACAGGTCGAATTCGGCATTTACAACGGCATTCCGCATCTGCTGACGCCGGTCGTTACCGATCCGCGCAAGGCGGCGGGTGCGCTGGGTTGGGCGGTCAACGAAATGCTGCGCCGCTACCAGTTGTTCTCTGCCAACAATGTGCGTGATATCGGCACGTATAACGAGATGGCCCAGAAAACCGAAACGATGGAACGCCTGCCGCAGGTGCTGATTGTTATTGACGAGTTGGCGGACTTGATGATGGTTGCCGCCAACGCGGTGGAAAGCAACATCTGCCGTCTGGCACAGATGGCGCGTGCCGCCGGTATGCATCTGGTCATTGCGACCCAGCGTCCGTCGGTGGACGTTATCACCGGTCTTATCAAGGCAAACATTCCGTCGCGTCTGGCACTGACGGTGGCTTCCGCTGTGGACTCGCGTACGATTCTGGATGCGGGCGGTGCGGAAAAGCTGCTGGGTAAGGGCGATATGTTGTTTATGCCGGTTGGCTTTGCCAAGCCGATGCGTGTACAGGGTTGCTTCGTCGGCAACCGCGAAGTGGAGTCGGTGGTGGAGTTCCTCAAGTCCACCGAATCCCAGCAGTATGACGAGGCGGTGGAGCAGGAGATTATCCGTCTGGCTCAGACTACCGAGAAAACGAACAGCCGTGGCGACGCGGATGACGAGGATGCCGAAGCCGGTGGCGGCGACGAGATGCTGCCGCAGGCAATCGAAGTGGTGGTGGAAGCCGGTATGGCGTCGACCTCGCTGCTTCAGCGCAAACTGCGTCTGGGATACGCCCGTGCCGGCCGTATCATCGACGAAATGGAAACGCGCGGCATCATCGGCCCGCACGAGGGCAGTAAACCTCGTCAGGTGCTGATTACGCGTCAGCAGTGGCTGGAAATGAATATGAATCGTCCCGATGATGAAACATAAGCTTGGCAAGTACAAAAAGCCGCTGATTGTGTGCGTATCGATTCTGCTGTCGGTGGTGCTTCTCTTCAGTGTGCTGGTCACGGTGAGTGACGTGTACGACTTGGGATTTCTTCCGACGTGGAACGACATTTTCGCGTCAGCCGGGTTGTCCGAGCCGAAGACGTCCGAGAATGAACTGCGCGTCACTTTCTTCAACGTCGGCAACGCCGATTGCACCTTGATTCAAACCGGCGAATATACGGCGCTGATTGATGCGGGTGATCACGAGGATGGCGGCAAATTGGTTGAGACACTGCGTCTCTCGGGTATCGAACGGCTGGATGTGGTGATTGCCACGCATATGGATGCCGACCACATCGGTGGTATGGCGGACATTGTTCGGGCGTTTGATGTGGGTTCGTTCCTGACTTCACCGATAGACGATGGCGCTACACGCGATAACCGTGTGTACGAAAACCTTATGACAGCGTTGGAAGAAAAGGCGATTGCCATAACCACTGCCAAGGTGGGCAATGTCGTATCGATAGGGAAAGCCCGACTGGAGGTGCTCAGCGGTCGGCGTTTGTTTGAAAGCGGCAACGATAATTCGATTGTGTGTCGGCTGGCGTTCGGGGAGCATGCGTTCCTGTTTATGGGTGATGTCAGCAAAACCGTCGAATGCAATTTGCTCAATGACGGCGCCAATGTTGAGGCGGATGTCATTAAGTTGGCGCATCACGGCAGCAACACTTCCAGCGATGAGCGGCTTATCCGTCGTGCGGCAGCGCGGTATGCGGTGATTACCTGCGGCGGAAAGCAGGAGCAAGTTGAGCTTTTACAAGAGACACTCGAAACGCTCGCGGAGTATTCGGTTGTTCCGTTCCGCAGCGATCTTCACGGAGATATTGTTTTTATCAGTGACGGTGAAACGCTTACCGTCGAGACCGAGTGGCAGGTCGGAAATGCCGCATAACAACAGAAGATCAACAGGTATCGGCGACGGTGCTTGTGGTCGATATAGTGTAAGCGGAAGCAATTCTGTGCACAAAAGAAAGGATGGTAACACATGAAAAAGGCACTGGCTATTATCGCGGCTCTGGCTGCAATCGGCGGCGCGCTGTGGATTATCCTGCGCAAGCTGAAGGAGCGTAAGCTTCTGATGTCCGAAGAGTTTGATGATGAGGAAACCATCATCATCGAGGACGAAGAAGAGGCGAAGGCGGAGTAATGATAGGGGAAACCCTGTCACGCACGGCGCTACTGCTGGGTGAAGAGGCGATACAACGCCTTGTCGGCAGTCGCGTGGCGGTGTTTGGCATCGGCGGTGTTGGCGGCCATACTGCGGAAGCGTTGGCACGTAGCGGCGTCGGTGCGCTGGATTTGTTTGACAACGATACGGTGTCGTTGTCCAATATCAATCGTCAAATCGTTGCGCTGCACAGCACGGTCGGTCGCTTCAAGACTGAGGTGATGGCAGAGCGCATTCGTGACATTCGTCCCGAAACGATTGTGACGGAACACCGCTGTTTTTTCCTGCCTGAGAATGCGGAACAATACGATTTTTCGCAGTACGATTTCATTGTGGATGCCGTGGATACGGTATCTGCTAAGCTTGCTATTGCCGAAAAAGCGCTGGAGGCAGGTGTACCGGTTATCAGTTGTATGGGGACGGGGAACAAGCTTGACCCATCGCTATTGCAGCTGACCGACATTTCAAAAACCTCCGGATGTCCGCTGGCGCGTGTGATGCGGCGAGAATTGCGGGCGCGTGGGATAGAGCATCTGCAGGTGCTGTATTCTACCGAACCTGTACAACCTCACCGTATGGCCGACACCGAGACCAAAGGCGCGCATCCCGTGCCGGGAAGCACCGCATTTGTGCCGTCGGTAGCCGGTCTGATGATCGCCGCCGAGGTAGTGAAAACGTTGGCAAAAACCGAATGAACAAAGCCCCCATCCGAACGGATGGGGGCTTTGCTGTTTTTAGCAGCCGCAGTGGTCGTCGCCTTTGGGCGGGAAGAACTCGTCTACGGGGAAACACATTTTTTTGAACATATCGCAGGGGTTTTCGGTGTTCGCGCAGCATTCCTTGGATGGCATACAGAAGTCGTAAATCGGCATCAGCATTTGCACGTTGCGGATGAGCTGTACGATGGTGAAGATACCGAGCGACACCAGAACCAGTTTGTTGCACTGTTCCACAAAGTTGCCGCCGTACTCCTCGCAAACGCAAGCGGGGATGCAGGACGAAGCGCAATCGCAGCGACAACCGCATTCGCAGCGTTCCACCAGACGCGCCGCCAGCACGACAGGCTCAGCCACCTGCACGCAGCAGCGCGGCATATTGCGAGTGGGCATTTCCTGGTGATGGTCGCACTGTTCGGGGGTGAACTCGCTGGTAAACACCTTGACGTTACCCTCGCTGCCGAACAGAATCACCTTTTTCTGGAACATCGCGACACCGCGTACGATGCAGCAGCCCGTGCCGTGGCCGGAGTATACCTCCAGTGTGACGCCGAAGAAGAAGGTGATGTCGCAAGAGTAGTAGCCGCGGTTGAACGGCAATGCTTCAACATCGATATAGGTGTTGATAACCTCTGCCTTTTTGGCACGGATGCTGACGGCGTGGTCGATTACCATCTGGTCGCGTTCGGTGAAGAACAGGCGCAGATCTTCCAGGCAGTCTTTATCGGAGCAGCTGTCATAGACGCGGCCCGCATCCACGCATACGGCTTCTTTACAACCGTTGTTTGATGTGTATCTGTTGTTATCCGCCATTAAAAATCCTCCTATGTCACATGATGGGGTCTGCAGTGGTGCAAGGCCCTTCACTGCCATCATATGACACAGGAGGTGTTTTGTGCTTAGAGTTTGGTAAGTTTTGCGAAGGTTGCCATAATCTTTTTGGTGCCTACTTGATCGAAGTGGATGGTCAGCAGCAGGTCGTTACCCATCGGCTGTACCTTTTCAATCAGACCGTTACCAAAGGTCTTGTGGCTGACCATATCGCCTGCCTTCCAGTTGCCGGCTGCTGCGGATGCGGCAGAGGGCTTGGAAGCGGAAATACCGTCGCCGCGCGCCTCGTCGCCGGTGCGTGCGCGGTAACTGGAAATCGGCACGCTCGGCGCGGTCTTTTCACTCGTAAAGCTGCGGTGGAAGCCACCCTCGCTCTGCGGTTGCGTGCTACGGGAGTAGCCACTGCTGTAGGAGCTGCCGAAACTGCCGTAAGAGGAGGATTGCTCGTGAACGTCCAGCAGTGACGAAGGGATTTCCTGCAGGAAACGGGAGGGACGGTTACGGGTGGTTGCGCCATACAGCATACGGCTGCGTGCGCAGGTGATGTACAGTTCTTTTTTGGCACGGGTCAGTGCTACGTAGCACAAACGACGGTCTTCCTCCAACTCTTCGGGGCGGAACATCGTTTGCATACCGGGGAAGACACCGTCCTCGAAGCCCGGCAGAAACACTAGCGGAAACTCCAGACCCTTGGCGGCGTGCATCGTCATCAGCACCAGTGCATCCGCATCGGCATCGTAGTTGTCGACGTCGGTCATCAGTGCGTTTTCTTCCAGGAAGCCGGAAAGCTGCGGGAAATCTTCTTCGCTGTTTTCTTCGTAATTGCGGATGGAGGATGCCAATTCGTTCAGGTTGTTGACGCGTTCCTCTTCCGGAGCACCTGCAAGCTGCCACATCGCGAGGTAGCCTGTTTTCTCCAGCATTTCATTATACAGCATATGCAACGAAATGCTACCGTCCTGCGCTTTTTCTCGCAGTTCGTCCATCATACGGATAAAGGGGAGAATGTGCGAGGCGGCGCGGCTAAGCGCGGCGTATTCGTCGGCGTGGGAGAGAATCTCATACAGCGAGACGCCCTGTTCATCCGCCAAAGCGGCCGCTTTATCCAGCGTGGTATCGCCGATGCCGCGCTTCGGTTCATTGATGATACGGCGCAGGCTGACACTGTCATCGGGGTTGTTGATGATACGGAGGTACGCAGTGGCATCGCGTACTTCTTTGGTGTCGTTGAAGCGATGTCCGCCGAGGATACGGTAGGGAATACCGCTTTTAACCAGCGAACGTTCAATGGCGTTGGATTGCGCGTTGGCGCGGTACAGCACCGCCATATCACGGTACTTGGCACCGTCTGCCACCTTATCCAGCACCGTGCGGGCAATGAAGCGACCTTCCTCGTCTTCGTTGTCCAGCGTATGGAGCCGGAGCAGGTCACCCTTGCCGTTTTCGGTCCACAGAGTTTTCGATTTGCGATTGCGGTTCTTGGCAATTACGGCGTTGGCGGCATCCAGAATGTTTTGCGTGGAGCGGTAGTTTTGCTCCAGACGGACGACCGTACAAGGAGAAAACTGCTCTTCAAAGCTCAAAATGTTCTCGATGGTCGCACCGCGGAATTTGTAGATACTTTGGTCATCGTCGCCCACAACGCACAGGTTGCGACTCTTTTCCGCCAGCAGACTGACTAAGCGGTACTGGGCGTGGTTGGTATCCTGGTACTCGTCAATCATCAGATAGCGAAAACGGTTCTGGTACTTTTGCAGTACCGACGGCTCGGTCTCGAACAACTCGACCGTCTTGGTGAGCAGGTCGTCAAAGTCCATCGCGTCCGCTTCCTGCAGGCGCTTTTGGTACAGACGATAGCAATCTGCCACCTTCTTCAGACGGAAATCACTACCTGCTTGCATGGTGAACTCGTCGGGCGAGAGGAGGCTGTCTTTTGCGCGGCTGATTTCGCCGAGCACCGCTTTGTGACCCAGCACGCGTTCTTCAATGCCGAGCGACTTCATACACTCTTTCATAAGACGACGGCTGTCATCGGTGTCGTAGATGGTAAAGTGGGAGGAATACCCCAAAGCGCCGCCATCCTGGCGCAATACGCGCGCACAGAACGAGTGAAACGTACCTGCCATTACCTGACGGCCATCTTCGCCCAACATCGCTTCCAGACGGTCTTTCAGCTCGCCTGCAGCCTTGTTGGTAAAGGTGATCGCCAGAATACGCCACGCCGGGCAGGGGTCAACCGCACACAGCGCGTCCAGACCGCCGTCGATCGGCTGCTCGCCATCGGCATAACGGCGCAACGATTCCACCGCACTGTCCGACAAGAACGGCGGCAACTCGGTGCTATGATAGGCGTTTCCAAAGCGAACGAGGTTGGCAATGCGGTTGACCAGCACGGTGGTTTTACCGCTGCCTGCACCCGCCAGAATCAACACCGGTCCTTCGGTCTGAAACACTGCACTGCGCTGCGGTGCGTTCATACGAGAGAAGACACGCTCCATCGCACGGCGGCGCAGTGAGAGGTAGAGTTGAGTATCCATAAAGGTTTTCCTCCAAAAAGGGCGTGGAATATATCCACGCCCTCATCAAAACAAGTGAACGATTAGCCGAACAGTGTCAGCAGAACACCGGCAGCAACCGCAGAACCAATAACGCCGGCCACGTTGGGGCCCATCGCGTGCATCAGCAGGAAGTTGCTGGGGTTCTCGCGCTGGCCTTCTTTTTGAGCCACACGTGCAGCCATCGGAACAGCGGAAACACCGGCCGAACCAATCAGCGGGTTAACCTTACCGCCGCTGAAGACATACATCACCTTGCCGAGCAGAATGCCGCCGGCGGTACCCATCGAGAAAGCGATGAGACCCAAGCAGATGATGAGCAGCGTCTTGGGCTGCAGGAAGGTGTTGGCATTGGCGGTTGCACCGACCGTAACACCCAGCATAATGGTGATGATGTTCATCAGTTCGTTCTGGGCGGTCTTGGTGATACGCTCGACCACGCCGCTTTCGCGGAACAGGTTACCGAGCATCAGCATACCAATCAGCGGAGCAGCGCTGGGCAGCAGCAGCACGCAAACGGCCGTAACGAAGATGGGGAAGAGAATCTTCTCGGTCTTGGAAACGGTGCGCAGCTGGGTCATAACCACAGAACGCTCTTTCTTGGTGGTCAGCGCGCGCATAATCGGGGGCTGGATGATCGGCACCAGCGCCATATACGAATACGCCGCAACCGCGATAGCACCCAACAGATGGGGAGCCAGTTTCGAGGTCAGATAGATAGCGGTAGGTCCGTCCGCACCGCCGATAATGGCGATGGAAGCGGCTTCCTGGTTAGTAAAGGCGATGCCCAAATCCTCGGCAAACGGCAACATACCAAACAGGCTGGCGCCGAAGAAGGTGGCGAAAATACCGAGCTGCGCGGCAGCGCCCAGCAGGAAGCTCTTGGGGTTGGAGAGCAGCGGACCAAAGTCGGTCATACAACCGATGCCAAGGAAAATCAGCGGCGGGTAGATACCGAACTTAACGCCCTGATACAGATACCAGAACAGACCGCCCTGCTCGAAATGCTGCCACTGCGGAATGACGTAGTGGCGCTCGCCGTTGGCGTTTTCCACGATTTTGTAGTAGTTGTCGCCGGACTTGTAAACTTCGGTCTCAACACCGGCAACATCCATCGTAACGATGTTTTTATCGTTTTCGTCCAACTCGATTTCGGTAATCGAAACGGGATAGACTTGTTCGTATGTGCCTTCAATATACGCGATTTGCTCTTCCTGCGTAAAGGGAACCAGCGAGTTCTGCTGGGGGTCCATCACGCCGCCGAGCGGCAGGTTAACAAGCAACATACCGAAAGCAATGGGGAGCAGCAGAAGCGGCTCATACTGCTTTTTGATAGCCAAGAACAGCAGCACACAGGCGATGCCGATCATAATCAGGTTCTTCCAGCCGCCGTTTTCGAAGTTCAGCAAGCGGGCGAAACCGGACTCGTTCCAAATCTGAACAATAGCGTCCCACAGACTCATAGTTACGACGTCCTCCTTTTAAAACGGTTGGGTGTTATCAGCGATACCGGCAGCCGCCCAAATCGGACGCGTACCCTGCGAACGAGCGGGGCTGATGCGGCGAACCACATAGCGAGCCGTGCCATCGGACATAGCGGCGATGGCGGCAGCGATAACCGCAACGACCTCATCCGAAATGCCGTCATCCACAACAGGAGCGGGGGCGGCGGGAGCAGTCGCCTTTTTGGGGGCTTTGGGAGCGGGTGCGGGTTTCGGCGTTGCGGCCTTCTTGGAACCGCCGCCGGCAACCACACCGAACAGCCAGAAAATAAACGTCAGAACCAGCAGAACGCCGAACACGACGACAACGCCGATAAGAACCGTCATACCGGCATCAGCCAACAGATTTCCCGCCTGTGCCAACAATGCAGAAGACATAGTGATGACCTCATTTCTTTTTAATGCGAAAACAGAAAACACCATTCTCGCCCATAATAATCAATTAAATATAGTATAACGCAGGTGCGGAAGTTTTGCAATGATTTCTGAAAAAAATTCCCCATATTTTCGGTCAAAAAAATTGAAATTACGGCGCACTTCTGCTATACTGTAAAGCAAAGGAGTAATGGCTATGAAATACGTTGTTTTATTATGTGATGGTATGGCAGATTTGCCTTGCGAAGCATTGCAGGGAAAAACACCTATGGAAGCGGCAAATAAGCCGTGTATGGACGCGTTGGCGGCTGTTTCCGAACTGGGAATGGCACACACCGTGCCGGAGGGGATGTCGCCCGGCAGCGATGTGGCAAACCTGTCGGTGCTCGGCTACCGTCCGAAAGAGTGTTATACCGGTCGTTCTCCGTTGGAGGCTGCCAACATTGGCATTGACCTGACGGATGACGATGTGGCTATCCGTTGCAATCTGGTGACGCTGTCTGATGAAGCAGCGTACGGCGATAAAACGATGGTCGATTACTGTGCCGGTGATATCCACACGGCAGAGGCGGACGAAATCATCCGTACTGTGCAGGCGGAGCTTGGCGGCGGTGAGTTCGATTTCTATACCGGTACGGCATATCGTCATTGCCTGGTGTGGCACGGCGGCAAAACGGCGATTGGTAAGCTGACGCCTCCGCACGATATTTCGGGTCAGGTCATCGGCGAGCATCTGCCGACCCATCCCGATGCGCAGCCGTTGCTGGAACTGATGAAGAAGAGCGAAGCCATCTTGCGTGAGCATCCTGTCAATCAGAAGCGCCGCGCCAAAGGGGAGAACCCCGCCACGTCGATTTGGCTGTGGGGTCACGGCAAGCGTCCGCAGCTGCAGAACTTTACCGAGCGTTTCGGCGTTAAGGGCGCGATGGTGTCCGCCGTCGATTTGCTGAAGGGTATCGCGCGACTGAGCGGTATGCGTATTTGTGAGGTGGAGGGTGCTACCGGCTATCTCGATACCAACTTTGTCGGCAAGCGCGAAGCGGCAATCGAGGCGCTTCGTGACGATTGCGATATGGTGTACATCCATCTGGAAGCCCCCGACGAGTGCGGTCACCGCGGTGAGATTCAGAACAAGGTGAAAGCCATTGAAGAAATCGATCGCCAGGTGCTGGCACCGCTTCTTGAGACGATGAAGGAGATTGACGATATCTCGCTTCTGATTATGCCTGACCATCCGACACCGCTTTGCACCAAGACCCATTCTGCCGCTCCTGTCCCGTATCTGCTGTACTGCAGCAAGGGTATGGAGTCGGCTTCGGGCGCCGAGCGTTTTACCGAAGCGGCTGCCGCGGCAACGGGCAAAACCGAGCCCGCAGCATCGGAATTGATGAGCCGACTGCTCGCAGCGAAATAAGCAAACGAGGTGCGTGTGATACGCACCTCGTTTTTTGTTTGGCATAAAAGAAACGCCCTCGCGTGGATTCCCACGCGAGGGCGTTTTGCTTCACGATTAGTTGAACTTCTTGCGAGCAACGTAGGTGGTGTGCAGGCAATGATGTGCCTTGTGACCACCGATGCCATCGTCGAAGAACTCTTCGTACAGCTTCTTGATAACCGGGGACTCGTGCGACTTGCGCAGAGCCATACCGGCATCCTGATCGTACAGAGCCTTTGCACGCAGCGCCTTCA
>JAZODA010000056.1:0-12609 GCA_045596745.1 Acutalibacteraceae bacterium
ATTTGGGAGGATATTCACCTGGCGCACCTGGCGCACCTGGCGCACCTGGCGGTGGGCATCGGCCACCTCATCCGTCTTTCGCCTGCGGCGAAATCCACCTTCTCCTCAAGGAGAAGGCTTGGCGGGAGCGAGCCCTCGCCCTACACGACAGCAAGGAGACCCTGCGGGTGGGGAGTTTTCTTGAACTCCCTCCGTCACGCATACGCGTGCCACCTCCCTCGTGGAGGGAGGCTTTTGTGCCCACCGCCAGGTGCGGGCGTTGGCCACCTCATCAGTCATCCGCTTTGCGGATGACAGCTTCTCCTCGAGGAGAAGCCTTATATGGCCCCCCTCGTTGAGGGGGCTGTCGAGCGATAGCGAGACTGGGGGAGTTTTGGTAGAACTCCCTCCGTCGGCTAAAGCCGACACCTCCCTCAATGAGGGAGGCAACACCTCATCCGTCACGGCTACGCCGTGCCACCTTCCCCTCAAGGGGAAGGCTTTTTCCCCAGCTGGGGGAATCGACCTCGAGGGGAAGGCTTGTGTGCCCACCGCCAGGTGTGCTGACCGCAGGTCCACCGCAGGTGTGGGAGACAATAAAAAAGCACCCCTCTGCCGAGGGGTGCTTGATGTTTGGTTTTGGTGCTCGTTTTGATGCTTGGTTTTGGTGCTTGGTTTGGGCACTTAGTTTCTCAGCGCCTGCAGGGGGGCAGGGATGCGACCGCCGCGGTGGATGAAGCGAGCGGGGGAGGCCGTGTTGACAGGCATCACAGGGCCGCTGCCGAGCAGACCGCCGAACTCCAGCTCCTCACCGACCTCCTTGCCAATCGCAGGGATGACGCGCACGGCGGTGGCTTTGTTGTTAATCATACCGATTGCCGCTTCGTCCGCGATAATCGCCGAGATGATCTCGGGCGAGGTGTCGCCGGGGATGTTAATCATATCCAGACCCACCGAGCAGACCGCCGTCATTGCTTCCAGCTTTTCCAGCCGCAGGCAACCGCTTCTGGCGGCGGCAATCATACCGGCATCTTCCGTCACGGGGATGAACGCGCCCGACAGACCGCCGACATGGGAGGACGCCATTACGCCGCCCTTTTTCACCGCGTCGTTGAGCATCGCGAGCGTGGCGGTCGTACCGTGTGCGCCGCACTGCTCCAGACCGATTTCCTCCAGAATATACGCCACCGAGTCACCAACGGCAGGGGTGGGGGCGAGGGACAAATCGACGATGCCGAACGGCACGCCGAGACGGCGCGACGCTTCCTGCGCGACGAGCTGACCCATACGCGTAATCTTAAACGCGGTGCGCTTGATGAGGTCTGCCACCGCGGTCAAATCGCAATCGCCCGCTTTGGCGAGTGCCGCACGCACCACACCGGGGCCCGATACGCCGACATTGATGACACAGTCGGGCTCGCCCGGACCGTGGAACGCGCCTGCCATAAAGGGGTTGTCCTCGGGCGCGTTGCAGAACACCACGAGCTTCGCAGGGCCGATGCAGTTTCGCTCCGCCGTCAGCTCGGCGGCGCGCTTGACAACGCGGCCCATCTGCTCCACGGCGTCCATATTGATGCCCGACTTGGTCGAGCCGATGTTGACCGAGGCGCACACGTGCTCGGTTTTTGCCAGTGCTTCGGGAATCGCGTCAATCAGCTCGCGATCGCCTGCGGCATAGCCTTTATGCACCAGCGCGGAAAAACCGCCGATGAAGTTGACACCGCAGGTCACCGCGGCACGCTCCAGCGTCAGCGCCAGCTTGACCGCGTCCTTATCCTCACAGCCTGCCAGCACCATCGCGGCAGGGGTGATGGAGATGCGCTTGTTGATAATCGGAATACCGTATTCCTTCTCAATCTGCTCGCCCGTGGACACGAGGTCACGCGCGCAGGTGGTGATTTTGCGGTAGACCCTCTCGCACACCTCGTCAATGTCACTGTGACAGCAGTCAAGCAGAGAAATACCCATCGTGATGGTGCGGATGTCGAGGTTCTCCTCGCGAATCATGGTGATGGTCTCTAAAATATCGCGTGTATTCAGCATGGCTTGTCACCTCTTAGATGCGGTGCATCGACTGGAAAATGTCCTCGTGCATGACGTGGATGGACAGCCCCATCTCCTTGCCCATAGCGGCAAGCTCGTCCGCGAACGCGCCGAACGCGACGTTGCTGTTTTCGATGTCCACCATCATAATCATGGCGAACATATCCTGCAGAATCGACTGGGTCACTTCCAGGACATTGATGTTGCGGGCGGCACAGGCGGTGGACACTTTCGCGAGGATACCCACCATATCCTTGCCGATAACGGTGATGACAGCGCGCATAAACACAGCTCCTTTGATTTTGCTTTCCTACAGTATACTCCAATTTGTCGCCAAACGCAAACATTTTCTTTGCATTGTGGCGAAAAGTGTGCTATACTGATATATCATTGCACACTCACTTTTAAGGAGGTCACTTACCATGGACAAATTGCTGAAACTGCTGGATGCCAACGCGCGCCTGACCGATGCACAGCTCGCTGCGATGCTCGGTACTACCGAAGAGGATATTCGCGCCCGTATTGCCGAACTCGAAAAGACCGGCGCTATCCGTGCATACAAGGCTCTTGTCGACTGGGACAAGACCGACCGTGCGTGTGTCACTGCCATCATTGAGCTGAAGGTCATTCCGCGCCGCGACGTCGGTTTTGAGGGCATCGCGGAGCAGATTATGGCGTTCGACGAGGTGGAGAGCGTTTACCTGATGTCGGGCGGTTACGACCTGTCGGTGCGCGTCAACGGCCGCACCTTCCAGGAGATTGCCGCGTTTGTGGCGCGCCGCCTCGCTCCGCTGGAGTCGGTGCAGTCCACCGCAACGCATTTCGTGTTGCGCCGCTACAAGGAAAGCCACGTGCCGTTCCTGGAAGAAACCCCCGATGAGAGAGGAATGCTGTAACGCGTATGGATTACTCAAAACTGCTTAACCGCACGCTGCAGGAGTTACCACCCTCCGGCATCCGTCGGTTTTTCGACATTGCCAACGAGATGGAGGACGTGATTTCGCTGTCCATCGGCGAACCCGATTTTATCACGCCGTTCCACATCCGTGAAAAAGGCATTGAATCGCTCGAAAAGGGCAAAACGTGGTATACCCCCAACGCGGGTCTTTTGAAGCTCCGTGAGGCCATCCGCGATTATGTGGAGAAACGCACCGGCATTGTGTACGACGCGAAAAGCGAAGTGCTGGTCACTGTGGGCGGCAGCGAGGGCATCGATTTGTGCCTGCGCGCACTCATCGAGCCGGGGGACGAGGTGCTGATTCCGCAGCCGAGCTTCGTCTGCTACGATCCGCTGACCCGTCTCGCAGGCGGCGTGCCTGTGCCGATTGTCACCCGTGCCGAGGATGCGTTCCGCCTGACGGCGGAGGCACTGCGCGCGGCGATTACGCCGCGCACCAAGCTGCTGGTGCTGCCGTTCCCGAGCAACCCGACGGGCGCGGTGATGCGCCGTGAGCATCTGGAGGCGATTGCCGAGGTGCTGCGCGGTACCGATATTATGGTGCTGTCGGACGAAATCTACAGCGACCTGACCTACGGCGACGAGCCGCACGTCAGCATTGCGTCGCTGCCCGATATGGCAGAGCGGACGGTGTATATCAGCGGCTTCTCCAAGTCCTTTGCGATGACGGGCTGGCGTCTGGGCTATGCCTGTGCGCCTGCGCCTGTGATGAAGATGATGACGAAGCTGCATCAGTTTGCGCTGATGTGCGCGCCCACCACCGCCCAGCACGCCGCCATTGAGGCGCTGACAAACGGCGAGGACGATGTGGTCGAGATGCGCAACGATTACGATGCGCGCCGCCGTCTTATCGTCAGCGCGCTGGACGAGATGGGGCTGACCTGCTTTGCGCCGGAGGGGGCGTTCTACGTGTTCCCCTCGATTCAAAAGACGGGTCTTACGAGCGAAGAATTCTGCCACCGCTTGCTCAAAGAAAAGCACGTGGCGGTTGTCCCCGGCACGGCGTTCGGCGCGTGTGGCGAGGGGTTTGTGCGTATTTCCTACTGCTACTCGCTGGCGCATATCACCGAGGCACTCCGCCGTATGCGTGAGTTTGTTGCCGAATGCGAGGGCGCGGTATGAGCGTTGTAAAGCGCGCGCCTGCCAAGCTGAATCTGTCGCTGGATGTGGTCGGTGTCCGGGAGGATGGTTACCATCTGCTGCGCACCGTGATGCAGGCGATCGATTGGTGCGACGAGGTGTCGGTGGCGTTTGCCGACGATTATGAAATTCACCTGTCCTGTGGCGGCGGTATCCCTGCCGACGAGCGCAACACCGCCTACCGTGCGGCGGCGCTGTTTCGGCAGCATACCGAACGGCAGGAGGGGTATGTCATTGAAGTGACCAAGCACGTGCCGTCGCAAGCCGGTATGGGCGGTGGCAGCAGCGATGCTGCCGCGGTGCTGCTGGCACTGAATGAATTGACGGGTGCTGCCGTGCCGCAGGAGGAGCTGCTCGCACTCGCAGCGCGCATTGGTGCGGATGTGCCGTTTTGCCTCCTCGGCGGTACGGCACTCGCGACGGGAATCGGCACGGACTTGTCTCCGCTGCCGCCGCTGCCGCCGTGTTATTTCGTGGTGGTGCGACCCGAAGCAGGGGTGTCCACGCCGGAGGCGTATCGCCGCCTGGACAGTGCGCCGACGCTGCTGCACCCCGATGTCGACGCCATGTGCGTGGCACTCGCGCGCGGCGATTTGCGAAGCGTGGCGGCCACCGTCGGCAACAGCTTTGAAGCGCCGATGGCGTTGCCCGATACCGCGGCGATTTGCGCGCGTATGCGTGAGTATGGCGCGATGGCGGCGGCACTGACCGGCAGTGGGTCGGCGGTGTTCGGGATGTTTGAAGAGAATGAGACCGCCGCGCGCTGTGCGGCGGCACTGGCAGAGGCGTATCCTTGTACGAGGGTTTGCAGGCCGATATGAGAAAGAGAGACCACCCGTGGTGAGCGGGTGGTCTGTTTTGTTTGTGGGTGGGGAAGGCACCTGCGGTGGGCAACGGCCACCTCATCCGTCACGGCTACGCCGTGCCACCTTTTTCTCCCGAAACGGGCCCCTTTTGTCGGCTACGCCGACATTTCCCCCGACAATCGGGGGAATCGACCTCAAGGGGAAGGCTTATATGGCCCCCTCAATGAGGGGGCTGTCGAGCGGCAGCGAGACTGGGGGAGTTTTGGGAGAACTCCCTCCGTCGGCTAAAGCCGACACCTCCCTCAATGAGGGAGGCAACCCCTCATCCGTCTTTCGCCTGCGGCGAAATCCACCTTCCCCCCAGGGGGAAGGCTTAAATGTCCCTTCTGGGGGAAGCTGTCGAGCGATAGCGAGACTGATGAGGTGGCCGACGCCCACCGCCAGGTGTTGCAAGGTATAAGAAAAGCGCCCTCTGAAAAGAGGGCGCTTTGTTGTTTGCAACGCCTGCCCGCGCAGGGGGTTAGAAGGCGGAGTTGTAGTAGTTCAGGACTGCCTGGACGTCGGTGTCGATTTCGTAGCACTCGCCGTTGGCATACTGGCACAAATCACCGCTCTTGCCATCGTAGTTGCACAGGTACAGGATGCTCTTGTCGCTCGCGAAGGAGTAGCTGAACACCTTCTTGTCAATCGTTTCGACCTTGCCGTCCTTGTACATTGCCAGCGTACCGCTGTTCGACTTCTTGTCCCAGCTGCTGAAGAACAGGATGGTGTCGGACTCGGTGTCGTAGTCGGCGCTGTAGGCTTCGACCTTCGAGCCGACCTTCTTGCCGTCGATGTACATATCGCCGTAGGTGTTGTAGGTCCCCTCCTCGGTGAAGGTGTCCTTCATATACACCACATGATCGCCGTACACCGACAGCGAATAGCCGAGGTGCTCGTCAACCTTGGTCACCTGACCGTTCGACGCCATCTTGTACAGCGTGAACAGGCTGTCGCCGTTCTCGCTTTCTTCCTCCACGGTGTAGTACAGCACGGTGTTCGCGAGTCTCACGTAGTCGATGTCCTTCTCCGCCACGGCGGTGACGGTCTTGCCGAACACGGCAACATACGACTCTTTGCTCAGCAGCGCCTCGTCCAGCGCGTCGGCAACCTCGTCATAGTAGGTGTCCAGCTCGGACAGCTTGACCTTCGCGTTCTTGTCCGCATCGGCCTTGACCAGCAGAATAGCGTTCTCGCTATAGTCGTCCATATCGAGAGCGTAGCCGCTCGTCAGCTTTACGGATTCGCCGTCCTCGTAGAGGTACAGCGTGTTTTCTACCAGCGCGTAGGTGGCGTTGTCAATCTTCTCGCGCAGCTCGTCGCGGTCTTCCTTGCCCTGCACTTCGTCCTGGTAGTCATAGTAGGCATCCCAGTAGGCGTCGCGCTCGGCGGAGTAGACATCGTAAGCGGCGTTGTAGGAATCCCAATCGATGAAGCCGTCGGCGCCTCTGTGGTCATCGTAGCTCGGCGCGGTCGGCGCAATCGGCTCAACCAGCGCGTTGTCGGAATCCTTCTTGTCGTCTTCGACAAAGTTCCACATCGGGCCTTCGGTCTTATCCGACTCGGCGATGTAGTAGATGTTGTTGTTTTCGTCCGACACAGCGGTCGCGAACGAGACGTTCTTCGCAATCTCGGTGGTCTCGCCGTCGTCCAGCACGAAGAGGGTGTTGTCCTTGTCGACATAGTAGATGACCTTCAGGTCGCGCGACACGCTTTCGATGTTCGCATCCTCCGGCAGTTCAATCGGCTCATCGCCGCCGTAGACAACGCACCACTGCTCGTCGTCCACTTCGTAGACATAGTTTTCGCAGTCGGTGGTGGCGGCGAAGTTGCTGACCTTTTTCGCAAGACGCTCGGACTCGCCCGAGCTCACATCATAAGTGTACAGCGTGCCGACAGAGTCGTTATCGGCTTCGAGGTACAGCACCGTCTTGCCGTCCTCGGAAACATAGTAGACGGCGACTTCGTCGCTGATTTTCTCGGCTTCCTCGTCGGGGTCGGTCACGTCACGCACATACAGGGGGAAGGTGGTCGCGGTGCGCGAATCGGTATCGTCCATATAGAAGATGTGATCGCCAACCACGCGGACATAATAGCCCATATCACCGGCGTTTTCAAACGGGTTGTCTTCCTCCAGACCGTCTTCGGGGATGAAGGACTCGAAGTCCTCGGTAATCTCGAACGGCTCGATGGAGTCGAGACCCGTGTACACGAGCTGACCGTCCTTGACATACACGGCGTACGGCTTGGTCTCGGTGCCTTTAATCATCGGCAGGACAAACATCACAAACACGACCGCCAGAGCCGCAATCACCGCAACGATGGCGGCGAGGATGGCGATCTTCTTGCCCTTCTTCTTTTTCGGGGCGGCTTCGGGAGCGGTGTAGACAGGAGCAGGCTCTGCCACGGGCGCTTCCACAGGAGCTTCGACAGGAGCTTCGACAGGAGCTTCCACGGGAGCGGCTTCTTCGGGAGCAGCTTCGGCGACAGGCTCTGCCACGGGCTCAGTGACAGGTTCTGCCACAGGCTCAGTGACAGGTTCTGCGACAGGCTCAGCGACGGCCGCAGGTGCTTCCTCGACCACGGGGGCGGGAGCAGGGGGTTCCGCTACCGGAAGTACGGGAGCAGGGGTACCGCACTGGGAGCAGAATTTCATACCGTCGCCCAGTTTGGTGCCGCAGTTTTCACAAAATGCCATAGTAAATGCACCTCCAAATAGTATCTGAATGTATTGTACACCGCCGGGTGGCGGTTGTCAATTAAAGATGGGATTAAAGGGGAAGGCTTATATGGCCCCCTCGATGAGGGGGCTGTCGAGCGGCAGCGAGACTGGGGGAGTTTTCTTGAACTCCCTCCGTCACGCGAACGCGTGACACCTCCCTCAATGAGGGAGGCATGCGGACGACCGGTTAAGTGATGCCCCAAATCTTCGATTTGGTTGGCAGAACTTATGCAGAGCTGGTCGCCCCTACGGTGTTGGAATGGGGCTGTGCTTGTTATAGAATCTTCAGCAGCTCCGGCAGAGAGTGAACGACGGGGTAGGGGGGCGAGGGCGGTTCGGGTTTGTGGGCGAGGTTGACGAAGCACGCGTCAATCCCTGCCGCGCGGGCGGCTTCGACATCCGCGGTCAGCGAATCGCCGAGCATCATCACACTCTCGCGCGGCGGATTGCCCAGCCGTTCGAGACACGCGTCGAAAAATGCCGCCGACGGCTTGTTATGCCCAAGCAGTTCCGAGGTCAGCACCTGCGAAAAATACTGCCGCAGGCCCGCCTTTTCCAGCCGCAGCTCCTGCTGCCGCTGCGGCGCGTTGCTCGCGGCGGCGAGGATGTACCGCTTCGACAGCTCGGCGAGCGTCTCTGCCGCGCCCTCTTCGGGGACTGCCGACTCGCCCAGATGGTGGCGGAAGCGCGCTTCCACAAACGCACCGTCGCCCTTGAGCCCCACCGCCGCCAGCGCCACATCAAAGCGAATGGCGTACAGCTGCGGCACACTCAGCACACCGCGCGAGACTTTGTCCCACAAAGACGCGTTGACGCGGTGGTAGGTGCGAAACTGCTCTTCGTCAAACGCGAGTCCCGCGTCCGAAAGCGCCCTCGTGATGACGGCGTCCGCAGCTTTGCGGAAATTCAGCAACGTATCGTCAATATCGAATAACAGATAGCGTTTCATTGTTCCAATCCTCCAGCGGTACGCGCCGCGTGTTCAGCACGGCATCCTCCAGGTCACCGACGCGCCCGTCCTCGCCGATTTTGTATTCCAGCATCAGATGCACAAACCGCATATTGCGCTCGCGCGTCTTGAGGAAACGGCGGTCGACAGGCATCAGGTTCAGCTTCGGGATGCGCGAGAACTTGACCCACTTGAGCGTGCCTTGAATACACTTGTCCTTCGGTTCGCCCTCGAACTCGGTGACGCGGAACACGTAGCACCGCCAGTAGCGGTTGTTGGTATAGTAGGTTTCAATAATGCCGTAGTAGATAAACTTCGTCGGACGGATGCCGGCTTGCCGCTCCAGCATCTCTTCCATCTGGGGGATGATGAATTTCTTGCATTCCTTTCGCCCCATCACGCCCGACCAGCGCTTGTACCACGTGGCGCGGCGGAAGCGGTTGCGGTGAATCATCAGGCACTTGCCGTCGCGCTCGACATAAACGAGTATCCCTTCGCCGAACAGGCGGTAACGGTCTTGCGGATAGGGGATTTCGGGTGGTCTTCTCGGCATGGTTATCGCCTCCGTCTGCGGCGCTGTTCCACCACCACGCCGCCGATGGTGACCGGCAGCGAGAGGACTTCCTGTTTCGTGAAACTGCGCACGGGATAGTCAGGGTTCATGGGTCGCAGCTGAATGCCGTTTTCGGTGCGGGTCAGCCGCTTGAGCGTCGCATCCGAGCCGCCGATATAGGCGACCACATCGTCGCCCGTCTCCGCCGTTTCCTGCGCGCGGAGCACCACGACGTCACCGTCGCGGTATTCGGGGTACATACTGTCGCCCGTGACCAGCAGACCGAAATAATCGTATCCGTCCGCCGCCAAATCGGGGTCGAGGTCCAGAAATTCCACCACATCGGTAATCGCTTCAATCGGTACGCCTGCCGGCACACGACCCAGCACAGGAATGCACTGCCGCCGCGAGCTGAACGACACGGTGGAGGGGCGCAGCGGCACAGGCAGCACGTTGCCCTCCTCGGTCAGCGGAATGTCACCCATCAAAATTTCGCGCGGTGCGTGGAAGTACTCCACAAACGCGCTCAGCTCCTCTTCGGTCGGGGTCGACAGCCCACGGCGCAGCTGCAGCAGCCGTCCGTGCGCGAGCGACAATTCGCGCTCCACCTGTTCGGGGGTGCGGCCCCACGCGCGACACAAGCGCTCCAGCGCCGTCGCAAAGCCGCCGATGGGGGGATGTTCATCCAAAATCGCACTGTTGGGAATGCCGAAATGCGCCGCCAGTCGGGCAATCGCCCCCATACGCGGCGCTTTGCTGCCGATCTCCCACGTGGACACCGCCTTGTCCGAGACGCCCGCAATTTCGCCAAGCTCCCGTTGGGTCAGACCGTGCTGCTCACGCAGACGGCGGATGTTGTCGCCGATTGACATCGTCCATTCCTCCCTTACACTGCCATTCTACACCTAAAGTAGAGAAAATGCAAGGATTTTTCCAAATAATTCTACTTACACTTGACATTCTACCAAAAGTAGGGTATAATGTGGGTAACCTGTACGAAACCCCGATGTGATGACATCGGGGCTTTCTTCAGCGTAAAATATCTACTTTTGGTAGAGAAAAGGGGTGAGGCTATGCCGAATCGCATTCTGAAAGAGGCGGTGTGTACCAGTCCGAGCATTGAGCAGCTCAGTTGGTTTGAGGAGGTGTGTTTTTATCGGCTGATTGTGCAGTGCGACGATTTCGGGCGCATCGACGGGCGGGAGCGGCTGCTGTTGTCGCGGCTGTTTCCGCTCAAGGGCGAGGTGACGGTGGAGGATCTCGCGGCGGCGTTGTCCCGATTGGAGGCGGTGGGGCTGATTGAGCGGTACGAGGTGTTCGACCGTCCGTACCTGCAGCTGCCGACCTGGGGAAGACACCAGCGGGTACGCAACAAGCGGTCACGTGTGCCGCCTCCGCCGTGGGAGCTGGGGATTGAAAATTGGGAGGATGAGTGAGTGTGGAAAGCTTTGTGGAGAACTGTGGAAAACTCGCGTTCCGACAACTTGCGGCGAGTTGCTGTCAATTGTCAGCGAGTTGTCCGCCTGAATCCGAATCCGAATCCAATCCAATCCAATCCGAATCCTGATATATGAATCCGAATCCAAACGCAGCGGCGGCGGTGAAAAGTTTTCCACCGTTTGGGGAAAGGCAAGGTGGCAATCGAATGTGTATGGTGTGCGGACTGTTGTGGTGTCCGCCCTCCTGTCCGGAGTATGTGCCGGAGGAGGACCCCCGTGCTACGGGGCGATGTGAACGATGTGGGCGTGTGATTTTTGGCGAGGGCAGTCGGGTGTGTCTGTACTGCGAAGACGAGGAGGAATGACGAATGGCACTTGGCAGAGAGGCCGAACGAATCAAACAGGAGCTGCAGCGCGTGGTGCTGCTGCGGCGCGAGCTTATCGAGCTGGAACACGAGTGGCGCGATTTGCTGGATGCGCTGGAGGATAGTCTGACCGATCCGTCGTCCGGCTGTTTCGAGGTGGCACAGGCGGTGGCGGCGCAGCGAATGGCGCTCCGACGCAGGCTGACAGAGGCGCAGCTGCGCGGCTGGGCGCGGATTCGCAGTGTGCCGCTCTCGGCGCTGCAACGGCGCGTGATGGGGCTGCGGTATGTGCGTGGGTGTGCGTGGAGTGACGTGATTGCGCAGGTCGGCAAGGCGAAACAGTACCTGCTGCGCGAGCATAACAAGGCGCTGGAAGTGTTGGCACAGGCGGAAAAAACCGCCGCAAAAAAAGAGTGAAAATTTTTGTCGTTCGTGTCTTGCAAGTGACTGCCGCGAGTGTGGTAAGATAGCCACACCTAGCGGGGAGCACACCTGGCGGTGAGCACACCGGCGGTGTTGCAAGAAGATTGTGCGAGGTGGGAACGACACCTCATCACCGCCTGCGGCGGAGCTTCTCCTCAAGGAGAAGCCTTTAAGCCTTCCCCTTGGGGGGAAGGTGGCACGGCGTAGCCGAGACGGATGAGGTGGCCGATGCTCACCGCAGGTGTGCTCACCGCAAGGTGTACCAGCACGAAGGAGATGAACCGATGAGACTACGACTGAAAGCCGAGGATGTGACAGCGGCGCTGCGGCGTTGCCGTCAGCAGTGTGAGGCGGCGGGCGGCACGCTTCATGCCGACGCACTTGCCGCCGAGCTGGGCATCAGCTACGAGCAGCTCGCTGCCGCTGCCGACGGATGCGGCGCGTCGCGTGCGGTGGCGGCAGCGGTGCGTCACGCACTGCAGCAATGTACCGCGGCGGTGGTGGCCGCCGCACTGGCCGACGAGCCGAAAACGCATCCTATGTGGATGTTCTATCTGCGCAACCGCGCCGGATTCGTGGACAAGGGCGAAGCCCGCGACCTCAAAACGGCGGTCGGCAGCGTGATATTTGTCGGGGAGGAACGCATTTGAGCGACGATAAGCGCATTGACCTCGCCGCCGTGGTGGGCGGCGGCTACACCGACTTCTGGAACAGCCGCCGACGCTATCGCGTTCTCAAAGGCGGCAAGGCATCCAAAAAATCCACCACCACCGCGCTGAACTTCATCATCCGTATGATGCAGTTCCCCGATGCCAATCTCCTGGTCATCCGCGCGGTGATGGATACCCACCGCACCAGCACCTTTGCCCAGCTGCGGTGGGCTATCGAGCGGCTCGGCGTGTCGCATTTGTGGCGCGCCACCACCAGTCCGCTGGAAATGACCTACCTGCCGACAGGACAGAAAATCCTCTTCCGCGGCTTCGACGACGTCTATAAAATCGCTTCCACCACCGTGACACGCGGACATCTGTGCTGGGTGTGGGTGGAAGAGGCGTTCGACACCTTCGACCTGTCCGTGCCGCGCGGCGAGGTCAAAGCGCCGCTGTTCAAGCAGACGACGCTGACCTTTAACCCCTGGAGCGACACCCACTGGCTCAAGCGGCGGTTCTTCGACAATCCGCCGCCGAACGCCG
>JAZODA010000057.1:0-20214 GCA_045596745.1 Acutalibacteraceae bacterium
GGTATCTCGATTTGCAGGCCTATGCCCAGCAGCAGCTGGGACTGGATATGTCGCAGCAGGTGGGACTCGCAAAGTTCGCCGCCCTGCTTGGGATGGACAGCGAATCACTGGAGCTGCACCACGCCATTGATGACAGTGTGCTGTCGGCGGGCATTTTGAAGCGTGTGTACAACGCCGAAACGTTTGAAGCAGGCGTGCGCCCGACCGATGGTGAGTTTTATCGCCGCATCACGTTCAAGCCCACCTTTGTGCGGGAAATGGACGACCCCGCGGTGCGCCAATCGGATTTTCAGTTCCGCTGTGAAGCCTGCGGCAAGCGGCTTCGCTACACCGAGCCGTGGCAGTTCCGCCATCGCTATTTCACCGCACCGCTGCAGTGCACCTGCGGCAAAAAGTACACGGGTCGCGTGCAGATTCGCCGCTTGTTTGATGGGCCGGAGGTCAAGCGTCGCCTGCTCACCAAAACCGAAAAACCCGCCGATTCTCCCGAAGAGACATAACAAAACCGCCTGTGAACACCACAGGCGGTTTTTTGTGCGATGAATTAATTGCTTAATGAGCAAAAACCAATTTTTAAAAATGCAACAACGAGGGTTCCGTTGACAAAATTTCAACAAGGTGATATCGTGGTAATGGGAGTTGTTGGCTACTCAAGCAAATGTCAACAATCATCGCCAGAATTTGATGCCGCGAGAAAGGGTGGATAATATGGTCAATCAAAAAGTTTGTCAAATGATACTGGTGGCGATAGCTAGTATTTTTCTTTTGGTTGCTTGTACTCCGACCGAGCCTGATATTACCAAAACCGCGAGCACAAGTTCAACCGGTGTATCAAACGGTCCTACAACAATGGTAACCTCTACTGAGACTACATCGGCCACGATTATGACAACAACGACAACAACAACATTGCCTTCGACCGGCAATATTGTAGTCACTACTACGACGGTTCCCACAACACACAAAACGGTTCCGTCGGCTATAGTCGAGGGGGCAAGGGAAGAGTTTGTTTTCGCGTACGAAAGTGAGGATTATTCGTCTTTCTATCGATATATTGCTGCGTATTTTCCTGAAGAAAAACATATTGATTCGTTCAGAGTTAAAAAGATTGATACAACAAACAAGAAATATGATGGTTACCGCATAGTGTTCAATCGATGGATTAACGGATGTGAAACGGCTTCGTTCTATGTTTTTTATTTTGATACGGAAGGGAATCTTGTTGAAGTCTCACATCGGTCGTTTGAATACACTCCTTCCAAAGTGAAGCCGCCCCGCGCCGCTACCGAGGCGGAAATTGAGGCAGCAAAACAAGAAGAGGCCAAAAAGATTCCCGATGGAATGGTTGTGTGGGAGCAAAGTGTCAGCAACTCATCTTACAGTATCTATGCTGATGAGAATGACTTCACGATCACTACAGTTTACACGAGTCAAAAGTGGTACGATTTGTGCACTGATCCCGACAGCGAGTATTATGGGACAAATCCACCGCATGGGACATTAATAGAAACATATACCATCAAACGCTAACCGCTTGCGCACCGTCTCTGCCTTCGGCAGGGACGGTGTGTTTGTTCGTGTTGGTTTGATACGTATTGCATTTCCCCAAACAACGTCCCCCGAAGAGACATAACAAAACCGCCTGTGAACACCACAGGCGGTTTTTCTTTGTGACAGATAAAAGCCCCCCCTGTGCAAGGGGAGGTGTCGGACGAACACCGAGGCTTCTCCTTGAGGAGAAGCTGGCATCCGCGAAGCGGATGGCTGATGAGGTGGCCGATGCCCGCACCTTGCGGTGTGCGCAAAGCCTCCCTCGTTGAGGGAGGTGTCACGCGAACGCGTGACGGAGGGAGTAACCCTTTACAATTCCTCCAGCAACTGTCGGCAGCCTTCCTCAATATCGCGAAAGGCGGTGCCGAAATCACCCGAATACCACGGGTCGGCTACATCACGATCGGGAAGCAGCAGGCGCAATTTCCCGTCGGGATCATCCAAAAGCAGAGACAACGCGTTGCGGCGGTTATACCGCTCCATACAAATCAGCAGGTCATAGGTCTTGTAGTCCTCGGCGGTCAGCCGCACTGCCTGCCGCATCGGGCAGGGAATACCGTGCCGCGCCAGCTCGCGGCGCGCGGCGGGGTAGACGTCGTGTCCAATCTCCTCACGGCTGGTCGCACAAGAGGCAATGCGAAACTCCGCCTGCCGCCCGGCCTTGGCGACCAGATGCTTCATCACCGCCTCCGCCATCGGCGAACGGCAGATGTTGCCGTGACAGATAAACAGAATGCTTGGCATACGCGACTCCTCCTACAAGGTGATGACACTATTTTACAGGAACACCAAACTTTTTTCAACCCCGATTGACTATAAAGAAAAGGTGTGCTATTATTTATCTAATCATATTCTCCTTTCAGGGGTGAGGCAATTTATGAAGATCATAGTGGTTGGCTGCGGCAAAATCGGAAGCACCGTGGTGGAGCGCCTGGCAGAAGAGGGACACGATGTGACGGCAATCGATAACAGCGCATCGGTGCTGGAGGAAATCACCAACGTGTACGATGTGATGGGCGTGTGCGGCAACGGTGCGGATTGCGATGTGCTGGAGGAAGCGGATGCCGCTTCTGCCGATTTGATTGTTGCGGTGACCGACTCGGATGAAACCAATATGCTGTGCTGCTTCCTGGCAGGAAAAATGGGTACGGACCACACCATCGCGCGTATCCGCAACCCCGAATACAACGACAGCAGCTTGATTTTTATGAAGAAGCATCTGGGTCTTTCCATGGCCATCAACCCCGAACTGATGGCGGCGAAAGAGCTGCTGAACCTGTTGAAATTTCCCTCGGCGGTCAAGGTGGAAACCTTCTCGCACCGCAATTTTGAAATGATTGAGCTGCGCCTGAAGGACGATTCGGTGCTGGACGGCGTGGCGCTGCACGAGCTGCGCGGACGCTTCCGCGCGAGCTTCCTGGTTTGCGTGGTGCAGCGCGGCAACGATGTGTACATCCCCGGCGGTAATTTCGTGCTGAAAAGCGGCGACAAGATTGGTGTTACCGCCGCTCCCGCCGAGCTGCAAAAGCTGCTGCGTGAAATGGGCGTGCTGCAGAAGAAAGCACGCAGCGTGATGATTCTCGGCGGCAGCCGCACGTCGTACTATCTGGCGCATCTGCTGGAAAACGGCGGCAACGCGGTGACGCTGATTGAAAAGGACGCCACGATGGCGCAGGAGCTCAGCGACCTGTTGCCCAAAACCACCGTGGTGCAGGGTGACGGCACGCAGCAGGAGCTGCTGCTGGAGGAAGACCTGCTCTCGCAGGATGCACTGGTGGCGCTGACGGGCATTGACGAAGAAAACATCCTGATGTCCATCTTCGCCGCATCGCAGAACGTGCCGAAGGTCATCGCCAAGGTCAATCGGGACGAGCTTGCCTCGCTCGCGGAAAACCTCGGTCTGGACAGTATCGTGTCTCCCCGCAAGATTGTGTCGGATGTCTTGGTACGGTATGCCCGCGCGCTGCAGAACTCGATGGGCAGCAGCGTGGAAACGCTGTATCAGCTGATGGACGGCAAGGCGGAAGCACTGGAATTCTTGGTGCGCAACGAGCCGGATGTCGTCGGCATTCCGCTGAAATCGCTGCGCATTCAGCAAAACACCCTCATCGCCGGTATTATTCGCGATCGCAAAACCGTGATTCCCACCGGTGACGATATGATTATGGAGGGCGACCACGTGATCGTGCTGGCCGCCGGACGCCGACTGCAGGAGCTGTCGGATATTCTGCAAAAGTAAGGAGAGCGCGTTCGTATGAACCGTCGGGTGATTTTACACACCATTGGACGAATCATTCAGCTGGAAGCGGTACTGCTGCTGTTACCGCTTGCGGTCTCTTTGTACTACCACGAATGGTGGGGAGCGGTGTCCTTTGTCATCACCGCCGCCGTCGCTACAGCTGTCGGCACATTCCTTGTTCTCACCAACCGCCACGGTGACCGCCGCATCTTTGCTCGCGGAGGTCTTGTCAGCGTGGCGATGTCGTGGGTGTCACTCGCACTCATCGGCGCGTTGCCGTTTGTCATCAGCGGTGCGATTCCGTCGTACATCGACGCCCTGTTCGAGACGGTCAGCGGTCTGACCACGACAGGCGCGTCTATCCTCAGCGACCCGTCGGTTTTGCTGCGCGGTATGCTGTTCTGGCGCAGCTTTACGCACTGGATTGGCGGCATGGGTGTCATCGTGCTGATGATGGCGATCCTGCCTGCGGAATCGGGTCGCTCCATCCACATTATGCGAGCCGAAATGCCGGGTCCCATCGTGGGTAAGCTGGTGCCTCGCTTGCGTGATACCGCCAAGATTCTGTACATCCTGTACATCGTGCTGACCGCCGTCAACATCGTGTTTTTGTCGTTCGATATGCCGCTGTTCGACAGCGTGCTGCACGCGTTCGGTACGGCAGGTACGGGCGGCTTCGGCATTACCTCGGGCAGCCTCGGTGATTACAGTGCTTACTCGCAGTGGGTCACCGCCATCTTTATGCTGCTGTTCGGTGTCAATTTCAACGTCTATCAGCTCATCCTCGTTCGCCGCGCACGCACGGCACTGCGAAGCAGTGAGCTGTGGTGCTACCTCGCCATTGTGGCGGTGGCGGTCACGCTGATTACGGTGAACATCCTGCCGATGTATTCCTCGTTCTCCGAGGCGATTCGCCACGCGGTGTTCCAGGTCTCGTCCGTTGCCACCACCACAGGCTACGCCACGGCGGACTTTAACCTGTGGCCGTCCTTGTCCAAAACCGTGCTGGTGCTGCTGATGTTCGTCGGCGCGTGTGCCGGTTCGACAGCGGGCGGTCTCAAGGTCTCGCGTGTGATGCTGCTGTTCAAGAGCGTCAAACGCGACTTGAAGCGCATCGTGCATCCTCGCTCGGTCAGCTGTGTGCATCTGGAGGGCAAGCGGGTGGACGATCAGACACTCAGCGGTGTCGGCGCGTATTTCGTGTTGTATATTATGTGCATTGCACTGGTATTCCTGTGCTTGTCCTTTGAGCCCTACAGTCTGGAAACCAACCTGACGGCGGCTGTTTCGGCGTTTAACAACATCGGCCCCGGTCTGGACGCGGTTGGCCCTGCCGCCAACTATGCAGGCTATTCCGACATCTCCAAAATGGTGTTGTCGCTGGCGATGCTGTTCGGTCGCTTGGAAATTTATCCGCTGCTCGTTATTTTCTCACCCTCGACGTGGTCGAAAAAGCATTAAACCGAGGTGTTTTCCGTGTTTACTATTGTCAACAAACGTG
Source organism: Acutalibacteraceae bacterium (assembly GCA_045596745.1). Lineage (GTDB taxonomy): Bacteria > Bacillota > Clostridia > Oscillospirales > Acutalibacteraceae > RGIG3009. Next base: position 5,292 of record JAZODA010000057.1, read on the forward strand.
CGCTGAATCCCTTCGTCTCGCTGATGGAGATTGAAGCACCGCTCATCGCCGCCAAAGGGCGCGCAGGGCAGTTTGTGATTCTGCGTGTTAATGAAACAGGTGAGCGTATTCCGCTGACGCTGGCGGATGAAAATCCCGAACGCGGCACCATCACCATTATGTATCAGAAAGTCGGCAAAACCACGGCACTTCTGGATACGCTGTCGGTGGGGGATGCCATTCTCGACGTGGTCGGGCCTCTGGGTCGTGCCACAGAGCTGGAGGGTTATCGCCGTGTCGCCGTGGTGGGCGGCGGTGTCGGCTGCGCCATTGCGTATCCCGAAGCCAAAACCGCCTACCGTCTCGGTGCGGAGGTGGATATGATTGCCGGCTTCCGCAGTAAGGATATCGTTATGCTGGAAGAGGAACTGTCGGCGGTCAGCACGCGGCTGTTCGTGATGACGGACGATGGTTCGTACGGCGAGCAGGGCTTTGTCACCGCCAAGCTGCAGCAGTTGCTGGAGGCAGGGGAGACGTATGACCTCGTCATCGCCATCGGTCCGCTTCCGATGATGCGCGCCGTGGCGGAGGTTACTCGTCCCTATGGTGTTCATACCATCGTTTCGATGAACCCGATTATGATTGACGGCACAGGTATGTGCGGCGGCTGTCGGTTGACGGTGGGTGGCGAGACCAAGTTCGCTTGCGTGGATGGGCCGGAATTTGACGCCCATCAGATTGACTGGGAAGGCTCGATGAAGCGCCTGCGCCAGTACCGCGAACAGGAGCATACCTGCCATATGGCATTTCTGGAGGGACAAAACCATGGCCGTTAATCTTCAGCAAAACAAAACGCCGATGCCGGAGCAAGACCCCAGACAGCGTGCTTCCAACTTTGAGGAAGTGGCTTTGGGTTACACTGCCGAAATGGCGGTTGCCGAGGCACAGCGTTGCTTAAATTGTAAAACTCGTCCGTGCGTTGCGGGTTGCCCTGTCAATGTGCAGATTCCCGATTTCATCGCGAAAATCAGCGAGGGCGCGTTTGAGGATGCCTACAATATTATCCACGGCACGAACGCACTTCCTGCCGTGTGCGGTCGTGTTTGTCCGCAGGAAACGCAGTGCGAAGCGCGCTGTGTCCGCGCTGTGAAAGGCGAAGCGGTGGGCATCGGTCGCTTGGAGCGCTTTGCCGCCGACTATCATCGTGCGCAGACCGCCGCCAAAGCGACGGAAGTCCCCGAGCGAAACGGTCACCGTGTCGCGGTGGTCGGCTCCGGCCCGTCGGGTCTTACCTGTGCAGGTGACCTGAACCGTTTGGGCTACGATGTTACCGTGTTTGAAGCGTTCCATACCGCAGGCGGTGTGCTGGTTTACGGCATTCCGGAATTCCGCCTGCCCAAGGACATTGTCCGTGACGAGATTGACTCGCTCTGCCGCGCTGGCGTCAAGCTGGAGACCAATATGGTTATCGGCAAGGTGCTGTCGGTGGATGAGCTGATGGAGCAAGGCTTTGAAGCGGTGTTTATCGGCAGCGGCGCAGGTCTGCCCAGCTTTTTGGGCGTTCCCGGTGAGGATTTGATGGGCGTTCTGTCCGCTAACGAGTTCCTCACGCGTATCAACCTGATGAAGGCCTATCGTCCCGAATACGATACCCCCGTACAGCGCGCCCACCGTGTGGCGGTGGTTGGCGGCGGTAATGTGGCAATGGATGCGGCACGCTGTGCCAAGCGTCTCGGCGCCGAACAGGTGATGATTGTGTACCGCCGTGGCGAAGAGGAAATGCCTGCTCGCCGCGAGGAAATCCACCACGCCCGTGAAGAAGGCATCGAGTTCCGCCTGCTGACCGCCCCTGTGTCGGTCAAGGGCGATGACGATGGCTTCGTGACGGGATTGGAATGCGTGTCGATGCAGCTCGGTGAACCCGATGAGGGCGGTCGTCGCCGTCCCGAGGAAATCCCCGGCAGCAACCACGTGCTTCCTGTGGATATGGTGATTGCCGCCATCGGCAACTCGCCCAATCCGCTGATTCGCACCACCACGCCCGGCTTGGAAACCAACCGCCGCGGTTGTTTTGTGGTCAACGAAGAAACGCTGCAGACCACCCGTGAGGGAATTTATGCCGGCGGCGATGCCGTGACAGGTGCCGCAACGGTCATTTTGGCGATGGGAGCAGGGAAGAAGGCCGCAGCCTCCATCCACGAATACCTGTCTGCCAAGGCGTGACGAAGCGTGTCGATTTATGAAAAATCGCAAAAAATTTCGCACCATTTCCGTGCATTTTTAACAGATTGAATAAACATGCGAAAAAAAGTGTTGACTTTTTATTTTTCGTGCGATATACTGCAATTATATACGATGAGGTTTTTCCTGTTTTTCGCGAGGTGACGGTATTTGTTTTCCGCTTCGGCTGCCCCGGATTATCGGGATTTCAGCGATGAGAGCTTGGTCGAGCTGGCGCGTTCGGAAAATGAAGAAGCGTTTGCCCGCCTGATCTCCCGCTACTCCGCAATGCTGCATCGCTTGGCGGCGCAGTACAGCGAAACGTCCGCACTGGACACGGAAGATTTGGCGCAGGAAGGGTTGCTCGGTTTGCTGTCGGCGGTGCGTACGTACCGACCCGATGGCGCGGCATTCGGCACGTTCGCTTGTGCCTGTATGCGCAACCGTATGCTCACCGCCCTCCGTCGGGCGCAAGGCATTCCGCCCGTTCTGGAGGATACGGAGGAGCCTGCCGCGGAAACCCCTTCGGCGGACGATCCCGCTGCGTTGCTGGTTCGCCGCGAAGAGCTGGAAGCGCTGCGCGAGCATCTGCGTTCGGCACTGACCGAACTGGAGTATCAGGTACTCACGCGGTACCTGGCCGCCTATTCGTATGAGGAAATCGCGCGTTCCCTGTCCGTCAGCCGCAAGGCGGTGGACAATGCGCTGCAGCGCTTGCGCCGCAAGCTGGCGGTTTCCTTTCCCACACGGCTGTAACGGCATCGCCGTTTCGCAATAACGTTGCCCGAGTGTCTATCTTAGTACGGTACGTCGCAGGGCAAACAAAACATCAAAGCGAGGTAAAAGGTATGTACGAAGACAAGACCCTGGTATGCAAAGAGTGTGGCGCTGAGTTCGTGTTCACCGCCGGTGAGCAGGAGTTCTACGCGGAGAAGGGCTTCGTGAACGAGCCCCAGCGTTGCAAGGCTTGCCGCGATGCGCGCAAGAACGCTGCGAGACCCGAGCGCGAGATGCACGTTGCCATCTGTGCCAACTGCGGCAAAGAGGCGAAGGTGCCCTTCAAGCCCCGTGAGGATCGCCCCGTGTACTGCAGCGAGTGCTTCGCCAGCATGAGAGGCGAAAACTAATTCGGTTTTCAAGAGCCGCCCGATCATCCGATTGGGCGGTTTTCTCATTTTCGGAGCAGGGTAAAAAGAAACAGCCGATGCATCTGCCGCATCGGCTGTTTTGTTTTGTGTTATATTCAGTCGACAGTGACCGCCACACCGCCGCAGGGGCGGATAATCAGAATGTGGCAGTTGCCCTTGCCAAAGACATGCTCCAGCGTTTCGGTAAACGCCGCGAGCTTATGCTCCGGCACGAAGTTCTGCGTCGTACCGCCGAAGCCTCCGCCGTGAACGCGGCAAGCGCCCTCACCATCCAGCACACGCTGTGCCAGCGCCAACGCCACCGACAAGCCCTGGAAGTGGACGGAGGTGTTGGAATAGATGTTCTGCAGGTACTCGAACGAGGAATGACCCGAAGCGGTGACGAGTTTTAAGAACTTGTCAAAATCGCCGCTGTCCAGCGCGGAAACCTCTTCCGCCACACGGTCGTTATCGCCGAAGAAATGCAGCGCACGCAGTACCGCGCGGTCACCGCAGGTGCGGCGCAGCTCGGGCAACTTGTCCACCACCGCTTCGTAGGTGGTCTCACGCAGGAACTCCACGCCCATAGCGCGGGAGATTTTCTTCATCTCGTCGGTCACCGCGGCGTATTCGTGGGTCAGCGCGGCGTGGTTGCCACCGGTATCCACAATGCACAGACGATGCCCTGCCGCCGCAAAATTGAAGTCAATCTTGTTGACGACGGGGTGGGCGGTGTCCGCAAAATCGATGGTGATGATACCGCCGACAGACGACGCCATCTGATCCATCAGACCGCACGGCTTGCCGAAATGCACGTTTTCCGCGTACTGGGCAATCTGGGCGATGGTGACAGCATCCACCGAACCGCCGTTGTACAGGTGGTTCAGCACCGTGCCGATAAGCACCTCGAACGCCGCCGAGGAGGACAGACCCGAGCCTTTGAGCACTTCGGAGGTGGTGTACGCACGCAGACCGCCCACCGTGTAGCCCAGCTGGACAAAACGATCCGCAACGCCGCGCACCAGAGCGGAGGAACGGTTACGCTCGTTCTCGTGCACCGACAAATCGTTCAGCGGAATAACATCCGGCTTGTAGCCGGCGGATTTGATGTGGATGGTCGGCTCGGCGGTTTTGGAGGCCACCGCAATCACGTCCAGATTCACACTGCCGGCCACGACACAGCCGTGGTTGTGGTCGGTGTGGTTGCCGCCGATTTCGGTACGACCGGGGGCAGAGAAGAAGAACACATCGTCGTTGCCACCGAAAATTTCGGTATAGGATGCCACCGCTTTCTTGTAGCGGTCACGCTGATGCGAAACGGCGTCGGCACCATACAGACGGGTAAACGTCGCATCGAAACGACCGTTGTCGAGTGCGGCGAGAAGTTCGTTGACAGAACTCATGAAATCGACCTCCTTTGTACTGCGTTCATTATACACCAACGATATCCAAAAGAAAAGAGATTTTTCCCAAAAAATAAAAGAATCGGCAGCACGGATATACCGTACTGCCGACCACGAATATGGTTATCAGAATCCTCGCGAAGAACCGCCGCCGCCAAAGCTGCCGCCGCCTCCGCTAAAGCCGCCAAAACCGCCGCCACCGCCGCGAGGGCCGCCCATGTGGATGAAGATGGGCCAACCGCGTCGCCGTCCGATCGTGCCGAGACTGCCGAACAGCACAACCAGTATAATCACAGCAACCAGCGTCATAATATTTTGGGCAGGCTCTTCCTCGGCCTGCTGTTCATACAGCTTGTCGATGGGAACGTATCCCTCGTCTGCGGCATCCTCCATTCCAAACTCCACGTACACCTCGTTAATCAGCGCACGGTAGGTTTCACGCACGCCGGTATTGAAATCGTCGTTTTGGAAATAGGGGACAGCGTAGGTATCGAGGAAGCGTCCCGCCTTGCCGTCGGTAATCGCGCCCTCCAGGCCGTAACCGACTTCGATGCGGACTTCGCGCTCCTCCAATGCCACAAGCAGCAGCACACCGGTATCCTGTTCTTCGTTACCGATACCCCACTCGCGACCGAGGCTGAGCGCGTAGTTCTCAATGGTATCGCCCTCGAGCGATTCCACCGTCAGCACGACAACCTGCGCTTCGGTTTTTTCTGCCAGTGCCGCGCCACTGCTGAGAATCATCGACTCGGTTGCCTCCGAGAGGATGTTCGCAAAGTCGTTGACGTAAAACGCCTTGGTCGGTTCGGGATACTTGGATTCCTCCGTGCAGCCGGTCAGCATAACCGGGAACAGCACCAACACCGCCACCAGCACCGCACTCAAAACAAACTTCCAACGTTTCATAAGCGTTAAGTTCCGTTAAAACTCCACGACGGGAGCGTTCTCAGCGCCTTCGGATGCTTCGTACATCGGCGCTTTTTCAAAGCCGAACATACCCGAAATCAGGCTGTTGGGGAAGGTACGCTGTTTGGTGTTAAACTCCTGCACCGCCGCGTTGTAATCCCGACGCGCCGTCGCAATGCGGTTCTCCGCACCCTCCAGCTGATCCATCAGTTCGGTGAAGTTCTCGCTCGCTTTCAGTTCGGGATAATTCTCCACGACCACCAGCAAACGGCTGATTGCCGAGCTGAGCTCCTCGTTGGCATCGAAAGAATCCTCCGCCGTGGTGCTGCTTGCCAGTTTGGCACGCGCATCCGCCAGCGCAGTATAAATCTCTTCTTCATGGGCAGCGTAACCCTTAACGGTGCTTACCAGATTGGGGATGAGGTCAGCACGACGCTGCAGATACACATCCAGATTTGCCTTGGCGTTATCTACCGACACTTCTGCATTTACCAGACCGTTGTACGCAGAGACTGCCCAAATCAGCAGCAGTGCTACGACACCAATCACAACAAGCAGGATGATAGTACTTTTCTTCATTTTCATGGTCCAAGACCTCCTTTTGTCGTAAGAATACCACAATCCGCCAAAAGATGCAATATCTTGCTATCAGTGTTCAAAATTTTTTAACCTTTGCCGTTTCGGCATAAATCCCCCTCGCTCGTCGGTATACTGTAAGCAGGAGGTGAGCGAAATGCCGGTCATTTATCTGGATGTGCTGATTGTCACCAATTGGTTTATTGATTATTTGCTGTTGTCGCTCACCGCGCGTTTGACGCATCGCCCTGTGCGGCGATGGCGACTGGTGGTCGGCGCCGGCATCGGCGGTGTGTCGGCGTGCCAGATCTTGCTGGAAACGTCTGCCGCCGTCACGGTACTGTTACATATCGTATCCGCTGTTTGTATTATACGCACCGCGTTTGCGTGGCATTCTGCCAAAGCTTTCTTGCGCAGTGTGGTCGTGTTTTTGTGCGTGTCGGCGCTCTTGTCGGGTGTCGTCAGCGCGCTGTGGTACGTCAGCGGCAGCGAAGTGATGCTGACCCACAGCGGTGTTATTTATTTTGACATTTCTCCTGTCGCACTCACGGTGTTTTCCTTAATCGCCTACGGCGTGGTGCGGCTGTACGAGCGTCTGACACGCCGCCGCACACCGCAGGGACTTGAGTATGTGGTCACGGTGGAAGAAGGGGAGAATACCTATGAGCTGCGAGCGTTGTACGATACCGGCTTGCACCTCAAAGAACCGTTTTCGGGCGTGCCTGTCATCGTGGCGAAACGCACGGCACTGCAGACCGCCCTGCCGACGGGCGGCGACGAACCGCTGATGGCTTCGGCGGCACGGCTGCGGCTTGTGCCGTATCGCACTGTCGGCGGCGAGGGGTTGTTGCCGGCCTTTGCGCCAAAGCGAGTGACGGTGCGCTCGCTCGGTGACTCGCCGCGGGATATCAGTGGCGTATACATCGCGCTGTCCGATACCCTGGAGCGCGGCGACTATACCGCACTCATCGGCAGCGACATCGTGACACTGTAAACAGAAAGGAAGCGATCGGATATGTGGTTGTGGCGATGGTGGAGAGGACTTCGGCTGCGTCTGGCACGGCGGCTGTGTGAGGGCGCGTTTTACATACACGGCGCCGACACGTTGCCGCCACCGCTCAGCGCCGAGGAGGAAAGCCGCGTGCTGCTTTCTGCCGCTTCGGGCGATGCCGCCGCCAGAGACACGCTCATCACCCACAACCTGCGGCTGGTGGTGTACATTGCTCGCAAGTTCGAAACCTCGGGCGTCGGTATCGAGGATTTGATTTCCATCGGCACCATCGGCCTTATCAAAGCAGTCAGCACCTTTCGGGCGGATAAGAACATCAAGCTCGCGACCTACTCGTCTCGCTGTATCGAAAACGAGATTCTGATGTTCTTGCGCAAAAACTCCCAACTGCGGCACGAAATGTCCATCGACGAGCCGCTGAACGTGGATTGGGACGGCAACGAGCTGCTGCTCTCCGACATCCTCGGCAGTGACCCCGACGAAGTCAACCGTGGGGTAGAGCAGGAGGCGGAACGCGACCTGCTGCTCGAATGTGTTGCCAACCTGCCAAAGCGGGAGCAAACCATTATGCGCCTGCGCTTCGGCATCGGCGGCGAGCAGGAACACACGCAAAAGGAGGTCGCCGACTTACTCGGCATCTCGCAGTCGTACATCTCCCGCCTGGAAAAGAAAATCATCAAACGCCTCCGCCGCGACATCGAACGTGCGGTGTAAAAAGAAAAACGGCTGTCGATTCCGACAGCCGTTTTTATGTTGTTACCGATTAGCCGAACAGCGACAGGATGTTGTAATCCTTGAACACTGCTACGGTGACCAGTGCCACGGTGGACATAATCTTGATGAAGATGTCGAGACAGGGACCAACGGTATCCTTCAGCGGGTCACCGACGGTGTCGCCGACAACCGCAGCCTTGTGAGCGTCGGAGCCTTTGCCTTCGCCCTCAACCGCACCGGACTCGATGTACTTCTTGCCGTTATCCCAAGCACCGCCGGCGTTGCCGGTGAAGATGGCAATCATGATAGCGGTGATGGTGGAGCCGATCAGCAGACCGCCGACGAATTCCACGCCGAAGATGAAGCCGCACACCACGGGAACGAGAATCGCCATCAAAGCGGGAATCTTCATCTCGCCGATAGCACCCTTGGTGGAAATCTCGATGCAGGTCTTGTAGTCCGGCTTCTCTTCGCCGGAGAGGATGCCAGGGAACGCCTTGAACTGGCGGCGGACTTCCGCAACCATCTTACGAGCGGCCTTGGCAACCGCATCAATCAGCATACCCGAGAACAGGAACGGCAGCGCGCCGCCGATGATGGCACCTGCCAGCGTCAGGGGGTTGACGATGTTGAGGGTCAGCGACTGACCGGGGAGGATGATGCCGCTCGCGAACAGATAGGACATCATCAGCGCGAGAGCAGCCAGCGCACCCGAACCGATGGCGAAGCCCTTACCGATAGCGGCGGTGGTGTTACCGACGGAATCCAGCGTATCGGTGATTTTGCGGACTTCGGGCTCCAGCTCGGACATTTCGGCAATACCGCCGGCGTTATCCGAAATCGGGCCGTAGGTGTCAACCGACACGGTGACGGCCACGAAGGACAGCATACCGACAGCGGCCATAGCCACGCCGTACGCGCCGGAGACGTAGTATGCGATGAGGATGGCGATACCCAGCACAATGCAGGGCGCCATGCAGGACTTCATACCGAGAGCCAGACCCTGAGTGATGGTCAGTGCAGGGCCTTCCTTGGAAGCGGCGGAAAGGTTCTGGGTGGGTTTGTAATCCGCGCTGGTGTAGAACTCGGCAATCATACCGACCACAACACCCGAAACGATACCGACAGCCGCACCGACCCAGGGCGAAATCCAGCCGGCGTTAAAGCCGAAGGCCTTGATTTCGGTGGCGGTGGAATCTGCGAACATAAAGTAGGTCAGCACCAGACCCGACACCAGCGTCAGACCGGCGGAAATCCAGGTGGACAGGTTCAGCTCCTTGTGCGGATGGGCGGAAAGCTTTTTCTTGAACAGCAGGGTGGCGATACCGAGGCAGCAGGCAATCAGACCGCAGCCGCAGAACACCAGGGGATAGAGGTACAGCTTTTTGAGCAGCTCGCCCGAGAAGTTGGCGAACAGCACCATGCTGATAGCCAGCGTCACAGCGGACACGATGGAACCGACAAAGCTTTCCAGCAGGTCGGAACCCAGACCGGCAACGTCGCCCACGTTGTCACCGACGTTGTCGGCGATGGTGGCAGGGTTGCGCGGATCGTCTTCGGGGATACCGGCTTCGGTCTTGCCGACAAGGTCAGCACCCATATCGGCAGCCTTGGTGTAGATACCGCCGCCGATACGGTTGAACACGGCGATGACCGAGCAGCCGAGCGCATAGTTGGAAACGGTGGTGGCAAACGGCGTCAGCTCAACACCCAGCCAGTTTTTCACGCTGGCGAAGTTGTCCAGCTGGCCGAAGCCCAGACCAAACACGAAATACACAATCAACAAACCGAGCAGCGCAAAACCGGCAACGCACAGACCCATAACCGAACCGCCGCGGAAAGCGACCTTCAGGGTCTTGCCAATCTCTTTGGTGTTGCGCGCTTCGTTCGAAACACGAACGTTGGCGTAGGTGGCAATCTTCATACCGATGTAACCGGCGCAAGCACTCATCACAGCACCGATAACAAACGACACACCGGCGTACCACTCCAGCACAATGCCGAGGAATACGGCGACAGCCGCGATAACGATAGCCAGAACGCGGTACTCATAGCGGATGAAGGCGTTGGCACCAACACGAATCGCCGAGGCGATCTCCTTCATTTTGTCCGTACCCTCGTCGAGCTTCTTAACCTTAACAAAGTTAAGAGCAGCGAACGAGAGGGCAAGGACAACTGCGACCATTGCAATCAACAGAATTACCATAATAACTCCCTCTCTTTTCTATGGTTTTTTCTTTATCTCTAACCGCCCAAAAGTCGGGGGATAGAAAAGGTCCTTAGGAGGCAGAAAAATCGGATTGCGGAAAGAATATCCAACCCTACCTCATTATACACTATACCGATGTCGTTTGTCCAAGTCAACGGATTTTCACCTTTTCTGGCGAATATTGCAAATGGCTTGCAATGCCGTGTCGGATGTGCTAAAATAGGGCGGTAAGGAGGCGCGTGTGTATGAGACGATTTGCGGTGCTTTTTGTCGCTCTCTGCCTGTTGCTGGCAGGTTGTTCCTCGACGTCGGAAAGCACGGTGACCACGACCAAGCAAGCCACAACGACAACCACCACCACCACGACATCCGCTGTGACCACGACCACAACCGAGGCGGTAACGGATGAATCGGTGACAACAACGACCGCCACAACCACCACGGCGACCACCACGGTGACCACCACCAAAAAGCCGACGACGGCGACGACTACCAAGAAGCCGACGACGACCACGAAAACAACGACCGCCACCACAGTGACCACCACAACCGCCAAGCCGATTGAAACGCTGTATGTGCTGTCGCTCGGCAACAGCTACACCGACGACTCCCACGCGTACCTGTCCCGCCTGGCGGAACACGAAGGCAAACGCCTTTACACGGTGAATCTGTACCATTCCGGTTGCTCGCTGCAGCAGCACTATGATTTCTGGAAGAGCGGCGTGTCGGAATATAATTATGAATTGAACGGCAAGATGGACTGGAACAGCAAGGTGTCGCTGGAAGAGATTCTGCCCACCCAAAAGTGGGATGTCATTACGCTGCAGGAAAGCTCCTACGCCGCTTGCGCCTCCAATGGCTGGAACCGCGACATCCTGCGCGAGTTTGTGGCGTATTTCAACGAGAAACAGCCGCAGGCGCGCATAATGCTGCATCAGCCGTGGGCATATGCCGATGGCTACAAGAGCCACAACGCCTCCACCGGCTACACGCAGGCGGCGATGTGGGGCAAAACCGAGCGTGCCTCCGCCGCGGCGGCTGAAGAACTGGGTCTGCCGCTGATTCCCAGCGGTTGGGCGATGTTCGAAGCACAGCAGCGCTTAAATAACGGCAGCTACTCCATCGAAAGCATCCAGCGCGACGGCTCCCACGCCGAAAACGCCTGGGGACGGTATATGCTGTCGCTGGTGTGGTATTCCGCCATCACAGGGGAGAAGCCCTCCAACACCTTCGATGGCTTCAACAGCTGGTTCATCGAGGAAGAGCAGCTTCGCGATATGATTTATGACTGCGCGATGGGTGCGATGAAGAATTACTACCCGAACTGGTAATAGCAAGCCGCCGAAGAACGCTCTTCGGCGGCTGTTTTTATTCTTTCAAAATTCGCTAATTTTTTACCCCAAACTGCTATTTTTCTATTGACATCCATATATGGGTTGTGGTATACTGTATTCGTGCAAATATTTTCTGAAAGGAAGATGAAACGTGAAACGCATTTTATCTCTTGCGCTCTCCGTCCTTCTCCTGGCAACGACCTGCCTTGCGGGCCTCGTTTTGCCGACCACGGCAGCGGACACCTCGGGCAACCTGCTGGCCTTCGGCGATTTCGAAGGCACGGCGTCCGATGCCTGGACGTGGGCTACCAGCTCGGCTACCAACCGAGAGAAGTATGCGATTATCAGCGAGGAATACGGAAAGGCTCAGATCACGACCGATCCTGACGATCCGTCCAACCACTGTCTGATTTTCGAGCCCTCCGAAACCGGCGCATTGTACAATGGCTACTATAAGTCCGCTCCTGTTGTGGCGGGCAAGAAGTACCGCCTGAGCATGCGTTATAAGGGCTCCGGCCTGCGCGTGTATCTCGAGAGAAGCAACTGCACGCCGAACGGTACGTTCAATCCGGCGGATGCGACCGAGTGGACCGATCACAGCGTGGTGTTCACCGTCAACGAGTCGATGACCAACAGAAACTTCATTTTCAACTTTGGTCACGTGGAAGGCGACGGCACGGCGTATCTGGACGATGTCTGCCTCACCGAGGTTATCGACCTGACCGGTGTGTCTTTGCCCGAACAGATTACGCTCTCTCCGGAAGAGACGCAGAAGCTGACGCTTACGCTTGAGCCGGCGAATGCCGATGTTGTCGGTAAAACGATTACCTGGACGAGCAGTGACCCGGCGATTGCGACTGTCGCGAACGATGGTACTGTGACGGCTGTCAGCGGCGGTGTTGCGTATATCACCGCTTCTATAGGTGGCTTTGCAGCAACCACAGCGGTGGTTGTGGAATCCACCAGCAGCAAATGGACAGATACCAACTTGATGGTAAACGGTGATCTCGAAGCGGAGACGTTGCCAACGAACTGGAAAAAGTTTGTGGATGCTACCGCAAACGTTACGCACACGACGGAACCCGGCAATACGGACAACCATTGTCTGAAGATTACCGGCAGCAAGCTGCCTAACTACCAGAGCCTGGGTGCTAAAAAAGGCGCCAGATATGTTTTCTCCTTCCGCTACAAGGGTACCGGCAAAGTGGCTGTGGCGTTTACAAATTCGTACGCCACCGACTCGGAGGTGTTGGAGTCAGGTACCTGCAACCGCAGCACCACCGCGAGTGATATTCGCTATTATCTCATTGCATCCGACGAGTGGCAGACGTTTAAAGTAGCGTTCACGGTTACTGCCACAACCAACCAAAACTGGATTCTGCAGTTCGGTGCTAACGGCGATAGTTCTGTAATCTACATTGACGATTGCGCGGTGAACGAACTCGGTGTGGCACACACCTACGACGGTATTGCGAACGGCACTGTCAAGCTGACCGACGGTACCACTACCGGCACCAAGGTCACCGGTCTGAGCGAAGGCTCGAAGGTTTCCGTGACCGTGACGCCCAAAGACGGCTATCTGCTGGTGCCGGGCAGCCTGCGCTATTCCACCCCCGATGGCTTTGTCAAGCGCATTCTTAACAAGAACGGCGAATTCGGTGAGGGCGACGGCAACACCTTTGAATTTGATATGCCGCTTGAAAACGTGCGTGTGTTTGCCGACTTCGTGAAAACGGATGTCACCAACTTTGCCTTTGGTACGGTCGGTACGTCTGTCCGCTATGCCGATGACGGTATCACGAAAGACGGCATCCGCTTCCTGACGCGTATCTCGACGGAAGCGTTTGACCCCACGGCGAACGGCCTCACCTTCAAGTATGAGGGTGCGGAATACACCGTCAAGGAAATCGGTCTGATGCTCAAGCGTTCCAACAACCTGAACGAGCTGACGGTGGAAAACAAGGAAGGCTACGGTATGTCGCACCTGCCCTCCACCGACAGAATCTGGAGCGTGGCGGTGTACACAGATGCGAACAAGACCTTCCGTCTGACCGACTATACCGATACCTACCTCGATTACACCATCGCGATGACCACCTCCAACCCGAACGATGCGTTCAACGTCCGTAAGTACACGGCACGTGGCTATCTGATTTTGGAAAAGGACGGTGTGGAAACGGTGCTGTATGCGGATGAGCGTACCGACAGTGTCGAAACGGCGCTGGCTCGTGAGAACGGCAAACTGTCCGACAGTGCGGTTGTCACCCCCGGTGACAACACCGGTACGGTAGTACCCGATCCCGATGATCCCTCCGCACCCATTCCGGAAGACAATTTGGAGAATGCGGATATGAAGATTCTCGCTATCGGTAACAGCTACTCGCAGGATGCGACGACCTACCTCTCGCAGATTGCCGCTCTGGAGGGCAAGACCTTCAAGACGGTCAACCTTTATAAGAGCGGTTGCTACCTGCAGTCACATTACGATAACTGGTATAACAACCAGGCGATTTACGACTATCAGCTCAACGGCAAAGCGGTGGGTGATGGTTTGGTCACGCTGAAAGCGACGCTCCTCAGTGACCAGTTCGATGTGATTACGCTGCAGGAATCCTCCTGGCGTTCGATTAATTATTCGAACTTCCAGCCGTATCTGGACCTCCTTATCACCGAGATTCGCAAGCTGCAGCCGAATGCCACCATCTACATCCATCAGGTGTGGGCGTACGGCGACGGTCACGCAGAGCACGCCAGCCGCCCCGGCACGACCGGCGGTACGATGGAAGCGATGTTTGCCAAGACCGAAGCGGCGTACAACTCGGCCGCGGCAGCAACCGGTCTGTCGCTGATTCCCAGCGGTCAGGCGGTTATGAACGCGCAGACCGAACTGAATAAGGGCGGCTACAGCGTTGCCTCCATCCAGCGCGACAACTCCCACGTCAGCTACGATTGGGGTCGCTATATGCTCGGCCGTCTCTGGTATGAGATGCTCACCGGCGAAACGCCCGATGTCACGATGAACCAGGTCAAGTCGAGCGTGGCGAACGATGCGGCGATGGAAGCTCTCGTTGCCGAGGCGATTGCCGATGCATTTGACGAGTATCCTGCCGATCCTGTCGGAACGGAGGCGAACGCATGAAAACGTACGTAGCGCCTGAAGTGGAGATTCTGAATCTCCTCGCCGACGAAGCGCTCGCCGCCGTCATCCAGAGTGAACCCACTGTGGAAGACAACGACGACGATCTGTCGGTATAATCAAACAAAACACGGCACCGCAGAACACTCTGCGGTGCCGTTTTTGCTGCCTTGATGCACCTGCGGTGAGCTTTGCCACCTCATCAGTCTCGCTACCGCTCGCCAGCTTCTCCTGAGGAGAAGCCTTTTAAGCCTTCCCCCTCGGGGGAAGGTGGATTTCGCCGCAGGCGAAAGACGGATGAGGTGTCCAA
>JAZODA010000058.1:0-8139 GCA_045596745.1 Acutalibacteraceae bacterium
CGTCGTATGGGTCACGGTTTCTTTACTGTCCTCTTCCGGCGTCTCATCTTCTTTGCCGCTATCGAATATGATATTCACACCGACTATCGTTTGAGCGAATGTTATCGTGTTGGTCTGCGAATTGATTTTGCCCTCATACACAACCTTGACATAGTCACCTTCCTTGATGAAATCGGTTTCAAAGTATCTGGATATCCGGATATCATCAAGCGGAATCTTATAAACAATACCCTCCGACGGATCGTTACACAAAGAGGAATCATCAATCAAAGCATATTCATCGGCGATACTCGTCACTTTCCCGAAAACAGATTGCTCATACGGTTCAAACTCCGCTTCTTCCGAGTGTTCACGGGCATATTCAATTATCTTGTTTGCGGCATCCTCGCCAATATAGAAGAGATATCCCCAATTAAATACATTCGTATCTAAATACCCGTCTTCCGTAATCGTAAGAACGCGCTTATACGCACCCAATGCATTTGCGGTAACGGTAAACGAGATATGCTTCCTATCGTACTTGCTCCAATTCAATTCATTTTCTTCGATGAAAGCTGCTTCACCGCAATCAGAAAGAATGTTCCAGATATAGTCATCGCTCGTCAGCTTATAATACTTATCGTCCGCTCCTCCGTCATCTTCGGAAAATCGTTCCAACGCCGTCAGCTTTGATAAATCCACGGTTTCAAACAACTCGCCCAAGGTGTTGGGGGGATTGTACCCATCCTTCTTGTACGAATAAAACTTATCCGACAACTTCACGGCAACAAATTCATCTCTACTCACATTGTTTATTAGATACACATCCGCATCAACCGTATGCCGTTCGTCGGTGACATGATCGTATCCTACAATAGAATATCTGCCAATCTTTTCTCCAATAAATTCCTCAGAGATTGTTCGGTTGTCATTTTTTGTGAATTTGACATCATCCAGCATCAACTCATAATGCCGTTCGGATTCGGACAAATAATCCCACGGCCACATAATGGCAAGAGAATCTTCCGTCATCAGGAACTCCTTATATCTTGCTTCATTTACATTGGATATTTCTTCTCCGCCGGGCGCTTTACCAACATCCGACAAAGACGGTAAAATCAACGCACCGGCAACAGCGGCCACAGCAAAACAGGCAGCCACAGGCGTCCACTTCAGCCACATATGCCTTTTCTTTTTTGCGGTGTAAGTAATAGCTTCATCGACATAGTTATCCCCAATATTGCCAAGTGCTTTTGAGAATTTTTTCGAATTCATAACAATACCTCTCTTTCTAGCAGATACTCCCGTAATTCTTTACGGATTCTTGTAAGTCGAACAGATACATTCTTTTCGGTGAGTCCGACCTGCTTTGCGATATCGGAATAGGTATCGGAAAACCAATAGCGGCGCAAGAAAATTACACGGCTTTCTTTTGAGAGCGAATTCAAAAACGTTTCAATAATTTGAGTTAGTTCACGCTCCGAAAGCTCTTTTTCTCCCGTTGTTTCAGAAGAAAGACAGTTTTCCAATTCCTCCATAGCGACATCGTAAACGCTGTTCCTTTTGGCGGCGGTGTTGTACTCGTAGCGTTTGAGCGAAATGTTCCTTACAATCTTACAGACAAACGTACAAAGCGGATTGGGCTTCGCGGGGGGAATGGCGTTCCAAGTCCCAAAATATGCATCATTCACGCATTCCTCGGCATCTGCGTGGTTGTTTAATATGTTGTACGATACCGAACGGCAGACACGCCCGTATTTATCGTCCAGTTCCTTGATTGCTTGCTCAGAGCGTTCAAAGAACAGTTCGATGATTCGTTCGTCATTCATCTGCTCGACCTCCTTTCACCTATATACTACGGTTTTACCGCCAAACACTACAAGAAAGAGAAAAGCAATTGTTGTTTTGCGAATAGGTATGATAGAATCTTGATAGCTAAAATGGTACAACTATGATATGTCATAAAAAACAAGCGCCCGAAAGCCGTTGAAATACAAGGCTTTCGGGCGTTATTCATTTTATTCCCACTCGATGGTGCCGGTCGGCTTCGGGGTGAGGTCGTACAGCACACGGTTGATGCCTTCCACTTCGGCGGTGATGCGCTCGGTAATCTTATGCAGCAGCGCATAGGGAATCTCTTCGATGGTGGCGGACATGGCGTCGGTGGTGTTCACCGCGCGCAGGATGGCCGGCCAGCCTTCGTAGCGGCTTTCGTCCTTCACGCCAACGCTCTTGATATCCGGGATAACCACGAAGTACTGCCACACCTTGCCGGCGAGACCGTTCTTATCGAACTCATCGCGCAGGATGGCATCCGCCTCACGCAGGGCGTGCAGACGGTCGCGGGTGATGGCACCGAGGCAGCGAACACCAAGGCCGGGGCCCGGGAACGGCTGACGATACACCATCGCGTGCGGCAGACCCAGCGCCTCGCCGACAACGCGGACTTCGTCCTTGAACAGCAGCTTGATGGGCTCTACCAGCTCGAACTGGAGATCCTCCGGCAGGCCGCCCACGTTGTGATGCGACTTGACGGCTTTCTTGCCCTCTGCCTGCTTGATGCTTTCGAGAATGTCGGGGTAAATCGTACCCTGAGCCAGGAAGGTGATATCCTCCAGCTTACGCGCCTCGTCCGCAAACACGTTGATGAACTCGGCACCGATAATCTTTCTCTTCTTCTCCGGCTCGGCAACGCCTGCCAGCAAATCCAGGAAGCGGTCGGTCGCATCCACGTAAATCAGGTTAGCATCCAGCTCGCCTTTGAACAGTTTGATGACGTTTTCGGACTCGTCCTTACGCATCAGACCGTGGTTGACGTGCACGCACACCAGCTGCTTGCCGATGGCTTTGATAAGCAGAGCCGCGACGACCGAGGAATCCACGCCGCCGGACAGCGCCAAAAGGACCTTCTTATCCCCCACCTGGGCACGGATTTCTTTTACCTGCTCTTCGATGAACGCATTTGCCAGTTCAAAGGTAGTGATGCGCTCCATGGTTTCGGGTCTTTTATTGCAATCCATCTGTGGCTCCCCCTTAGTTGGTGTAGTTGTCGAAGTAACCCTGAACCAGAACAACCGGCGTACCCTTGTCACCGGAACCGCTGGTGAGGTCGCACAGCGAGCCGATAAGGTCGGTCAGCTGACGGGGCGTCGTGCCCTGTGCCACTTCCACGCCTACGAGGCTGCTGCCGTCTTTCTCACGAATCTTGTCGGAGATAGCCTTTTTCAGCGCCTCACCGGAGAGGTCTTTGTAATCGTTATCCGCCAAATACTTCAGCTTGATTTCGTTGGGAGTACCAATCAGACCGTCGGTGAAAGCGGGAGAGACAACCGGGTCGGCCAGCTCCCAAATCTTACCCTTGGGATCCTTGAACGCGCCGTCGCCGTACACCATAACCTCCACGTGCTTGCCGGTAGCCTTCAGGATGCGCTCCTGAATATCCAGCACCAGGTCCTTGCACTCACGGGGGAACAGCTTGATAATCGACTCGGTGGATTTGTTGGAGCCAAGCAGACCGTACTTTTCGTTGCAGCCGCTGCCGTTGACAGGAGCGTTCAGGATATCGTCCATACCGCAAACAGCCTTGGCGCCGGCTTCCTTCAGCACGCGCTTGGTGCGCTCACGAGTGTGAATGTCGCAGGTCAGCACGCAATCGGTGTAGTCCAGAATCGCCTTGGGCTGGTTGGCGAAGATAATCTCCACCTCAGCGCCCATCTCGTTGATGAGGTTGGTGTACAGCTCCACATAGTCCACGCCGGTGAACTCCAGCTTCTGCACGCCGAACACTTCACGATAACGCTCCAGAGACAGCACATCGGAATAGGGGTTGATACCCGCTTTTTCAATCAGATCGTAGGTGGCCAGCGAGTTGCCGACTTCGTCGGTCGGATAGCTGAGCATCAGCACGATCTTCTTGACAGCCTTCGCAATACCGCGCAGGCAAATCGAGAAACGATTACGGGACAGGATCGGGAAAATAACGCCGATGGTTTCGCTGCCCAGCTTCGCCTGAACGTCCGCCGCGATATCATCGATCGTAGCGTAGTTACCCTGCGAACGAGCAACAATGGATTCCGTCATCGCGATAACGTCACGATCACGAAGCTCGAAGCCCTCGTATTCGGCAGCTTCCAGCACACTGTTGGTTACCACAGCAGCCAGATCATCGCCCTGACGAATGATGGGGCAACGGATACCGCGAGAAATCGTACCAACTCTGCGTTCTTTGTTTTCCATGACACACTCCACCCTTTATTTTAGCATAAATTAAAAACTGTGTTGATCCGCCTTTCGGCGCATACGACATTGTATTATACCCTTTTTCGCGTGTAAATGCAACATTTTTTCTGCATTTTTTAGTTGGTAATTTTTCTGCCTCGGTAGCGGTTCACCGTGACAATTACAAAACCGATAAACGGTACCGCCGCCCAGATAAACAGCACCTCAACCCAGCCAAAGTAGCGGATGGCGTTGGAGATTACCAAACTGGCGATTGCCGCGCCCACGTAACCGCAAAAATCCAGCAGTCCATTGGCGGTAGATACCTGCCCGCTCTTGCCGAGACTCGGAATGTAGATGCTCCAAAGCACCGCCGATGCCACCGAGGTGGCCATAAGCGTCAAGAAAAAGCACAGTGTGTTGATAACGGGGTGCGAAACGACGGCCATCAGCGCGTACAGTGCCGCCGCGATGAAAAGCGAAAACTGCAACAACCGCATATCCGAATTGCGCAGCAGGCGCAGTAAAATCAGGCACAAGCAAGGACACAGCGCCGACACCACCGAGATGCCGGAATAAATCAGGTTTGCGGCCGACACGGAAAAGTTCAGGTGCTGCACCAGGTAGGTGGATATCCACGCATCGATGGAGGCGCAGGAAATCTCGAACAGACCACTGAGCACCATAAACATCACAAAGCGGTCGATGCGAAACAGTTCGGCATATCGTTTGGGTTGCTGTTTTGACGGGGCGCGGAATACAATATCCCCCGAGCGTTCCAAGGCGGTAAACACCGCCCACATCAGCAAACCCATCAGAATGCCGAAACCACCACCGACTACAAACACCATTTTCCATTTAAAAAGGATGGCGAGTAGTGACGCAATGAGCGGGCCGAGGTAGGTAACCACCGAAATGCCGACACAACACAATCGGGCATGTTGCGGCAACGTGTTTTCCGAAATCGCCTTCACAAGCGGGCCGCGAAGCATCGACAAAAAGAAGCCGAGACACGCAAAACAAACCACCTGACCCGCACGCCACGGCACGAACGGAAACAGCATCTGGGTCAGTCCCGGGAGGCACAATCCCATCAGAATCATCCAGCGGGGATGCACCCGATCGCCCAATCGTCCGTTGACGAGCTGTCCCACCGCATACATCAGCATATACGCAAAAGAAAGCGCGCCGATAAAGGATTCTGTGTACCCGTCACCCAGCAAAATCGGTGTGGTAACACTCAGCAATTTGCGCATATAATAGCCAATCATATAGGTGAACACGCAGGCGGTACCGATATGCAGTGCTACCCGTTTGGATTTATTTGTCTCCATGCCGAGACCTCCCTCCGAAGAAGTACTTACAGTATACTAAATCCACCGGGTACATTTCAATTGCGCGGGCGGAGAATAAATCGGTCAAATTACCACATTTTCTGTCATATTTCAACAAACGAAATAAAAAAGAACCGACGGCGCGTGCCGTCGGTTTTCTGTTACAGAGACTCAATCATCTGCACAAACTGCTCTTTCGGGCGGAAGCCGACCACCGTCTGCACCACCTGACCGTCCTTAAAAAGCATCACCGTCGGGATGCTCTGAATGCCGAAACGCATCGCCAGCGCCGGCTGCTCGTCCACGTTGATTTTGCCCACCGTCACGCGGTCGGCATACTCCTTTGCCAGCTCCTCCAGCGTCGGCGCGAGCATACGGCACGGGCCGCACCAGGTCGCCCAAAAATCCACCAAAACCGGGCGCTCCGAGCGAAGCACCTCAGCCTCAAAATTCTGTTCCGTCAACACGATTTCCGCCATAGTAAACCATCCTTTCAGCCTTTGGCTTTGTAGTACAACATACAGTGGCAAAAGCCTTCATATTCCGGGTCGTTCATCTGCTCCCGAAACTCGCGGCAAATGCACTTGTTTTCTTCGGTGCGTTCGCGGCGACAGGGACAATAGCCACCGGTCTGCTTGAGTCCTTCTTTGACAATGCGGACAATTTCTTCATCGGGGTTTAACGTAATTTTCACGGCCATCGCCTCCCTCACGTTTAGTATATCATATCCGCAGTAAAATGAAAACTGCTTTTTTGTGATTTTTATACTTGTATAAATAAAAAAGGCGTGATATAATTTTGACATATATTGTCTTGTGGAGGATGGCATTATGTCGACGAACAAAGAACTTGCCAAAACTTACGAACCGCGCGAGGTGGAGGACCGCATCTACCAATTCTGGGTAGACGGCCGTTGGTTCCACGCCGAGCCGGATCCCGATAAAACGCCCTACACAATTGTTATCCCGCCCCCGAACATCACGGGTCAGCTGCATATGGGCCATGCCCTGGATAACACGCTGCAGGACATCCTGATTCGCTTCAAGCGCATGCAGGGCTTTGCCACGCTGTGGCTGCCCGGCACCGACCACGCCTCCATCGCCACCGAGGCGAAGGTTGTGGAAGCGATGCGCAAGGACGGCGTGACCAAGGATATGCTGGGTCGCGACGGCTTCCTGGAGCGCGCCTGGGCGTGGAAGAACCAGTACGGCAACCGCATTGTCAGCCAGCTGAAGAAGCTCGGCTCGAGCTGTGACTGGGAACGTGAACGCTTCACGATGGACGAAGGCTGCTCCAAGGCGGTGCGCGAGGTGTTCGTGCGCCTGTACGAGGAAGGTCTCATCTATCGCGGCAACCGTATGGTCAACTGGTGTCCGCATTGCCACACCTCCATTTCGGATGCCGAGGTGGAATACGAAGAGCGTGACGGCCACTTCTGGCACCTGCTGTACACCGTCAAAGAAACCGGTGAACAGCTGGAACTCGCCACCACCCGTCCCGAAACCATGCTGGGCGATACTGCGGTGGCTATCAACGCTGAAGACCCGCGCTATGCGCATCTGCACGGCTGCCACGTGATTTTGCCGCTGGTCGGTCGCGAGCTGCCCATCGTCTGCGATGAGCACGCCGATATGACCAAGGGTACCGGTGTTGTGAAAATCACCCCTGCCCACGACCCCAACGACTTCGAAGTGGGTCGCCGTCACGATTTGCCGATCATCCGCGTGTTCACCTACGACGGTCTGATGACCGGTGCTGCCGACAAGGCGATTGCCGACGAGCTGCGTGCTTCCGGCAAGGTCGTTGCGGACGAGCCCGAAGTGTTTGATTGCGGCAAGTATGCCGGTATGACCACCGCCGAAGCTCGCCGTGCGATTCTGGAAGATCTCGAAGCCGGTGGCTATCTGAAAGAGACCGAGCCGCATCGTCACGATGTCGGTACGTGCTACCGCTGCCACTCCACCATCGAGCCGATGGTGTCCAAGCAGTGGTTCGTCAAGATGGAGCCGCTCGCCGGTCCCGCTATCGAATCGGTGGAAAAGGGCGAAATCCGCTTTGTGCCGGAGCGCTTCACCAAGAACTATATGAACTGGATGCGCGGCACCCGTGACTGGTGTATTTCCCGTCAGCTGTGGTGGGGTCATCAGATTCCCGCCTGGTACTGCGACGATTGCGGCGCTACGGTTGTTTCCAAGGAGGATCCCACCACTTGCCCGCACTGCGGCGGCAAGCTGACGCAGGATCCCGACACGCTGGATACCTGGTTCTCCTCGGCACTGTGGCCGTTCAGCACGATGGGCTGGCCCGACACCGAGAGCGAGGATTATAAGTACTTCTACCCCACCAACACGTTGGTGACGGGTTACGACATCATCGGTTTCTGGGTAAGCCGTATGATTTTCTCGGGTCTCGCCTACACCGGCAAAGCACCGTTCAGCACGGTGCTGATTCACGGCCTGGTGCGTGTCTCGCAGGGTCGCAAGATGTCCAAGTCGCTGGGCAACGGTATCGACCCGCTGGAGATTATCGACCAGTACGGCGCGGACGCTCTGCGCTTTATGCTGGCAACCGGTAACAGCCCCGGAAACGATATGCGTTTCATGAACGA